>NZ_JAINVG010000032.1 GCF_020400725.1 Streptomyces sp. NK15101 | reverse complement strand
GAAGACAGCCAACGCCAACGTGTACATCATCGACACCGTCCTGATGCCGAAGTAACGGCCCCTGCCGGCGCGACCGTCCGGCCCGCGCCCCCGGCATGTGCTGTCCGGGGACGTCGGTGACACGGGTGCCGGGTTCTTGAACGGGTGAGGGCCTCCGGGGTCGGTGTGGATCGCGACATCTGCACCGAACCCGGAGGCCCTCGTGTCCCGCCGTAATGCCCCGCTGGCCGAGACCGGGCGTCTTCACCCGGCCCGCTGTGCCGTCACGGCAAGGTCGAACGCTTCCACCGCACTCTGCTCGACGAACGGGCCTGCCACCGGCCCCACACCGGCATCGGCGGCCACACCCCCGCCGGCCGCGGCACCGATGTCCCCGGACAGCAACACGCGGACCGTCAGAGGAGGACCGATACCGCGGGGAATCGGGCGGACTCGGCGCCGACGACGTCGCGCATGCCGTCGGTCCGGTCGGTCCCTGCCGTGCCGGTCACGCCTTCTCGGCTTCGATGTCGGCGACGAGGCCCTCGATGAGGCCCTTGATCTCGTCGCGGATGGGGCGGACGGCCTCGACGCCCTGGCCGGCGGGGTCGTCGAGCTGCCAGTCGAGGTAGGTCTTGCCGGGGAAGTACGGGCAGGCGTCGCCGCAGCCCATGGTGATGACGTAGTCGGAGGCCTGGACGGCCTCGGTGGTGAGGACCTTCGGCTTCTGGTCGGAGATGTCGATGCCCAGCTCGGCCATCGCGGCCACGGCGGACGGGTTGACCCGATCACCGGGGAGGGAGCCTGCGGAGCGCACCTCGACCCGGTCGCCCGCCAGGTGACGGAGGAACCCGGCGGCCATCTGGGAGCGCCCCGCGTTGTGGACGCAGACGAACAGCACGGACGCGAGCGGGGTCTCGGACATCGGATCTTCCTTCACGGCAGGCAGGCATCGGCCCGGGCTGGCATCAGCCCTCGCTGATGTGACAGTATCAGTCCATGCTGACGTCAGTCGACACTGAGCTGATGCGGGTCCTGGCCGACCCGCTCAGGCTCCGGATCGTGACCCTGCTCGCCCGCGAGACCCTGTGCACCACGCACCTGGTCGAGGAGACCGGAGCGAAGCAGACCAACCTCTCCAACCACCTGAAGGTCCTGCGGGAGGCCGGAGTCGTGGAGACGGAGCCGTGCGGCCGCTTCACCTACTACCGGCTGAAGCCCGAGGTCCTCGATTCCCTGGCCGGCCAGTTCGCCGCGCTGGCCCAGCTCGCGCGCCTCACCTCCGAGGCGAACATCAGACGCTCCTGCCCCTGACCACCACACCGCAGAGGAACCCCGTGACCACGCTCCCGGAGACGGCGCCCGCCCTCATCGTCCCGTCCAGCCGTCCCCTCGCGCCCCGCCTCGCGGCCGAGCTGGTCGGCACCGCGGCCCTGGTGGCGATCGTGGTCGGCTCCGGCATCCAGGCCACGCGGCTCACCGACGACGTCGCGCTCCAGCTGCTCGCCAACTCGATCGCCACCGTCTTCGGCCTCGGCGTCCTGATCGCCCTCCTCGGGCCGGTGTCGGGCGCGCACTTCAACCCGGCGGTCAGCCTGGCGGAATGGTGGACCACCCGGCGCGAGGGCGGCACCGGCGTGACCGGGCGAGAGCTGGCCGCGTACATCCCGGCGCAGATCGCCGGCGGAATCGCGGGCGCGGTGCTCGCGGACGCGATGTTCGGCGAGCCGCTGGTGCAGTGGTCCACGCACGACCGCTCGGCCGGCAACCTGCTCCTCGGCGAGGTGGTCGCGACCGCCGGCCTGATCCTGCTGATCTTCGGCCTGGCCCGTACGGACCGGCTCCGCTTCGCGCCCGTCGCGGTCGCCTCGTACATCGGGGCGGCCTACTGGTTCACCTCCTCCACGTCCTTCGCGAACCCGGCGGTGACGATCGGCCGCGCGTTCACCGACACCTTCGCGGGCATCGCCCCCGCCTCGGTGCCCGCGTTCATCGGCATGCAGCTCATCGGCACGGTCGTGGGCCTGGCCCTGGTCGCGGTCGTCTTCGTACGCGGCCGCTCATGAGCGCCCCGGTGGACGTGGTGGTGATCGGCGGCGGCCAGTCCGGGCTCGCCGCCGGCTACCACCTGCGCCGCCTGGGCCTGGACTTCGTCCTCCTCGACGCGCAGCCGACGCCGGGCGGCGCCTGGCAGCACGCCTGGGACTCCCTGCGCCTCTTCTCGCCCGCCGCGTACTCCTCCCTGCCCGGCCGCCTCATGCCGCCGCAGCCGGGCGAGACCTACCCGGACGCGGCGCACGTCGTCACGTACCTCCGTGACTACGAGCAGCGGTACGAGCTCCCCGTCGTACGGCCGGTCCGCGTCGAAGCGGTCCGCAGGGACGGCGAGTTCCTGCGGGTCGACACCGACTCCGGCACGTGGCGGGCCCGTGCGGTGATCAGCGCCACCGGCACCTGGTCCCGCCCCTTCATCCCGGCCGTCCCGGGCCGTACGGAGTTCCGGGGCGCCCAGCTCCACACCGTGGAGTACCGCGGCCCGCACGACTTCGCCGGGCAGCGCGTGATCGTCGTGGGCGGTGGCAACTCCGGCGCGCAGATCGCCGCCGACCTCGCGTACGACACGCACCTGGCCTGGGTCACCCTGCGCGAACCCCGCTACCTCGCCGACGACATCGACGGCCGCGCCCTCTTCGACCACGCCACCGCACGCCGCCGCGCCCTCGACGAGGGCCGCACCGACACCGGCGGCGTCGCCTCCCTCGGCGACATCGTCGCCGTCCCGCCCGTCCGGGCCGCCCGCGACGCCGGACTCCTCAAGGCCCAGCCGATGTTCACCCGCCTCACCGCGACGGGCGTCGAGTGGCCCGACAGCATGACCACCAAGGCTGACGTCATCATCTGGTGCACCGGCTTCCGCCCCGCCCTCTCCCACCTGGCCCCGCTCGCCTTGCGCGGCCCCCGCGGTCGCATCCCCACGGCAGGCACCCAGGCCCTGGGCGAGCCCCGTCTCCACCTCCTCGGCTACGGCGACTGGACCGGCCCCGCCTCCGCCACCCTCATCGGGGTCGGACGCCCGGCCCGCGAAGCGGCGCGGGCGATCGCCGAACGGCTCGGAGCCTCATGACCCCGTGAGACGGGCGGAAGGTCCCGCGTTCCAGGGCGCGTTCGGGCGGGAATCATCCCCACACGGCGACCACGGCCGGGAACGGGAGCGACGGCGTGATGGCAGACGGTCGTCCTGTGCTGGACCGGCGGGCGGTCCTCGACGAGTACGACCGGGCCCGACGGACCTTTCACGCGCTCCTGGACGATGCCGCGCCGGACTTCCTCGCCCGCCCGACCAACGGCACGCGGTGGACGAACGGCCAGCTGCTGTGGCACATGTTCTTCGGCTACCTCGTCACCCGGGTCCTGCTGGGCCTCGCGCGCGGCTTCAGCCGCCTGCCCCGGAGCGCGAGCAAGGCCTTCGCCCGCCTGCTCGACGCGGGGACGCGACCGTTCGACGTGATCAACTACCTCGGGCCGTGCGGCGCGGTGAGGGTGTTCGGCCCTCGAAGGACGGGCGTCGCGTTCGACCGGATCACCGGTTCGCTGGAGCGGCGGCTCGCGCGGGAGTCCGAGGCCGACCTGGCGCGCGGGATGCACTTTCCGATGCGGTGGGACCCGTTCTTCCAGGACTTCATGACCCTCGCGGACCTCTACCGCTATCCCACCCGGCACTTCGACTTCCACCGCGAGCAGCTCACGCTCGATGCCGGCGGCTGAGGGCCCTCAGTGGATGCGGGGGCTGCGGCGCTCCACGAGGACGGTGTCGCGCCAGCGGCCCTGGTGGCGGCCGATGCGTTCGCGGGTGCCGATCGCCCGGAAGCCGACGCGCTCGTGGACGGCGAGGCTCGCCGTGTTCTCGGGGAAGATGCCGGACTGGATCGTCCAGATCCCCGCCGCCTCGGTGGAGTCGATGAGCGCCTCCAGCAGCGCGGAGGCGATGCCCCGGCCCCGGGCGTCGGGGTGGACGTAGACGGAGTGCTCGACGACGCCGGCGTACGCGCACCGGTCGGAGACCTTGACGGCGGCGACCCAGCCGAGGACCCGGCCGGCCTCGTCCACGGCGGCGAAACGGTGCTCGGGCAGCTTCGACGCGTCGAACTCCGCCCAGGTCGGAGCGGTGGTCTCGAAGGTGGCGTTGCCCTCGTCGATCCCGGCCTGATAGATCGCGATCACTTCGTCGGCGTGTGCGGCGGTGAGCGGCACCACCAGGGCGGAGGTGGTCATGCGACGGCGGCTCTGGTCAGCAGCTGTCCCATGGCGGCCAGGACGGCGGGCTCGACGCGGTAGTAGACCCAGGTCCCGCGCCGCTCGGAGCTGAGCAGTCCCGCCTCCTTCAGCTTCTTCAGGTGGTGGGAGACGGTCGGCTGGGAGACGCCGACGTCGGAGATGTCGCAGACGCACGCCTCTCCGCCCTCGTGCGAGGCGACGGCGGAGAACAGGCGCAGGCGGACCGGGTCGCCGAGCGCCTTGAACATCACGGCGGTCCGCTCGGCCTCCTCCGCGGTCAGCGGACGCTCGGTCAGGGGTGGGCAGCACGGCTCGGCCTCGGGCTGGAGCAGCGGCAACACCTTCGCATTCGACATACGTCTATGTTGACACACGTCGAACCAGCCCCGGGACCCATGGCTGAACTGCCAGTATCGATGAATGCCTATGTTGACGTTCATCGATATCGAATGTCATGCTGAGGCGCAAGAGATCGACAAGCGTCGAAGCAAGGGGACTCGTCATGAACGCCACCGCCACTGAGCAGCTGCCCGTCGTGGTCATCGGGGCCGGCCCCGCGGGCCTGGCCGCCGCCGCCCACCTCGTCGAGCGCGGACTCGAACCGCTGGTCCTGGAGGCCGGCGCGAAGGCGGGAGCGGCGGTACGCGAGTGGTCGCACGTCCGGCTGTTCTCCACCTGGGGCGAGGTCACGGATCCGGCCGCCGAGAGGCTGCTGGCCCCCACTGGCTGGGTGAAGCCCGACGCGACGACGTATCCGACCGGCGGCGACTGGGCGGAGAAGTACCTCCAGCCGTTGGCCGACGTCCTCGGCGACCGGGTCCGCTTCGGCGCCCGCGTGAGCGGCGTCTCCCGCTCCGGCCGTGACCGGATCGTCGACGCCGACCGCGAGACCCAGCCCTTCGTCGTCCACGTCGTCCATGCCGGCGGGCGTGAGGAGCGGCTCTTCGTCCGTGCGGTGATCGACGCCTCCGGCACCTGGTCCATTCCGAGCCCGGCCGGCGCCTCCGGCCTGCCGGCCCTCGGCGAGAAGGCCGCCGCCGACCGCGTCACCTACCGCGTGCCCGACCTCGAGGACCCGGCCGTCCGGGCCCGTTTCGCGGGCAGGCGCACCGCCGTGATCGGCTCCGGCGCCTCCGCGTTCACCGCTCTCGCCTCGCTCGCCGACCTGGCAGGGGCCGAGGACGGCGAGGGGACGAAGGCGGTGTGGATCCTGCGCCGGGGCATCTCCGGCTCCACCTTCGGCGGCGGCGCCGCCGACCAGCTCCCCGCCCGCGGCGCCCTCGGCCTCGCCGCCAAGGCCGCCGTCGACGAGGGCCACGCCGACGCCGTCACCGGCTTCCGCACGGACGTGATCGAGCGCGACGGAGACGGCCGCCTGATCCTCGTGGCCGAGGACGGCCGTCGCCTCGACCCGGTCGACGAGGTCGTCGTCCTCGCCGGCCTCCGCCCCGACCTCTCCTTCCTCTCCGAGCTCCGCCTCGACCTCGACGAGCGCCTCCAGGCCCCCGTCGCCCTCGCCCCGCTGATCGACCCGAACCAGCACTCCTGCGGCACCGTCTACCCGCACGGCGTGAAGGAGCTGTCCCACCCGGAGCGGGGCGTCTACCTGGTCGGCATGAAGTCCTACGGCCGCGCCCCCACCTTCCTCGCCCTCACCGGCTACGAGCAGGTCCGCTCCGTGGTCGCCGCCATCGCCGGCGACCACGAGTCCGCCGAACGCGTCGAACTCGTCCTCCCGGAGACCGGGGTCTGCGGCGGCGCCGGCCTCTTCGACCAGCCGGACACGGAGCCTTCCGGGGAGGGCGGCGGCTGCTGCGCCCCTGCCCCGGCGCTGATCCCGCTCGGCACCGGCGGCCAGGCACCGTCCTGCGGTTCGTGACCGCCCCTCCCGCGTGTCCGCGTTCGGGGAAGTCGATCAAGTGCCATGGGGCGCCGCTACAGCCAGTCCCGCCTCTTGAAGATCACGTACAGGCTCGTGCACACCACTGCCATCAGCAGGATCGCGAACGGATACCCGCCCGCCCAGTGCAACTCCGGCATGTGGTCGAAGTTCATCCCGTAGATCGTTCCCACCAAGGTGGGTGCAAAGAGAATGGCCGCCCACGACGAGATCTTCTTGATCTCCTCGTTCTGTTCGAAGCCGGCTTCCGCCAAGGCGCGCATCTCGGCGTTCTGTTGCTGGGTGACCAGGGTCGCGTTGACCGTGAGGATGTCCGCCAGTGCCTGGCGGAAGCCGTCGACGCGTTCGCTGGTGTGGGTGACGTGGTCGGCGACGTCACGGAGGTAGCGCTGGAGCTCCTCGTCCGTGCCGTACTTGGCGAAGCCGGCCATCAGGGCGTGGAGCATGCCCACCAGGGGGCGGGTGGCGCGCTGGAACTCGACCATCTCGCGGGAGAGTTCGTAGATGCGGCGGGAGACCGCCGGGTCGCCGCCGAAGACCTCCGTCTCGATCTCGTCGATGTCGTTCTGGACGCCCGCCACCACCGGCGCGTAGCCGTCGACCACCGCGTCGAGGATCGCGTACAGGACGGCTTCGGGGCCCAGGGCCAGCAGGTCCGGGTTCTCCTCCATGCGGTGGCGGACGGCCGAGAGGTCCGGGGCGGCGCCGTGCCGGACGGTGATGAGGAAGTCCGGGCCCACGAAGACGTGGAGCTCGCCGAACTCGACCTCCTCCGGGGCGTCGAGGTAGCGGGCGGCGCGCAGGACGACGAAGAGGGTGTCGCCGTACCGCTCCAGCTTGGGGCGCTGGTGGGCCTCCATCGCGTCCTCGACGGCCAGCTCGTGCAGGTCGAACTCGGCTGCCAGGGAGTGGAGTTCCTCCTCGGTCGGATGCTGGAGCCCGATCCAGGCCATGCCGTCGGGGTGCTCGCGCAGCTGGCGGAAGGTCTCCGCGAGGGTGGCGGGGGAGGAGACCCGGTGACCGTCGCGGTAGAGCGTCGACTGCACCACGCTCGACCGTGCCCCGCCCGACCGCACCCCGTCCGGCCGCATCGCGCCCGGCATTTCCGAGGGCGGCGGGGGCGAGGAGCCGGGCGGCGGTTCGGCGCGGCGGCGCCAGGTCGCGCGGGGGCGGCGGTCGGACACCGTCGCTCACCTCCTCCTCGGTCTGCGGCCCCGGCGGGTCTTCTGCGGCCCCGGCGGATCCGCCGCCCTCGGACCTCTGCGGGCCGAGAGCGGGAGACGGGCCGAGAGAAGGATATATGGGGCGAATCCTTCCCGGCGGGGTGAATCCCTCCCGGTCGGATCCCGCCCGTTCCGCATTGAGGACGGCAGCTGTCCGCAACGGTCGATAGCGTGCTGATCATGGCCCCCAAGACGACCCACCCCGTGCTCGGCCTCCGCGCCCTGAACCGTGCCACCCTCGACCGGCAGCTGCTCCTGCGCCCCGCCCCGCTCGGCGTCGAGGAGGCCGTCGCCCATCTCGTCGGCCTCCAGGCCCAGAACACCAAGCCCCCGTACTACGCGCTCGCCGCCCGCCTCGACGGGTTCCGGCCCGAGGACCTGTCCGCCCTGATGGAGTCCCGGCGGCTCGCCCGGATCGTCTCGCTCCGGTCCACCGTCCACACCCACACCGCCCGCGACGCCGTCGGCCTGCGCCGGCTCGTCCAGGCCGGGGCCATCGACCGGGAGCTGAAGATGTTCCGCAAGGGGCTCGACGGCGTCGACCTCGACCGGCTCGCCTCCCTGGCGACCGCCTGCGTCGAGGAGCGGCCCCGCACCCCCAAGGAGCTGCGGGAGCGCCTGCTCCGGGAGTGGCCGGAGGCCGACCCGCAGGCGCTGACCATCGCCGCCCGCTGCCTGCTCCTGATGGTCCAGGTCACCCCGCGCGGCCTGTGGGGGCGCAGCGGGCAGGTCGCGCTCACCACCGCCCGCGTGTGGTTCGGAGGCCCCGAGGACGAGACCGCCGACCTCGACGAGACCGTACGGCGCTACCTCGGCGCCTTCGGTCCCGCCTCCGTCAAGGACATGCAGACCTGGTGCGGTCTCACCCGCCTCCGCCCGGCCTTCGAGCGGCTGCGGCCCGAGCTCCTCGTCTTCCGGGACGAGCGGGGAACGGAGCTCTTCGACCTGCCCGGCGCGCCCCGCCCCGACGGGGACACCCCGGCGCCGCCCCGCTTCCTGCCCGAGTTCGACAACCTGCTCCTCTCGCACGCCGACCGCCGCCGTGTCGTCCCCGCCGAGCACCACGGCCGCACCTGGACCGGCAACCAGGCGCACCGCACGTTCCTCGTCGACGGGTTCCTCGCCGGGATCTGGCACCTCGACGAGGCGAAGGACCGCACGACGCTCACCATCGAGCCCTTCGCGCCCGTGCCGCGCGCGACGCGGGCCGCGCTCGCAGCCGAGGCCGAGCGGACCCTCCGGGTCATGACGCCTCCGGGCACCCCGTACGACATCGTCCACAGGGAGAGCACGGAGAGCGCGGAGAGCACCGAGAGCGCGAAGAGGGCGAAGAACGCGGAGGACTGACGTGCCGCGCATGACGACGGCGGAGGTCGAGGCCGTCCTGACCGGGGCGGGCTGGTCGCCGGGGCGTGACATCGGGGCGCGACTGCCCGGGCTCCTCGCCTTCGTGACCGACCGCTTCGCCGAGGAGGGCCATCCGGTCGAGCCGTTCCGGGCCGCCCGGGACTTCGTCCGGGAGTTCGGCGGGCTGCGCCTGGTGATCCCGGGGACGCCTCCGGACGCCGTCGGCCTCACCCCGCATCGGATCCACGAGGAGAGCGGCGAGGACGTCGCCGCTCTCGCCCGGGACCTGGGGAGGAGACTGTTCCCCGTCGGGTACGAGACGTTCGACGGGGCGATGGTCCTCATCGACGAGACCGGGCGTTTCTTCCTCCTGCGCCACACCGGCCCGCAGTTCCTGGGAGCCGATGCGTACGAGGCGATCGGCTGCCTGCTGCGCGGTCCCCGGCAGGACGCGCGGGATCACTTCGCCTGACCGCCGGCCGGGCCCGTCACGGCAGCGCGCCCGCCCTCCGGGCCGCCACCACCGCCTCCAGGCGGGTGTGCGCGCCCAGCTTGCGCATCGCCGAGCGCAGATAGCCCTTCACCGTCTCCGGGCGCAGGCCCAGGCGCTCCGCCGCCGTCGCGTTCGTCGCGCCGGAGGCGACCGCCGCGAGGACGTCCGTCTCGCGGGGCGTGAGCGCCACACCCGGCACCGGGGCGGGGGAGGCGGAGGCCGTCTCCAGACGGCCGCACACCGCGAGGAGGCGCGCCCGCAGCTCCGGGTCCAGGACCTTCGGGGCGAGCTCGCGCAGCTCCCCGTACGCCTGGCGGACCTCCTCCCAGGACGGTCCGGGCGCCGGGGGCGCGAGCAGCTGCCGCACCTCGTCCCGTACCGCGAGGGCCTGCTCGACGTCACGGGCCGCCGCCATCGCCGCGTCGAAGACCCGCTCGCCGATCGGGAGGGACTCGCGCAGCGCCCCGTACAGCACGCCGCGCACCTTGCGCCGCACGACGACGGGGACGGCGATCACCGCGCGCAGGCCCTCCGCCGAGACCGGGACGTCGTACTCGTGCGTGATGTGCCGCGACGCCGGGTAGTCCGTGACCGCGCACGGCCGCGACAGCGCCAGGCACTTCCCGCCGAGCCCGGAGCCGGCCGAGACCGCCAGGCCGCGCAGCGCGGGCGTGACGGCTCCGCTCAGCTCGGCGATCCGCATCGTGCGGCCCTCCTGGAGCAGTCCGCCGAAGACGACGGGCAGCCCGCTGGCGCGCCTCAGCCGCAGCAGCGCCGTACGCAACTCCACCGCTTCCACCATCTCGGGCACGGAACCACTCCTTCACCCCCGAACGGGGGTAGTGAGACCTGGGTCACCGATTACACGATGTCCGGGACAGTCCCGCAATGAGGAGGACACATGACGGCCACGAGCGCGACCGGTGCGACGGAGAGGTTCCGGGCCGCCCGGGACTTCCTGCTGCAGCATCGCGAGGACTACGAGACGGCCTACGAGGGCTTCGCCTGGCCCCGGCCCGACCGTTTCAACTGGGCGCTCGAATGGTTCGACGTCATCGCACGGGACAACGACCGGACCGCGCTGCACATCGTCGAGGAGGACGGCTCCGAGACGCGGGTGAGCTTCGCCGAGATGTCCGCCCGCTCCAACAGGGTCGCCAACTGGCTCCGGGCCCAGGGCGTCCGCGCCGGCGACCGGATCGTCCTGATGCTCGGCAACCAGGTCGAGCTGTGGGAGACCGTGCTCGCCGCGATGAAGCTGCGCGCCGTCCTCATCCCCGCCACCCCGCTCCTCGGCCCCGCCGACCTGCGCGACCGCGTCGACCGGGGCCGCGCCCGGCACGTCGTCGTGCGCGCCGAGGACACCGCCAAGTTCGACGAGGTCCCCGGGGACTACACCCGGATCTCCGTCGGCGGCGACGGGGCGGACTGGCTGGACTACGCGCTCGCCGCCCGGGAGTCGGACGTCTTCGAGCCCGACGGCGTCACCCTCGCCGACGACACCCTGATGCTGTACTTCACCTCCGGCACGACCGCCCGCCCCAAGCTGGTCGAGCACACCCACACCTCGTACCCCGTCGGGCACCTCTCGACGATGTACTGGATCGGCCTCAAGCCCGGCGACGTGCACCTCAACATCTCCTCGCCGGGCTGGGCGAAGCACGCCTGGTCCAACCTCTTCGCGCCCTGGAACGCCGAGGCGACCGTCTTCATCCACAACTACACCCGCTTCGACCCGGCCCGGCTCATGGCCGAGATGGAGCGGGGCGGCGTCACCAGCTTCTGCGCCCCGCCGACCGTGTGGCGGATGCTGATCCAGGCCGACCTCGGCGAGCTGAAGACCCCGCCGCGCGAGGTCGTCGCCGCCGGCGAGCCGCTCAACCCCGAGGTCATCGAGTCGGTGCGGCGCGCCTGGGGCGTCACCATCCGGGACGGCTTCGGCCAGACCGAGACCGCCGTCCAGGTGTCCAACAGCCCCGGCCAGCGGCTCAAGGAGGGCTCCATGGGACGCCCGAGCCCCGGCTTCAAGGTCACCCTCGTCGACCCGGTGAGCGGCCGTCCGGACGTCGAGGAGGGCGAGATCTGTCTCGACCTCTCCGCCGAGCCGGTGGGCCTGATGACCGGCTACCACGGCGACCCGGAGCGCACGGCGGAGGCGATGGCGGGCGGCTACTACCGCACCGGCGACATCGGCTCCCGGGACGCGGACGGCTACATCACGTACATCGGGCGCGCCGACGACGTCTTCAAGGCCTCCGACTACAAGATCAGCCCCTTCGAGCTGGAGAGCGCCCTCCTTGAGCACGAGGCCGTCGCGGAGGCGGCCGTCGTCCCCGCCCCCGATCCGCTGCGGCTCGCCGTCCCCAAGGCGTACGTCGTCCTCGCGGCGGGCTGGGAGCCGGGCGAGGAGACCGCGAAGGTCCTCTTCGCCCACTCGCGCGCGGTCCTCGCCCCGTACAAGCGCGTCCGGCGCATCGAGTTCGCCGACCTGCCCAAGACCGTCTCCGGCAAGATCCGGCGCGTCGAACTGCGCCGGCTGACGGCGGAGGGCGGCGGCAAGGAGTACGTGGAAGGGGACCTCGGATGACCGCCCCGGACCTCTCGTACGCGCACGGGGTGTCGGAGACGCCGCTCCTCGGCGACACCATCGGCGCCAACCTCGACCGGGCCGTCGCCGCCTGGCCCGACCGCGAGGCCCTCGTCGACGTGCCGACCGGGCGCCGCTGGACGTACGCCGAATTCGGCGCGGACGTCGACCGGTTGGCGTCCGCGCTGCTCGGCAGCGGGGTCGTCAAGGGCGACCGGGTCGGCATCTGGGCCGTGAACTGCGCCGAGTGGGTCCTCGTCCAGTACGCGACCGCCCGCATCGGCGCCGTCATGGTGAACATCAACCCGGCCTACCGCGCCCACGAGTTGGCGTACGTGCTCAAGCAGGCCGGCATCTCCCTGCTCTTCGCCTCGCTCGCCCACAAGACGAGCGACTACCGCTCCATGGTCGAGCAGGTGCGCGGCGACTGCCCGGCGTTGCGCGAGGCGGTCTACTTCGGCGACCCCAGCTGGGACGCGCTGCTCGCCCGGACGGCCGGGGAGCTGCGCCCGGAGCCGCTCTCCTGCGACGAGCCCGTCAACATCCAGTACACCTCGGGGACGACGGGCTTCCCGAAGGGCGCCACGCTCTCCCACCACAACATCCTCAACAACGGCTACTTCGTGGGCGAGATGATCGCCTACAGCGAGCAGGACCGCATCTGCATCCCGGTGCCCTTCTACCACTGCTTCGGCATGGTGATGGGGAACCTCGCGGCCACCTCGCACGGCGCCTGCATGGTCATCCCGGCCGCCTCCTTCGACCCCGCCGCCACCCTCCGGGCGGTCCAGGAGGAGCGCTGCACCTCGCTGTACGGGGTGCCGACGATGTTCATCGCCGAGCTCAACCTCCCCGACTTCGCCGACTACGACCTCTCCACGCTCCGCACCGGGATCATGGCGGGCTCGCCGTGCCCGGTCGAGGTGATGAAGCGGGTCGTCGCCGAGATGAACATGGCGGAGGTGTCGATCTGTTACGGCATGACCGAGACCTCGCCCGTCTCCACCCAGACCCGCCGCGACGACGACCTGGAGCGCCGCACCGGCACCGTCGGCCGGGTCATGCCGCACGTCGAGGTGAAGGTCGTCGACCCGGCGACCGGCCTGACCGTCGAGCGCGGCACGGCGGGGGAGCTGTGCACCCGCGGCTACAGCGTGATGCTCGGCTACTGGGACGAGCCGGAGAAGACCGCCGAGGCGATCGACACCGGCCGCTGGATGCACACCGGGGACCTCGCGGTCATGCGGGACGACGGCTACGTGCAGATCGTCGGCCGCATCAAGGACATGATCATCCGGGGCGGGGAGAACGTGTACCCGCGCGAGATCGAGGAGTTCCTCTACGGACACCCCAAGATCGCGGACGTCCAGGTCGTCGGCGTCCCCGACGAGCGGTACGGCGAGGAGATCCTGGCCTGCGTGATCCCGCGCGACCCCGCCGCCCCGCCGACCCTGGACGAGATCACCGCCTTCTGCCGCGACCGGCTCGCCCACTACAAGATCCCGCGCAGGATGGAGATCCTCGCCGAGTTCCCGATGACGGTGAGCGGCAAGGTGCGGAAGGTGGAGCTGCGGCAGAAGTACGGCGAAGGGGCGTAGGGCGCCCGCCCGGCGGATCGGAACCGGACGGATCCTAGGGCCTGTCCGACGATTCCCGTCGGATCCGGCCCTGGGCGACCTCCCGGCGCATGCAGACGCGGGGCCAGACCGACAGGCCGTGGGCCGCCTCGGCGCGGCTGATGGCCCGCAGTCCCTCCGTCAGCGCCGGATCGGAGTCGGCGAGCGGGCGGAAGCCCAGCCGCGCGTAGTACGGGGCGTTCCACGGGACCTCGGCGAAGGTCGTCAGGGTCAGGGCCGCGAGGCCCTGCTCCCGGGCGGCCGCCGCCAGGTGCTCGATCAGCGCCCGGCCCACGCCCCGGCGGGCGGCGTCCGGGTGCACCGACACCTGCTCGATGTGGGCGGCGCCGTCGACCGTGTCCGTGAGCAGGTACGCGACCGGGCGGTCGGCGGCGTCCACCGCCACCCACGCCCGGCCCGCGCGGCAGTAGGTCTCCAGGACGTCCAGGGGCAGCGGGTCGTCGTCGGCGATCGCCGCCATGCCGAGGGTGCGGAACGGCTCGCCCGCCGCCCGTTCGATGTCCTGGAGCAGCGGGAGTTCGGCCGGAGCGGCCGCTCTGATGCGCATACGACAGTATGGCGCGGCCTCAGTGCGCGGCGCCGCCCGCACCCGGACCCCCGTCCGCCGGGGGCCGGTTCCGGTCGTCCGCTCGGGGACGGTCGTTCTCGTGGGGGCGGTCGCTCCCGGGCGATGGGTCGTTCGCGGGCGGGCGATCGAGGAGCCCGCCGTCGCGCGAGAAGCGGGGCAGGAACAGGGCCAGGGCGGGATCGCCGTACAGCGCCACGTACAGCTGGACGAGCCGTCCGTCCGTCACCTCGCGCCGGTGGGCCGGCAGCGGATACCGCTCCCGCAGGCCCGCGAGGAGCCGCCGCGCCGCGCCCGTCGTGTCCGGCAGTCGCAGCAGCGCCACCGCCGCGACGGCCGGCGGAGCCCCGGCGGCGAGCGCCACGGCGAGCCCCGTCCCGGACGCCCCGGCGGCGAACGGCCCCACCAGCGTCATCACCGGTACGCACCCCAGCAGCGCCCGGGCGGTCCACAGCCGCTCCGGCGCTCGCAGCAGTCCGGCCCTGCACAGCTCGCCGCGCAGCGCGTCCACGGCCCGCCGTGCCTCGGGGCGCTGCGTGAGGGCCCCCAGCGCGAGGGCCCTGTGCAGTGCCCGGTGCACTCCGAGCTGCACGGGGTCACGCGCGCGGCCCGGCCCGCCATTGGCCCGAATCGTATGTTTGCGCCCCGCCGCCACCGCCCCGCGCTGGTGCAGCGCCACCAGCGCGACGGTGACGGCCGCCCGCCGCCCGCCGCGCAGCAGCGCGAGGGCCTCGGGCGGCGGCACGGTGCTCGCCGCGCTCTCCTCGCTGCGTGTTCCGCTGCTTCGCAACAGGAGGGCGGCGAGCAGCAGTTCGCCCCAGGCCAGCCCGATGAACCACCACGACCCCGTCGGCATGACGCCCACCCCCCGAGGGTGTTGTGCCCGGCGGAGCGTGATCGTCACGCGTGAATGGCCGATTTCGGATGCCGAGGAGTTGTGAGGCTCAGGCACCGCCCGCCGTCAGTTCGTCCGCGGCGTCGTTGACCGGCTGCGGGGTGCCGGTCAGGTCGAGGACGAAGAGCGGGAGACCCACCTCGGCGGCGCGCGAGCGGGCCTCCGGGGTGTAGCCCGCGAGGGAGAAGAACACGCTCACGGCGGCCGCGCTCAGCCCGTTGAGCCAGAGGCACTCGACGGCCCGCAGCCCGGTGGGCCGGGTGCTCGGGTCGACCTGGGCGACCAGGCCGGGAGCCCGCAGGTCCACGCCGGACGCGGGGCGCTCCTCGGGCTGCACGACGTCTCTGAACCCGAGCCAGCGCAGGTACCCGGCCGCCGCCGCGACCGCGTCCCGCGAGGTCCGGATCGTCACGGGCCGGAACGCCCCGCGCAGCGGAGCCGGGCGGGGGGCCGTGGGCGGCAGCGGTACGCGCGCGGGGTACCGCTCGGCGAACGTACGGGGACCCGCGGGGCCCGTCCCGTCCGCACCACGTCCGGCCGGACCGGCCCCGTCCGCACCACGTCCGGCCGGACCGAGCCCGTCCGCACCGAGCCCGTCCGCACCGAGCCCGCCCGCGCCGCGCCCGGTGGGACCGGTCCAGTCCGCGCCGCGTCCCGCCGGGCCGGCGAGGCCCCGGCCCCTCGGCCCCGGTCCGAACCACGGGGATCCGCCTTCCCCGGGCGCGGAGGGGGCCCCACGGAGGGGCACCGCGCTTCCGGCCCGCCCGCCGTCGGCGCCGCCGGCGCCACCGGACGCACCCCGGGCCGTCCCGTCGGTCGTCCCGGCTCCGCCGGTGCCGGGAGTGCCCGGTGCGAACCCGTTCGCACCGGGCACGGCCGCCTCCGGGCCGTGTCCCGTACCGGCCCGGCCGGGGGCGGCCCCGCCCGCACCGGATCCGTCCGTACGGACCCCGTTCGCACCGGGCCCGCCCGTACCGGCCCCGTTCCCCGTTCGCGGGCGCGGCGCGCCGGGGTCCACCGGCGGCGGCGACAGGAACGGCCCCGGCTCCCAGGGCGGGGCCGGAGGGCCGCCCGTTCCGGCCACGCCGTCCGCCGTGCCGTTCGAGCCGTCGACGGGGGCCCGGTGCGCCACCGGGTCCGGTTCGGCCGGTCGTACGGGTATCCGCAGCACCGTCCCGCAGGGGCAGCCCAGCTCCGGGTGCGGCCAGTCGTTCTCGTGGCCGCAGGCCCCGCAGCGGACGGTGACCCATTCGTCCGCCCAGTTCCGGTGCGTGATCGGCTCCGCGGCCGCGCCCGCCAGGACCGGCGGCGCGACGGGGCTCCCGCACGCGCAGGGGAAGACGGGTGCCGCGTACGCCTGCGTGCGCAGGCATTCGGGACAGCGCACCGGTACCGACTCGCCCACAGCCCAACCCCCTGTCGTTCCGCCCCCATCGTCCACCCACCGGCGGGCCGGGGGAGGGTGTTCGGCCACTTCCGTGATCCCGGCGGGCGGACTTCTCTTGACGGTTCTCCGGAGCCCGACCTACATTGCTTCCGTATAGCAGAACAGCATTTCCGCATTACGGAAACAGGCGCCGGGGCCTCCCGAGACGAGGCGCCCGCCTGGATCCGCCCGGCCGAAGCAGGAGCACTCCCATGCCTCGTATGACCGCCGCCGCAGCGGCCGTTGAGATCCTCAAGCGCGAAGGCGTCACCCAGGCGTTCGGCGTCCCCGGCGCGGCGATCAACCCCTTCTACCGCGAGCTCAAGAACGTCGGCGGCGTCAGCCACACGCTCGCCCGCCACGTCGAGGGCGCGTCCCACATGGCCGAGGGCTACACCCGTGCCAAGGCCGGCAACATCGGCGTCTGCATCGGTACGTCCGGCCCCGCCGGCACCGACATGATCACCGGCCTGTACTCGGCCATCGCGGACTCCATCCCGATCCTCTGCATCACCGGCCAGGCCCCGGTCTCGAAGCTCCACAAGGAGGACTTCCAGGCCGTCGACATCGCCTCGATCGCCAAGCCGGTCACCAAGGCCGCGACGACCGTCCTGGAGGCCGCGCAGGTCCCGGGCGTCTTCCAGCAGGCCTTCCACCTGATGCGCTCCGGCCGTCCCGGCCCGGTCCTCATCGACCTGCCGATCGACGTCCAGCTGACCGAGATCGAGTTCGACCCGGAGACCTACGAGCCGCTGCCGGTCTACAAGCCGTCCGCGACCCGCGCCCAGGCCGAGAAGGCGCTGAGCTTCCTCCTGGAGTCCGAGCGCCCGCTGATCGTCGCCGGCGGCGGCATCATCAACGCCGACGCCTCCGACCTCCTCGTCGAGTTCGCCGAGCTGACCGACATCCCGGTCATCTCCACCCTCATGGGCTGGGGCACCATCCCGGACGACCACGAGCTCGCCGCCGGCATGGTCGGCGTCCAGACCGCGCACCGCTACGGCAACGCGACCTTCCTGGAGTCGGACTTCGTCCTCGGCATCGGCAACCGCTGGGCCAACCGCCACACGGGCTACAACCTGGAGGCGTACACCAAGGGCCGGAAGTTCGTCCACGTCGACATCGAGCCCACCCAGCTCGGCAAGATCTTCGCCCCGGACTACGGCATCGCCTCCGACGCCAAGGCCGCCCTGGAGCTCTTCGTCGAGATCGCCAAGGAGTGGAAGGCCGAGGGCAGGCTCCCGGACTTCTCCGCCTGGGCCGCCTCCGCGCAGGAGCGCAAGGCCACCCTCCAGCGCCGCACGCACTTCGACAACATCCCGATCAAGCCGCAGCGCGTCTACGAGGAGATGAACAAGGCCTTCGGCCCGGAGACCCGCTACGTCACCACCATCGGCCTCTCCCAGATCGCGGCCGCGCAGTTCCTGCACGTCTACAAGCCGCGCCACTGGATCAACTGCGGCCAGGCCGGTCCGCTCGGCTGGACCATCCCGGCCGCCATCGGTGCCGCCACCGCCGACCCGGAGACCCCGGTCGTCGCCCTCTCCGGCGACTACGACTTCCAGTTCATGATCGAGGAGCTGGCGGTCGCCGCCCAGCACAAGGTCCCCTACGTCCACGTCCTCGTGAACAACGCCTACCTCGGTCTGATCCGGCAGGCGCAGGGCGGCCTCGGCATCAACTTCGAGGTCAACCTCGAGTTCGAGAACATCAACACCCCGGAGATCGGCGTCTACGGCGTCGACCACGTCAAGGTCGCCGAGGGCCTCGGCGTCAAGGCGATCCGCGTCGAGGACCCGGACAAGCTCGGCGAGGCGCTGGAGGAGGCCAAGAAGCTGGCCGTCGAGTTCCAGGTCCCGGTCGTCGTCGAGGCGATCCTGGAGCGCATCACCAACATCGCCATGAGCAAGACCGTCGACATGAGCGACGTCACCGAGTTCGAGGAGCTGGCCACCGAGCCCGGCCACGCCCCGACCGCGATCAAGGCGCTGAAGGTCTGATCGTCTTCAGGGTCTGATCGTCCCCCTTCTTCAGAGGGACCGGCCCCCGCCCCGAGGAGCACCGGGGCGGGGGTCCTCCTGTGCGGCCACCAGTACCGCACCCGCCTCCGTCCACTCGTACAGCACCGAGCGCCCCGCCCGCCCCCGCCGTACGAGTCCGGCGTCGAGCAGCACCTTCAGGTGCCGACCGACCGAGCCGAGGCCCTGGCCGGTGAGCGCCACCAGCTGGCTGGTGGACAGCGGGGTCCCGAGCCGTACGAGCACCCCGGCGCGGGCCGTCCCGAGCAGGGCCCCCAGGGCCTCCGGGACCATCGGGCCGGTCGTGTCCGCCAGGACCCCCGCGCAGGGGTAGACGATCGCGTAGCGCTCCGTCCCCTCCCAGGACACCCAGCCGGTGGCCGGCGTCACCGGCACGAGCAGCAGCCGTCCCCCGTCGACCCGGCGCGGCGGATAGTCGCGGGTGTTGACCTGGAGCCGGCCGTCGCCGAGCCAGCGCATCTTCCCCGGGCAGAGCTCGTCGAGCGCCGCCGCCCAGCCGCCCCGGCTCAGCAGGGCCGTCCGCGCCGTCACGTCGGCCTCCAGGATCCGCCGCCGACGCGCCCACTCCGGCCGTACCGTCTCCCGCCACACCCAGCCGAGCACGCCCGCCAGCCGCTGCGGCAGATCCCGTGCCGAGCGCAGCGGCTCCGGCACCGGTCCGCCGATCGCGACCGCCAACTGGTCCACGGCGTCGGCTGGTTCGGTCGCCAGGACCGCCCCGACCTCCTCCTCGAAGCTCCGCTCGCGATCGCCCGGCGGGGTCGGGGTGAGGAAGTCCGCGTTCCAGGTGGGTCCGATCGCGGCCCGCACGAGCAGCGCGTCGAGCGGCTCGGCCGCGAGCCGCTCCCGGTAGGCGGGCAGGTGCCGGGCGAGCCAGGCCCGCTCGCCCGGGTGCGCCGCCGCGGCCGCGTGCAGGGTCTTGAGCGAGGCGACCGTCTCGGCGAGCGGCGAGAGCACGAACGAGCTTCCCGCCATGGTGTCCGTGCCGATCCGCCACCAGCCCATACGACCGCACCTTCGCCCCGTGCCCGTCGGTTTCGCCACCGAGCGAAACGATATCGCCGTGGCCGGGTGCCCCCGAAGCTCCTCGCATGCCCCGCTACCGCACGCTCTTCCGCACCCCCGAGTTCACCCCGCTCTTCCTCACCGGCGCCGCCCACACGGCCGCCCAGACCGTCGCCGGCCTCGGCCTCGCCACGCTCGTCCTCCGCGCGACCGGGTCCCCCCTCCTCTCCGCCCTGGCCCTCTTCGGCCCCTCCCTCGCGCAGCTCCTCGGTGCGACCACCCTGCTCTCCGCCGCCGACCGCCTGCCGCCGCGCGCCGCGCTCTGGGGCATCGCGCTCTTCTTCGCCCTGGGCACCGCCGTCCTGGCGATCCCCGCCCTGCCGACCTGGGCGGTCTTCGCGGTCCTGCTCGCCGAGGGGCTCGCGGCCTCGCTGGGCGGCGGGGTGCGCCACGGGCTCCTGAACGAGATCCTGCCGCGCGAGGAGTACCTCCTCGGCCGCTCCGTGACGAACATGGCCACGGGCGCCTTCCAGATCGGCGGCTTCGCCACCGGCGGGCTCCTCATCGCCCTGCTCTCGCCCCGCGGCACGGTCCTCGCCGGCGCCGGGCTCTACCTCGCCGCCGCCCTGACCGCCCGCCTCGGCCTCGGGGCGCGTCCGCCGCGCGCCGCCGGACGGCCCTCGGTCACCGAGACCTGGCGCACCAACGGACGGCTCTGGGCCGTGCCCGCCCGCCGCCGCGCCTACCTCGCGCTCTGGGTGCCGAACGGTCTCGTCGTCGGCTGCGAGTCCCTCTTCGTGCCGTACGCCCCCGAGCGCGCCGGGCTCCTCTTCGCCTGCGGCGCCCTCGGGATGCTGGCCGGGGACGCCGCCGTCGGCCGCTTCGTACCGGCGCGGCTGCGGGCCCGGATCCGTTTCCCGCTCCAGGCGCTGCTCGCGGCCCCGTTCCTGCTGTTCGCCCTCGACCCGGCGCTTCCCCTCGCGCTCGTCCTCGTGACCGTGTCGGCGGTCGGCTACGGGGCGAGCCTGCTGCACCAGGAACGCCTCATGACCCTGGTGCCGGAGGAGCTGGGCGGTCACGCCCTCGGGCTGCACACCTCGGGGATGCTGGCGCTCCAGGGGGTGGGCGCGGCGCTGGCCGGCGCCCTCGCCCAGTACACCTCGCCGCGCACGGGGATGGTGCTGCTCGCCCTGGCCTCGCTCGCCGTGACGTCCCTGCTCGCCCGGGCCGAAAAAGAAGAAGAGCGCGGAACCAGGGACCGTAAACCTGGTTCCGCGCTCTCCCGTTGGTGACCGCCCGGCGGCACGAGGCTGGCGCGACAGGACGTTCGCGTCGCCGGGCGGAGTCTGGGGGACCCCTCGGAAAGGGGGCGTTCGTTCCCCTCGGAAGGGGGGCGTTGGGACCGCGGCGGTGCCGACGGGCGCCGTGGCGGTTCCCCTTCCTTCAGGTCAAGAAGGGGGCCCGGCGTCCTGACCACCGCACTGGCTCGGAGCCGCCGCGGTCCTCACGCTTGTCCGGTTCGCCGGCCACCCCTCATCCGGGCCGGCGATCCGGACCGCGTACCGCACTGACCTCCCGTCAGGTGCCGTACGCAGTCTGGGTGCTGCTGTGCGGTCAGTCCTCGCGCAGGGCCTCGACGGCCTCGCGGACGCGCTTGCCGTAGTCCGCGTCGGCGGCGGCGAAGTGCGCGAGGTTCTTCTCGATGACGTCCTCGCGGGACACCTGGGACAGACCGCCGGCGATGTTGGCGACCAGGCGCTTCTTCTCGTCCTCGGACATCAGGCGGTAGAGCTCGCCGGCCTGGAAGAAGTCGTCGTCCTTGGCGTGCTGCGGCGCCTCGTGGGTGCCGGTCCAGCCGTGGATCGCGAGCGGCGCGGAGAGCGCGGCGTCGGTCTGGGCCGGGCCCTGGTACGAGTTGGGCTCGTAGTTCTTGTCGTGGCGCGAGCCGTTGCGGGTGGCCATGAAGCCGTCGCGGCCGTAGTTCTCGGCCACGGTCGCCTTGGGGGCGTTCACCGGCAGCTGGGTGTGGTTCACGCCGAGGC
This sequence comes from Streptomyces sp. NK15101, assembly GCF_020400725.1. Taxonomy (GTDB): domain Bacteria; phylum Actinomycetota; class Actinomycetes; order Streptomycetales; family Streptomycetaceae; genus Streptomyces. The sequence goes on along the minus strand of NZ_JAINVG010000032.1, from coordinate 57,059 downwards.
GGTAGCGGTGGGCGTCCGCGTAGGCGAAGAGGCGGCCCTGGAGCATCTTGTCCGGCGAGGGGCCGATGCCCGGGACGAAGTTGTTCGGGGAGAACGCGGCCTGCTCGACCTCGGCGAAGACGTTGTCCGGGTTGCGGTCGAGGACCAGGCGGCCCACGCGCTGCAGCGGGTAGTCGGCGTGCGGCCACACCTTGGTGAGGTCGAACGGGTTGAAGCGGTAGTCCGCGGCCTCGGCGGCCGGCATGATCTGGACGTACAGGGTCCAGGAGGGGTTCACACCGCGCTCGATGGCCTGCAGCAGGTCGGTCTGGTGCGAGTTGGCGTCCTTGCCGACGAGCTCGGCGGCCTGCTCGGCGGAGAGGGAGCGGATGCCCTGGTTCGTCTTGAAGTGGTACTTGACGAAGAAGGCCTCGCCCGCCTCGTTGGTCCACTGGTAGGTGTGCGAGCCGTAGCCGTTCATGTGACGGTACGAGGCCGGGATGCCGCGGTCGCCCATGAGCCAGGTGATCTGGTGGGTGGCCTCGGGGGCGTGCGCCCAGAAGTCCCAGACGTTGTCCGGCTCCTGACGGCCCGTGAAGGGGTCGCGCTTCTGCGAGTGGATGAAGTCGGGGAACTTGATCGGGTCCTTGATGAAGAACACCGGGGTGTTGTTGCCGACGAGGTCGTAGTTGCCCTCCTCGGTGTAGAACTTCAGGGCGAAGCCGCGGGGGTCGCGCACCGCGTCCGCGCCGCCGAGCGAGTCGGCCACGGTGGAGAAGCGGACGAAGGTCTCGGTCCTCTTGCCGACCTCGCCGAGGAAGTTCGCCTTGGTGTACGCGGTGACGTCGTCGGTCACCTCGAAGTAGCCGTACGCGCCGGAACCGCGGGCGTGCACCACGCGCTCCGGGATCCGCTCACGGTTGAAGCGCGCGAGCTTCTCCAGCAGGTGCTGGTCCTGGAGGAGGAGAGGGCCACCGACGCCGGCGGTGGCGGAGTTCTGGTTGTCGGCGACGGGGGCGCCGGACTCGGTCGTAAGCACGCGCTTCGACATCGTGACCTTCCGTACGGGAGCTCTGCTGGCGGGTTCGAGGAGCGTAAATTCGCCTCGAACAACACGTCAACAGTTTGTTGAAAATGAAGTGTGGTGTTCCGGTCGGCGGCGACGCCTGGGCGCGACAGGACAGGTTGTCAGCGCCGCCGCCGACCGGAAATCAGGGGCCCCCGGGGAGGGGCTGGGGCCCGGCCCGGAAGGCCGGCCCCAGGGGGTCAGACCTGCTGGCCGGAGAGGCGCTCGACGGCGCGCAGCAGGGCCGAGTGGTCCAGGCCGCCGTCACCTTGCGCGCGCAGCGAGGCGACGAGCTGGGCGACGACCGCGCCGACCGGGAGGGCGGCACCGACGTTGCGGGCGGCGTCGGTGACGATGCCCATGTCCTTGTGGTGCAGGTCGATCCGGAAGCCGGGCTTGAAGTCCCGGTTCAGGAAGTTGTCCTTCTTGCGGGTCAGCACGGTCGAGCCGGCCAGACCGCCGTTGAGGACGTCGAGGGCGGCGTTCAGGTCCACGCCCGACTTCTCCAGGAAGACCACGGCCTCGGCGCACGCCTGGATGTTGACGGCGACGATCAGCTGGTTGGCGGCCTTCACCGTCTGGCCGGAGCCGTGCGGACCGCAGAGCACGATGGTCTTGCCCAGGGCCTCCAGGATCGGAAGGGCCTCGTCGAAGTCGGCCTGCTCGCCGCCGACCATGATCGAGAGCACGGCCTCGATGGCGCCGGCCTCGCCGCCGGAGACGGGCGCGTCGATGACGCGGATGCCCTTCTCCTTGGCGTTCTTCGCCAGGTCGACGGAGGTCTGCGGGGTGATCGAGGACATGTCCACGATCAGCGCGCCCTGCTTGGCGTTCTCCAGGATGCCCTCGGGGCCGTAGGAGATGGCCTCGACCTGCGGGGAGGCGGGCACCATCGTGATGATGACGTCGGCGTCCTTGACGGCCTCGGCGATCGAGCCGGCCGCGGTGCCGCCGGCGGCGGCCAGGCGGTCCAGCTTGTCCTGCTCCAGGGTGAAGCCGGTGACGGAGTAGCCGGCCTTGATCAGGTTCTCGGACATGGGGGAGCCCATGATGCCGAGGCCGATCCAAGCGATCTTGGGAAGAGTGCTCATGGTGAGGGTGCCTCTCAAAGCAAGGTGGTACGGGGAGGAGTCCTGCGTCAGCGAGCCGGGCGGGCTTCGGCGGGCAGCCACTCGAAGGAAGCGGCGGCGTCGGCGGCCTTGTACTCCAGGCCGACCCAGCCGTCGTAACCGGCCTTCTTCAGCTCGTCGAGGAGCTGCTCGAGCGGCAGGTCGCCGGTGCCCGGCGCGCCGCGGCCCGGGTTGTCCGCGATCTGGACGTGGCCGGTCTTGGCCGCGTACTCCGCGATGACCCGGCTGACGTCCTCGCCGTTCATCGACAGGTGGTAGATGTCGAGGAGGAACTTGGCGTTGCCGAGGCCGGTGGCCGCGTTCACCTTGTCGACGACCTCGATCGCGGCGGGGGCGCTCACCAGCGGGTAGAGCGGCGACTCCGGCTTGTTGAGGGTCTCGACGAGGAGGATCGCGCCGATGCGGTCGGCCGCACGGGCGGCCAGGACCAGGTTCTCCAGGGCCAGGGCGTCCTGGATCTGCGGGTCCACGCCCTCGACGCGGTTGCCGTAGAGCGCGTTGAGCGCCTTGCAGCCGACCGAGGCCGCGAAGTCGGCGGCCACCTCGATGTTGGCGCGGAAGCGGTCCGACTCCTCCCCGGGCACGGAGAGGGCTCCGCGGTCCGGGCCGGGGAGCTGCCCGGCGTAGAAGTTCAGGCCCACCAGCTGGGTGCCGGCGTCCTCAAGGGCCTTCTTGAGGGCGTCGAGCTCGCTCTGCTCGGGGGTGGCGGTGTCGATCCAGGGCCACCACAGCTCGACCGCGGTGAAGCCCGCCGCGGCGGCGGCCGCGGGGCGCTCCAGGAGCGGGAGTTCCGTGAAGAGGATCGACAGGTTCACATCGAAGCGCTGGTCCGAGTATCCCATGAGGGGCGGCGCTCCTTCCGTATTGCGGAAGTAAGTTTCTGTCTGACGGAATGCTGCAAGGCGGGCGGCGTACTTGTCAAGAGGTCCCCGCAGGTCCGGGGCTCCCGTGGGGCGGGGCGGGGCCGTAGCGTGGGGGCCATGGAGCGTTTGAGAGTGGAGTTCACGACCGAGCCGTTCGACCTCGACGAGGCGCCGGCGCACGCGGTCGTGGCCCGTGAGGTCATCCAGTCGGCCGAGCTGGACGCGGTCGACGTCGGCCCCTTCGGCAACACGGCGGAAGGCGGCGCCGACGCGGTGCTCACCGCCGTCGACGCCCTGCTGCGCAAATCGCTCGAGGCCGGCGCCACGCGCGTCTCGCTCCAGGTCAACGTGATCGGGGAGGGCGACAAGTGAGCGAGCACCCCTTGGTGGCGGCGGTGAAGCCCCTGGTGGACGCCATGGGCGCCGAGCTGCTCGGCCCCGCGCAGGCGGAGGGCGACGACGTGGTCCTGTCCTGGGAGGGCGAGGACGTGCTCGCCGTGCGCCTGCCCCAGCTCTCGGACTCCCTGGACCACATCCTCGCGGCGATGGAGCGACGGCACGGAATGCCGCTGGCCGAACTGGACCGCAAGGCGAAGCAGGAGGTCGTCCGGATCCTGGAGGCACGCGGTGCCTTCTCGGTGCGCCACGGAGTGGAGACGGTGGCGGGCGCGCTCGGCGTCAGCCGCTTCACGGTCTACAACTACCTGAACCGGGAGACCGCCCTGAACAGGGAAAAGGCCACCAAAGGCGAGTAGTTGATCATGCGTGCCCACGAGCCGTCGTCCAGATGTCGGGACGACGGCTTTTGTGTGGCCGAGTTTTCAACAAAGTGTTGACGTTGTGTTGCGGAGGGCGTTAGCTATCCGCAGCCCGTCCGACGCACAGCGAAAAACAGCCACGGAGGCTTCCCGTGACTTCAGGTACGACACCGGGCCTCACCCGGTTCAACACCTCCTCGGACAGCGAGGCCGTCGCCGCGCTCCACGAGGTGTGTTCCAGTTCGGCGTGGGGGAGCAAGCTTCTCGCCCAGCGCCCGTACTCCACCGCCGAAGCCCTCTTCCTCGCCAGCGACGCCGCCATGGCCGAGCTGACCACCGAGGACCTGGCCGAGGCGATGGCCGGGCACCCGCCGATCGGTCGTCCGAAGGCAGGGGACCCGACCTCCTCCCGCGAGCAGAGCGGGATGGCCGGCGCCTCCGCGGAGCTCAAGGCCGAGATGCTCGAACTCAACCTGGCCTATCAGGAGAAGTTCGGTCATGTCTTCCTCATCTGCGCCACCGGCAGGACCGGCGAGCAGATGCGCGACGCGGTCCGGGAACGGATCGGGAACTCGCCCGAGAAGGAGCGGGAGATCGTCCGCACCGAGCTGGGCAAGATCAACCGCATCCGGCTGACCCGTCTCGTGGAGACCCCCGAGGGCCCCGAGACCTCCGAGGAAGAGAGCTCCGCATGAGCACCGACACCACCGCCTCGGTGTCCACACACATCCTGGACACCAGCATCGGCCGCCCGGCCGAGGGCGTGGCCATCACGCTCGCGGCCCGCAGCGGCTCCGACGCGGAGTGGGTCACGCTCGGCGGCTCCGCCACCGACGCGGACGGGCGCTGCAAGGACCTGCCGGCGCTGCCGGAAGAAACCACCCACGTGCGTCTCGACTTCGAGACCGAGACGTACTTCGCCAAGAAGCAAGCCGAGGCGCAGCAGGACGCCCCCCGCGTAAGGGACAGCGGTGCGTTCTTCCCGGAGGTGGCGATCACGTTCGCCGTCAAGCCGGGCGAGCACTACCACGTACCGCTGCTGCTCAACCCGTTCGGCTACTCCGTTTACCGAGGGAGCTAGCAGACATGCCCACGATTCTCGGCCAGAACCAGTACGGCAAAGCAGAGAACCGCGTCGTCAAGATCACGCGGGACGGCGCCACCCACCACATCAAGGACCTGAACGTCTCCGTCGCCCTCTCCGGCGACCTCGACGACGTCCACCTCACCGGCTCCAACGCCCACTGCCTCCCCACCGACACGACGAAGAACACCGTCTTCGCGTTCGCCAAGGAGTACGGCATCGAGTCCGCCGAGCAGTTCGGCATCCACCTCGCCCGCCACTTCGTGACGAGCCAGGAGCCGATCCACCGGGCGCGCATCCGGATCGAGGAGTACGCCTGGGAGCGCATCGCCTCCTCCGACGCCAACTCCAAGTTCATCGGCGCCGACGAGGTCAACCACTCCTTCGCCCGCAAGGGCCAGGAGACCCGCGTCACCCAGATCACCTACGACGGCGAGAAGTGGGAGGTCATCTCCGGCCTCAAGGACCTCGTCGTCATGAACTCCACCAACTCGGAGTTCTGGGGCTACATCAAGGACAAGTACACGACGCTCCAGGAGGCGTACGACCGCATCCTGGCCACCCAGGTGTCCGGTCGCTGGCGGTTCAACTGGACCGACGACGACCAGCGCATGCCCAACTGGGAGCGGTCCTACGAGCAGACCAAGAAGCACATGCTCGAGGCCTTCTCGGAGACGTACTCGTACTCCCTGCAGCAGACGCTGTACCAGATGGCCACGCGCATCATCAACCACCGCTCGGAGATCGACGAAGTCCGCTTCTCGCTCCCGAACAAGCACCACTTCCTGGTGGACCTCGAGCCCTTCGGCCTGAAGAACGACAACGAGGTCTACTACGCCGCCGACCGCATGTACGGCCTCATCGAGGCCACCGTCCTCCGCGACGGAGCCACGGCGCAGATCCCGGTCGACATGACCAACCTCTAAGCGGCATCTGAGTGACGGCTCCCGCCCGCCCGCAGTCGGGCGGGGGCCGCACCAGAGCGGAGGCATCCCATGGCACAGCCCGCAAAGGGGCCGGCGCACGCCGAAGGCCCGTGTTCCACCCCGCCGGACACCACCCAGGTCCATCCGGTGGACGAAAAGCTCCCCGCCTCGCGGCTCGTCCCCGCGGCACTCCAGCACATCGCCGCCATGTACGCCGGCGTCGTCACCCCTCCGCTCATCATCGGCCAGGCCGTCGGCCTGGACGCCGCAGGAATGACACGGCTCATCGCGGCCGGCCTGCTCATCGCCGGCTGCGCGACCATCCTGCAGACCCTCGGCCTCGGACGCTTCGCCGGCAACCGGCTCCCGTTCGTCAACGCCGCCTCGTCCGCCGGCATCGCCCCGATGCTCGCCATCGCCGAGACCAGCGCCCCCGGACACCAGCTCCCCGCCATCTACGGCGCGGTGATGGTCGCCGGAGTCTTCTGCCTCGCCGTCGGACCCTTCTTCGGCAGGCTCCTGCGCTTCTTCCCGCCGCTCGTCACCGGCGTCGTCATCACCCTGATCGGCGTCACCCTGATGCCGGTGCCCGTCAGCTGGGCCCAGGGCGGCGACAAGACCGCCGCCGACTTCGGCGCCATGAAGTACCTGGCGCTCGCCGGCTTCACGCTCGTCGTCGTCCTGCTCTTCCAGCGCTTCGGCAAGGGCTTCGTCAAGCAGATCGCCCTGCTGCTCGGCCTGCTCATCGGCACCCTCGCCGCGATCCCCTTCGGGATGGCCGACTTCAGCGCCCTGCGCGAGGCTCCCGTCGCGGCCCTGCCCGCCCCCTTCGCCTTCGGCGCCCCCGAGTTCCAGCCCGCCGCGATCCTCTCCCTGTGCATCGTGATGCTGGTCCTCATGACCGAGTCCAGCGCCGGCATGCTCGCCCTCGGCGAGATCTGCGAGCGCCGCAGCGACGGGAGGACCATCACCCGGGGTCTGCGCACCGACGGCATCGCCACCCTGCTCGGCCCCGTCTTCGGAGGCTTCCCGACCTCCGCCTTCGCGCAGAACGTCGGCGTCGTCTCGCTGACCCGGGTCCGCTCCCGGTACGTGGTCGCCGTCGCCGGCGGCGCCCTGCTCGTCCTGGGCGCCTTCCCCGTCCTCGGCGCGGTCGTCTCCATGGTCCCGATGCCCGTCCTCGGCGGCGCCGGCATCGTCCTCTTCGGCTCGATCGCGGTCAGCGGCATCCGTACCCTGTCCGAGGCCGGACTCGACGACAGCTCCAACATCATCCTGGTGGCCGTCGCGCTCGGAGCGGGCATCATCCCGCTCGCCGCGCCCGCCTTCTACGCCGGCTTCCCCGCCTGGGCGCAGACGGTGCTCGGCTCCGGCATCAGCGCGGGCGCGCTCGTGGCCGTCCTGCTGAACCTGTTCTTCCACCATCTCGGCACCCGGAGCCGTCACACCGCTCCGGCACTCAAATCCTCCTAGGGTCCTGCCGTGCCCGAACCATCCCCGAGGAATGAAGGAAGCACCGCCATGGCAGCACCTTCGGCAGCCCAGCGCATCGTCATCGAGAACGCGGCGATCGCGACCGTCGACGCGAACGACACCGAGTACGCCTCCGGGTACCTCGTCGTCGCCGACAACAAGATCGAGTCCCTCGGCGCCGGCAAGGCGCCCGAGGGCCTGGAGAACGTGGTCCGCCGGATCGACGCCACCGGTCACCTGGTGACGCCCGGTCTGGTCAACACCCACCACCACTTCTACCAGTGGATCACCCGGGGCCTGGCCACCGACCACAACCTCTTCAACTGGCTGGTCGCGCTCTACCCGACGTGGTCCCGGATCGACGAGTCGATGGTCCGCGTGGCCGCGCAGGGCTCCCTGGCGATGATGGCCCGCGGCGGTGTCACCACGGCCATGGACCACCACTACGTCTACCCGCAGGGCTCCGGCGACCTGTCCGGCGCCATCATCGGCGCGGCCTCCGACATGGGCGTCCGCTTCACCCTGGCCCGCGGCTCCATGGACCGCAGCGAGAAGGACGGCGGCCTGCCGCCGGACTTCGCCGTCGAGACCACCGAGGGCGCGCTCGCCGCGACCGAGGAGACGGTGCGGAAGTACCACGACGCCTCCTTCGACGCGATGACCCAGGTCGCCGTCGCCCCCTGTTCGCCCTTCTCCATCTCCACCGAGCTGCTCCGCGAGGGCGCCGCGCTCGGCCGCCGCCTCGGCGTGCGCATGCACACCCACGGCTCGGAGACCGTGGAGGAGGAGAAGTTCTGCCACGAGCTCTTCGGCATGGGTCCGACGGACTACTTCGAGTCGACCGGCTTCCTCGGCGAGGACGTGTGGATGGCGCACTGCGTCCACATGAACGACTCCGACATCGAGGCCTTCGCCCGCACCAAGACCGGTGTGGCGCACTGCCCGTCCTCCAACGCGCGCCTCGCCGCCGGCATCGCCCGCGTACCGGACATGCTCAAGGCGGGCGTCCCCGTCGGCCTCGGCGTCGACGGCACCGCCTCCAACGAGTCCGGCGAGCTCCACACCGAGCTGCGCAACGCGCTCCTCATCAACCGCCTCGGCGCCCACCGCGAGGCCGCGCTCAACGCCCGCCAGGCCCTGCGCCTCGGCACCTACGGCGGCGCCCAGGTCCTCGGCCGCGCCGACAACATCGGCTCGCTCGAGGCCGGCAAGCTCGCCGACTTCGTCCTCTGGAAGATCGACGGCCTCGGCCACTCCTCGATCGCCGACCCGGTCACCGCCATCGTCTTCGGCGCGGCGGCCCCGGTCACCGCCTCCTTCGTCAACGGCAGGCAGATCGTCGAGAACAACCGGCTCCTGTTCGCCGACGAGGAGCAGATCGCGCGCGACGCGCGCGCGGAGGCGCAGCGCCTGGCCCGCATCACGGCCCAGAGCTGACCCTCCCCATGGAGTCCGACCGAGGGGGACGGCCCTCGGTCGGTCGCCGCGGACCCGAGCGGGGTCCGCGGCAGCCCGACCGGGTGGTGCCGTACGTCTCGTGCGCACGGCACCACCCGGGACGGTGAAACGTGCCCGCACCCCCACACCGGGCACCCGTCCCCGCGCCGCAGCCCCTCCGCGGCACATCCGCTCCACCCTCTTCACCCCGCATCGAGCCGCACCTCCTGCACTTCGCACCGCATCGCACCACCTCCCTGAACCCCTCGTCGCCGCCGACGTGTAACCGACCGGAGGAACCGCCGTGGCCGCCAAGCCCCAGGTTCGCAATGCACCAGACGCAGGCCCCGCCCCCGAAGACCGCGAGAAGCATCCGGTCGACGAGACGCTGCCGCCACTCAAGATGCTCACCAGCGGCCTCCAGCACGTCGCCGCCATGTACGCGGGCGTCGTCGCCCCGCCCCTGATCGTCGGAGCGGCCGTCGGCCTCTCCGGCACCGAGCTCACCTTCCTCACCGGTGCCAGCCTCTTCACGGCCGGCCTCGCCACCTTCCTGCAGACGCTCGGCGTCTGGAAGATCGGCGCCCGGCTGCCGTTCGTCAACGGCGTCACCTTCGCCGGTGTCGCGCCGATGCTGGCGATCGTCGACACCACCGACAACAAGGCCGACGCGCTCCCCGTGATCTTCGGCGCGATCATCGTCGCCGGACTCCTCGGCTTCGCCGCCGCCCCCTTCTTCTCCCGGCTCGTGCGGTTCTTCCCGCCGGTCGTCACCGGCACCGTGATCACCCTCATCGGTGTCTCCCTCCTCCCGGTCGCGTTCGGCTGGGCCCAGGGGCCCAACCCCGGGGCCGAGGACTACGGTTCGACCACGTACCTCTCGCTCGCCGGCATCACGCTCGTCGTGGTCCTGCTGCTGCGCCGCTTCACCCGCGGCTTCCTCAAGCAGGTCGCCGTCCTGGTCGGCCTCGTCATCGGCACGCTCATCGCCATACCCTTCGGGGTCACCGACTTCTCCCCGGTGACCGAGGCGGACGTCGTCGGCTTCCCGACCCCCTTCCACTTCGGCGCCCCGCAGTTCGCCCTCGCCGCGATCATCTCCATGTGCGTGGTCATGCTCGTCTCCATGACCGAGTCGACCGCCGACATGCTGGCGCTCGGCGAGATCGTCGAGCGGCCCGCCGACGAGAAGACCATCGCGGCCGGACTGCGCGCCGACACCCTCGGTTCCGCGCTCAGCCCGCTCTTCAACGGCTTCATGTGCAGCGCCTTCGCGCAGAACATCGGCCTGGTCGCCATGACGAGGATCCGCAGCCGCTTCGTCGTCGCCTGCGGCGGTGGCTTCCTGGTCCTCATGGGCCTCTCGCCGGTCGCCGCCTCGCTCATCTCGGTCGTGCCCCGGCCGGTCCTCGGCGGCGCGGGCGTCGTCCTCTTCGGCTCGGTCGCCGCCAGCGGCATCCAGACCCTGGTCAAGGCCGGCCTGGAGAAGGACAACAACGTGCTGATCGTGGCCGTCTCGCTGGCCGTCGGCATCATCCCGATCACGGCGCCGGAGTTCTACCACGCCTTCCCGGAGACCGCGAAGATCATCCTGGACTCCGGCATCTCCACCGGCTGCGTGGCCGCCGTCCTGCTCAACGTGGTCTTCAACCACCTGGGCCGGGGCCGCGACGCCGACGAGGTCACCGCGCCCATGGAGCCGGGCGAGGAGATCTCCGGCAGCCACACCGCGAAGGCGGCGCACGCCCACTGAACCCGCTCCTCGTCCCGCCGCCCGCCCCGGTCCCCGCGCACGCCGCGGGGCCCGGGGCCGTGGTGTCGGCCGACCGCACCGCTCCCGCGGGCACGGCCCGGAACAGCCACGCCAAGCCCGGGGCCGTGGTGCTGGTCAACCCCAACACCTCCACCACCACGACCGCGATGATGACCGCCATCGCCCGGCGCTCCCTCGATCCCGCCCGGCCCGTCAGGGGCGTGACCGTCGCCAGGGGCCCGCACATGCTCACCGACCCGGAGGCCCTGCGGGCCGCGGCGCCCGAGGTCCTCGCCGCGGGCCTCCGCGCCACGGCCGGGGGCGACTGCGCCGCCCTCCTCGTCGCCGCCTTCGGGGACCCGGGCCTCACACGGCTGCGCGAGGCGGTCGCCCCGACCGGGGTCCCGGTGGTCGGCCTCGGCGAGGCGGCGCTCCTGGAAGCGGCCGCCGGCGGAGCGCCCTTCGGAATCGCCACCACCACCCCGCTCCTCGCCGACGCCATCCACGCGCGCGTGACCGCCCTCGGCCTCGCCGACCGGTACACCGGGATCCGGCTCACCGCCGGCGCCCCCGAGCGCCTCTCCGCCGACCCGGTGCTCCTCCTCGACCGGCTGGAACGCGCCGTACGCGCCTGCGCCGAACGCGACGGGGCCCGCGCCGTCGTCATCGGCGGCGGTCCGCTCGGCGAGGCCGCCGAGGAACTCCGCGCCCGCTGCGCGGTCCGCGTCGTGGCCCCGATCCCGGCGGCCTGCCGGGCGATCACCCGCCTGCTGACGGGCCGGGGGCCGACGGGCTGACGGGCCGCCGGCGGACACGCCCCGCTCACCGCTCCACCGCGATCCGCCGACGGCACTCCCCGGCCAGCGAGGGGTAGGCGGCGGCGATCGCCTCGTACAACCGCCGCCTCAGCAGCCGTTCCGCCTCGCCGCGCCCGGCCTCCCCGTAAAGACCGTCGAGCAGCGCCTCGTACCGCGACAGGGCGTGCCGCAGATAGCTCACCTGCCACCGCACGAGCGCCCCGGCGGGCGGGGGCACGGGTTCGGGCGTGGGCACACGCGTGGGCATGGACGCGGGCGGGGATCCGGCTCCGCCACCGGATGCGGACACCCCGGCCCCGGTCCCGGGTACAGCTTCCCCGGCCGGTGCCCCCTCCCGCCGGGACCCGGGACTTCGCGCCCCCAGAAGGTGCCGGTGCCGCACGGCCCGCCGTTCCAGCTCGGGCCGGGGCAGCCGGGGCACCTCGATCGGCTCCGCGCGGATCGCGGCCAGGACGGCGGCCCGCCGCCGCTCCGCGTGGATCCCGGCGGCCGAGGCCCGGGCCCGGCAGAGCGCCGCCGTCTCGGCGAACTCGGGCGTCCGCTCCACCGTCTCCACCCGGGCCAGCAGATAGAGCCGTACGGGCGCGAGGGACCAGCGGCGCGGATCGCGCCCCTGCACGTCGGGCGTGCCGAGTAGCTCCCGCACCATCGCGTCCGTCCAGCCGCGCCGGCGCACTCCGGCGAGCGTCACATAGGTCGTACGGTCCGTCATGATTCCCCCTGGTTCGACTACGGAGCGTGACGATTCCAGTGAAGCGCACCCCACTGACAACGCCCCCTTGCCGACCCCGCGCCGACTGTGCGATATAGGTCTGGACCTTTTCGACGGACGGAGGCCGGCCCGTGCAACGCCCGCTCGCCGCAAGCCTGTTGACCGCCCTCGCGCTCGCGGCGGCCCTCGCCGCCTGCTCCACCCCCGCCCCCGCTCCGAAGGACACCCGGGCGCCCACCGTCCCCGCCGGAGTCACCGCCACCGCGGGCAGTGCGAGCAGCGTCCACGTCATGTGGAGCGCGGCCACCGACGACCGTGCCGTCGCCGGATACGCCGTCTACCGCGACGGCAGCAAGGTCAAGGACCTTCCCGCCACCACCCTGATGACCGACGTCGTCGGCCTCGCCCCCGCGACCCGCCACCGCTTCACCGTCCGCGCCCGCGACGCCGCCGGCAACGTCTCGCCCCCCAGCGCCGCCGTCACCGCCACCACCCTTCCCGCCGCCGAGGACCGCACGCCGCCCACCGCCCCGACCGCCCTCCGCGCCACCGCCGACGGCAGCCGCGCCGCCACCCTGCGCTGGTCGCCGGCCCGCGACGACACCCGCGTCACCGCGTACGACGTCTACCGGGCCGACACCCGCGTCCACACCGTCCCCGGCACCGCCACCACCGCCCACCTCACCGGCCTGCGCCCCGGCACCGCCTACGCGTTCACCGTCCGTGCCCGCGACGCCGCCGAGAACTCCTCCCCGGACAGCGCCCCGGCCGACCTCACCACCGCCCCGTCCCCGGGCGCCCCGCCGAACACCGCCCCCAGGGACCTCACCGCCACGGCCGCCGAGGGAGAGATCACCCTCACCTGGACCCCGCCGAAGACGGGCGCCCCCGTCACCCACCACGAACTCCACCTCGACGGCCGCTTCGCCACCACCATCGTCTGGGGCACCACGCCACCCCCGGGCCGCGCCACCTACACCTTTTCGGTCCAGGACCCCCCGGGCACCCGTCACACCGTCACCCTCCGGGCCCGGCTCCCGGACGGCACCTGGGGCGACTTCTCGGCACCGAGGACCGTGGTGGTCCGCTGAACTCCCCTTCCTTTGGCTGGAATCGCACCCTTTCGCGCAACCTGACGGCCCCTCACCCTGCGATCAGGGGAAGCGACGGGCCGCTGGGGGGCGCCGATGTCCGAGCCGATGTCCGAATCGATGTCCGAGCCGTCGTCCGAGCCGTGGTCCGGACCCGCATCCGGCCCGTGGTCCGGACCCGCATCCGGCCCGTGGTCCGGACCCGCATCCGAGCCGACGACCGAGCCGCTCTACGTACCCGCGCTGCCGGCCCGCCCGAGCGCACTCGCCGCGTACGACGGCCTGGCGCCGGACGTCCGGGCCGTCGTGGCACCGCTCTGGACCGTCCCGCCCCGCTTCGGCCGCGAGCGGACCCCCACGTGCCCGCCGCCCCGTCCCCTCGACCCCGACCCCGCCGCCCTCGGCCGCCACGCGCACCGCGCCCTGGATCTCGTCGCGCGGGTCCAGCGCGACCGGCCCGCCTGGGTCGACACCTGCCACGTCGAGCGCGAGCCGGGCTTCCCCGGCCTCGGCGCCGTCCGGCCCCCGCTGCGGCCCGTCACCGGCGTCGAGCGCGACCCCGCACAGCAGCTGGCCTGCGCCGAGACGGCCCGCGCCGGCGGCACCGGCCTCGGCGTCCGGGTGCGCCCGAACACCCGTGAAGGGAAGGCGGAAGCGCTCCACCGTCTCCTGGAGCGGATCGCGTTCGCCCGGTGCCCGGTGGACCTCCTCCTCGACCTGGGCGCCGTCGACGAGGACCGGGGCGCGGACCGCACCGCCCTCCACGCGCTGAACCTCCTCGGCCCCCTTCATCCCTGGCGCACCGTCGTCCTCCTGGCCGGCGCCTTCCCCCGCACCGGCCCCGAGGCGTACGGGGCGCCCCTGGCCGAGACGTACCGGGCCGACCGCCTCCTCCCCGAGCTGCTCCGCCACACCGGCGGCGCGAGCGGTCCGCGCCCCGTCCACGGCGACTACGGCGCGCACGACCCGGCCGGCGCCGACCGGGTCTCCGACACGGGGGACGACCCCTTCCGCGGAGCCCTGCGCTACACCGCCGAACAGACCTTCCTCATCGGCGAAGTGCCCGCCGAGACCGGTCACCACCTCACGGTCCGCGCGCTCGCCCGCGAGATCGTCTCCTCCCCCTCCTTCAGGGGAGCGCGGTACAGCGAGGGGGACCGCTGGCTCCAGGCCTGTGCCGACGGCGGGGGCCTGCCCGGCACCGGGCACCCCGACCTCTGGATCCTGGCCGGCCACAGCCAGCACCTGACCCACGTCGCCCGTGAACTGCGGCGACACTCCTGAGCCGTGGTGCTTGCCCGCCGGAACCGGCTCCCCGGAACTACCCTGGGAAGCGTGGCCGAGACCGTTCTCACCAACACCGGGCTCGACAGCTTCCTCGACGGAGCGCCCGAGCATCGTGACCCCGCGTTCGCGCGGGCAGCCGAAGCGGTCCTGGGACTGCTCGCCCTGCGCGGCGCCGACCGGGCGACGGGGCTGCCCGAGCCGACGCCCGGCCTCGTGCGGCAGCTCCTGGTGGAGGACCTGCCGACCTTCGTGTACGCGCCACCCGGACAGCTCGCCGCCTACCCGGCCGTCCTCGGCGCCCTCGCGGCGCGGTTCGACGGAGGGCGGCGCGAGCGGATCGCCGCGGCCGTCGCCGAGTCCGCGCCCGACTTCGAGCGCGCCATGAACGACCCGGGCAACCTCACCTGGCACCGCTGGTACGCCTCGCTGCTGCGGACCTGCGGCGCCGACCTCGCCGACCCCGAGGACGTGCGGCGCCGGCTCGCCGCCCTCGACGGGGCGCCGCTGCCCGACGGGGTGCGCCGCGCCCACCTCATGGGGCGGACCGCCCTCGCCGACGTCCTGCTCGCCGAGGCGCTCACGCGCGCGTACGTGCGGGACGCCGAAGCGCCGCCGGCCGCCGGGCCGCTGCTCACCGACCACGCCGTCGCGACCGGCATCGGGCAGCTCGCCGCCGCCCTCCAGGACCGGTGGACCGCCGCCGGGCTCGCCGAACAGCTCGCCGGGCCGTACGCGCGGTTCGCGCCGGGACCCGACGCCTTCCCCCACCTCGTCCTCGCCGACGCCCTCCTCGACGAGCACCTCGACTACCACGGGGACCCCGCCGCCCCCGTGCCCCCGCCGCCCGCGATCGAGGCCGGGCCCGTCGAGGAGGACGCCGACAGCCTCATCGGCGCCGTCGAGGAGCTCGCGGAGGAGGAGTTCGAGCCCTACGGGGGCGAGGCGCCGCACCTGCTGTACGTGGTCTACCAGCGCGGCTGCGCCGCCGAGTCCGTCGCCCGCAAGGCCGCCGAGTACGAGGACTGGACCGTCGACCCGGCCCTGGAGGACCTGCCCGTGCCGGTGCCGGACGCGGTGTCCGAGGCGTACACCGTCCCGCCGCTGCCGGAGCTCGTACGGCTCCTCGGCACGGCCGGACTGACCGAGGCCGACCGGGCCCGGCTCGAAGGGCCGGCCCGTGAGCTCGCCGCGGTCCTCGACCGCCTCGCCGCCACCGGCCTGGTCTTCCGCCGCGGCGACGCCTTCGGGCTCACCCCGCGCGGGGCGGGCACCGTGCGCTACCTGCTCGCGGTGCGCGGGGTCACCGCGCCCGACGCCGCCGAGGCCGCCGCCTGGACCGCGCCGGAGGTGGTCGCCGCGGCCGGGGGGTGGCCGACCTCCGTCGCCGCCCGCGTGCTCGCCGACTGGCTCCACGCGCGCGTGGACACCGCCGACGCCTGGTCCGAACTGCTCGCCGCCCTCGGCACCGTCCATGCCGGCACCTCCGACGCGGCCGCCACCCGCGGGCTCTTCGCCGTCCTGGACACGGCCGGGGCGCCGCCCGAGGCCCTGCGCGGTGCCCTCCGCGACCCGGTCGTCGGCGCGTACGCCCTGGAGGCCCTGCGCGAGCGGGGCGAGCCGGCGGACCCCATCCAGGTGCGGGCCTCGGCCCGGGCCCTGC
The DNA here is from genome assembly GCF_020400725.1 of Streptomyces sp. NK15101. Taxonomy (GTDB): domain Bacteria; phylum Actinomycetota; class Actinomycetes; order Streptomycetales; family Streptomycetaceae; genus Streptomyces. The sequence goes on along the minus strand of NZ_JAINVG010000032.1, from coordinate 41,022 downwards.
ACGTCCTCGACGGGCTGCCGGCCAAGAAGGGCCCCCTGGAGTCCCGCCGTGCCGCCTTCGACGAGGCGGCGGCCGCCTGGCCCGGCGGTTCCGCCGCCCTGGTCCGCGCGATGGCGGCGGCGGACCGGCACGAGACCGAGCGGGTCCTCCGCCCGCTCGGCATCGCGCTCCCGTGATTCCGGCGGGTGTCACCCCGTGGTGAGGTACATCCCCGACGCCCCCGTCCCCGCCGTGTTCCGGCAGCTGCGGTTCCCCGTGGGGACGGCGTCGATCAGGGCCAGGCAGCGGCCGAGGGCCTGCTGGCCGTAGGCGTTGGGGTGCATCGACTCCTGGACGAGGCCCTGCGTGCTCTGGCTGTCGATCCAGCGCGCCCACTCGCTCGTCGTCGCCGACGCGGGCACGGTCGACGTGACCTGCTTGCTCGTCCTCGCGCAGACCTCACGGCCCTGGAGCGCGTCCCGCAGGTCCAGGAACTGCACGCCCTTGGCGGTGGCGACGCCCTTGAGGCGGTTGGCGATCTGGGGGACCAGGGAGTCGCGGGCCCAGTCGGAGTCGGCGTTCCAGAAGGGGCAGCCGCCGGTGTTGGTACGGGTCCAGCCGCTCTCCGCGTACCGGTTCTCGGCGGCGCGCGGGATGGGGGAGGGGTACGACTGGAGCACGATCCGGTAGTCGGAGGCGGCGTATCCGGCGGCGGACATGACCGCCCGGATCTCGTCGACGGACCGGCCGACGTCGGCCATCACCCCGTCGATCTTCGCGTCGACGACGTCCTGCTGGTCGTCGTGGCAGTACGAGTACCAGACGATGTAGTCGGTCGCGCAGGTGGAGATGATGTCGGCGAAGCCGAGGTCGTTGCCGCCGATGGACAGCGCGATCAGCCTGACGTCGTTGGCGGCGGCGACGGCCGCCAGCTGGTCGGCCTGGGGCGCCTCGCCCTTGAAGACCTGGCCGCCCTGGGAGGCACGGAAGACGTTCTTCGTGGTCGCCCCGGAGCAGGCGAGGTTGATCAGCGAGCTCGCGATCGGACCGGCGCTCTTCACCTCGGAGACGTCCGAGCGGTGGCAGCCGCCCGCGGTGGCGCCGTACACCCGGGACGGGTCGTAGGCGCTGCCCGTCCAGGCACGGTCGGTGCCGTTGCGGCTGCCGGAGTTCGTGAGGCTGTTGCCGAACCAGCGGCCGGCCTCGCCGGAGATGTAGCTGTCGCCCATGGCGACGACGGCGGTGGGGCCCGAGCCGGGGGAGGCGTGGGCGGCGGGGGCGGCGACGGAGGCGAGCCCGGCGGCGGTACACAGTGCCAGGAGTGCGCGCAGCGCACGGTGGGGGGTCGAAGGCATGGCTGTGCTCCTGCGGTACGCAGTGACGTGGGGGACAGCCGCCGGCCGGTGGCATGGCGGAATCTCGCACGGCGTGGCTTGTTACCGCTAGGTAGCTGCATATCTCGGTTCCGTCACGTCGCCTGTGGGGTCACAGGAACGGGAACAGGGCCCCGCCCCGGTGCTGTGCGACACCGGGGACGAAGCCCTGCTCGGGTTGCTGTCGGCGGCTGTGCGGGCAGCCGAATCAGCCGAAGCGGAGGGTGGTCAGCCGACCAGCTGCTCGTACGCGGGAAGGGTCAGGAAGTCCGCGTAGTCCGCGTCGAGCGAGACGTGCAGGAGCAGGTCGTGCGCCTGCTGCCACTTGCCGGCCGCGAAGGCCTCCTCGCCGATCTCGGCGCGGATGGCGTCGAGCTCCTCGGCGGCGACCTTGCGGGCCAGCTCGGGGGTGGCCTTCTCGCCGTTCTCGAAGACGACGCCCGCGTTGATCCACTGCCAGATCTGGGAGCGGGAGATCTCGGCGGTGGCCGCGTCCTCCATCAGGTTGAAGATGGCGACGGCGCCGAGGCCGCGCAGCCACGCCTCGATGTAGCGGACGCCGACCTGGACGGCGTTGCGCAGGCCGTCGTACGTGGGCTTCGCGTCGAGCGAGTCGATGGCGATGAGGTCGCCCGGGGCCACCGAGACGTCCTCGCGGAGGCGGTCCTTCTGGTTCGGCCTGTCGCCGAGGACGGCGTCGAAGGAGGCCATCGCGATCGGGACCAGGTCGGGGTGGGCGACCCAGGAGCCGTCGAAGCCGTCGCCGGCCTCGCGGTCCTTGTCGGCCTTGACCTTCTCGAAGGCGACCTTGTTCACCTCGGCGTCCTTGCGGGACGGGATGAACGCCGCCATGCCGCCGATCGCGTGCGCGCCGCGCTTGTGGCAGGTGCGCACGAGGAGTTCGGTGTACGCGCGCATGAACGGGGCCGTCATCGTGACCGCGTTGCGGTCCGGCAGGACGAACTTGGCTCCGCCGTCACGGAAGTTCTTGACGATGGAGAAGAGGTAGTCCCAGCGGCCCGCGTTGAGGCCGGCGGCGTGGTCGCGGAGCTCGTAGAGGATCTCCTCCATCTCGTACGCGGCCGTGATGGTCTCGATGAGGACCGTGGCGCGGACGGTGCCCTGCGGGATGCCGACGTAGTCCTGCGCGAAGACGAAGATGTCGTTCCAGAGGCGGGCCTCCAGGTGCGACTCCGTCTTCGGGAGGTAGAAGTAGGGGCCCTTGCCGAGGTCGATCAGACGCCGGGCGTTGTGGAAGAAGTACAGGCCGAAGTCGACGAGCGCGCCGGGCACCGGCCGTCCGTCGAAGGTGAGGTGACGCTCCTCCAGGTGCCAGCCGCGCGGCCGCATGACGACGGTGGCGAGCTCGTCGGCGGGCTTCAGGGCGTACGACTTGCCCGAGCGCGGGTCCGTGAAGTCGATCTTCCGGGTGTACGCGTCGATCAGGTTGACCTGGCCGAGGACGACGTTCTCCCAGGTCGGCGCCGAGGCGTCCTCGAAGTCGGCGAGCCAGACCTTCGCGCCGGAGTTGAGCGCGTTGATCGTCATCTTGCGGTCGGTCGGACCGGTGATCTCGACGCGGCGGTCGTTCAGGGCCGCCGGGGCCGGCGCGACCCTCCAGGAGTCGTCGGCGCGGATCGCGGCGGTCTCCGGAAGGAAGTCCAGGGTGGACGTGCGGGCGATCTCGGCGCGACGCTCCGCTCGGCGGGCGAGGAGCTCGTCCCGGCGCGGGGTGAACCGCCGGTGCAGTTCGGCGACGAAGGCCAGGGCGGCCTCGGTGAGCACCTCCTCCTGACGCGGCAGGGGCTCGGCATCGACGACGGCCAGGGGGGACGGCGCTGGTGCGGACATGAACTGTCACTTCCTTCAGCGGACTTCACGGGCGGTGCCAGGCGGCCGCCGGGCGTCACGGGACGGCACGGAGTGCCGCGGTTGCCGAGATACGGCCGCGAGCGCCTTCTGAACGAGCAGGCGCTTCTGAACAGTGGATACTAGTTTCCTCATGGTGGAAGTTCAATGGTTTGTTGATGTCGAGATTCTCCGGATCGACAGAACATGGCGCTCGGTGCCAGCCCGTTCACTCCAGATGGGACAGATCCGCCTCCGTGTCGATGTCGTAGGGCTCGGCCACATCCGAACAGTCCACCGGGGTGATCGCATCCCGATGCGCCGCCAGATAGTCCCGCGCGCCCCGGTCGCCCACCGCCGTCCTGGCGATCCCCGCCCAGTGCCCGGCGCCGAACAGCACCGGATGGCCCCGCACTCCGTCGTACGAGGCGGCCGCCAGCGAATCCCGCGAGCCGTACGCCGCCCGCACCCGCGCCACGGCCTCCACCCCGATCCCCGGCTGGTCGACCAGCAGGACGAGCGCCGCGTCCACCCCGCGCGGGTCGGCGGCCAGCGAGGCGAGCCCGGCCCGCAGCGAGGAGCCCATCCCCTCCGCCCACTCCGGGTTGTCCACCAGCACGCACCCGGGCAGCTCCGCCCGCTCCCGTACGGCGTCCGCCGAGGCCCCCAGCACCACGTGCACCACCTCGCAGCCGGCCCCGCGCAGCACCCCCACGGCATGCTCGACCAGCGGCCGCCCCCGGTGCGTGAGCAAGGACTTCGGCCGCCCCCCGAGACGCCTGCCGCCCCCCGCGGCGAGCAGCAGTCCGGCGACGACGGGGCTTCGATCTTCCGCAGATGTCATGGGGACTGCATACCTCACGGAGCGGAATCACACGGTCGCCTGAATTCCGTCCACCAAGGGTGGCGCGCCGGGGTGGCGAAGGAGTTAACTGGCCCGCGACTCACGGCGCACGGCCGTCGTCCGGGGGATCGGCCCGGGGTGTCCGGAGTGTTCGCCGTACGGAGTTCTGCGCACAGTGTCGTGCGGGGGGAGAACCATGTTGCGAAGCGTGGGGCAGAGGCGAGTGACCGGCGAGGGCGCGGACCCCAGGGTGGTCGAACTGCGGTCCGCCGTGTCCCGGCTCCGCCGCGAACTGGCCGCCCACCGGGTCGAGTTCGCCGACCGGGGGATCGCCGAGGACGAGCTCGCCGCGCTCGACGCCATGGCGCTCAGCGGCGCCCCCGAGGTGTGGCGGCTGCGCCGCTCCCTGCTGCTCGTCGCGGGCTCCGTCGGCTCCGTCAGCGCCCTCGCCGAGGGCCTCGCCGGGGTCCGGCGCGCGGTGGAGCTCTTCGGCCCGCCACAGCCCGGACAGTAGGCCGGCGGTCGGCCCCGGCAGCCCGGCGAGGTCCCCGGGGGCCGCCCCGGACCGGGACCTCCGGATACCCGGGAGGGGTTCACAGGGCACTGTGCGCTGGCCGATCCGGAGAGAATGCTTCCATCCTGAAGGAAGGTCCCGCCCCGCGGGCCCGACCGGAAGGTGGTGGTGGACGTGGGGGCCACGGATGACGAATTTCCACGGGGCGCCCCGGTCTCCGGCGGCGTCGACCCGCTGGGAGATCCGTACCTGCGGACACGATTCGCCCTGCCGAGCCGTCCCGGCACGTTCCTGCGCCGTGACCGGCTGGTCGAACACCTCGGACAGGCCCTGCTGACCCCGCTGACCCTGGTCAACGGCAGCGCGGGGGCCGGCAAGACCCTCCTGGTCGCCGACTGGGCCGCGAACCTGGGGCGGCCGGTCGCCTGGCTCACCCTCGACGCCGCGGTCGAGGGGCCGGGGATGTTCTGGGCCCATCTGCTCCAGTCCCTGAACGCCGGCGGCGTACCGGTGCCCACCGCCGTCGGCTTCCCCGCCGACGCGACGCGGGTCCATCACACGCTGCTGAGCCGGCTCGCCTGGGAACTCGCCGGGCGCGACCGGCCCGTCACCGTGGTGATCGACGAGTTCGACCGGATGACCGACCCCGAGGTCGGGCGGCAACTGGAGTTCGTCCTGCGGCACGCGAGCCCGGGACTCCGCCTCGTCCTCGTCAGCCGCACCGAGCCCCTCCTCCCGCTCCACCGCTACCGCCTCGCCGGTGAGATGACCGAGATCCGGGGCGCCGAACTGGCCTTCACCACCGAGGAGGCCGTCGACCTCCTGGAACTGCACGGGCTGCCACTGGCCGTACCGGTGGTCCGGGCGCTGGTCGAACGCACCCGGGGATGGGCGGCCGGCCTCCGGCTGAGCGCCCTGGCCGCGCGGTCCGCCCCGGATCCCGAGCTCTACCTCAAGGAGTTCGAGGCGGGGCGGGGCACGATCGCCGACTTCCTGCTGGCCGAGGTGCTGGAACGGCAGACGCCCGAGACGAAGGACCTGCTGCTGCGGATCAGCGTGCTGGACCGCTTCTGCCCCGACCTTGCGGACGAGCTGACCCGGCGGCGTGACGCCGCGACGATCCTGGCCGCGCTGCACGGCGCCAACGCCTTCGTCGAGGACTTCGGCCAGGGCTGGTACCGGCTCCACCCGCTGTTCCGGGAGATCCTCCGGGCCCATCTGCGCCGGCGCGCCCCCAACCTCGAGCCGGAACTGCACCGGCGCGCCGCGCACTGGCTGCGGCGCTCCGGCACGCTCCCCGAGATGCTGGCCCATGGCGCCGCCGCCCGGGACTGGACGTACCTCGCCCGAGCTCTGGTCGAGGACCTGGCGATCGGACAGCTCTTCACCGGTCTCGGCTCCCGGGAACCGGCGGAGTGGTTCGCCGGGATGGAAGGAGAGACGCCCGACCCGGCCGTGAACCTCGTCCGCGCCGCGTGCGAGCTGTCCCGCCCGGATCTCGACGGCGGCCTGACGCACCTGCGCCACGTGGCGGAACGGCTGGCGGCCGACGACCGCGGCTCCCCTGCGACCCGGCTGAGCCGCGCCCTCCTCGAAGCACTGGCCGGGCGGCTGTCCGGTTCGGCGCGTCTGACCGAACAGGCCGCCCGGTCGGCCCGGCGGCTGATGCCGCTGATGCCCTCCCGGCTGCTGGAGGAGCATCCGGAGTTCGACGCCCTGCTGCTGAGCCACGTGGGCTCCTCGCGGCTGTGGGCCGGACACTTCGACGAGGCCCGGGCCGCCCTCACCGCCGTGGTCCGCGGTCCCCGTACGGCGGTCACGGTGCTCCCGCGGATGGAGGCACTGGAACACCTGGCGCTCGTCGACCACCTCGACGGGTCGCCGAGCGCGGCGGAGCGCAAGGTCTTCGCGATGACGGCCGAGGCCGAGCGGTACGGTCTCGCCCAGCCGTCGGGTTCCGGACTCGGACAGCTGGTGCTCGCCGCGGTCGCCCTCGACCGGGACGAGGTGGACCGCGCCGAGGCCCTCCTCGCCCAGACGTCCGGCCGACAGCCGACGACCCCGGTGACGGCCGCCGCCAGGCGGGCCGTGACGGCCGGCGTGCTCCTGGCCAGGGGCCGCGCGAGGGAGGCGCTGGACGTCGCGTCCCGGCCCGTCCCCGCAGCCGAGGCGTCGCCCTGGGCGCAGGGCCGCGCCGCCCTGGTCGTCTCGGACGCCCATCTGGCCGAGGGCCGCCCGGACGCGGCCGTCGAAGCCCTCCGGCAGGTCGCCGGGGACCAGCCGCTGTGCACCGTCGGCGCGGCGCGGGCCCACCTCGCCGCCGGGGACCCCGGCACGGCCGTACACCTGCTCGACGGCCTCGCGGCCCGCGGGCGGTCAGGGCCGGGGGTGGCCGTACCGGCCGCGCTGGTACGGGCTCGGGCGGCGGCGCTGGAGGGGGATCCCGCCACCGCCCGCAGACTGCTGGCGAAGGCTCTCGTCGAGGGCCGCCGCGAGGGGCTCAGGAGCACCTTCCGGAGCGCCGGGCCGTGGATCGGCCCCTTCCTGGCGGAGCCCCCGCTGCGGGCACTGGCCGCCGGATGGCTCCTGCCCGGCCCGGAGCCGTCGGACGGACCGGCCCGGGGCGGGCCCGGACCCGGAACGCCGGTGGAGGAGCTCAGCGAGCGGGAGCGCGAGGTCCTGGAGCGGCTCGCCCGGGTGATGTCGACCGAGGACATCGCCGCCGACCTGTGCGTGTCCGTGAACACGGTCAAGACCCATCTCAAGAGCGTCTACCGGAAGCTGTCGGTCCATCGGCGCAACGACGCCGTCCGCCGCGCCCGTGAGCTGCGGCTCCTGTGACCGGCGGCTCCTGTGACCGGCGGCCGGCGCCGAGGCGACGAACGCCACCGGCCCTCACCCGCGGCGGGTGAGGCGGCCGGCGACCGTTTCGGATGTGATGGCGGCGAGGGTGGGCTCATCCCATCCGCTGCCGCTGACCCCGGCAGCCAGGCCCGGTGAGGTGGCGACCGTGAGAAAATGGCGCGCTCTGATCGTGCTGGGGGCGGCCCAGTTCCTGATGGTGCTGGACACCGCCGTCATGAACGTCTCCATCAGTCAGCTGGTCGAGGACTTCGACACCGAGGTGACCGCCATCCAGGCCGTCATCACCCTGTACGCCCTGGTCATGGCCGCCTTCATGATCATCGGAGGCAGGTTCGGGGACATCCTGGGCCGGCGCCGCGTCTTCCTGATCGGCATGGCCGTCTACGGCGCCGGATCGGCCCTGACCGCCGTCGCACCCACCCTGTGGGTCCTGGCCCTGGGCTGGTCGGTCATCGAGGGGCTCGGCGCCGCCCTGGTGCTCCCGTCCATGGCGGCCCTCGTCGCCGAGTCCTACCGGGGGCGCGACCGCTCCGTCGCGTACGGCGTCATCGGGGGTCTGGCCGGTGCCGGCATCGCGGTCGGTCCGCTGCTCGGCGGCTGGGTGACGACGTACCTCACCTGGCGCCTGGTCTTCGCGGGCGAGGTCGTGGTGGTGCTGGCCGTGCTGCTCCTGCGGCGCGTGATCCCGGAACCGCCCCGGGCGAGCCGGCGTCCCGGCCTGGACGGCGTCGGCGCCGTGCTGTCGGCGGCCGGCCTGGGCCTCGGGGTGCTGGGCGTGCTGCAGAGCAGCACCTGGGGATGGGTGGAGCCGCGCAACCCGCCCTTCACCGTCTTCGGCTTCGCCCCCACGCTGTTCGTGGTCGGGGCGGGAGTGGCGGTCCTGTTCCTGTTCCGGATCTGGGAGGAGAGGCGGGAGGCCCGCGGCGCCGACCCCCTGGTCCATCTGTCCCTGTTCCGCAGGCCCACCCTGCGCTCGGGGCTGATGACCCTGCTGAGCCAGAACCTCATCCTGCTGGGACTGTTCTTCACCATCCCGCTGTACCTGCAGGTGGTGCAGGGCCTCGACGCCTTCGAGACGGGACTGCGGCTGCTGCCGGTCTCCGTCACCATGCTCGTGGCCTCCCTGGGCGCGGCGAAGCTCGGGCGAAGGCTTGGCCCGCGGCGGATCGTACGGACGGCCCTGGTGCTGCTCCTCGCCGCCATCGCCTGGCTCCTCGGCACCATCGACCCCGTCATCGACGACGCCCAGTTCTTCGCGGCCATGGCGCTGCTCGGCCTGGGCATGGGGCTGCTCGCCTCGCAGCTCGGCAACGTCGTCCAGTCCAGCGTGGGGGAGCAGGAGCGCAGCGAGGTCGGAGGTCTGCAGTTCACCGCCCAGAACCTGGGATCCGCGCTGGGCACGGCCCTCATCGGCTCGCTGCTGATCGGGGCCCTGGCCCAGGCCTTCACCACCCGGGTGGAGGACGATCCCCGGATCTCGGACGAGGCGCGCCGCCAGACGAGCGTCGCCCTGGAGGCCGGGGTCAGCTTCGTCCCCACCGACCAGGTCCGCTCGGCCGCCGAGGAGGCCGGACTCCCGCCGCACGAGGTGGACGCCGTCACCGACTCGTACGCCTCGGCCCAGCTGGCCGGTCTCAAGGCGGCCGTCCTCGCGACCGGGGGCATCACCCTGGCGAGCTTCCTGGTGACGCGCGGCCTCCCCGGTGCGGGCGGCTCTGCAGGGGAGGGCGCAGCTACAGGGACGGGCGGAGCCACAGGGACGGGTGGGGCCACGGCGGACGGGCCCACGGGTATGAGCCGCCGCCGGGACACCGAGGGCCCCACGCCGCCGGAGCCCGGCTCCGCGGCCCCATGAATCACCCGCTCGGGGTGAGGCCGCCGGAGACGCGGAGACGGACCATCGCATCAAGGCCCCACCGGCCCTGTGACAGCCACCCCCACCACGGGAGGGGCACGCCATGCAGTACGAGATCCGCGTCGACGGACTCATGTCGGAGACGCTGATCGGATCCTTCCCCGAGCTGGAGCACGTGATGATCTCCGGCCAGACGGTGCTGTACGGCCCTCTCGTGGACGAGGCCCACCTCTACGGGCTGCTGGCCCGCTTCCAGTCCCTCGGACTGCAGGTGGTGGAACTGCGGCGGCTGCCGGAATGACCGAGGGGGAGCCCGGCGGGATCCCGGCGGGAGAAGGACCCGGAAACGGAGCGGAGACATGGACACACAGATGTACCTCGCCTACGACTACCCGCTGCTGAGCATGTTCTGGACCATGCTGTGGCTCTTCCTGTGGGTCCTGTGGTTCATCCTGCTCTTCCGGATCATCGCCGACATCTTCCGCGACGACACCATGGGCGGCTGGGGCAAGGCCGGCTGGCTGGCGTTCGTCATCCTGCTGCCGTTCCTCGGCGTGCTCGTCTACGTGATCGCCCGCGGCAAGAGCATGGGCCGCCGGGAGATCGACCACGCCCGCGAGAAGCAGCAGGCCTTCGACGCCTACGTCCGCGAGACCGCCGGCGGCGGCAGCCGCCCCAGCCGGACCGAGGAACTCGGCCGGCTCGCCGACCTCCGCAGCCGGGGCGACATCAGCGAGGAGGAGTTCCAGCGGGCCAAGGCACTCGTCCTGAGCGACGACCGTCCGTCCACGCCCGTCGGCGCCACCACGGCCCCTCGGTGAGACGGGCCGGGAAGGAGACACCGAGATGAACGCCATGCACACGGCTCACGCGTCATCGGCGAAGTACGCCTGGGCCGGGGGCCTGAGGGTCTTCGCCGCGGTCATGCTCGCCCTCGCCGGTCTGTTCGGCATCTTCCGCGGGATCATGGCCATCGCCGAGGACGAGGTCTTCGTCACCACGCCCAACTACGTCTTCCAGTTCGACCTCACCGGTTGGGGCTGGGTCCACCTCGGCCTGGGCATCGTCGCCCTGCTGGTCAGCTTCGGACTCTTCACGGCGGCCGCCTGGGCGCGGTACACCGGCGTCGGCATCGCCGCGCTCGTGATCATCGCCAACTTCCTGTCGCTGCCGTACTACCCGTGGTGGTCCGTCATCATGATCGTGATGTCCGGGTTCATCATCTGGGCCCTGTGCGTCGACCGGGGAGAGGACGAGGGTCTCACCGGCCGCTCCACCGGTGGGAGGCAGCCGTGAAGGACCTCAAGTTCGAGCAGAAGAGCTCCCTGACCCGGACCGAGGCCGCAGACCAGCTGGAGGCGCTCGCCGAGGCGCTCAGGGCGGGTGAGGAGGCCGAGATCCCGATGGGACCCGGCGTGCTGAGCCTGCGGGTGCCCGACGAACTCCGCAGCGAGGTGGAGTTCGAGGTCGGCGACGGCGAGATCGAGCTGGAGATCGAGCTGAAGTGGCGGACGGGCGGCGGTTCGCGCGGCAGGGCCGCCCCCGCGGGTGAGGCCGACGAGGCGCAGGCTTCCGAGCCGGAGGCCGGGCCGGAGCCGGAGCCCGAGCCGAGAACCAGGACCGGACCGAAGAAGGCCGTGCCGAAGAAGGCCGAGGCCGGGAGCGGGCCGGCCGCACCGGCCGCCCGGAGACGAAAGGCCACGTCATCCGCCAGGTCCAGGCGCACCGCGGTGAAGTCCGCATGAGTCGGACCCGGCCTCGGGGGTCCCGGAAGTTCACCCACTTGACCTGGCCACCGTGCTGGTGCCGCCAGGCGCGCGTTGGGTGGAAGCCGGACACCCCCGAGAACGGAACCCCGGCATGTACGAGATGCACATCGCGCCCGACAACTCCAGCGGACTCCTGGTCTGGCACGTGATCGCCAAGCAGGCCGGCAGCAGCCTCTGCGGTCAGGCCGTCGACCGCGAAGCGGACGGGATGCGGACGGACCGGCACTGCCTGCCGTGCATGCAGTCCCTGCAGGACCTGATGGCCGCCCGGGCCGACGGGGCGGCCGAGGGCCGTCCGGACGGTCTCACCGCCTGATCAGCCGTCGTGCCGTCGCCGCGGCCACCGCCGCCGTGCGCGAGTCCACGCCCAGCTTCGCGAAGACGTGCACCAGGTGGGACTTCACCGTCGCCTGGCTCAGGAACAGCGCCTTGCTGATCTGCTGGTTCGAGAGGCCCTCGCCCACCAGCTGGAGCACCTCCAGCTCGCGTTTGGTGAGGGCCTCCGCCGGTGTCCGCATGCGGTCCATCAGCCGGTGCGCCACCGCCGGCGCGAGGGCCGACTGGCCGGCCGCCGCCGTCCGGACCGCCGCCGCCAGCTCCTCCGGCGGCGCGTCCTTCAGGAGGTAGCCGGAGGCGCCCGCCTCCACTGCCGCCAGGATGTCCGCGTCCGTGTCGTACGTCGTCAGGACCAGCACCTTCGGGCCGCCCGGCGCCGCCGTGATCGCCGCCGTCGCCTCCGAGCCGTGCATCCCGGCGCCGAACTGCAGGTCCATCAGGACCACGTCCACGCCCCCGGCGCCGGCCAGCTCCACGGCGCGCTCGGCGGTGGCCGCCTCCGCGACCACCGCGAAGTCCGGCTCGGTGTCGAGGACCGCGCGCAGGCCCGCCCGTACCACCGGGTGGTCGTCGGCGAGGAGGAGTCGGATGGTCATGCTTCAGGCTCCAGCGGGGAGGGGGAGGGAGACGGCGACGGCGGTGCCCTGGCCGGGCGCCGACTCGACGGTGAACGTGCCGCCGAGCGACTCCGCCCGCGAGCGCATCGCCGGAAGCCCGAAACCGCCGTCCGAGGAAGGGCGCACGGACACGGGGTCGAATCCCCGGCCGTCGTCGACCACGTCCAGGGTCACCGACGCGTCCATGAACGACAAGGTGATCTCCGCGCGCGAGGCCGAGGCGTGCCGCACCGTGTTCGCGAGCGCCGACTGTGCGATCCGCAGCAGCGCCACCTCGTACGGGGTGGGCAGCTCGACCGGCGTGCCGCTCACCGAGAAGCGGACCCGGGGCCCCGGCCCGTACGGGCCCGCACCGGCCGGACCCTCCGGACCCTCCGGACCCTCCGGAGCCGGCCCGGCACCCGGCTCGCACAGCCGCTCCAGGGCCGCCGCGAGGGAGCCGTGCTCCAGGTCCGGCGGCGAGAGCGCCCGGACGAAGCGCCGTGCCTCCGCCAGGTTGTCCTGCGCCGCCTCGCGGGCCCGGCCGATGTGATCCGCGGCGGGGGAGTCCGGCGGCAGCACCCGCTCGGCCGCCCGCAGCAGCAGCTGGATCGAGGACAGGCCCTGCGCGAGCGTGTCGTGGATCTCCCGCGCCAGCCGCTCCCGCTCGGCGAGCGTCCCCGCGTGCCGTTCCGCCGCCGCCAGCTCCGCCCGCGTCTCGATCAGCTCCTCGATGAGCCGGCGGCGCCGTTCGCTCTCCCGGTACAGCGCCTGGTAGCCGAGGACCGTCGCCACCGCGACCGCCGCGCCGAGCAGCGGCCCGATGAAGACCCCCGGGTTGAGCGCGGCGCCGTGCCCCACGTACGAGAGGATCGCCGCGCCCGCCGTCAGCGCCACGGCCGGCAGTGACCAGCGCGTGGGCAGCAGGTGCAGCTGGAGGAAGTACAGGGGGAAGGCCAGCCAGAGCGCTTCCGGGGTGAGCCAGAGCAGCCCGAGCCAGGACGCTCCGAGGACCGCCAGCCACGCGGCGGCGGCGCGCTGCGAACTCCGCACGGACGGCAGGTACGAGCCGGTCGCGTAGACCGCGCCCGTGACCGCCGCCATCGCCGTCCCGGCGGCCGAGTCGGCCCGTACCGCCGCCAGGACGAGCAGCCCCGCCACGAGGAGGTGCAGACAGAGGCGCAGCGCGCGGAAAGCGGGGGTGAGCGAGCGGGGATCCATGATCCCTCCAGCGTAGACAGCGGGCGACGATCCGGACTCAACCGAAAGTTTGATTACGGAGCCATCCGCGGCGCGATGCCCGTGGGGCCCTCGCGGACCCACTCTGGTCAGCATGTTCGTGGCATGGAGAGACCTGAGATTCGCCAAGGGGCGTTTCACCCTCATGGGCACCGTGATCGTGCTGATCACCCTGCTCGTGGGGTTGTTGTCCGGGCTGACCGCCGGACTCGCGCGAGAGAACATCTCCGCGATCACCGGTCTGCCCGCCGACCGGCTGGCCTTCGCGGCGCCGCCGTCCGGGCAGTCGGTCTCCTTCACCAACTCGACGGTGACGGAGGAGCAGTGGCGCGGCTGGGCGGAGCGGCCCGGGGTGACGGGGGCCGATCCGCTCGGCATCCGCACCCTCAACGCCGCCGCCGGGGACCGCACCGCCGCCGTCTCCGCCTTCGGCACGGCACCGGACGCGGGACTCGCCCCCGGCGCCGTCGGCGCGGGCAGGGCCGTCCTGTCCGAGTCGGCGGCCCGGGAGCTGGCCGTGCGCGCCGGCGACCGCGTCCGCCTCGGCGCCCTGGAGGTCACCGTCGCCGCGGTCTCCGGCGACGCCTCGTACAGCCACACGCCCGTGGTGTGGACCTCCCTCGGCGACTGGCAGGAGCTCGGCCGCACCGGCACCACCGCGCGGGAGCAGGCCACCGTCATCGCGCTCAGCGGCGACGGCGTCGACTGGGCCGCCGGCGACGAGGCCGCCGGCACCGAGGCCCGCACCCTCGACGGGGCCCTCACCGCCATAGGGTCCTACCAGGCCGAGAACGGCTCGCTGCAGCTGATGCGCGGCTTCCTCTTCGCCATCTCCGCGCTCGTCATAGGAGCCTTCTTCACCGTCTGGACCATCCAGCGCAGCGGTGACGTCGCCGTCCTCAAGGCACTCGGCGCCTCCACCCCGTACCTCCTCAAGGACGCCCTCGGACAGGCCGTCCTCATGCTCACCGCCGGCACCCTGCTCGGCACCGCGCTCGCGGTCGGCATCGGCGCCCTCGTCAGCGGCGGGAACGTGCCCTTCGTCCTCGAACCGCTCACCGTCCTCGGGCCGGCCGCCGTGATCGTCGTCCTCGGTGTCCTCGGCGCCGCCCTGTCCATCCGGCGGATCACCGCCGTCGACCCCCTCACCGCCCTCGGGAGCGCCCGATGAGCCTCGTCCTCGACGCCGTCACCCTCACCTACCCCGACGGCGACGGCCGGCTCACCGCCCTCGACGCCGTCTACCTGACCGTCCCCGCGGGCACGCTCACGGCCGTCGTCGGGCCTTCGGGCTCCGGCAAGTCCAGCCTCCTCGCGGTCGCCGCCACCCTGGTGACCCCCGACGAGGGGCGGGTCGTCGTCGCGGGCACGGACACGGGGGCGCTCACCCCCGCCGCCAAGGCGGAACTGCGCCGCGAGCACATCGGGATCGTCTTCCAGCAGCCCAATCTGCTGCCCTCGCTGAGCGCGGCGGAGCAGCTCCAGGTGATGGCCCATCTGTCGGGGCGTTCCCCGAAGGCGGTACGGGACCGGGCCCTGGGCCTCCTCGACGCGGTGGGCCTCGCGGACCAGGCCCACCGGCGGCCCCACCAGCTGTCGGGCGGTCAGCGGCAGCGCGTGAACATCGCGCGGGCGCTGATGAACGAGCCGTCCGTGCTCCTGGTCGACGAACCCACGAGCGCCCTGGACCACGAGCGGGGGGCGGCGGTCATGGACCTCCTCGCCGCGCTGACGGCCGAGCGCGGGACGGCGACGGTCCTGGTCACCCACGACCGCACGCACCTGGCCCGCACGGACCGCACGGTGACGGTCCAGGACGGACGCCTGGCGGAGTCGGTACGGGCCTGAGGCCTCCGAGCCCTGCCGTACGCCGCCCTGTCGTACCCCGTCAGCCGAACCAGACCACCAGGCGGACGTTCTCGTCCCCGTGGGTGGCCGCGAGCTCCCGCATCGCCGCCCACACGGGGCCCCAGTCGCCGTCCGGCGGAACGAACATGCGGGGCGTCCAGGTCACGGGACGGTACACGGCGCCGTTCCAGTGGACCTCGCCGCCCGGCGGCCACTCCGGTGGCATCAGGTCCTCGCCGAAGAGGTCCTCCGCCAGGTCGAGGACCTCGATCGGGGTCCAGGGAGTGTGGTCGAGTACGAGCTCGCCGTCCGGGCCCGGCCGCCACGCGCCGATGTGGTTCCGGTCGGGACCGTCGCAGAGCGGCCCGTCCCAGTCGACGGCCGCGATCTCGGCCCAGGTGGCGTACGAGTGGCCGTGGTGCAGCTCCTCGCAGGTGCTCGGGACGGGGTCCGAGACGTCGTCCGGGCAGCCCCGCCGGTCGAACAGGGGCCGCTCCACCTGGAGGCCCCCGCTGCCGAAGCCGAAGAGGACCTCCCTGGCGTTCCGGTCGCGCCGGAGCGCGGACTCCGGGAGGTCGAGCGCGCACCGCCAGCGGCCGTCGCGGCCGCGCACCTCGACCACCCCGTCGATGTCCACCCCCACGGCGGCCTCAGCCCTGGCCGTTGCCCGCCGTGTTCGCCAGGGCGGCCGAGAGCTCGCGGGCCACTTCCTGGAGGATCGGGACGATCTTCTCCGTGGCCGCCTCGGTGACGCGGCCCGCGGGGCCCGAGATGGAGATGGCCGCTGCGGTGGGGGAGTCCGGTACGGAGACCGCGAGGCAGCGGACCCCTATCTCCTGCTCGTTGTCGTCGACCGCGTAGCCCGTCTCGCGGACCGCCACGAGCGCGTCGAGGAAGCCGTCCGGCGTGGTGATGGTCTTCTCGGTCGCGGCCGGCATGCCGGTGCGGGCGAGCAGTGCCCGCACCTCCTCCGCCGGCGTGTGCGCCAGGAGTGCCTTGCCGACGCCGGTCGAGTGCGGCAGGACCCGGCGGCCGACCTCGGTGAACATGCGCATGGAGTGCTTGGAGGGCACCTGCGCGACGTACACGATCTCGTCGCCGTCGAGCAGCGCCATGTTCGCGGTCTCGCCGGTCTCCTCGACCAGCCGCGCGAGGTAGGGGCGGGCCCAGGTGCCGAGGAGGCGGGAGGCGGACTCGCCGAGCCGGATGAGCCGGGGGCCGAGGGCGTACCGGCGGTTGGGCTGCTGGCGCACGTAACCGCAGGCGACGAGGGTGCGCATCAGGCGGTGGATGGTGGGGAGCGGGAGTCCGCTGCTGGCGGAGAGTTCGCTCAGGCCGACCTCGCCCCCGGCGTCGGCCATCCGCTCCAGGAGGTCGAAGGCGCGCTCGAGGGACTGGACGCCTCCGCTCGCGGCGGGCTTGGCGGCGTCGGTGGTGCTGGCGCTGGACGTCGGCACGTCAACGGTCCTTTCGGGGCAGGCGGGCAAGGCAGCAGCCTACCGGGCCGCCGGCCGGGGCACACGGTCCCGGTATCGGCGTCAGCGCCGGTCAGGGGGTGTTTGTCCGGTGTCGGTGACGGCCCGGAGCGGTCCGGGCCCGGCTCGCATGTGCGGAGCTACGTTCTACTGTACGAAATTTCCATTCCACTTTGTGGAAAGCTCCGAGTCGGGCCCACCGGCGACCGATGCTGGAAGTGTGCCCTTGACGACCCCTCGTTCGGAAGTGAAGACTCCTTTTCAACAGTTCGTTGAAATTTCCGCTGAAGTGCTTGAAGAAGGGGTACGGGTGGACGTCAACCTGGTCCTGCGCTCGACACGCGTCATCACCCCCGAGGGAACGCGCCCGGCGTCGATCGCCGTCTCCGGAGGGACGATCGCGGCCGTGCTGCCGTACGACGCCGAGGTGCCCGCCGGCGCCCGGCTCGAGGACGTCGGCGACGACGTCGTCCTGCCCGGACTCGTCGACACCCACGTCCACGTGAACGACCCGGGCCGCACCGAGTGGGAGGGCTTCTGGACCGCCACCCGCGCGGCCGCCGCCGGCGGCATCACCACCCTGCTCGACATGCCGCTCAACTCGCTGCCCCCCACCACCACCGTGGAGCACCTGCGCGTCAAGCAGGAGGTCGCCCGCAGCAAGGCCCACATCGACGTCGGCTTCTGGGGCGGCGCCCTGCCCGACAACGTCAAGGACCTGCGCCCCCTCCACGACGCCGGCGTCTTCGGCTTCAAGTGCTTCCTCTCGCCCTCCGGCGTCGAGGAGTTCCCGGAGCTCGACCAGGAGCAGCTGGCCAACTCGCTCGCCGAGATCTCCGGCTTCGACGGCCTGATGATCGTGCACGCCGAGGACCCGCACCACCTCGCCGCCGCGCCCCAGCGGTCGGGCGGCGCGTACGCCGACTTCCTCGCCTCCCGCCCCCGCGACGCCGAGAACACGGCCATCGAGAACCTGATCAACCAGGCCCGCCGGCTCAACGCCCGCGTCCACGTCCTGCACCTCTCCTCCTCGGACGCGCTGCCGGCCCTCGCCGCGGCCAAGGCCGAGGGCGTGAAGATCACCGTCGAGTCCTGTCCGCACTTCCTCACGCTCACCGCCGAGGAGATCCCGGACGGCGCCACCGAGTTCAAGTGCTGCCCGCCCATCCGCGAGGCCTCGAACCAGGACGCCCTGTGGCAGGGGCTCGCGGACGGCACGATCGACTGCATCGTCTCCGACCACTCCCCGTCCACCGCCGACCTGAAGACCCCGGACTTCGCCTCCGCCTGGGGCGGCATCTCCTCCCTCCAGCTCGGCCTGCCGGCCATCTGGACCGAGGCCCGCCGCCGCGGCCACACCCTGGAGGACGTGGTCCGCTGGATGTCCGAGGGCCCGGCCCGGCTCGCCGGACTCACCCGCAAGGGCGCCATCGAGGCCGGCCGCGACGCCGACTTCGCCGTCCTCGCCCCCGACGCCACCTTCACCGTCGACCCGGCCGAGCTCCAGCACCGCAACCGCATCACCGCCTACGCGGGCAAGACCCTCAGCGGCGTCGTCACCTCCACCTGGCTGCGTGGAGAGCGGATCGCCGACCACGGCACCCTCGCCGAGCCCTCCGGCCGCCTCCTCGAAAGGAACAACTGACGTGTCGTCCATACCCAGCTTCACCGGTGACGCCAGCCCCTACGGCGGTGGCGACCCGTACGCCGACTACCGGACGGCCGACTTCCCCTTCACCCAGTACGCGGACCTCGCGGACCGGCGCCTGGGCGCGGGCGTCATCGCGGCCAACGACGAGTTCTTCGCCGAGCGCGAGAACCTCCTCAAGCCCGAGTCCGCCGAGTTCGACCCCGAGCACTTCGGCCACAAGGGCAAGATCATGGACGGCTGGGAGACCCGCCGCCGTCGCGGTGTCTCGGCCCAGCAGCCGCACCCCACCGAGGACGACCACGACTGGGCCCTCGTACGCCTCGGCGCGCCCGGCGTGATCCGCGGCATCGTCGTCGACACCGCCCACTTCCGCGGCAACTACCCGCAGGCCGTCTCCGTCGAGGCCACCTCCGTGGCCGGCTCGCCCTCGCCCGAGGAGCTCCTCGCCGACGACGTGAAGTGGACGACGCTGGTCCCGCGCACCGCGGTCGGCGGCCACGCCGCCAACGGCTTCGCCGTCGACGTCGAGCAGCGCTTCACGCACCTGCGCGTCAACCAGCACCCCGACGGCGGCATCGCCCGCCTCCGCGTCTACGGCGAGGTCGCCCCGGACCCGGCGTGGCTCGGCGTGCTCGGCACCTTCGACCTCGCGGCCCTGGAGAACGGCGGCCGGGTCGAGGACGCCTCGGACCGCTTCTACTCCCCGGCCACCAACACCATCCAGCCGGGCCGCTCCCGCAAGATGGACGACGGCTGGGAGACCCGCCGCCGCCGCGACAAGGGCAACGACTGGATCCGCTACGGCCTGGTCGCCGAGTCCGAGATCCGCGCCGTCGAGATCGACACCGCCTACCTCAAGGGCAACAGCGCGGGCTGGGCCGCCCTCTCCGTCGCGGCCGAGGGCTCGGAGGAGTGGACCGAGATCCTGCCCCGGACCCGCCTCCAGCCCGACACCAACCACCGGTTCGTGCTCGACGCCCCGGCCGTCGGCTCCCGCGTCCGGATCGACATCTACCCGGACGGCGGCATCTCCCGCCTCCGTCTCTTCGGCTCCCTCACGGAGGCCGGCACGGCGCGGCTGACCGCCCGCCACCAGGAGCTCGGCGGCTGACCGGCTCCTCCACCGACTGGGCGGGCACGACACCCCGCCCGGCCCGCGAGGGCGCACCGACCCGACAGCACCGGTGCGCCCTCGCGCCACCCCTTTCCGTGGGCTCCGTCCCGCGTCCGAGCCCTACGCGGCGTGCCCGCCGTCCACCGAGAACTCGGCGCCCGTCACGTACCGCCCGCCGGGGCCCGCCAGGAAGGCGACCATCGCCGCCACCTCGTCCGGGGTGCCGAAGCGGCCGAGCGCCGTCATGGCCGCCTGCCCCTCCGCGTACGGCCCGTCCGCCGGGTTCATGTCGGTGTCGACGGGACCGGGATGGACGATGTTCGCCGTGATGCCGCGCCCGCCCAGCTCCCGCGCCAGCGCCTTCGTCAGGCCGATCAGCGCCGCCTTGCTCATCGTGTAGAGGCTCCCGCCGGGGCCCGGCACCCGCTGGGTCATGCAGGTGCCGATGGTGACGATCCGGCCGCCCTCGGGCAGCCGCGCCGCAGCAGCCTGCGAGGCGAGGAAGGCCGCCCGGACGTTCACCGCGAGGACCCGGTCCACGTCCGCGAGGGAGAGCGACTCCAGCGGACCGAGGACGCCGGCGCCGACGTTGTTCACCAGGGCGTCGAGGCGGCCGAGGGCGTCCGCGGCCCACTCCACCGCGCCCGCCGCGTCCCCGGCGTCCGCCGCGTCGGCCCGCAGGGGCAGCGCCTTGCGGCCGGCCGCCTCGATCCGCCCGGCGACCTCCTTGGCCCGCGCCTCGTCCTGGACGTAGGTGAAGGCCACGTCGGCGCCCTCCCGGGCCAGCCGCACAGCCGTCGCCGCGCCGATCCCCCGGCTGCCACCCGTCACCAGAACCGCCGTGCCGTTCATCGTGGACATCCCGAAACCTCCGTAGAAGAACCAACTGGTTGCGAGTTCAATGAAAGTGGGCGGGGCGCCCGGACGCTGGCGGGAATCGGACGCCGACCCGATCACCGAGATGCCGCCCCGGTCACCGATGACTTCCGCCGGGCGGTGGAGTCGGAAGGGGTGAGACACGATGGTCCGGAGAACAGAAAGGGCACCCGCCATGGCCACCCTCAGCCTCACCCAGTTCCTCACCCTCGACGGCGTCATCCAGGCACCCGGAGGCCCCGAGGAGGACCCCAGCGGCGGCTTCGAGCACGGCGGCTGGTCCGTGCCGTTCGGCGACGAGGACTTCGGACGGCGCATCACCGAGATCTTCGACCGGCCGACCGCCTTCCTCCTCGGCCGCCGCACGTACGACATCTTCGCGGGCTACTGGCCCAAGCACACCGACCCCGCCGACCCCGTCGCCTCCAAGCTCAACGCCCTCCCCAAGTACGTCGCCACGACCACCCTCACCTCCGCCGACTGGGAGAACACCACCCTGCTCCGCGGCGACGTCGTCGAAGAGGTCGCCGCCCTCAAGGAGCGCACCGACGGCGAGATCCAGATGCACGGCAGCGCGGGCCTCGCCCGGACCCTCCTCGACCACGACCTCATCGACACCCTCCACCTGCACGTCTTCCCCGTGGTCCTGGGCACCGGCCGCCGCCTCTTCACCGACGGGGTCCGTCCCACCGCCTTCCGCCTCACCGACGCACGCACCACCTCCACGGGCGTCGCCCTCCACACGTACGAACTGGCCGGCCGCCCCGCGTACGGCAGCTACTGATGCGGACCGAGGAAAAGGTGTAGCCACCACGGGCCCGTCCCGGTTACGGTGATCGCCCCGAGTGCGAGCCGTCGAAGTCTCCACCCCTCCGGAAGAGTTGGAGAACCGGCCCGCGATGTCAGCTTCGTCGTCGATCGCCGCACCCCTGCCCCTCGGCGCCCCGCGCCGCGCCTGGCTCACCGACCTCCCCGTCCTGCTCGTCGCCGTAGTCTGGGGCGCCAGCTATCTCGCGGCCAAGGGCATCACCACCGGCCACACCGTCGTCGCGGTCCTCGTGCTGCGGTTCGCGGTGGTGCTGCCCGTCCTCGTCGCCGCCGGGTGGAGCAGGCTCCGGGCCCTGAGCGCGGCCCAGTGGCGCGGCGCCGCGACCCTCGGACTGATCCTCAGCGGGATCTTCCTCCTGGAGACGTACGGCGTCGTCCACACCTCCGCCACCAACGCAGGCCTGATCATCAGCCTCACCATGATCTTCACCCCGCTCGCCGAGGCCGCCGTCACCCGGGTCAGGCCGCCCCGCGCCTTCCTCGCCGCCGCCGCGCTCTCCGTCGCCGGCGTCGTCCTGCTGACCCAGGGCGGAGGCTTCACCGCCCCCTCCCCGGGCGATCTGCTCATGCTGCTCGCAGCCCTCGCCCGCACCGTCCACGTCCTGGCCATGTCCCGGATCGAGGCGGTCCGGTCGGCCGACTCGCTCTCCCTCACCACCGTCCAGCTCGGCTCCGCCGTGGCCGTGTTCGCCGTCATCGCCGCCCTCCCCGGCACCGGCGCCCCGCCCTGGGCCGTCGCCCTCGACTTCGGCCCGCGCGAGTGGGCCGGGCTCCTCTTCCTCTCCGTCTTCTGCACGCTCTTCGCCTTCTTCGTGCAGATGTGGGCCGTCCGCCGTTCCTCGCCCTCCCGGGTCAGCCTCCTCCTCGGCACGGAACCGCTCTGGGCCGCCGCCGCGGGCATCGCCCTCGCCGGCGACCGCCCCGGCGTCCTCGGCCTCGCGGGCGCGATCCTCGTGCTCGCGGGCACCAGTTGGGGCCGCCGCACGGCCGACGAGGACGCCGGGTAAGTTCTTCGACCATGCGTTCACTGGTGTACGACAATGCGTTCCGCGCCCGGGCCCGCCGCACCCGGGCATGGGGTCTCGGACTCCTCGCCGTGGCCGTGCTCCTGTGGATCTGGCTCGCGGTGCTCCTCTTCACGCCCTACGAGACCGGTGAGCGCAGCCGCGAGTGCACCTCCCGGTTCACCAGCGAGAACCTCCACAACAGCGACAGCCGCTGCGTCAACGAGCGCGACTGGCCCGAACTCCTCGCCGTTCTCGGCGCGTCCGTGCCCGTGGCCGTCATCGGATCCGTCCTCTACACCAGCGGCTCCGTGTCCCACCGCATGGCCGAGCACCTCGCCGAGGTCACCCGCCTCGACCGCGCGAGCGCCTGACCGCCGGGGGGCCGCCCGCTCAGGTCTTCGCTGTTGAGCGTTCCGGTGTCGGATCGCGGCTCGGTGATCGTATCGGTCCTGGCTCGGTGAGGTGTCCGACGTGGTGCTTCGGCAGTCGCCGCGGGACCTGGACACCGCGTACCGCAACTTCTTCGACGGCCTGAAGGGCAAGCGTCCCCGGACAGGTGCGCCCCGGTTCGAGTCCAAGCGGGACAACCGGCAGGCTGTCCGGTTCACGGCCAACGCCAAGTGGAAGATCACGCCCGGCGGGGATCCGCGATTACCGAAGGTCGGGGACGGGCGGGTGAAGTGGTCCCGGGCTCCGCCGTCGACGCCGTCGACGGTGACGGTGATCAAGGACGCGGCGGGGCGGTGTTCCGCGTCCTCCGGCGCCCGCGAGAGGGAGGTGGCCGTCGCCGTCGGGCGCGGCCGGTCGAACGCCGAGATCGCCGCCGGGCTGTACACGAGCGTCCCCACGGTCAAGGCCCACGCCTCCCGGATCCTCGCCGAGCTCGGCCCCGACAACCGCGTCCAGACCGCGCTCCTGGTCCATGACGCGGGGCTGCTGGACGAGGTGGACGGAGGCCAGTCGGATAGTCTGCTTCGATGTCCGTCATCGAACTGGGGGAGTACGGCGCGGACTTCACCGCGAACCCGTACCCCTACTACGCGAAGCTCCGTGAAGCAGGTCCCGTCCACGAGGTGCGGATGCCCGACGGCTTCCAGTTCTGGCTGATCGTCGGCCACGAGGAAGGGCGCGCGGCGCTCGCCGATCCCCGGCTCGCCAAGTCCCCGTCCGTCATCGGCGTCCGGCCCCCGGAGGAGGACGTCATCGGCGTCCACCTCCTCGCGGCGGACGCCCCCGACCACACCCGGCTGCGCCGCCTGGTCACGGCGGAGTTCACCGGCCGCCGGGTCGAGGGCCTGCGCCCCCGCATCGAGCGGCTCACCCACGAGCTCGCCGACGCGATGGAACCGGCCGGCCGCGCCGACCTCGTCGACGCCTACGCCTTCCCGCTGCCGATCACCGTCATCTGCGAGCTCCTCGGCGTCCCCGCCGAGGACCGCGAGACCTTCCGCGGCTGGTCCAACGAGCTCGTCACCCCGACCGGAGACCGGGGCATCCTCGACGCCCTGGAGGGCTTCGGCGGCTACCTCGACGAGCTCATCGAGGACAAGCGGGCCGCCGGGCCCGCCGACGACCTGCTCTCCGGCCTGATCGCCGCCCGCGCCGAGGACGGCGACCGGCTCTCCGGGCCCGAACTCCGCGCCATGGCATACCTGTTGCTCATCGCCGGCCACGAGACCACCGTCAACCTGATCTCCAACACCGTCCGCAACCTGCTCACCCACCCCGAGCAGCTCGCCGCCCTGCGCGCCGAACCGGACCTCCTCGACGGGGCGATCGAGGAGTCCCTGCGGTACGACGGGCCGGTGGAGACCGGCACCTTCCGCTTCACCCGGGAGCCCTTCGCCATCGGAGACACCGTCATCCCGGCGGGAGAGAGCGTCCTGGTGGGGATCGGCGCGCTCGACCGGGACCCGGCCCGCTTCCCCGAACCCGACCGCTTCGACATCCGCCGCGACACCAGGGGCCACCTCGCCTTCGGCCACGGCATCCACTACTGCCTGGGCGCGCCGCTCGCCCGCCTGGAGGGCAGGATCGCCCTACGGACGCTCCTGGAGCGCTTCCCCCGGCTGGAACTCGACCCCGAGGGCGCGCCCTGGGAGTGGCTGCCGGGTCTCCTCATGCGCGGCGTCCGCCACCTCCCGGTCCGGTGGTGAGCCCGCGGCCCCCTGAAATCGCGGCCCCCTGAAACCGCGCCACCCCCAGAAACCGGGCCGCCGGGGGAGCCTAAGCCACCCGCACCGGCCCCCGCTCCCGGCGCGAGCGCTCGCACGCCTCGGCGATCCGGAGCGCCGCCAGGGCCTCCCGGCCGTCACAGGGGTTGGGCGCCTCGCCGCGCACCAGCCGTACGAAGGCGTCCAGTTCCGCCTCGTACGCGGGGGCGAACCGCTCCAGGAAGCCGGGCCAGGGCTTGCCCGGGGCGGGCGGGCCCTGCGGCTCCACCGAGGCGAGCGGGGTCCGGTCGTCCAGGCCCACCCCGATCTGGTCCCGCTCGCCCGCCAGTTCCATGCGGACGTCGTAGCCGGCGCCGTTGCACCGGGTCGCGGTCGCGGTCACGAGCGTGCCGTCGTCCAGGGTGAGCACGGCCGCGGCCGTGTCCACGTCGCCCGCCTCCCGGAACATCGCCGGGCCGGTGTCCGAGCCCGTCGCGTACACCTCGACGACCTCCCGCCCGGTCACCCAGCGGACGACGTCGAAGTCGTGCACGAGGCAGTCGCGGAAGAGGCCGCCGGAGAGCGGCAGGTACGCGGCGGGCGGCGGCTCCGGGTCGGAGGTGACCGCCCGCACCGTGTGCAGCCGGCCGAGCCGCCCCGACCGCACGGCCTCGCGCGCCGCCCGGTACCCCGCGTCGAAGCGGCGCATGAACCCCAGCTGGAGCGCCGTGCCCGCCTCCGTCACCGCGTCGAGCGCCCTCAGCGTCCCCGGCACGTCCAGGGCGATCGGCTTCTCGCAGAAGGCCGGCAGGCCCGCCCGGGCGGCGCGGGCGATCAGCTCCGCGTGCGCGGCCGTCGCCGAGGCGATCACCACGGCGTCCAGGGCGTGCCCGAGCAGCGCGTCCACGTCCGGCGCCGCCTCCGCGCCGAGCGCCTCCGCCACCCCGGCCGCCCGGACGGCGTCCGCGTCCGCCACGACCAGCGATTCGACTTCCGGATGCCGGGCCAGCACCCCCGCGTGGAAACTCCCGATCCGTCCCGTACCGATCAGTCCGATGCGCATGGCCCCACCGTGGAGCCGGGCGGCCCGACTGTCAAGGATTTGTCAGGACAACCGGACGTCACGACTTCCCGTCATCAGCTTCCGGTCGTCAACGCCCCGGGCTACGCTCCCCCCGTGCCCAAGCAGTCCGGCTCCCCCCTGCCCCCGCTCTCCGTGGACCGCACCAGTCCGGTCCCGCTCTACTTCCAGCTCGCCCAGCAGCTGGAGAGCGCCGTGGAGAACGGGACGCTCACCCCGGGCACCCTCCTCGGCAACGAGATCGACCTCGCCACCCGCCTGGGCCTCTCCCGGCCCACCGTCCGCCAGGCCATCCAGTCCCTCGTCGACAAGGGCCTCCTGGTCCGCCGCCGGGGCGTCGGCACCCAGGTTCTGCACGGCAGGGTCCGCCGCCCCATGGAGCTCAGCAGCCTCTACGACGACCTCGCCGCCGCCGGACAGCGCCCCGCCACCCGGGTCCTGGTCAACCGCCCGGAACCCGCCGCGGGGCCGGTCGCGGCCGCCCTCGGCGTACCCGAGGGAACCGAGGTCCACTACCTCGAACGGCTCCGCACCGCGCACGGCGAGCCGATGGCGTACCTGCGCAACCACCTGCCCCCGGGTCTCGTCGACCCCGACACCGAACGCCTGGAGACCACCGGCCTCTACCACCTGCTCCGCTCCGCCGCGCTCACCCTGCACAGCGCCCGTCAGGCCGTCGGCGCCCGCGCCGCGACCGCCGAGGAGGCCGCGCTCCTCGACGAGCCGGAGGGCGCGCCGCTGCTCACCATGGAGCGCGTCACCCTGGACGACACCGGACGCGCCGTCGAGTACGGCTCCCACCTCTACCGGGCCACCCGCTACTCCTTCGAGTTCCAGCTGATGGTCCGTCCGTAGCCGCTCCAGGGGGGCCCGCACCAGCGCCACCACCCGCATGACCGATACTGCAATGCACGCAGAAGGACACAAAGGAGGGCACGGCCTCGTGACCAGGCTTCGGACAGGAGGGGTACGCGCCGCAGTCGGCGCCGTGCTCGCCCTCGCACTCACCGCGGCGCTCGCCGGGTGCAGCAGCACCGGCGGGAAGCGGGCGGAGGACGCCCGCAAGGCCGCCGAGGCCCAGGGCAGGGCGGCCGTCGACACCCCCCGGTGGACCTTCGCGATGGTGACCCACTCGGGCGACGGCGACACCTTCTGGGACATCGTCCAGAAGGGCGCCAAGCAGGCCGCGGCCAAGGACAACATCAACTTCCTCTACGCCCACAACGACGAGGCCCAGCAGCAGGCGCAGCTGGTCGACTCGTACGTCGCCAAGGGCGTCGACGGACTGATCGTCACCCTCGCCAAGCCCGACGCCATGAAGGCCGCCGTCGAGAAGGCCGTCAAGGCCGGCATCCCGGTGATCACCGTGAACTCGGGCGCCGAGCAGTCCAAGGCCTACGGAGCGCTCACCCACATCGGCCAGGACGAGACCGTCGCCGGCGAGGCCGTCGGCGAGGAACTCGACAGGCGCGGCCGGAAGAAGGCCCTCTGCGTCCTGCACGAGCAGGGAAACGTCGGCCACGAGCAGCGCTGCGCCGGAGTGAAGAAGACCTTCGGCGGCGAGCTGGTGAACCTGTACGTCGACGGCACCAACATGCCCGACGTCAAGGCCTCCATCGAGGCCAAGCTGCAGTCCGACAAGGACGTCGACGCCGTCGTCACCCTCGGCGCCCCCTTCGCCGACACCGCCGTCCAGGCCGCGAAGGGCGCCGGCAGCAAGGCCGAGGTCGACACCTTCGACCTCAACGCCAAGGTCGCGACCGCACTGCAGGCCGGCACCCTCGGCTTCGCCGTCGACCAGCAGCCCTACCTCCAGGGCTACGAGGCCGTCGACCTGCTCTGGCTCTACCGCTACAACGCCGACGTCCTCGGCGGCGGCAAGCCGGTCCTGACCGGTCCCCAGATCATCACCAGGGACCAGGCCGCCGCGCTGAAGGAGTACGCGGATCGGGGCACCCGATGAGCTCCACCGCCCCGCCGTCGGACGGTGTCGACCACGTCGACGAACGGCTGCTGCGCACCACCCCCCTGAAGAAGCTGCTCGCCCGCCCCGAACTCGGCTCGGTCGTCGGCGCGATCGCCGTCTTCGTCTTCTTCGCGGTGGCCGCCGACAGCTTCCTCAAGCCCTCCAGCCTCGGCACGGTCCTCTACGCGGCCTCCACCATCGGCATCATGGCCGTCCCGGTCGCCCTGCTGATGATCGGCGGCGAGTTCGACCTCTCCGCCGGTGTCCTGGTCACCAGCTCCGCGCTGGTCTCCTCGATGTTCAGCTACCAGATGACGGCGAACGTCTGGGTCGGCGTCGGCGTCTCGCTGCTCGTCACCCTGGCGATCGGCGCCTTCAACGGCTTCATGCTGACCCGCACCGAGCTGCCCAGCTTCATCATCACGCTCGGCACCTTCCTCATGCTGTCCGGTCTGAACCTGGGCCTCACCAAGCTGATCAGCGGCACCGTCTCCACCAAGACCATCGCCGACATGGAGGGCTTCCCCTCCGCGCGGAAGCTCTTCGCCTCGGAGGCGACGATCGGCGGCGTCGAGTTCAAGGTCACCATCCTGTGGTGGTTCGCCCTCGTCGCGCTCGCCACCTGGATCCTGCTCCGCACCCGCTTCGGCAACTGGATCTTCGCCGTCGGCGGCGGCGCCGACGCGGCCCGCGCGGTCGGCGTCCCCGTCCACCGCACGAAGATCGGCCTCTACATGGGCGTCGCCTTCTGCGCCTGGATCTCCGGCCAGCACCTGCTCCTCTCCTTCGACGTCGTCCAGTCGGGCGAAGGCGTCGGGAACGAGCTGATCTACATCATCGCGGCCGTCATCGGCGGCTGCCTGATCACCGGCGGATACGGCTCGGCCATCGGCTCGGCGGTCGGCGCCCTCATCTTCGGCATGACCAGCAAGGGCATCGTGTACGCCGAGTGGAACCCCGACTGGTTCAAGTTCTTCCTGGGAGCGATGCTCCTCCTGGCGACCCTGCTGAACGCCTGGATCCGCAAGCGCGTGGAGGCCACGAAATGACCACTCCGCTCGTGGAGCTGGACGACGTCAGCAAGTACTACGGCAACATCCGCGCCCTCGAAGGCGTCTCCCTGGAAGTGAACGCGGGCGAGATCTCCTGCGTCCTCGGCGACAACGGCGCCGGCAAGTCCACCCTCATCAAGATCGTCGCCGGCCTCCACCGGCACGACGCCGGAACCTTCCGCATCGAGGGCGAGGAGGTCACCCTCGCCAACCCGCGCGACGCCCTCGACCGGGGCATCGCCACCGTCTACCAGGACCTCGCCGTCGTCCCCCTCATGCCGGTCTGGCGGAACTTCTTCCTCGGCTCCGAGCCCACGAAGGGCAGGGGACCGCTCAAGCGGCTCGACGTCGAGCTGATGCGGACCACGACCCGCGAGGCGCTGCTCCGCATGGGCATCGACCTCCGTGACGTCGACCAGCCCATCGGCACCCTCTCCGGCGGCGAGCGCCAGTGCGTGGCCATCGCCCGCGCGGTCCACTTCGGCGCCAAGGTCCTCGTCCTCGACGAGCCGACCGCCGCGCTCGGCGTCAAGCAGTCCGGGGTCGTCCTGAAGTACGTGGCGGCCGCCCGCGACGAAGGCCTCGGAGTGGTTCTCATCACCCACAACCCGCACCACGCCTACCTCGTCGGCGACCGTTTCGTCCTCCTCAAGCGGGGCGTCATGGCCGCGAGCCACACCAAGGACTCCGTCACGCTCGACGAGTTGACCCGGCAGATGGCGGGCGGCAGCGAGCTGGAGGACCTGCGCCACGAACTGGAGCGGCCGACCGGCGCGTAACGGCCCCTTCACACCCCACCTGGCAGAATCGGAGCCGATGAGTACCTACCGTGACCTCGCCCACCGGGGAGCCGCCCGCGGGACCGTGCTGCGGACCGTCGGGACCCGGGAGCGGCGCTCCCACCTGACGGCGCCCCGGGTGCCGACCGTCGGCATCGACATCGGCGGCACGAAGGTGATGGCCGGCGTCGTCGACGCCGACGGCAACATCCTGGAGAAGCTCCGCACCGAGACCCCGGACAAGTCCAAGAGCCCCAAGGTCGTCGAGGACACCATCGTCGAGCTGGTCCTGGACCTCTCCGACCGGCACGACGTGCACGCCGTCGGCATCGGCGCGGCCGGCTGGGTCGACGCAGACCGGGCCAGGGTCCTCTTCGCCCCGCACCTCGCCTGGCGCAACGAACCCCTCCGCGACGCCCTCCAGAGCCGCCTCGCCGTCCCCGTCATGGTCGACAACGACGCCAACACCGCCGCCTGGGCCGAGTGGCGCTTCGGCGCCGGACGAGGCGAGGACCACCTCGTCATGATCACCCTCGGCACCGGCATCGGCGGCGCCATCCTGGAGGACGGCCAGGTCAAGCGGGGCAAGTACGGCGTCGCCGGGGAGTTCGGCCACATGCAGGTCGTCCCCGGCGGCCACCGCTGCCCCTGCGGCAACCGCGGCTGCTGGGAGCAGTACAGCTCGGGCAACGCCCTGGTCCGCGAGGCCCGCGAGCTGGCCGCCGCCGACTCCCCGGTCGCGTACGAGATCATCGAGCGGGTCAAGGGGAACATCCCCGAGATCACCGGCCCCCTCATCACCGAGCTCGCCCGCGAGGGCGACGCCATGTGCGTCGAGCTGTTCCAGGACATCGGCCAGTGGCTCGGCGTCGGCATCGCCAACCTCGCCGCCGCCCTCGACCCCTCCTGCTTCGTCATCGGCGGAGGCGTCTCCGCCGCCGACGACCTGCTCATCGGCCCCGCCAGGGACGCCTTCCGCCGCCACCTCACCGGCCGCGGCTACCGCCCCGAGGCCCGCATCACCCGCGCCCAGCTCGGCCCCGAGGCCGGCATGGTCGGCGCCGCCGACCTCGCCCGGCTCGTCGCCCGCCGCTTCCGCCGTGCCAACCGGCGCCGCGTCGAGCGGTACGAACGGTACGAGCGCTACGCCCAGGCCCTGCGCAACGGGACCTCGGCCCGGGCCGCACGTACCCCCGAGGACCCCCCTTCATGACCCTGCCCCACCAGTCCGCCCCGCCCCGCCCCCCGCAGGACAAGCTGCCCGAGGACCACCGGCACATGATCCGCCGCCGCTGGCTGACGGCGGTCATCATCGTGCTCCTCGTCGGCATCCCGGCCGGCTACCTCGTCATCTCCGCGGGTCAGAGCCGCGACAGCGGCCGCGACAAGGAGCGCGAGTCCTCGGCGGCCGGCCTCCAGGACAACTGGCCCTCGCTGATGAAGCGCCGGGTCTTCGAGGTCCCGATCCCCTCCGGGGCCTGGGGCGTCGCCTACTACGAGACCAGCAACTGGAAGACCAGCAGGCTGTACGTCCAGTTCACGATGACCGCCGGCGGTCTCGACGCCTTCCTCGCCGAGTCCGGGACCGCCCGCTCCGCGCTCACCCCGGGCCGGATCACCGTCGGCGAGCGCGACGCCGACATCGCCGGCTGGACCTTCGCCGACGGCATGACCTGGGCGGGCACCACCGTCACCCGCGAGGCCCCCCGGCCGCGGACCGACATCACCGTCGACCTCACCGACCCCGCCTTCCCCCGGGTGTACGCGGTCTCCACGACCAGTCCCTGACACCGGGGCCTCCCGATCGCCCCGCCCGGCTCGCGCGATCACCGCCATCGGCGTCCAATGACTGGACGGGCCGGGTGGGGTCGGGAGGCGGGATGTCATGGGCGACCCGGGTGCGGAGCATCCGGACCGGAGCCGAGCGCCGCTTCCCCGTACTCACGGAACTGACCGGCAGACTCGTCAGCGGGAACCTCCTGGACGCGGCCACGCGGCTCGCGGCCCAGGCGTTCCTGGCCGCGGTGCCCCTCCTGTTCGCCCTGGCCGCCTTCGCCCCGCTCGCCGTACGCGACCAGCTGCGCGAGTCCCTCCGCGTCATGTTCGGGCTGACCGGCGCGGCCGACCACGAACTCCAGCAGGTCCTCGACCAGCCCGACGCCGACGGCCTCCGGGAGACCACCGGCATCGTCGGCGCCCTCGTCGCCCTGGTCTCGGCCACGAGCTTCAGCCGCGCCATGGCCCGGGTGTGCGAACGGGCCTGGGGGCTGCCCAGGGCCGGGACCCGGATCGCGGCCTGGCGGTGGCTGGTGTGGCTGCTCGCGCTGGTCGTGGTGGTGCTCCTCCAGGCACCCGTCCGCGACGGTTTCGGGGCCGGGGGCTGGCTGGGCCTTCCGCTGTACTTCCTGGTCACCACGGGAGTGTGGCTGTGGACCCAGCACCTCCTGCTCGCCAAGCGGATCGACTGGCTGCCGCTCCTGCCCGGCGCCCTCCTGGCCGGCACCGCCGCCACGGCCCTCGGCCTCACGGCACGCCTCTACATGCCGGGCGCCCTCAACAGAGCCCTGGGCGATTACGGCTCCCTCGGCCTGGTCCTGACCCTGCTCTCCTGGCTCATCGTGGTGTGCGCCGCCCTCACCTTCGCGTTCACCATCGGAGCCGTGCTCGCCCGGGAGCCCCCGCTCGACCGGTACCTCACACCCGGGTTCCGGTCGAGCGGGCCTACCGGGCTGCGGCGGGAACCTCGATCCGGCCGGTGAAGGACCCCCGCGTGTCCGCCCGGAGCTCCTGCTCGTACCGGAGCTGCCGGCCCTCGTGCGGGACGGCGAAGCCGAAGGAGGACCGGTAGGAGGCCATCCGGTGGGTGCGCGCGTCCAGGACGAGGACCTCCTCGAGGCCGGTCAGCACGATGCGCTCCTCGCCCGCCGTGACCCCGGCCTTCCGCAGCTTGTCCAGGGTGGGCCGGAACTCCCGCGCGGCCTTCGCGACGGCCGGTCGCTCCGTCCGGTCGGCCAGGTGCGCGGCGGGGATCCGCAGCCTGAGCCTGATCTCGCCGCCGACCGTGGTGACCTCGATCCGCTCGTCCCGCTCGGCGTACGCGGCGAAGGAGGCGAGCGCGGCCAGCGGGTCCTCCACCTTGGCGGCGATCTCCGGGTCGGTCAGTGGACCCTTGGTCCACGGGGCGCCGGGTGCGCCTTTCCGTACGTATCCGGTGCCGTCCACGGCGAACACCTCCTCGGCCTTGCGCTTGCCCTTGCTGAGCACCGTGCCGCTCTGGTGCAGGGCCTCCGGACTGCCGGTCCGCTCCACCGTGGCGGAGTACGAGGCGGCGCTGCCCTGCTCCTTCGGCGCACCGGTCAGTTCAAGTGACTCCTCGCCCGTCACCGCGAAGGTCCACCCGGTCCCGGCGTCCATGGCCGCCCGCGCCCGTGACAGCAGGTCCGCCGGGTCGTTCTCCGGGACCCCCGGTGTGGCCGTGGCGGGTGCGGAGGACTTCACGGGTCCGGCCGCCGGGGCCGGGTCCTGCTGCGATCCGCAGCCGGTCACCGCCGTGAGGGCGGCCAGGCCGACCGCGGGCCACCAGAGCCGGTTCTTCACCGGGCGCGGGCTCACGTGCCCCTCGGGAACGATCGGCATCGGACTCTCCTGTCAACTGCTCGCACATCGCCGGGTGGTCCCCCCCCCGAGCACGCCGGGAAGCGGCGCACGGCCATTGATCACGCAAGTGAGGGGCCTGTCAATCGACCGGACATCCCGGGCGTCGAGCGTGACGGGGCGTTCGCTCCGCGCCGGTCAGGACCCGGTCACCACGAGGGGCGGCACCGTGGCGGCCCTCGAACGCTACGCTGCCCGGGAGGTCTTGCACCTGGTCGGGCCTGTACAACCATGCCCTCCGTCACAGGGGCAGCACGAGAGATGAGAGAGTCGAGCGGGTGAGCGAGACACCGACGAACACCCTGCAATACCGCGTCGACGGACGAGAAGACGCCCCGGTCCTGGTCCTCGGACCATCACTGGGCACCACCTTCCACATGTGGGACCGGCAGATACCGGAGCTCAGCCGTGAGTGGCGGGTCGTCCGCTTCGACCTGCCGGGACACGGGGGCGCGCCCGCGGAGCCCTTCACCTCCGTCGCCGAACTCGGCGACCGGCTCCTCGCCACCCTCGACGCGCTCGGCGTCCAGCGCTTCGGATACGCGGGCTGCTCCCTGGGCGGCGCCGTCGGCCTCGACCTCGCCCTCCGCGCGCCCCACCGGGTCGCCTCGCTCGCCCTGGTCGCCGCCTCGCCCCGGTTCGGCACCGCCGACGAGTTCCGCCAGCGGGGGGTCATCGTCCGTACCAACGGCCTGGAGCCGATGGCCCGCACCGCCCCCGAGCAGTGGTTCACCCCGCTCTTCGCCGGGGCGCAGCCCGCCATCGTCGACTGGGCCGTCCAGATGGTCCGGACCACCGACCCCGCCTGCTACATCGCCGCCTGCGAGGCCCTCGCCGTCTTCGACGTCCGCGAGGCCCTCGGCGGCATCGGCATCCCCGCCCTCGTCCTCGTCGGCTCCGAGGACCAGGTCACCGGCCCCGCCGAGGCCCGCACCCTGGTCGCCGGCATCGCCGACGCCCGGCTCGCCGTCGTCCCCGGTGCCTCGCACCTCGCCCCCGTCGAGCAGCCGGCCGCCGTCACCGACCTGCTCACCGAGCACTTCTCCGGCACCGCCCAGGAGACCGGCGGCATCCTGGCCGTGCCGCCCCGGCCCGTGCCGCCCGCGCCGGTCGTCGAGCCCGCCCCGGCCCCGGAGGCCGGGCCCGCCGTGGCCGGCCGGCCCGACCCGTACGAGAAGGGGCTCGGGCTGCGCCGCGAGGTCCTCGGCGACGCCCATGTCGACCAGGCCCTCGCCGACGACCCGGACGGCGCCTTCCAGGAGCTCGTCACCCGCTACGCGTGGGGCGAGGTCTGGAGCCGCGAGGGGCTCGACCGGCGCACCCGCAGCGCCGTCACCCTCACCGCCCTCATCGCCGGGGGCCATCGGGAGGCCCTCGCCGACCACACCCGGGCGGCCCTCCGCAACGGCCTGTCGCCCGAGGAGCTCCGCGAGATCGTCCTCCACACGGGCGTGTACTGCGGTCTGCCGGCCGCCGAGACGGCGCTGAGGGTGGTCGCCCGCGTCATCGCGGAGGAGACGACGCCCCCGGCGTAGCCTGACGGTGTGAAGCTGACGAAGAAGTCCCACGCCTGCGTGCGGCTGGAGAAGGACGGCCGCACGCTCGTCCTCGACCCCGGCATGTTCACCGAGGAGGACGCCGTCCTCGGAGCGGACGCGCTGCTCGTGACCCACGAGCACCCCGACCACTTCGACGAGAGCCGGCTGCGCGCGGCCCTGGAGGCCAACGGGGCCGCCGAGATCTGGACGCTGCGCAGCGTCGCCGACCGGCTCTCGGCGGCCTTTCCGGGCCGGGTGCACACGGTCGGGCACGGCGACACCTTCACGGCGGCCGGCTTCGACGTCCAGGTCCACGGCGAACTGCACGCGGTGATCCACCCGGACATCCCGCGCATCACCAACGTGGGCTACCTCGTCGACGGAGCCGTCTTCCATCCCGGTGACGCGCTGACCGTGCCCGACCACCCGGTCGACACGCTGCTGCTGCCCGTCATGGCCCCCTGGAACAAGATCTCCGAGGTCATCGACTACGTGCGCGAGGTCAAGCCGCGCCGGGCGTACGACATCCACGACGCCCTGCTCACCGATCTCGCGCGGCCGATCTACGACCGCCAGATCGGCGAGCTGGGCGGCACGGCCCACGCGCGGCTGGCCTCCGGCGCCTCCGCCGAGCTCTGAGTCCGCGCACTGTCACACCCCGCCAGTAGGCTTGCGCCCATGCGCATCGCCACCTGGAACGTCAATTCGATCACCGCCCGGCTGCCCCGGCTCCTGGCCTGGCTGGAGAGCAGCGGCACCGACGTGCTGTGCATCCAGGAGACCAAGTGCACCGCCGAGCAGTTTCCCGTCGAGGAGCTGCGCGCCCTGGGCTACGAGTCGGCGGTCAACGCCACCGGGCGGTGGAACGGCGTGGCCCTGCTCTCCCGGGTCGGCCTCGCGGACGTGGCGACCGGACTGCCCGGCGGCCCGGAGTACGACGGTGTCGAGGAGCCCCGGGCGGTCTCCGCGACCTGCGGCCCGGTCCGCGTCTGGTCGGTGTACGTGCCGAACGGCCGCGAGGTGGCCCACGAGCACTACGCGTACAAGCTGCGCTGGCTGGAGGCGCTCAAGGCGGCCGTCGCGGAGGACGCGGCGGGGGAGCGCCCCTTCGCGGTCCTCGGCGACTACAACATCGCCCCGACCGACGACGACGTGTGGGACATCGCCGTCTTCGAGGGCGCCACGCACGTGACGGAGCCGGAGCGGGCCGCGCTCGCCGGGCTCCGCGAGACCGGTCTCACCGACGTGGTCCCGCGCCCCCTCAAGTACGACCACCCCTTCACGTACTGGGACTACCGCGCGCTCGGCTTCCCGAAGAACAAGGGCATGCGCATCGACCTGGTCTACGGGAACAAGTCCTTCGCCGAGGCGGTCTCCGACAGCTACGTGGACCGCGAGGAGCGCAAGGGCAAGGGCGCCTCGGACCACGCGCCGGTGGTCGTCGACCTCGACGTCTGACGCCGGCTCACGAAGATCACCGCGCGCCGGGTGGTCGACCGGGAGGTGGCGGTGCGACGCTGTTCGGATGAACATTCCCTTTCTGGACGGCTGGCGCAAACGACATGAGCCCGAGTCCGCGGGCTCCCCTCTGGTCGCGGCCTTCGACCGCGACCCGGAGGGCGTGGCCGAGCTCCTCTCCGAGTGCGAGCTGCTGCGTTCCCGCGTCGCGGAGGCCGGAGTGACCCTGGACGACACCCCCGGCTCCCTCCAGGAGCTCGACCAGCTCCCGCCCCGCTGGCGAAACGATCCTGAAGAGCTCCCCTGGTTCGGGAACGACGCCGGGCTCTACCTCGGCACCGTGATCGTCAGGAACGTGCCGGGCGCCCGGTGGCAGGTGTGGCCCGGCGGCGGCCCCGTGGTGCGGCTCGCCTCCGGCCGGGAGATCCGGGTCGTCGAGGCCGGTCTCGACTGGGCGATGACGGGCGTGCCGCAGCTCTCCCAGGTGTACGCGGAGGCCTCCGAGCACTGAGTACCGGGCCGCCCCGCACCGCACACCCACCACCCTTCCGCAGTAAATACGGATTATTCCGTTTTCATGCGTGTCGGGCGTGAAGTCCCTTTTTCTCATGGATAGTTTGCGCTGACCGCGACACCGCTGAGAAACGGGGCAGGGCAGCGCATGGCCGTCGTCGATCCGCTGATCGAACTGCGTGGCGTCAACAAGCACTACGGCGCGCTGCACGTCCTCCGGTCCATCGACCTCACCGTCGGACGCGGGGAGGTGGTCGTGGTCATCGGTCCCTCCGGATCCGGCAAGTCCACCCTCTGCCGCGCGATGAACCGGCTGGAGAGCGTCGAGTCCGGCGAGATCGTCATCGACGGCAGGCCCCTCCCCGAGGAGGGCGGGGCGCTGGCCCGGCTGCGCGCCGAGGTCGGCATGGTCTTCCAGTCCTTCAACCTCTTCGCGCACAAGACCGTCCTCGCGAACGTCTCCCTCGCGCAGATCAAGGTCCGCAAGCGCAAGAAGGAGGAGGCCGACCGGCGTTCGCGCGAACTCCTCGACCGGGTCGGACTCGCCGCGCACGCCGACAAGTACCCGGCCCAGCTCTCCGGTGGTCAGCAGCAGCGCGTGGCGATCGCCCGCGCCCTCGCCATGGACCCCAAGGCCCTCCTCTTCGACGAGCCGACCTCGGCACTCGACCCGGAGATGATCAACGAGGTCCTGGAGGTCATGCGGCAACTCGCCCGCGAGGGAATGACGATGGTGGTCGTGACCCACGAGATGGGCTTCGCGCGCTCCGCCGCCAACCGCGTGGTCTTCATGGCCGACGGGAAGATCGTCGAGGACCGCACGCCGGAGGAGTTCTTCACCGCCCCGCGCAGCGAGCGCGCCAAGGACTTCCTCTCCAAGATCCTCAAGCACTGACCGGGTGGGAACCATGCAGCGCACGCACCGGACCCCCGCCGCGCTCGCCCTGCTGCTCGCCGTGACGGCGGCGCTCGGCGGCTGCGGCAAGGAGGGCAGCCCGCC
Source organism: Streptomyces sp. NK15101 (assembly GCF_020400725.1). Lineage (GTDB taxonomy): Bacteria > Actinomycetota > Actinomycetes > Streptomycetales > Streptomycetaceae > Streptomyces. The sequence goes on along the minus strand of NZ_JAINVG010000032.1, from coordinate 3,811 downwards.
CGTCAAGGGCCCGCAGCCCGACCAAATCCCCCTCTACCGCGTCGAGTCGGGCTTCGCCCTGCCGGACTCAGCCACCTGGAACCGGGCGAAGAGGAGAGGCCGGCTCGTCGTCGGAGCCAAGGAGGACCAGCCCTACATGGGCGAGAAGGACCCGGCCACCGGCCGCTACTCCGGCTTCGACATCGAGATCGCCAAGATGACGGCCGCCTCCCTCGGCTTCGACCCGGCCGGCGTCGACTTCCGCACCATCGCCTCGGCCAACCGCGAGACGGCCCTGCAGAACGGGCAGATCGACTACTACGTCGGCACGTACACCATCAACGACAACCGCAAGAAGCTCGTCGGCTTCGCCGGCCCCTACTACCAGGCCGGCCAGTCCCTCCTGGTCCGCACCGACGAGAACGACATCCACGGGCCGCAGGACCTGGCCGGCAAGCGGGTCTGCTCGGCCGCCGGCTCCACCCCGTACCAGCGCATCGAGAAGGACTACCCGAAGGCCGAACTCGTCGCCTACGACACCTACTCCGTCTGCGTGGACAACCTGCTGACCTACCAGGTCGACGCGGTCACCACCGACGACACGATCCTCATGGGCTACGCCGCCAAGGTCCCCGGCGAACTCCAGGTCGTCGGCAGGCCGTTCTCCGAGGAGCCGTACGGCATCGGCGTCCCGCACGGCGACACCGCCCTGCGCCTCGCCCTCGACGACGCCATCGCGGCCCACGAGAAGAACGGCGACTGGAAGAAGGCGTACGACGCCACCCTCGGCCTCTCCGGGGTCCCCGCCCCGAAGCCGCCCGCCATCGACCGCTACCCGTCCGACTGAGGACCCCCACCGCTGACATGGACGTACTGACAGACAACTTCTCGCTCTACGCCGAGGGTTTCCTCGGCACCGTCGAACTCACCGTCTACTCCTCGGCGCTCGCCCTCGTCCTGGGCTTCGTCATGGCCTCCTTCCGGGTCGCGCCCATCGGTTCCTTCCGGGTCTTCGGCACGGTCTGGGTCACCGTCCTGCGCAACACCCCGCTGACCCTGCTCTTCTTCGCCGTCATGCTGGGCCTGCCCCGCTTCGGACTCGTGCTCCCCTTCGAGGCGTTCGCCGTCCTCGCGCTCGGCTGCTACACCTCCGCCTTCATCTGCGAGGCGCTGCGCTCCGGCGTCAACACCGTGCCGCGCGGCCAGGGCGAGGCCGCCCGCAGCCTGGGCATGACCTTCTCCCAGACCCTCTCCGCGATCGTCCTGCCGCAGGCCTTCCGCACGGTCATCCCGCCCATCGGCTCCGCCCTGATCGCCCTCGCCAAGAACTCGGCGATCGCCGGGGCGTTCAGCGTCACCGAACTCCTCGGCACCTACAAGACCCTCGGCGAACTCGGCTACGACATCGTCTGGACCTTCGTCTGGATCGCCGTCGGATACCTGATCATCACCCTCGCCATCAGCGCCGTCTTCAACCTCATGGAGAAGCGCTGGGGAGTCGCCCGATGACCGAGTCCACCGCCCTCTACGACATCCCGGGGCCGGCCGCCCGGCGGCGCCATCTCCTCTACGGACTCGCGTCCACCGCGGTCCTCGTCGCGCTGGCCGGCTGGGTCCTGCACCTCCTCTTCGACACCGGGCAGTTCACCTCCGCCAAGTGGACGCCCTTCGCGTACGAGGGCATCCAGGAGCTGCTGCTCAGGGGCCTGGGCAACACCCTCAAGGCCTTCGCCTGCGCCTCGGTGCTCTCGCTCGCCCTCGGCGCCGTCCTCGCCGCCGGCCGCCTCTCCGAGCACCGGGTGCCGCGCCGGCTCTCGACCCTGCTCGTCGAGTTCTTCCGCGCCATGCCCGTCCTCGTGATGATCTTCTTCATCTTCGTGGCGCTCAAGGTGCAGCCGCTGCCCGCGCTCGTCGCCGGCCTGACCCTCTACAACGGCTCCGTGCTCGCCGAGGTCTTCCGCACCGGCGTCCACGCCGTCGCACGCGGCCAGGGCGAGGCCGCGTACGCGCTGGGCATGCGCAAGACCCAGGTGATGGCGTACGTCCTGGTGCCACAGGCCGTCCGCGCCATGCTGCCGGCCATCATCAGCCAGCTCGTGGTCGCCCTCAAGGACACCTCGCTCGGCTTCCTCATCACCTACGAGGAGTTCCTGCACGCGGGCAAGCTGATCGCGTCCGACCTCGACTACGACCTGCCGTTCATCCCCGTCGTCCTCGTCATCTCACCGATCTACATCGGGATGTGCATGCTGCTCTCCTGGTTCGCCACCTGGGTGGCCCGCAGGGAGCGCCGCAGCCCGAAGACGAAGGCCGTGGACGTCGCCCCGGCCGAACCGGGGACGCTGCTGCCGGGACAGCGGTAGCGGGCGGGGAGCCGCACCCGCCCGGCAGCAGCCGGTGATCACTCAGCCCGCAGCGGGACCGACACGTACGAGGGGTCGGCCGTGGGGGACGAGAAGGTCAGCTGCGCGCCGGTCGGGTTGTGCTCGATGTAGAGCGGGTCCACGGTGTCGACGACCAGCGCGAGCCGGTGCCCGGCCGGGACGTCGTAGGCCGTCGAGAAGAGCTCCAGGTCGACGCCGAACGGCTGTCCCGGGGTCCGGTCGTGGAAGGTGTACGGGGCGTTGCTCACCAGCTTGCCGAGCCCGAGCGGGCCCACGTCGTAGAGGTACGCGACGAGGGTGCCGCTCTCCTTGGTGGAGCTGACCGTGGTGTGCACCTTCACCGTGCCGCGCACCCGCTGTGGTGTGTCGTACCGCTCCGACTGCCAGACGCCGGCGAAGGCGCGGGGGAGGAGGGGGACGGAGACGACGGGCGGGGCCTGGAAGAACTGGTCCAGGAGGTTGGAGAGCAGGACGACACCGCCGTCGGCGCCGGAGTCTACGTTCGCCCAGATCCGCTGCGTACCGTCGAGGTCGAACTTCCGCCGGTTCGCGTCGAGGGACTTCCAGTCGGGGTAGCCCTCGTAGCCGGCGTCGGACCGGGGCTTCAGCCGGACCGGCTGCTCGCGGTCGATGCCGTTGTCGACGCCCTTGAGGTAGCGGTCGAACCAGCGGTGGGCGCTGGTCCAGGTGTCGTTGGGCAGACCGAGGAGGCCGGTGGCCTCGGCGGTGGCGTGGTCGCCCGGACGGAACTCCAGGCGCTTGGGGCCGGTGAGCCTCTCGTAGAAGCTCGCGTACTGGTTGGGCGGGAAGATGGTGTCGCCCCAGGCGTTGCCGAGCATGATCGCGGCGCCGTTGGCGTTGATCCGGTCGACCTGCTCGGCGGCGGAGCGCTTGCGGCCCCAGGCGATCATGTCCTCCTCCTTGGCCAGGTCGGAGGAGAGGAAGTCGCCCAGGATCTGCTGGAGTTCGGGCCCGGGGCGTCCGGTGAGGTAGCCGGCGCCGCCGAGCAGGGCGGCGGCCTGGAGGTGCTGGGTGCGGCCGCTGTAGATGGAGTCGATGAGGTCGGCCCAGCCGCTGAGCGCCGCGACGGCCTTGATCCGCGGGTCGTGGGCGGCGGCGAGCAGGCTGATCCCCGCGCCGTACGACACTCCCGCCATGCCGATGTGCTCCGGGTCGGCCGGGGTGTTCGCGAGGGCCCAGTCGATCACCTTGGAGGCGTCGGCGACGTCCTTGGGACCCGCCGTCTCGATCTCCCCGCCGGACTGCCAGAAGCCGCGCGAGTTGTAACTCACCACGACGTAGCCGGAGTCGGCGAGCTTCTGGGCCTGGGCGAGGTACTCGACCTGGGGCATGGCCCAGCTGGTGGGCAGCACGATGACGGGGTGGCGGGTGGCGGGGCCGGCTCCGGCGGGCGTGACGACGTTCGCCTTGAGGACGGTGCCGCCGTC
>NZ_JAINVG010000031.1 GCF_020400725.1 Streptomyces sp. NK15101 | reverse complement strand
GCGCGGCGCCCCCCCCGCCCCCCCGCCCGGGGGCGGGCCGCCGGGGGGCGGGGGGCGCCCCGGGGGGGGGGGGCGGGGCGCCGCCCGCCGTGTTGCCGCGGGCCGCGTGCGTCAGGCCGACGGCGAGCTGGGCGAGCCCCTGCCAGAGGTCCCGCTCCGCCTCCGGGCCGGACTTCCAGGCGTCCTCGAAGACCTCGTGGGCGTGGAAGGGCATCCCGGCGTCGAGCAGCCGCTGCGCCTCGCGCAGGGTCTCGTCAGGACCGCGCACGACCCCCTCGGGCTGCCGTGGCACCCCCTCCGCCCCGTAGGGCAGCGGACGGCCGAGTCCGTCGCGCGGCCGGGCGCTCCGGGCGCGCCCCGCCTCGTCGCGGTCCCTGCCGCCGGCCCCGCCACGCCCCACCTGGTCACCCGTTGTCCGGTTCACCCGTCCATTGTCGCCCCCCGGACGATCACGAGCGCTAGGCTCGTCGGTCCGGCGCTGTTCCGGTCCGCGCGGGTGGCGGTACCGGTAGCGTCATGACCAACAGTTCGTGTGTGTGGGGAGTGAGTCACCGGTGCCGACGGATCCCGAACAGTCGCCGCCCGCAACGTCGTTCGCGCCGGACGCCTCCGACGCGGAGCGGGGCGGCCTGCTCGAACGCGGAGCGGAGCTCGCCGCGGCCGCCCACGCCGTCGACGAACTCGTCGCCGGAGCCAGGGCCGGCGGCCCCGGACGCGGCGGCATACTCGTCTACCGGGGCGATGCGGGCATAGGGAAGACCGCGCTCCTCGCCGAGATCCACCGCACCGCCCGGGACCGGTGCACCGTCCTGACCGCCCGCGGCGGCGAGACCCTTACCTCCGTCCCCTTCCACCTCACCCGTCAGCTGCTCCAGCCCGCCCTGGACGGCTTCGAGGCCGACGAGGTGCGACAGCTCTTCGGCGACCACTTCGACCTCCTGGCCCCGGCGCTCGGAATCGCCCCGCCGTCCTCGGACGCGCCCGCCGACCCGCAGGGCGTGCTGCTCGGCCTCGCCCGGCTCCTGGACCGCCTCGCGGCCCGGCTGCGGGACCGGCCCCCGGTGCTGTTGGTGGACGACGTCCACTGGGCCGACGCCGAGTCCCTGGCCTGGCTCGACGCCTTCACCCGGAACCGGTACGACGGCCGGCTGCCCGCCCTCGTCGTCCTCGCCCACCGTCCCTTCGTGCGCGAGCCGCGCGGCCCCGGCGCGTCCGCGACGCTCGCCGCGCTCGCGAACCGCGCCGTCCTCACCCTGGGCCTGCACGCCCTCACCTCCGGAGCCACCGCCGAGCTCGCCCGGGACGCCCTCGGCGGGCACGCGGACGAGCCGTTCTGTCACGAACTGTGGACGGTGACCTCCGGCAACCCGTACGAGACGGTCGAGTTGCTCGCCAAGGCGCGCGACCGGATGCTCGAACCCGTCGCCGGTTCCGCGGGCCTCCTCCGCGACCTCGGCGCCGGCGCCCGCGGCGGCGGACTCGTCGCCCGTCTGGAGGAGCTCGGCAGCGGCCCGACCCAGCTCGCCTGGGCGACGGCGGTCCTCGGCACGGACAGCACGCCCGAGCTCCTCGCGGCGCTCACCGGAATGAGCGCGAAGCAGATCGCCGAGGACACCGAACGCCTCCGGGCCGCCAGGATCGTGACGGCCCCGACGACCGGCCGGAACGGACTGGCACTCGTGCCCGTCCCGCCGCTGGAGTTCACGCATCCGCTCATCGCGACGGCCGTGTACGGCTCCGTGCCCGCGGCGAGGCGGACCGCCATGCACGGGCGCGCGGCCTGGGCGCTCGCCCAGGCGGGCCGCGGACCGGCCGCCGTCTCCCGCCACCTCCTCGAAGTGCACCCCGACGACGACCAGGAGGTCGTGAGCGGACTGCGGGCCGCCGCCGTCGAGCACCTCGCCGTCGGAGCCCCCGACGCGGCCCGCCGCTGTCTGGAACGGGCCCTCATCGAGCCGCCCGGCCCCGACACGTACGCCAGGGTCCTGTACGAGCTCGGCTGCGCCTCCCTGCTCACCGCGCCCGCCGCCACCGTCCACCACCTGCGCTCCGCGCTCGACCTGCCCGGCCTCGACGACGACCTGCGCATCGACGCGACCTTCCGGCTCGCCCAGGCCCTCGCCCACAACAACCAGCTCCAGGAGGCCGCGCGGGCCGCCGCCGTCGAGCACGCCCGGACACCGCCCGGCACCGGCCGACGACGGCTCCAGGTCGCGCACTTCATGTACGAGGGCTTCCAGGCCGCCGAGGCGGACGGCCCGGACCGCTCCCGCCGCCTCGCCGAACTCACCGCGGGCTTCACCGGGGCCGACAACTCGGAGCGGGCCCTCATCACCATCCGCGGCTTCGACGCGATGATGCGCGGGGAGCCCGCCGCCGAGGTCGTACGGCTCTGCGACCGCGCCCTCGTCGACGGCGCACCCGCCCGGGGCCTCAGCTGGACCGATCAGGAATGGGGCTTCGAGATCCCGGCCCTCACCGGCATCGCCTACGCCTTCGCGGACCGCCCCGACCGGGCCGAGGCCCTCTTCACCGAGGCGGTCCGGGCCTTCGAGATCTCCGGCTGGAGCGGCGCCCACCTCGCCTTCGCCCACACCCTCCTGGGCCTGGTCCACCGGCGCCGGGGCAACCTGCCCACCGCCCAGCACCACTTGGAGGAGGGACTCCGGCTGGCCGACCGCGTCGGCGACGGCCTCCCCGTCCACTGGGACACCGCCTGCCTCCTCATCGACACCCTCGTCGCCCGGGGCCGTACGGCCGAGGCGCGCGCCGTCGCCGACCGGTACTCCTTCGGCCCGCCGTGGCCGGGTGCGATCGTGCTGCCGGACGGCCCCAGCGTCCTCGGCCGGCTGCTGCTCGCCGAAGGCCGCGTCGAAGAGGCCGTGTCCACCCTGGAGGGCGCCGCCGAGGCACTGACCGTCCGGGGACGCCACCACATCGTCTGGGCCCCCTGGCCGCTCGACCTCGCCCGCGCCCTCGCACCCACCGACCCGGACCGCGCGGCCCGGATAGCCCGCGAGGCCCACGCCCACGCGGAGCGCCTCGGCACGCACACCGCCCTCGGCGAGGCCCTCCGTTGCCTGGCCCTCTTCGCCGACCCCTCCGAGTCCCGCCGCCTCCTGGAGCGGGCCGTCGAGCACCTCGCCGCGTCGCCGTCCCGCTACGAGGAAGCCCGGGCCCGCCTCGACCTCGCCCACGCCACCGACTCCGCCGATGCCCTCACCGAAGCCACCGCCCTGGCCGCCACCTGCGGCGTCGACCTCCTCGTCCCGGAGGCCGTGACAGCCCGTGCGTCATCCCACCCTCCGGAGTGAGGTAATGTTTTCCCTGCACGGCGACGCGGGAGAAACCCCGCGGAGACGCGCATCGGGACGTGGCGCAGCTTGGTAGCGCACTTGACTGGGGGTCAAGGGGTCGCAGGTTCAAATCCTGTCGTCCCGACTCGAAAGAGTCGCAGATCGAGGGGCCGTTTCAGAGAGATCTGAAACGGCCCCTCGATCGTTTTCGGGGACCGGTCGGGGACCGACTCGCCTCGACCGCGTCGGTGGACGACCGCGATCGGACCGGGCAGGGGCCGGGGTGCGCTGAGCACGCCGGGGCGGGGGAGGGGGCGGCGTCGGGTCAGGTGCCCGTACCCGGCGGCCTTGAGCCGCCGTACTCCTGCGAGGGGCACCGCGCGGGCGCCCTGCCCCTCGCAGGGGTGTGGTGATGCGGCGTCACACCGGCTCGGTGCGGCGGCCGCCTTCCGGTACGACCAGGGGTGTGCCGGCGACCGGGCAGGCGATGACCGCGGCGCGCAGGCCGAAGACCTCCTGCACCAGGACCGGGGTGACGATGTCCGAGGGGGAACCGGCGGCGATGACGCGGCCGTCGCGCATGGCGACGAGATGGTCGGCGTAGCGGCAGGCGAGGTTCAGCTCGTGGAGGACCATCACCACCGTGCGGCCTTCGGTGCGGTTGAGTTCGGCGACCAGTTCGAGGACGTCGACCTGGTGGGCCAGGTCCAGATAGGTCGTGGGCTCGTCGAGCAACAGGACGGGGGTGTCCTGGGCGAGGGCCATGGCGATCCAGACGCGCTGGCGCTGGCCTCCGGAGAGTTCGTCGATGGACCGGGTCGCCAGGTCCATGGCTCCGGTGGCGGCCAGGGCGGCGTCCACGGCGGCCTCGTCGGCGGAGGACCACTGGCGCCACCAGCGCTGGTGCGGCGTGCGGCCGCGGGCCACCAGGTCCCGGACGGTGATGCCGTCGGGGGCGCTGGGGGCCTGGGGGAGCAGGGCGAGGCGCAGCGCGAAGTCGCGGGCGGACATGCCGGCGATGTCCTCGCCGTCCAGGTGGACGGTGCCGCCGGCCGGCTTCAGGAGGCGGGCGAGGGCGCGCAGGGCGGTGGACTTGCCGCAGGCGTTGGGGCCGACGAGCGCGGTGACCTTGCCCGACGGGATGGCCAGGTCGAGGTTCTCGGCGACGACGCGGTCGCCGTACCCGAGGCGCAGTCCGGTGCCGGCGAGGGCGGCGACGGCGTCGGTGAGCTGTGAGGTCATGTCAGCCTCCCTTTCCGGCCCGGTTGGTGCGGGCGAGGAGCAGCAGCAGGTAGGGGGCGCCGACGGCGCCGGTGAGCACGCCGACGGGCAGCTCGGTCGGGTCCAGGACGGTCCGGGCGGCGAGGTCGGCGAGGACGAGCAGGACGGCGCCGGTCAGGGCGCTGCACACCATCGGGATGCCCGGGGTGCCCGCGAGCCGGCGGGCGATCTGCGGTGCGCCGAGGGCGATGAAGGCGATCGGGCCGGCCGCCGAGGTGGCGAGCGCGGTCAGGCAGGTGGCGAGGACGAGGAGGGCGACGCGGGCGTGCCGGAGCGGGACGCCGAGACTGCGGGCCGTGTCGTCGTCGTACTGGAGGAGCTGGTACGGGCGGGCTAGCGCGATGGTCGGCGGAAGCAGGAGCGCCAGGGCGATCCCGGCCCACTGGACGTGCTCGTAGCCGCGTCCGTTGAGGCTGCCGGTCAGCCACACCATGGCCCGCGACGCCTGGTCGATGTCGGCGCGGGCGAGCATCCAGCGGGTGAGGGCGACCAGAGCGCCGTTCGCGGCGATGCCCACGAGCACGAAGCGGTAGCCGGTGACGGTGCCGTCCCGGAAGGCCAGCAGGTAGATGACGGCGGAGGTGAGCAGCGCGCCGGCCAGCGCTCCGAAGGGCACCGCGCCGAACGTCGCGGCCCCCGCGGCGGTGACGCCGCCGAACAGGATGGCGCCGACCGCGCCGACGCCGGCACCGGCCGAGATGCCGATGAGGTCGGGGCTGGCGAGCGGATTGCGGGTGACGGCCTGGTAGACCGCGCCGGCCAGGCCGAACGCCGCGCCGACCAGCAGGGCCGTGAGGGCGCGGGGCAGCCGCAGCTGCTGGATGATCAGGTCGGCCGCGCCGTCGCCGGTGCCGAGGACGGCCCCGAGCACGTCGCCGACGGGGATGGCGTAGGTGCCGAGCGACACCGAGGCGACGAGGCCCGCGAAGCCCACCAGGACCAGCACGACGACGGTGAGGAGTACGCGGAGGCGGACGGCGGCGCCGAACGGGCCGACTTCCACGCGGAGGGCGGCCGGACGCGGAACGGCCGTCTGCGGGGTGCTCATCGGGTGTGCTCCTTGAGCTTGCCGCGCTTGACGAGCGCGGCGAGGAACGGGGCGCCGAGCATCGCGGTGACCACTCCGGCCTCCAGTTCGCCGGGCCGGGCGACCATGCGCCCCACGACGTCGGCGCTCAGCATCAGCGTGGCGCCGCCGAGCGCCGAACAGGGCACCAGCCAGCGGGCGTCCGGCCCGGTGAACGCCCGGACGACGTGGGGGACGACCAGCCCGATGAAGGTGACGGGCCCGGCCGCGGCGACGGCGGCGCCGGTCAGCAGGATCACCGTGACGGCACCGAGGAGGCGGGTGGTGCGGACCTTGGTGCCGAGGGTGGTGGCGAGGTCGTCACCGAGGGCCAGGGCGTTGAGCCGGCCGCTGAGCCCGATCGCGAGCAGCAGGCCGACGGCGATGAACGGCACGAGTTCCACGCCGAGTTGTGCGTCGCGTCCGGCGAGCGAGCCCACGGCCCAGAAGCGGTACTGGTCGAGGGTGCGGACGTCGAGCAGGACCAGGGTGTTGGTGCCGGCGTCGAGGAGGACGGTGACGGCCGCGCCGGCCAGCGCCAGTTTGGCCGGCGTCGCGCCGCCGTAGCCGGTGCCGCCGACGGCGTAGGCGACCAGGCCCGCGAGCGCTCCGCCGAGGAAGGCGAACCATATGTACTCGTACGAACTGGTCAGTCCGAAGGCCCCGATGCCGACCGCGACGGCGAACGATCCCCCCGCGCTGATGCCGATGAGGCCGGGGTCGCCCAGCGGATTGCGGGTGATGTCCTGGGCGACGGCCCCGGCGGCGCCGAGCGCCAGCCCGACCAGGAGGCCCAGGAAGGTTCGCGGCATGCGGAGTTCACGGATCACGACCGCGTCGCCTTCCGTTCCGCCGCCGATCGCGTGCAGGACGTCGGAGAGCGGCACGGACTTGGTGCCGATGGCGAGCGAGGCGCAGGCCGCGGCGACGAGCGCGGTGACGAGGAGGACCGCGACGACGGCACGCGCGGCGACGCGCGGTGGCCTCCGGCCGGGCGGTGGGGCGAACGGGGGCGCGGCGGCCGCACCTTCGGCGACGGGCTTCACAGACACCTGCACAAGGTAAGGCATGCCTAACGGTTGCGGGTACGAGTACCCCACCGTATGGATCCGGTCACGCACAGGCGCTATTCTCACAACGCCCTCATAGGTAAGCCTTGCCTAAGCGTCAGTTGGGCGATTGTTCCGTCCTGCCTGTCGCAACAGTCCGTGTATGGGAGACCCATGAACACCCTCGCCCAGCGCCGCCGGCCCGGCCGGTTCGCCGCTGCCCTGCTCACCGCCGCCCTGGCCTTCTCCGTGGCCGCCTGCGGAGGCGACAAGGGCGACGACAAGCCTGCCGCCGACAAGCCGGCCGCGACCTCCGACGCGGGCTTCCCTCGCACCGTCACCCACCACAAGGGCAAGACGGAGATCAAGTCGAAGCCCCGACGCGTGGTGGCGCTGGACAACAGCCTCGTCGAGGCCGTCGTCGCGCTGGACGCCCCGCTGGTCGGCGGCATCGGCTCGTACCGCGACCAGAAGGGCTTCCCGCCCTACCTCGGCGACGCGGTGAAGGACACCAAGGACGTCGGCCCCCTCGACAGCCCGAACCTCGAGGCCATCGCGGCCCTCAAGCCCGACCTCATCGTGTCGGCGACGGTGCGGCACGAGGACCTCTACGACCAGCTGAGCAAGATCGCGCCGACCGTCTTCGTGGAGACCACCGGTCCGATCTGGAAGGAGAACGTCACCTTCCTCGGCACCGCGCTCGGTGAGGAGGCCAAGGCCAAGGCCGCGCTGACGGCGTACGAGACGCGAGCCAAGAAGATCGGTGACGCGATCAACGCCAAGAACCCCAAGCAGACCTACTCCCTGGTCCGCTTCCTCGACGGTCCGACGCGCATCTACCTGCCGAAGACGTTCAGCGGCATCGTCCTGACCGACATGGGCCTCGCGCGTCCCGCCAACCAGCAGGACCAGAAGGAGTTCAACATCGAGATCAGCGAGGAGCAGATCGCCCAGGCCGACGCGGACCACATCTTCATGACCACGTTCTCGGGCGGTGAGGAGCGGAAGAAGAAGTTCCTCGCCAACCCGCTGTGGAAGCGCCTGCACGCGGTGGAGAAGGGCAACGTCCACGAGGTCGAGGACGCCGTCTGGATGACCTCCGTATCGCTTCAGGGTGCCGACCTGATGCTCGATGACATGGCGAAGATCTTCGAGGTCGACCCGGCGAAGTGATCGGGGTCCGAGACCGGGCGGGCCGGTGCCGGCGGTGGATCGACACCGCGGGCACCGGCCTTCCGCCGTAGGTCCGCCGTAGGTCCGCCGTGCGCGTGTGCCGTCCGTACGGTGCGGAGCTCAGTCCTCTTCCTCGAGCCGGCGCAGCCGCTCGGCGTCACAAGTCCTCGGGCAGGTCAGGCAGGCGCGTTCCGGCTCGATCGTGTAGTACAGGCAGCAGCCGAGGCGCGTGCGGGTCGGGTGGCGGCGGCCGTCGCGGCCCGTGAGGCGCCGGAAGTCCGCACCTCCCGGAAAGGGCGGGATCGCCGTCGGGAGCAGCTCGGTCGCCGCCCGCACCGCGCGTTCCTCCTGGTTCGTCATCCGGCCGAGGTACCAGAGACCGGAGAGCAGGTCGTCGGCGACCATGCCCCACAGGGCGCGCGGTCCGCGCCGGACCGACGGGCCGATCGCGGCCAGCAGCGGGCCCACGTGATCGACGACGGCGGCGCGCAACTCGGCGCGCAACTCCTCTTCGTGGCCCACGATCCGGGCGGCGGCGTCCGTGGCCGCCGGGTCGTCCGGCAGACAGGCGAACTCCTGACGGGGGACGACGCCGATCGCGCCCGTCGTCAGGTCCACGCGGACGTCGCGCGGTGAGATGCGCGGCACGCGGCGGTCCCGGTACCAGGCGCCGCTCATCAGCAGGCTGACGGACCACAGGTAGTCGTGCAGCGCCCGCGAGGCCGCGACGTCCCTGCGCGGGGCGTGGCCGTGCCGGGCGGTGATGCGGGCCGCCGAGGCGTCGAGAAAGGCGTCCAGCACGTCCGGGTCGCCGGCCAGTCGGGACCCGTCGGGCATGAGGGCGGCGGCATCGTCCGGCGCGTACGGATCGACGAGCCGGGCGTCGAGCGCGTCGCAGACGGCGATGACGCGCCGGTAGGTGCCGGTGAGGGCGCACGCCTCGGCGGGGGTGCGGCGCTCGGCCGTGCCCGTCGCGGAGGTCCACGCCCCCGGGGCCTCGCTCATCGGAGCTCCTTTGCGCAACTAAGTGAGGTCAGGCTTACCTTAGCGTCGGCTGGGGCAGGGAGAGATCGACACGCCAAAAGGGCGCGTTCTCACCGTCGTTGCCGCCGGGCGGGTTGATTCCTTAGGGTTGCCTAACCTAAACTCGGCGTCACGGGCCGCGTGTGCGCGCGGACGTGCCCCGCACCCTCCCCTCTCCGGAAGGCCCCGGCATTCCCATGCGGCTGTACCTGCTCGCCCTGAACCCCACCGACTCGGTCACCGAAGGGTTCCTCCCCGCGGCGGCCCGGCTCGGCCTCGACGTCACGGTTCTGACGGACCAGCCGGACCCCCACCGCCGGGCCTGCCCGGACATCGAGGTCCTGGAGTGCGACGTGCGCGACTTCCGCGCCGTCATCACCCGGATCCCCACCGGTGAGCGGCCGGACGCGGTCTTCACCAACAGCGACCACCTGCAGACGCAGGCCGCGCTGGCGGCGGAGTACTTCGGCCTGCCCGCCAAGGACTGGCGGGCCGCCCTGCGCACGAAGGACAAGGCGCACATGCGCCGCCACCTGGCGCTGACCGGTGCCGACACCGTCCGGTCGGCCGAACTCCCGGCCGGCCAGGACCCTTCCGCGCTCGCCCCGCTCGACGTGCCCTACCCGTGCGTGGTCAAGCCGCGCGAGGGAGTCGCGAGCGAGGACGTGGTCCTCGTCCACGACGCCGAAGAACTCCTCGTCCGCTGCAAGGAGATACAGGCCCGGCGCCCCGAAGTGACGCTGGTGGTGGAGGAGTTCCTGGCCGGCGAGCTGTACACCCTGGAGACGCTGGGGGACGGGCGCCTCCGCCATGTCCTCGGCGGATTCCACACCGAGCTGTCGCCGCCGCCGTACTTCGTCGAGGAGCGGCTGACCTTCGTCCCCGCCCACCCCGAGCCCGTCGTCGAGCAGGTCCTCGCCCAGCTCGACGCCCTCGGCGTCGGCTTCGGCGCCTGTCACACCGAGTTCGTCGTCCACGAGGGCCGCGCCCGCCTCATCGAGGTCAACTACCGGGCCATCGGCGACCAGTGCGACCTGCTGCTCGCCCAGCTCCTCGGCATCCCGCTCTTCGAGCACATCCTGCGCACCCACCTCGGCGAGCCGCTCCCCGCCGACCTCGGGGCCCGCGCCGACGGCGCCGCCCGCCTGGAGTACCCCTGCGCCGAAACCGCCGGAACGCTTCGGTCCGCCCCCGGCCCCGTCGACCTCGACGTCGACGGCGTGAAGCTGACCTACCGCCCGCTGCGCGGGATCGGGGAGCGGCACGAGCTCCACCACACCAACCGCGACTACCTCGGCGTGCTGCGGGCCACCGGAACCGACCAGGCGACCGTCGACCGGGTCGCCGCGGACTTCCTGGCCGCGCAGCGCTGGGAGATCGCGCCGTGACGAGCCTCGCCGAGGCGGCCCGCGACCGGGGCACCGCCGAACGGGAGCTCCTGCTGCGGGTGCTGTCCGCACTGCTGCGCGAGGACGTCGTCGGACTGCGCAGCCGGAGCACCCTCGTCCGGCGGACGGACGGCCCATGGCTGCGCCGCGCCACCGAGGACGCCGACGCCCTGCTGATGCCCGTCACCGAGGACGGCTTCCAGAGCACCCACGCGGCCCGGCTCCCGCTGCTCGTCCGGGAGTCGGACGGCAGCACGCTCACCACGTACGACACGGTCCTCGCCGCCCTCAAGGCCCTGGCCGAGCCCGTCGACCACCCCGGCTTCGACGCGTACGCCGAGGAGTGCCGGCAGACCCTCGCCACCATGCGACTGCACGAGCGGACCCGCGAGGAGACCGCCGCCCGGCTCACCGGCCTCTACGGCGACGACCCGGCCCGCTGGACCGGCTACGCCGGCGGGCTCGCGCACGACGCCCTCGCCGCCCGTCTCGACCATCCCGTGTATCCGACGGCACGCGGCCGCTCGGGCCTGGACGACGGCCAAGTACGGGCTTACGCACCCGAGTTCCACCCCCGTTTCGCCCTGCGCTGGGTCGCCGTCCCCCGTGAGGCCGTCACGGTTCCGGACGGCGTCGGACGCCTGCCCGCCCGCTGGCCCTCGCCGGCCGACCTGGGGCTGCCGGGGCTCGCCCGCACCCATCTCGCGCTGCCCGTCCATCCGCTGACGGCGGGCGCGCCGCTGGAGGAGGCGCTGCGGGCGTCCGGCCTGCACGAGCGCGCGGTGCTCGCCCCCCGCCCGTATCTGGAGGTCGTGCCGACGCTCTCCATGCGGACCGTCGCCCTGGCCGAAGAACCGTCCCTGCACCTCAAGCTGCCACTGGCCACCGCCACCCTGGGGCTGCGCAACCGACGCACCATCAAGCCCGGAACACTCGTGGACGGCGCGGCGGGTCAGCGACTCCTCGAAACCGTGATCGCCCGGGAGCCACGGTTCCGGGAAACGATCCTGCACGCCGATGAGACGGTGTACGCACACGCCGGACACGAGCTCCTCGCCGTCCTGTGCCGCCGCTACCCGGCCGGCCTCGACGACTCCGTCGTCGTCCCCATGGCGGCGCTGCTCAGCGAGGCCCCCGGAGGCCGGCTGGTGATCGATCACCTCGCGGACCGGTTCCACGGAGGGGACCCGGTGGCCCTGCTCGACGCCGTGCTCAGCCTGCTGCTCGACTGGCAGACCACGCTCTTCGGCCACGGCATCGCCCTGGAGTCGCACCAGCAGAACATCTCGCTCGTCCTCGACCGGCAGACGGACGGCGGCAGCCGGCTCCGGCTGCTGCTCAAGGACAACGACGGCCCGCGCATCAACACCCGCCGCCTGACCGACGCCCTGGGCGCCGACGCGACCGGCCCGGCGGCGTTCGACGACCCCCGCGTCCTCGGCGACGACGACCGGGCCGTCACCGACCTGTTCACCACCATCACCGTCCACCTGTGCGCGGGCGCCTACGCCTTCGGCCTGGCCCGGTACGGCCGCGCCCCGCTTCCGACACTGCTGGCGCTGGTGCGGGACCGGCTCACCGAAGCCGTCGAACGGCTGGGAACCGGTCCCGGCGAGCCCGGCGCCGTACTCCGCGCGCACCTCCTGGACGCGCCGGAACTCCCGGTCAAGGCCATGGTCACCGCCGGAACGCTGCTGTCCAAGGAACGGTCGGGCGCCGCCGACATCAACAAGCACTACACAACCGGTCCCAACTACCTGAGGGAGAAAGGTCGATGAGCACCACATCGGCCCCGACGAAACGTACGGGCGTGTCCGTCGTGCCCGTCACGAACGCGCCGTTACTCGCCCGTCGTCAGGTGCACGCCGTGGCCGGGTGCTACTTCGTGGCGTCCTTCGCCGCCCTCGGCCTGCCGCCCTTCCTGACCCAGATCCTGCCCGGACTCGGCGATCCCACCGCCCGCTGGGCCGGCGTGCTCTACATCGTCCCGACCGTCTTCGGCGCCGTCGGCGCGCCCTTCTGGGGCCGTCTCGCGGACCGCTACGGCCGCAAGCGGCTGCTGCTGCGCGCCCAGCTCGGGCTCGCCGTGTCGTTCCTCCTCGCCGGCTGGTCCGACTCGATCGTCACCTTCACCGCCGCGCTCGTCCTCCAGGGCATCCTCGGCGGCACGTTCGCCGCGTCCAACGGCTACCTGGGCGCGGCGCTGGAAGGGCCGGCCCTGTCGAAGGCGCTCACCCTCATGCAGGGCGCGGCGCGCGCCGCCCTCGTCGTCGCGCCGATCGTCGTCGGCTCCCTGTCGCCCTGGCTGTCCCCGCACCGGCAGTACGCCCTGCTCGCGGTGCTTCCGCTCACCGCCGCCCTGCTGATCTGCGCGCTGCCGGAGTCGCGGAGCGGGCGGCGCACCCGGGCGTCGGCACCGGAGACGGACGGGGACACGGAGGCGGCCCCGGCACCGGAGGCGGAGACGGCACCGGCGGCCTCCCTCCGGGGCCTCTACGCCCTGGAGTTCGCGTTCGTCTTCTCCACCGTCATCTCCTTCCCCTACCTCGTCTCGCTCATCGAGGAACGGCTTCCCGGCACCTCCCCGGCCGTCTCCGGAGTCCTCTTCGCCCTGCCGCACCTGTGCTACCTGGCCACGGCGATGGCGGTGCACAAGGCGTTCCACCCCCGTCCCCGGCTCGGCCTGGCCGTCGGCTTCCTCTGCATCGCGCTCGGTCTCGCCGGACACGGCGCGGCCGACTCGCTCGCCGCCCTCACCGCCGTACGCCTCGTGCTCGGAGCCGGCCTCACCCTGGGGCTCGTCTGCCTTTCCGTGCTGGCCGCCGACTGCGCCAAGGGCCGAGCTCCCGGCAGCATGTTCGGCTCGCTCGAGTTCTTCTCGAAGGCCGGCGCCGTGGCGGCGGGCATCGCCGCCGCCGTCGGCAACAGCTTCTTCGGACCGGCCGCCCCGGTCCTCACGGGCACCGCCGTGGCCCTGGCCACGATCGTTCCCACCGCTTTCCCCGTCGTGACCGCCCTCCGCCACCGCTGGAGCCGTTGATGTCGCTGCCCCGAACCCAGGGCGCCGCCCGCCGCCCCGCCGCCCCGGCCGGACTCCCCGACGCGGACACGGCCGTGGCGCACACCCTCCTCAACTGCCTGCTGCGCGAGGTGTCCGGACCGGAGCACCAGACGGCCGCGAGCGACGGCCACCTGCTGCTGCGCCTGCCCCGCCGCGGCGTGCTGCTCCGCGTGGCGCTGCGCCGTACGTCCCTGCTGGGCGCGCACCGCTTCACCGGCCCCGTCCACGAGCAGCGCGACGGCGACTGGGAGCACATCGACTGGCGGCGCCTCGCCGAACACGTCCAGGACGAGCTGTCGCTGCGCACCGGCGTGCGCAACGACGAGTTCCTCGACCAGATCGCCTCCAGCCACCAGGCCGTCACGGCCGCGCTCGACGCCCGCGCGAGCGGCGCGGCGGCCCGGGACACCTACCTCGCCTCGGAGCAGTCCCTGCTCTTCGGGCACCGCTTCCACCCCACCCCCAAAGCCCGTACCGGGGACGCCGCCTCCTGGCTCGCGTACGCCCCCGAGGTCGGCGCCGTCTTCCCGCTGCGCCACCTCGCCGTCCGCGAGAGCCTGGTCATCGAGGAGACCGCGGGACCGGCCGCCCTCGCGCCCCTGGACCGGCTCGCCGACGGCGTGCCGGAGGGCTACCGGCTGCTGCCCGCGCATCCGTGGCAGTACGAGATGCTGAGCGACCACCCCGGCCTGCGTGCCGCACTCGACCGCGGCGACGTCCTGGACCTGGGGACCGGCGGCGACCCCTTCGCCGCCACGGCCTCCGTGCGCACCCTCTACGACGGCGACACCTTCCTCAAGTTCAGCCTGAACGTCCGCATCACCAACTGCCTGCGGAAGAACGCCAGTTACGAGCTCACCGGCGCCGTGGCCCTGACCCGGCTCCTCGCCCCCGTCCTCGACGGGCTCACCGACCGGTTCCCCGGCAGCGCCATGCTCCGCGAGCCCGCCTACCGCAGCCTGGCCCTGCCCGGACCCGACGGCGTCCCCGACCGCGCCCTGCTCGAAGGCTTCGGCGTGATCGTCCGCGAGGGGCTCGCCGCCCGGATCCTGCCCGGCACCACCCCCCTCCTCGCCGCCGCCGTCGCCGACGAGTACCCCAGCGGCCCCGGCCACATCTCCCGCCTCCTCGACGGCGCCGGCCCCGGCGCCGCACTGGAGTGGTGGACCGCCTACCTCAGGCTCCTCGTCCCGCCCGTCCTGGCGGCCTACTTCGACCACGGCCTGGTCCTGGAGCCCCACCTGCAGAACGTGGTCGTCTGCGTCGACGACGACGGCATGCCCGCGCAGGTCGTCTTCCGCGACCTGGAGGGCACCAAGCTGGTGCCCGAGCACCACGCCGAGACCCTCGCCACGCTGCCCGCCGAGGTGGCCGGTCCCCTGACGTACGACGCGGAGCGCGGCTGGGACCGCGTCGCGTACTGCCTGTTCGTCAACCACATCGCCGAGATGCTGGCCGCCGTCGCCGATCTGTGCCCGGAGACCGAGCCCGCCCTGTGGGCCCAGGTCCGCGCCACGCTCCAGGAGTACGCCGACCGCCACGGCCGTCCGCCCCGGCTCGCCGCCCTCCTCGCCGGCGTGCCGCTGCCGGCCAAGGCCAACCTCCTCACCCGCTGGGAACGCAAGGCCGACCGAGAGGCCGGCTACGTCCGCCTGCCCTCCCCGCTCGCCGAGGACGTGCTGTCCGAGGCCGCCGACGACTCGTGGAGCAACGCCCGATGACCGCCCTCACCCGCCCGGTGCGCGACCTCGTCCTCGACCTGCCCTCCGACGGCCTGCCCGCCTACGTCTACGACCTGGCGGCGCTGCGCGAGCACGCCGCGTCCGTACGGGCCGCGCTGCCCGAGCGCGTCGAGCTCTACTACGCCGCCAAGGCCAACCCCGAACCGGAGCTGCTCGCCGCCCTCGCGCCGTACGCCGACGGCTACGAGGTGTCGTCGGGCGGCGAGCTGGCCCACGTGAACCGCGCGGTTCCAGGACGGCCCCTGGCCTTCGGCGGCCCCGGCAAGACCCCGGCCGAGATCAGCGCGGCCCTGGACCTCGGCGTGGAGCGCTTCCACGTCGAGAGCCTCCACGAACTGGGCGTGCTCGCCGATCTGGCCGCCCGCCGGGCACCGGACACACCGGTCGGCGTCCTCCTCCGCTTCAACCTGCCGCTGTCCGCCGCCTCCCTGGAGGGCAGCTCGCTCGCCATGGGCGGCCGGCCGACCCCGTTCGGCCTCGATCCCTCGGACGCCGACACCGCCGTCGCCCTGCTGACCGGCGGTACGCTCCCGCACCTGCGGCTCCTGGGCGTCCACGCCCACCTGGCCAGCGGCCTGGAGGCGGAGGAGCAGATCGGCGTCGCCGGGTCGGTGGTCGGCTGGGCCACGGAGCTCGCGGGCCGCCACCGCGTCCGCCTCGCCGAGGTGAACGTCGGCGGCGGCATGCACGTCGACTACACGACCCCCGACCGCCGCTTCGACTGGTCCACCTACGGCAAGGGCCTCGCCCGCCTCGTGGAGGACCACCCGGACCTGACCCTGCGCATCGAGCCGGGCCGTGCCCTGAGCGCGTACTGCGGCTGGTACGCCACCGAGGTCCTGGACGTGAAGCGCAGCCACGGCGAGGACTTCGCCGTGGTGCGCGGCGGCACCCACCACCTGCGCACCCCCGCGACCAAGGGCCACGACCAGCCCTGTTCGGTGCTGCCCGTGGACGCCTGGCCCCACCCGTGGCCCCGGCCCGCCGCCCGGTCCGGAACGGTCACCCTCACCGGCCAGCTGTGCACCCCCAAGGACCTCCTCGCCCGGCACGTTCCGGCGCCGGGGCTGCGGGCGGGGGACCGGGTGGCGTTCGCCCTGGCGGGCGCGTACGCGTGGAACATCTCCCACCACGACTTCCTGATGCACCCCCGGCCGGCGTTCCACTTCGTCGGCTGAGGCCGATCCGGCTCGCCCCGGCCGTCCCCGGTCCGGTCCGGTGCGAGCGGTCCCGGCGCGGCAGCGATCAGGCCACATGTGACGCAGGGCACAATCATGGAACGCCTTCACGCGCGACCGCCCCGTGAGGCATGATTCGAACGGGCCGCTACCTACCAGTAGGTAGCGACCGGCCATCTTTCGCCACGTCGGTCTCCCGTACTGGAGGGGATGTTGTCGTCCATCGCCATCAAGAACGCCGTCCACGGAGACATCTCCGTCGGCACCGTGCTGACCTGGGCCAAGCAGTACACCGACCAAGAGGTGCACGACTACTACGAGTTGGCGGGCGCGCCGACCGAATCGCTGCCCGAGCACCTGCCGTACGTACTGACCGTCGCGCCGTTGACCAAGCTCGGCGGTGACCTCGACTACCTCTCGCAGCGCATGGACTGGCGGGCCACCCGGCCGCTGGGGCGCAACGAGGAGATCGTCGCCGAGTTGGAGGTCACCCGCCTGGAGCCGACCGACGGGATGACCAAGATCGCCTTCGACGCACGCATCCGGTGCGGGGACGAGGTCGTGATCACCGGCCGCAGCAAGGGCCTCATCGTCAGCGCGTAACCCGCAGCGATCGTCACGCACAGCGCTTCGAGAGAACGGATGGTTCTGCCGTGAGCACCACCCGCACCAACACGCGCACGTTACGCGCCGAAGACATCGACGTCTGCGCTCGCCTCACCGGCGACCTGGGCGCGCACCACATGGGTGGACACGGCGACCGCCGGATGGCCCAGGGTGCGCTCACCCTCTCCGTGGTTCCCCTGCTCGCCGAGCCCGGCGTGCACATGAGGGACCTCTCCCTCACCTTCCTCGCCCCGGTCTACGCGGGCGACACCGTCACGGCGACCGTCCGCGCCACCGGGACCGACGCCGGGGAAGACTCCGCCGAGGCCGTGGAGCCGCCCGCGGACCAGGCGCTGATCACCTGCGAGATCAGCGTGGTCAACGGCGCCGGCACTCCCGTGCTGACCGGCACCGGCATCGCCGAGATGCCCCGCACGATGGCCGACGGCCTGCTGAACGCCCCTGCGGACGAGGGGAGTTGACCCATGTCCGTCGAACTCCCCACCAGTGGCCTCAAGCTGCTCACCCCTGAGGTCTTCGCCGACCCCTATCCCACGTACGCGCTGCTGCGCGAGCACGATCCGGTGCACTGGGACGACCAGCTCAACGGCTTCCTGCTGACCCGCTACGACGACGTGAACGCGGCGCTGCGCGATCACGAGACCTTCTCGTCCCGGCGCATCCACCTCCTCGCCGCCCGTGGCGGGGCCGATCCCTCTCCCGCGATGAGGCGCTTCCTCTCGCTCGCCGAGCAGTGGATGTGGATGCTCGACCCGCCCCAGCACACCCGGGTGCGCAAGCTGATGAACCAGGGCTTCAGCCCGCGCGACGTACGGCTGCTCGAACCGCGGGTGGCGGGGATCGTGACCCGGCTCGTCGACGCCATGCTGGAGAAGGCGGACGGCTTCGACCTGATCCCCGACCTCAGCTACGCGGTGCCGGCCGGTGTGCTCCTCGCCCTCTACGACCTTCCCGAGGAGGACGGTGCGCTCATCACCCAGTGGTGCGACACCATCAAGATCTTCCTCGGCGGAGCCCCCGACCTGCTCGGCACGCAAGGTCCGGCGGTCCGGTCGCTGCAGCAGATGATGGACTACCTGGGCGCGGTGATCGCCGAGCGCAGACGGGACCCCAAGGACGACCTGATCTCCCGCCTGGTGCAGGCCGAGGAGGACGGCGAGCGGCTCGGCGACGAGGAGCTCTGCTCGAACCTGCTGCTGCTGTTGGTGGCCACGTACGAGACCTCCGTCGACATGATGGGCAACGGGCTGCGCGGGCTCCTCACCCAGCGGGACCAGTGGGAGCTGATCAAGGCCCAGCCGCAGCTCATCCCGGCCGCCGTGGAGGAGATCCTCCGCTGGGACGGCCCGGTGCAGCTCACCCACCGCCTGGTCACCCGCGACATCGAACTGCACGGCACGGCCATCAAGGAAGGCCAACTGGTCTACCTGGTAAGGGGATCGGCCAACCGCGACCCGGCGCACTTCAGCGACCCGGACCGCATCGACGTGACCCGCACCGAGACCGGGCACGTGGCGCTCGGCACCGGCGTGCACTTCTGCATCGGGGCCGGCCTGGCCAGACTGGAAGGGGCCTGCGTCCTGCGGGAGTTGACCAGCCGGGTGCCCGAACTCGCACTGGACGAGGCCCGCCCGTACCACTGGCGCGCCGACAACCTGCAGTTCCGCGGACTTGCCACGCTGCCCGCCACGGCCGGCGGTCGGACACCGGCATAGTCCACGGCACCGCCGGCGGGGACCACATGGCACCACCAACGGGCGCCGGACCGCACCATGCCCCATCCCTCCACATCCACCTCGCGGCTCTGTCCGCCGTGTACGCGGCGGCGGAACAGGGCCCGCCCGAGCTGCCCGAGCCGGAGCGCGCGGCGCTGCGCGACCGGTACGCTCCGGGCCGCAGGCGCACCCAGGCACAGGCGTCCCGGCTGCTCGTCCGGGCCGTCCTGAGCCGGGCCACCGGCCTGCCCGCGCACCGGGTGTCCGTCGTCACCGACGCCGACGGCCGCCCACGGCCCGCCGGGACGCCGACGCGGTGGCCGTGCTTCAACGTCAGTCACGACAGCGGGCTGCTCGCGCTGGTGCTCGGCACCGGCCCGTGCGGGATCGACGTCGAGGACACCGGAGAGGACGCGCTGCGCGAGGTCGCCGACCGCTTCTGCGGCGGCGCCGATCGCGCGCTCCTCTCCGAACCGGACGGGGCACGGCGCCTGTGGGCGGCCAAGGAGAGCGTGGCCAAGGCGCTCGGACACGGGCTGCGCGCCGGACTCTCCACGATCCACTTCACCGGCCACCCCGGCCGGCAGTGGGCCGAGGCCACCTGGCGCGGCCGGCCGGCCGGACTGCGCACGCGCGTGGTGGACCTCGGCGGCCGTCACCTGGCGGTCACCGCGGCAACGGTGCCCGCCGCCGTCCGCCTCTCCTGGTGGACGCCGCACCACACCGGCACCGACGGCCGTTGGGAGCTGCGCCCCAGCACCTCGACACACGCAAGGCCACTGGTCGACGACGACACCAGTGGCATCGACATCAACGCCGTACGGGCGGCATGGACGTCCTGGTGACGCATGCCGTCGTACGCCGTCGTACGAGAGGGGGAAGCCGATGGACGAACCGACACTGCACACCGCCCTTGACGAGATCGCCGTCGAACACGGGGAGGTCACCGTTGATTTCCCGGCCGACAGGACAGCGCTGAGCCTGACCGAACTGAGCGCGCGGTCCCGGCGGATCGCGGCACACCTGCAAGGCCTGGGCATAGGAAGGGGAGACCGCGTCGGCGCGCTGTCCACCAACGAGCCGGACTTCCTGCTGATCCTCTTCGCGCTCAGCCGCCTCGGCGCGTGCGTGTGTCCGCTGCCGATGCACTCGCGGGAGGGCGCCGCCCGGCTGGTCGGCGTGCTCGACGACGCCGGGATCAAGGACGTGGTGGTCTCGAGCCGCCTCGCCAAGATGCTGCCCTTCATCGAGGAGGCGCTCCCGGGCCGCCGGGTGCTCGGGGCGGCCGAGATCCTGGCCCAGGGCGGACAGGACGAGGCGGACGAGGTGAGCGGCGCGGACGTGGCCGCCGAGTGCGAGATCGTCCTCCAGTACACCTCGGGCAGCACCTCGCACCCCAAGGGCGTCCGTCTGACCCACGCCAACGTCCTCGCCACCCTGCGCGCGATCCGCGACGGGATCAGGCTCACGCCCGCCGACAGGAACTCCAGCTGGCTGCCGCTCTTCCACGACATGGGCCTGTTCGGCACGCTCACCGGCATCCTGACCGGCGTGCCCTGCACCATCTGGCGGCCCTCGGCCTTCGTCAAGGACCCCGCGGGCTGGCTGCGGCAGTTCGCCGACGGCGGCTACACCGTCAGCCCGATGCCCAACTTCGCCTACGACTACCTGGTGGAGGCCGTGCCGGCCGACGAGGCCGCGTCGTACGACCTGTCCCGCTGGCGGGTGGCGTTCAACGGAGCCGAACCGATCGCCGTGGACTCGCTCGAGACGTTCTTCGGGCACTTCGCCCCGGCCGGTTTCGACCCGCGCGTGATGCTGACCGTGTACGGCCTGGCGGAGGCGACGCTCGCGGTGACCTTCCCACCGCTCGGGCGCGGTCCGCGCTTCGACTGGGTGGACCGCGCGGCGCTCGCCGAGCGGGGCGTCGCCGTACCGGTCGAGCGGACGGCACCGGGGGCGCGCGGCCTGGTCGGCGTCGGCCGCCCGGTGCTCGGGATGGACCTCCGGATCGCCGATCCGGACAGCGACGGCGGCGTCGCGCTCGACGACCGGTCGGTCGGCGAGGTGCAGCTGCGCGGCCCGTCCGTCACGGCGGGGTACGTCGACGACGCCGGCACCCTGACCCAGCCGTTCACCGCCGACGGCTGGCTGCGCACCGGCGACCTCGGCTACCTCGCCGACGGCGAACTGCACATCACCGGGCGCCGCAAGGAGATGCTCATCCTGCGCGGCGACAACTACTACCCGGACGACGTCGAGAGCGCCGTACGGACCGACGAGGCCGTGCACCGACGCCGCTGCGTGGCCTTCGTCCACCAGGAGCGCGACCGCGGCCAGGAGCGGCACGGCGAGCGGGAGTTCATGGTCCTCGTCGCGGAGACCGACCGCCCCGAGGCGGAGCACCCCGCCTCGGCCGAGCGCCTGCGCGCCCTGGTCCGCAAGGCCCTGGGCCTGCACGACCTGCACGTCGTGCTCGTGGCCCCGGACACCTTGCCGCGTACCACCAGCGGAAAGCTCCAGCGGCTCGCCGCCAGGAGCGACTTCGCGAACGGCCGCTGAAACCGGCTCACCGCCGCAGCTCACTGCCACGACCAAGGGATGAACCGATGCACAGTTACGACGTCTTCACGCAGTACGAGCGCAACCACTGGAAGCTGACCGACATCGACTTCTCCGCCGTCGACAAGGACAAGGTCAAGCCCGAGTACGTGACGATCGCCAAGAGCGCCGTGATGGGCGAGTCGAACGTCATCGCCGCCGTGCACGGCTTCCTCAACGAGTTCGTCGACGACTACGACTTCTCGACCTTCGCCGTGGTCTGGGGCAACCAGGAGGTCCAGCACCACTACATGTTCAAGGCCTGGCTCGACGCCATCGGCGAGAAGGTGGACGACGCGGCGGTGGCGGCCATGCGGGCCCCGTACGCCCCGGGCATCACCCCGTCCGCGACCCTGGCCACCAACATCATCTCCGAGCTGACGGTGAACCACATCTACCGCAGGGTGGCGAGCGCGGTCGACGAGCCGGTCCTCAACACCCTTCTCCTGAACGCCAGCCGGGACGAGGCCGGGCACGCCCGCGAGTTCATCCACTACTGCAAGGAGCGGCTGCTCCGGCACCCCGAGGAGACGGCCTCGGTCCTCGAGACGCTCTACGTCTACACCTCGGACAAGCGCATCAAGCACCCCGTGGGCATCTTCAAGAGCGAGCTGACCGAGCTGGAGGACCACGAGACCATCGACACCGCCTTCGAGCTGTTCCTGGAGCGCATCGCCGACGCCGACGAGCTGCTGGAGCTCCAGGGGAAGATCCGCAAGGTGTTCGGCACCATCGTGGACATGGACCTGTCGAGCAACGGCAAGGTCCGCCGCGCGCTGGCCGAGGTGATCGCCGCGTGACCGCGCCCACCACGGAGGCGGACCCGCGGGGCGGCGAGCCGGTCGAGCTGCCCTGGCGGGTCCTGCCGGACTACCAGTGCTTCGGCTGCTCGCCGGCCAACGAGCGCGGTCTGCGGCTCCAGTTCCGGCACACGCCGGACGGCGGCATCGAATGCACCCTCGAGTTCGACCGCACCTTCGAGTCCTACCCGGGCGTGGTGCACGGCGGGATGTCCGCCACGGTCTGCGACGAGATCATGGGCAATCTGCTGGTGCTCCGCCTGGGCGTCTCGGTCTTCACCACCAGCATGCGCACCCGCTACGTCGAGCCCCTCCGGATCGGCGCCACGTACCGCTGCACGGCGAGCACCGACGCGGTGGCGGGCGACAAGGGCCCGCACACGGCACACGCCCAGATCACCGACGCCGCCGGGCAGGCCGTCGTCTTCGTCACCGGCTCCTACCAGCCGGTGACGCCGGAGCAGACCAAGGCCCGGATGGCGATGTCCGACGACGAGGCCCGGCTGGTGGACGAGGCGCTGTCCGCGCTGCGCGACGACTGACCACCGAGCACGGCCGGCGCCGAGCACGACCCTTCCGCAGAGACACCGTACGAGGAGAGAACGAGCATGTCCCAGGCCCCCACCAAGAGCGACATCATCAGCACCGTGACCGACCTGGTCGCCGCCGAGTTCGGCCGCCCGGCCGCCGAGTTGACCCCCGACCGCGACCTCACCTCGGTGGAGGGCGCCGACTCGGTCAAGGTGCTGCGGTCCGTCGCCCGGATCGAGCGCGCGTACGACATCGAGCTGGAGGACGACCAGGTCTTCGGCTTCAAGACGATCGACGACGTGGCCGACGCCGTCGCCGCCCTCATCGCCGAGCGGGGCTGACCGCCCATGACCGTCGACCACATCGAACCGGCCGAACCGAAGACCAACCAGCACTACGACCAGGACCCCAGGGTCTTCGAGCTGTACCTCGACCGCACCCGCAAGTACAGCGCCGGGATCTACCGCACCGACGAGGACACCCTCGACCAGGCCCAGCAGAACAAGCTGCACTACGTCGCCGACCGGCTCGGCATCCGGCAGGGCGGTCGACTGCTCGACATAGGCTGCGGCTGGGGCTCCCTGATCCTCTTCATGGCGGCCGAGTACGGCGCGACCACGACGGGCATCAGCCCCGCGCCCAACCAGCACGCCTACATCGCCGAGCAGGCCGCCGCGATGGGCCTGACCGGCCAGGTGACCACCCGCATCGGGCAGATCGAGGACCTGGAGCTCGAACCGCGCTCCTACGACGCGATCACCATGCTCGGGTCGATCGTCCACATGCCCGACCTGGACGCGGTCTACCGCAAGGCCTGGGCGGCGCTCAAGCGGGGCGGCCGCATGTACGTGTCCGAGAGCTGCTACCGCAACGACGCCAAGCGCGCCGAGTTCGCCGAGCGCGAGAACTCCGTGTTCGTACGGGACTCGATCTTCGGCTGGGGCGACATGCGTCCGCTCTCCGACCTGGTACGCGGCGCGGAGAACGCCGGGTTCTCGGTCGTCGCCGTGGACGACCTGACCGAGGGCTACTGGCGCACGATCGAGGACTGGCTCGCCAACGTGGAGCGCAACGCGGCACGCCTGGACGAGATCGAGCCCGGCCTGTCCGAGCAGCTGACCCGCTATCTCAAGACGGCCAACGCGGGATGGGGCTACACCACCAAGCACTACGCACTGACCCTCGCCAAATCCCGCTGATGGAGGGCACGTTGACGGAGACCGACGCCATACCCGCCAGGTGGAGGCCCGCCCAGGTCGGCGGACCGCTGCTGCCCGCCACGGACGTGGACGCGGCGGTCGGCGCCTTCCTGCGCACCTCGCCCCCGGCGAAGCGCTGGGACACCGACTTCAGCTTCGACTGGTCCCGGGCCGACGCCGGCCGGCTGACCGATGGCGAGCGTTCGGCGGTGCAGTTCGTCACCATCATCGAGGACCACCTGCCCGGCTACTTCGCGCTGTACGAGCAGAACTTCCCGGTGGACGACAGCGTCGATCGCGAGACGTACATCCACAACCGGGAGCTGTACCACTTCACCGTCCGCTGGGCACAGGAGGAGGACACCCACGCACGTGCACTGGCCCGCTACCAGCTGGCCACCGGCATCGCCGAGCAGCAGGACCTCTGGGCCTCGCTGGCCGACGAGGGACGGAAGAAATTCGAACTGCCCTATTCGCAGGCGGTCCAGTTCTTCGTCTACCCCCTGGTGCAGGAGAAGGCCACCCAGATCTACTACCAGCACCTGCGCCAGGTCGTCGGCGATCCGGTCCTGAAGGAGGTCCTGGTCCGGCTCAGCAGGGACGAGGCCCGGCACTTCTCGTTCTTCGCGGACATGGTCGGGCGCTACCTGGAACGTCACGGGGACGCGGTGGTGGACCCGATCCGCGAAGTGATCGCCGAGTTCCGGATGCCGCTCGCGGACACCATTCGCGGGTACTGGCGCTGGGCCCTGAAGATCGCCGACACGGCGCGGTACGACCACACCGAGGCCTATGACCACCTGGTGAAGGTCGTCAACCGCGCGGTGGACGCCAAGTCGGACAAGGTGAACGAACTGATCTCGTTCGTCACGGCTTGTGGGCAGCTGGGCCCCCGGCTCTGAGCCGCGTGTCCCGGACGCCTCGGTGGTGGGGCGGCTCCTTCGGGGCCGCCCCACCGCAGGCCGGGCCGGCCTGCCGCAGTCCGGTCCCGCCGTCACCAGGGCCGGGTCGGTCATGCTCCTCCGGGCGGAGGGAGACCGGGGACGGACCCCGGCCCGGGGGGAGAGAGCCGCGACGCCCGCGGCACGGTCAGGCGACGAGGCCGAGCCGCGGACCGCCGCCGTCGCGCAGCCGCCTGAAGAAGGCCAGCACGCCCGCGGAGCCGCCGGCCCAGGTGGCGCTCGGCCGGGTGAGGCCGGTGTCCGGGAACACCGGCCGGGACCACGTGCCGCCGCTGCGGCTCAGGATGAGCAGGGCGACGGTCTCGGCCGCGTCCCGGAACTCCTCGGACGCGGACGCCTCCGCGACGTCCACCATCAGATCGCCCACCCCGGCCAGTCCGCAGCACTGCGTGACCAGCGGCATCCGCGGTGCCAGTGCGGCGCAGGCGCGCGCGGCCCGCCGGGCGAGATCGAGGTACGCGGGCTCGTCGAGGCGTTCGGCGGCCCGGACGAGCACGGTCCCGATGCCGGCCAGGCCCCGGCACCACGAACCGTAGCGGCGTGTCGCCCCCGGTTCGGCGGCCGCCGCGATGACGTCCGGGGTCACGGCGGCCAGACGCGCGGCCGCCTTCTCGGAGCGGCTGATCGCGTCCGGGTCCCCGGTCGCGCCGCCGTACTCGAGCAGGAAGCAGGCGACGCCCGCCTCGCCGTGCGCGATGCCCTCGCGGAGCGCGGCGCCGCCCGCCGTCTCCGAACCCGTCGGGGTCAGCCGTGCGGTGCCCGACGCCAGCATCCGGTCGCAGTCGGCGGCGACGGCGAGGTGCCGGTCCGCGGCGTGCGGGTGACCGGCCCGGAGGGCGTGCCGGGCGAGCAGCAGCCGGCCGAGGCCGATTCCGGCGGCGCCCGCGATCAGGTCCGCCTCCGGAGGCCCGCCGTCCGGGGCGCGCTCCGGCAGGACGGGGTGCCCGGGCCGAGCGTCCGCGTCCGTGTCCGTACCCGACTCCGCCTCCGCGAGGAAGAGTTCGACGCCGGTGCGTCCCGTGTAGAAGCCGGGCGGCAGGTTCCTGGACTGCTCCGCCGTCCACCGCGCCAGCGCGGTGACGGCGGAACGCACCTGGGGCCGGTGCGCGTGGTGGAGGAGTTCGAGGCCGAGTCCCGAACTGCCGCCGTAGACGTCGATCGAGGTGGGGACGTTCAGCCGCGCGGCCCGCACCGGGTCCACGATCGCGTGCGCTTCACCGACGCAGTACGCGGTCGTGTGCTCGACGATCTCGTCCAGGAGGTCGCTGTCGATCCGGGGACGCGCGGGCCGGCGTGCGGTTCCGGCCGTGCCGGTGCGCAGGCGGTCGGCGGCGGCGGTCCGTACGACCGGGTCGAAGCTCAGGAGGCCGGTGATCGACGACCGGATGTCCCGGTGGGCGCGCCCGGGCAGTGCCCATGCCAGGCAGGCCAGGGTCCTGTCCCGGTTGACCTCGTGGTCGGTGTCGACGATCACCGGGTCCAGGCCGGTGGCGGCGAAGAAGAGGGTCGCGCCGAGGGCGTAGTGGTCGTCGGCGGGGGCGGCCGGTCCGGTCGCGTGCAGAACCGGCTCGCTGTATCCGGGGGTCGATCCTCCCGGGCCGGCGCCGTCCCACTCGCTGATCCCGAAGTCGATCACGTGGCAGTGACCGGGTCCCGAGTCGTCGAGCACGACGTTGTCGGGCTTGAGGTCGCGGACGACCACCTTCCGGCCGTGGACCGCGTCCAGGACGCGCAGGAGCCGGGAGGCGAGGGCGGACAGGGCGCGCGCCGGACCGGTGCCGTCGTCCCGGTAGGGGCCGTTCCGCAGGACCTCCCCGCGCAGGTCCCGGTCGCCGCAGCTGCTCATCACCAGGTACTCGTCCGACTCGTGGGCGAAGTAGTCCAGTGCGCGGGGCACGCCCGTGACGCCGTCGAGCGCGGTGAGGACCGTGCGCTCGTTGCGCAGCCGGTGGCGGGCGTCCGTACCGTATTCGTCCTCGCCCATGAAGGCCCTCGCCTGTTTGACCACCACCGGCCGCCGGAGGGTGAGGTCGACCGCGCGGTAGACGTTGCCCCGGGGTGCGCGCGCGATGCCGGCGGTGACCGTGTAGCGTCCGCCGCCGAAGCGGGGCGCGGACTGCTCGTCGCCGGGTCCGGGGCCGCTCGCGAAGGGGTCCTCGGCCCAGGGCGGGCACCGGTAGCGGCCGACGGCCAGGCCGTCGAAGATCCGGCCGTCCGGCCCGGTCATGACGGACTCGAGCCGCCCGCTGCGGCCGGTCCGGTAGTCGCCCGTGAAGGGGCCGTAGCGGTAGTAGACGGGGGCCCTCGGGTCGACCCGCCGGTCGCTGACGATCCGCGGGCCCTCCCGGTCGCGCAGTACGGCGGCGAGTTCCCGGGCGACCTCGACCACGGCGTCGGCCACGGGGTAGACGGTGATCGCCTTGCCGACGGCTCCGGCGCTCACCACCCCGGAGTTGAGGCGGCGCAGCGTCTCCGGGTCACGGGCGAACTTCGCGTGGCAGACGTGCCGGGACAGTACCGGGAGCACGAGCCGGGTCACGGCGTCGAGTTCGCCGGGGCGCGCCGAGACGTGCAGTTTCCAGCCGTGCTCCATCGCCGGCATCCGCGGATCGTTCAGATACGACCAGGTGTCGTCCGACCAGCCGCTGCGGCCGGCGATGGAGACGGCCACCGCTACGAGTTCAGGTCGCAGGCGAAGCGGGTGGTGGCGGTCACCCAGGGGTCGGCGAGACACGCGGTGTGCTCGCGGTCGCTGCGGTCGTCGTCCTCGAACGCGATCGCCTCGTCGTCGATCTCCAGCGGGCCCGCATCGCGGATTCCGTCGGCTTCCAGAAGACCCGGCACGGCTAAGGGCATGTGACGCCTCCATGGTTTGTCGTGCGCTGAGGAGCGGGGAAACGGCCCAGGCGGGCCGGTGGGCCCGCTGAGCCGGGAACTCGCTGCACAAAGGTATGGAGGGTTGAACCCGCTGACAAGAGGACGGGGGAGGAACGGTTCTGCGGGCGCGGTCAGGCCTTCGGCACGGTGTTGACGTAGTCGGTGCCGGCGCTGTAGAAGCCGTCCACCGTCTTCTGGACGTCCGCCGGGGAGACGGCCTCGTCGACCTTGTGGTAGACCCAGTTGACCTTCACGTCCCAGGTGCGCGGGCCACCGGTGAAGGGGAGGTCGATGAACCAGTTGCTGAAGTGGATGTCCATCTTCTCGCGCGGCACGTACTTGCCGGAGCTGGTGAACAGCTTCTCGCCGTCCAGCGAGTAGGTGACCTTCCCGTCCATGGCGGTGATCATCAGGGTGTGCCAGCCCGCGAGGCGCCGCTTGAGGGTGCTGTGGACCCGGTCCGGCGGGTCGGCCTTGTACCAGCTGACGTTGTCGAGCTGCGGACCCACCGAACCCCAGCCGCCGTTCGGCAGGTACTCGAAGTCGAGTTCGCTGTAGTTCTCGGAGGAGTCCGCGGGGGAGATCGGGAAGAAGGTCTGGACGACGTGGTCGCCGTCGCGGCCGCTCGTGGGCTCGTCGCCGAAGTGGACCCGGGCGGCGAAGGTCCCCGTGAAGAAGTTCTTGCCGGTGGTCTGCACCTCGACCTGCCGGGTGCCCTGCTCGGTGCCGTCGGTGGTGGACCGCAGCCGCAGGACCCTGCCCCCCTGGGCGGTCGTGTCGGAGGGGAAGCCGGCGCCGTCGGCGGACCAGGTGTCCTTGATCCCCGGGCCGCCGCCGCCGGTGCGGATCTCCCAGCCGTGGTCGGCGAGGGCGGGGTCGTCGGCGCCGCTGTAGTGGAAGTTGTCGAACAGGGTTCCCGGCGGTCCGGACGGGGTCGGCGGGGCCTCCTGCGCGGGCGGGGCGGCGTCGGCGCCCCCGCCGGACGCGGCGGAGCCGGCGGAACACGCGGCGAGTACGCACAGGAGGGCGGGCAGCGTGAGCACGGCCCACGCGCGGCGACGAGAGGTGCGGCGGGGCTGGCTCACACGGGCTCCTTGGGGCGTAAAGGCGGTATTCGGACACGCCCGTTGCACGAGGATCAATCACTGATCACATGATTCGGGGGGTCATCCTAGCGAAGGGTTCTGGCCAACCCGCCACGTGTGCGCGACTCCTCCGTCCGCGGGCCGGAGCGCCCCCGTCGACATACCGATCCGATTACGGAGTTCGAACGGATCATGTCAAAAAGGTGCATCACGCCCCAATCGATTCAGGTCATGCGCTACGGTCCGCTCTACGCTTCGGCGGTCTACGTCCCTGCACAAAAAGGCCACACAAGATGCGCCAAGTCGCCACGCCCTTCGAACGCGGATCGATATACCCGGCACAGCCCGGCGTGGCCGAATCGTATTTCGAGGAGCCCGCTCCGGCACCGGTGTTCGTCGACCAGTCGGGCCTCCGCAGCCGTCTGCTGCGGCGCTTCGGCTGGCCGGTTTCCGTGATCGGCGCGGTCCTGGCGGCCGCCATGGGCAGCAGCCTGATCGGCATGCAGTCGGACGCCCCGGCGATGGAGATACCGCCGAAGCCCTCGTACCTGCCCGCCAGGGGACCCTTGTCGCCCTCCTGGCTCTAGAGGGCGCGCTCCGCGACGCCCCGCCCGAAAAGTTCGGCCATCGCGCCGAACGCCGCGACATTCCATGACATACCGCGACCATCGTGCCGACCGGAGCAACGCCTGTGGGCCGGCCGGGCGTGTCTGATCGTCCGCACCACCCATTTCCAGGAGCGCCCTTGTCCCGCCACCAGCGTCGTCGGCAGTCCCTGCTGAGACCGCGCCGACTGGCTGCGCCGCCGCTGCGCTTCTTCATGCCGCTGTCCCTGCTGGCCTGCCTGCTCGGCCTCCTCGTCCTGCGCGGCCTCGCCACCAACGAGGCGTTCCACGACACCCGGGTCGCGACCTCGGTCGACAAGACGACCGTGCCGGAGAACCTGCTCAAGGGCGGCCCGGTCATCGACGCCCGCGGCGACAAGAACAAGAACCCGGTGAGCTATCGGATCCCCAAGCGCACCGTGGTCCTGAGCTTCGACGACGGCCCCTCGCCGGAGTGGACCCCGAAGATCCTGGACGTGCTCGCGGCCCACGACGTCCGCGCGGACTTCTTCGTGACCGGCGCGATGACCACGCGCCACCCGGAACTGATCCGGCAGATCGTCGCGGGCGGCCACGAGATCGGCGTGCACACCTTCACCCATGCCGACCTGGCGTACCAGTCCAACGCCCGGATCAGCTGGGAGCTGGCGCAGACGCAACTGGCGCTGGCCGGCGTCGCGGGCGTCCACAGCGCGCTGTTCCGCCCGCCGTACTCCTCCGACGCCTCGGCGCTCGACGACTGGAACTACCCGGTGATCAAGTACGTGGGTTCCCACGGCTACCTCACCGCGTTCATCGACCGCGACACCGACGACTGGAAGCGGCCCGGCGTCGACGCGATCGTCAAGGCGGCGATGCCGCGCAAGCCCGGCGAGGGCGAGCTGATCCTGCTGCACGACGCGGGTGGCGACCGTACCGAGACCCTCGCCGCGCTCGAGCAGATCATCGTGAAGCTGAAGGGCGAGGGGTACCGCTTCGCCACCGTCTCCGAGGCGCTCGGCGCCACCAACGCCACCGTGCCGGTGCACGGCTACCAGCTGTGGGCGGGCAAGTGCTTCATCTGGGCCAGCGAGGCCGCCGTGTTCACCCTGCCGGCGCTGGTCGCGCTGCTCGCCGTCGTCGGCTTCCTCAACTTCGGCCGGTTCGCGCTGATGCTCGTCCTCGCGCCGCTCCACGCCCGGCGCTCCCGGCGGCGGGACGCGTGGGGACCACCCGTCACCGAGCCGGTCACCGTCCTCGTCCCGGCGTACAACGAGCGCGAGTGCATCGCGAACACCCTCAACTCCCTGATCGCCAGTGACCATCCGATCGAAGTGATCGTCATCGACGACGGCTCCACGGACGGCACCGCGGACATCGTCGAGGAGATGAACCTGCCGTTCGTCCGGCTGATCCGCAAGGTCAACGGCGGCAAGTCCAGCGCGCTCAACACCGGCATAGCGGCCGCGTCGCACGACATCATCGTGATGATGGACGGCGACACCGTCTTCGAACCGTCCACCGTGCGCGAGCTGGTCCAGCCCTTCGGCGACCCGGGGATCGGCGCGGTCGCGGGCAACGCCAAGGTCGGCAACCGCGACAGCCTGATCGGCGCCTGGCAGCACATCGAGTACGTCCTCGGCCACAACCTGGACCGCCGGATGTACGACATGCTCAACGTCATCCCGACCATCCCCGGCGCGGTCGG
Source organism: Streptomyces sp. NK15101 (assembly GCF_020400725.1). Lineage (GTDB taxonomy): Bacteria > Actinomycetota > Actinomycetes > Streptomycetales > Streptomycetaceae > Streptomyces. Next base: position 52,379 of record NZ_JAINVG010000031.1, on the reverse strand, counting down.
CGCCTTCCGCAAGGAGGCCCTGCAGCGGGTCGGCGGGATGAGCGACGACACCCTCGCCGAGGACACCGACATCACCATGGCGGTGCTCTGCGACGGCTGGCGGATCGTCTACGCCGAGCGCGCCCGCGCCTGGACCGAGGCCCCCGCCAGCATCCAGCAGCTCTGGTCCCAGCGGTACCGCTGGAGCTACGGCAGCATGCAGGCGATGTGGAAGCACCGCCGCGCCGTGACCGCCCGCGGCCCGGCCGGGCGCTTCGGCCGGCTCGGGCTGCCCCTCGTCGTGATGTTCGGCGTGGTCGCCCCGCTGCTCGCGCCGCTGGTCGACATGTTCCTGCTGTACGGCGTGCTGTTCGCGGACGCCCCGATCACCCTCGCCAGCTGGGGCGGCTTCATCCTGCTCCAGGCCGTGCTGTCCTGGTACGCCTTCCGGCTCGACGGCGAGAAGCCCCTGCACCTGATCAGCCTGCCGATCCAGCAACTGGTCTACCGACAGCTGATGTACATCGTCCTGCTGCAGTCCACGATCACGGCGCTGACCGGTGGCCGGCTGCGCTGGCAGAAGCTCCGGCGCACCGGCGAGGTCGCCGCACCGGTGGAGGCCTGACCATGACCGCATCCTTCGAGTTCAGGGGAAACCAGGACACCGTCCAGCTGAGGATCCCCACCGCTCTGCGGCGGGAGTCCCGGCCGGAGCCGGAGCCGTCGACACCGTCCCCGCGCAAGGGCGGCCGGGACCGCTATCTCGACCTGCTGCGCGCGCTGGCGCTGGTCCGTGTGGTGATCTACCACAACTTCGGCTGGTTCTGGCTGCCCGTCGTCTTCCCGTCGATGGGCGTGATGTTCGCGCTGGCCGGGTCGCTGATGACACGCTCGCTCAGCCGTCCCGCCCTGGGCGTCATCCGGGGCCGTCTGCGCCGGCTGCTGCCGCCGATGTGGCTGTTCGGCGCGGTCGTCCTCACCCTCGAGATCGTCGACGGCTGGGGGCCCGAGGCCGAGGGCCATCCCAACTGGTGGTGGGGCAAGCTGCTGTTCTGGCTCGTGCCGCTGAGCACTCCGCCGTACGCCGAATCACTGAACGGTTTCGACCATCTCGTGGGGCAGGGCTGGGCGGTGCAGGTCGTCGTCCCGCTCTGGTACCTCCGCGCGTACCTCTGGTACGTCCTGCTCTCACCGCTGCTGCTGTGGGCGCTGCGGCGGATGCCGGTGGTGACGCTGTCCGCGCCGATCGCGCTGACGATCGTGCTGAACACGTTCTTCATCGACCAGGAGTTCCTCTACGGCCGGGTCTGGGAGAACCTCAGCGACTTCGCCATGTTCGGCTCCTGCTGGATCCTCGGCATGGCCCACCAGGAGGGCCTGCTCAAGAAGATCCCGCAGTACGTCCTGCCGTCCGTCGCGCCGCTGATCATGGTGGCCGGCTGGTGGTACCTGCAGACCCGACCGGTCGATCCGACCGTGCACACCGACATCGAGAGCTGGCCGATCGCCCAGGCCCTGTGGTCCTTCGGCTTCGTCGCCCTCCTGCTCCACGTCAGTCCCTCCTGGGAACAGTGGCCCCGACCGCTGGAACGCTGGAACGGCCTGATCAGCCTGCTCAACTCACGAGCGGTCAGCGTCTACCTCTGGCACCAGGTCGCGTTGGTGGCCGCCATCCCGCTGATCGACCCCCTCTGGTCCGTCGGCTTCTTCTACGAGCACTTCCAGTGGCTGCTGATGAGCCAGTGGTTCCCGCTGCTGGTGGCGATCCCCCTGACCGGACTGCTGGTGCTGACCTTCGGCTGGATGGAGGACGTGGCCGCGAAGCGCCCTCCGCGGCTCTTCCCGTACCCGCGCCGCGTACGGGGAAGGCGCCGGGCCGGCGTCTGACGCGGCCGCGGCGGGTCGGTCCCGGCTTTCCGAAGCCGCGGACCGGGGGGCCGTTCCGGAGAGATCCGGAACGGCCCCGGCCGTTCGTCGGGCCGGGCGAGGACGAACCCGCCCGGATGCGGTCCGTGGCCCTCTCTATCGTTGGCCGCACGGGTGACCCGCACCCGTACCGCACGCAGCCCGGGAGTCCCCATGCACCGCTTCGATGTCGAGACCCTGACGGCGGGCCGGTGGCGCAACGGCGGGGGCGCCACCCGGGAGATCGTCTCGTGGCCGGTGGGCGCCGAGGAGTTCCGGTGGCGTGCGAGCGTCGCCGACATCGACCGGGACGGGCCGTTCTCGGCGTTTCCCGGGGTGGACCGGACGCTGACCCTCCTGGCGGGCGACGGCGTGCGGCTGACGGCGCCCGGCGTCTTCGACCGGACGGCGCGCGCGGAGGAGCCCCTCGCGTTCCCCGGCGACCTGGAACTCGCCGCCGAGCTGCGGGGCGGCGCGTGCCGGGTCCTCAACATCATGGTGCGGCGCGGCCGCGCGGCGGTCCGGGTGGACCGGGTCACCGGGCCCGTCGTGCCGGCCGTCGGCCGCGCCGGGGTGGTCCACGTGCTGCGCGGCCAGTGGCGGACGGGTGCCGGGGAAGGCCCGCTGGCCGCGGGGCAGGGCGTGTGGTGGGACGAGGACGACGAGGCGCCGGGCCGAGCGGTCACGCCGCTCTCGCCCGACGCCGCCGCCCTGTGGGCGGATGTCGTGCCGGTGAGGTGAGTACGGGTCAGCCCACGGTCGCCGTCGGCCGGTCGCCGTCGGCGGCCGGATGCACGGTCTCGGCGGGCGGGTCGGCGGTGCGCCGCACCCACAGCCAGTACAGCGCCGCGGTGACGGCCAGGCCGACGATCCACGAGATGTCGGCGCCGTCGAGCCTCTTCGTGATCGCGCCGGTGTACAGCTTCGTGGCCAGGAACGGGATCTGCACGGCGACGCCCACGAGGTAGCAGGTCAGCGCGGTGACGTTCCAGCGCCCGTAGCGGCCGTCCGGGTCGTACAGGGCGGGGATGTCGACGCGCTCGCGGGACACCAGGTAGTAGTCGACCAGGTTGATCGCGCTCCACGGGGTGAACACCATCAGGATCAGCAGCACGAAGTTCTTGAAGTTGTTCAGGAAGTCGGCGCTGGCGGCCAGCGCGATGCCGACCGACACGGCGGTGAAGCCGACGATGTAGGCGGCGCGGGCGGCGGCCGAGATCCGCGAGCGGCCGTCGAAGGCGGTGACGGTCGTCAGGATCGACATGAAGCCGCCGTACGCGTTGAGGCAGTTGACGGTCAGCTTGCCGACCACGATCACCAGGTAGATCAGGAAGGCGAGGGCCGCGGGCCCGGCCAGGCCGCCGAGGAAGCCCACCTGGTCGGGGAGGAAGGCCTTGCCCGCGACGGCCGCGGTGAGCGCCCCGAGGGTCATGGCCCACTGGGAGCCGATCACGGAGCCGGCGAACGTGGACCAGAAGGTCGCGCGCGTGCTGGTGTCGCGCGGCAGGTAGCGCGAGTAGTCGGCGACGTACGGGCCGAAGGTCAGCTGCCAGCCGGCGCCGAGCCCGACGGCGAGCAGGAACGTCGCCGTCTCGAAGCCCTTGAGCCCGACGTGCGCGCCGACGTCGTACTGCGTGAACACCCGCACGAGGAGATAGCCGAGGCCGAGCACGCCGACGACGGTGGCGACCCGGCCGGCGGCGTGGATGAGCCGGTAGCCGGTGACCGCTACCACGGCGGTCAGCACGCCGAAGACGAGGATGCCGACCCGCGTGTCGTCGACGTGCAGCAGCTCGGACAGGGCCTGGCCGGCCAGGACGCTGCCGGTCGCGGCGAAGCCGAGGTACATGAGGATCACCAGGAGCAGCGGCAGGACCGCGCCGTGGACGCCGAACTGCGCGCGGCTGGAGATCATCTGCGGAACGCCGAGGCGCGGGCCCTGCGCGGAGTGCAGCGCCATGACGATGCCGCCGAGCACGTTGCCGATCAGCAGCGCCGGTATCGCCCACAGCGCGTCGGCGCCGAAGACGACGGACAGCGCGCCGTCGACGATCGCGGTGATCTGCATGTTGGCGCCGAACCACAGCGTGAACTGGCTGCGCGGCGTGCCGTGCCGCTCGGCGTCGGGGATGACCTCGATGGTGCGCCTCTCCATCGCGAGTCGTTCCCCGGGTGTGTGTCGGACCGGCATCTCGAAGACCTCTCCCGGCAGCGATTCCTGTGGATCCGGACGGACCGCAGCCGTCGTCCCGCACTGCGGTGCGCCGAATCTCGCATAGGGGCCAACAGGGATCAATACTCTGAATGAATAATTTCAGCAGTTGGGATGCGGTCCGGTCCTGCCGGGAGGCGTCAGGCCACGCCCCGGACGCGGCCGACGAGGAGGCCTCCGAGGAGGATGGCCAGGGCCGCGGTCACGTACAGACCGGTGTAACCGCCGAGGTGGGCGATGACCGGCGAGGCGAGGGCGGGGGCGAGGACCTGGGGGCCGGAATTGGCGATGTTGATGACGCCGAGGTCCTTGGCGCGGTCGGCGGCCGCGGGCAGGACCTCGGTGACCAGGGCCTGGTCGACGGCGAGGTAGATGCCGTACCCCGCCCCGAGGACGGCCGCGGCGGCGAGCGCGGACGGCCAGGTGTGGAGCAGGGCGAGCAGCAGCGCGGCGGCGGCCATGATCAGCGAACAGAGGACGACGAAGCCCTTGCGGCGGCCGGCGCGGTCGGACAGCACGCCCACGGGAACGGCCGTGAGCGCGGCACAGAGGGTGTAGACCACCGTGAGGATCAGTACGCCGGTGCCGGGGTCGCCGTAGTGGACGGCGTCGGCGAGGAAGTAGAACAGGTAGAGGGTGCCCAGGGCGTTGCCGAGGTTGATCAGGAACCGGGTGAGCCACGCCCAGCCGAAGTCGGGGTGCCGCCGGGGACTCAGCCAGAAGGAGCGGGCGAAGGCGCCGGCGTCGAAGGCGGGGCGCAGCGCCCGCGGCAGGGCCGGCTCGGTCTGGCGCAGCACGAAGGGGAGGGCGAGCGCGACGGTGAGCAGGGCCAGCGTGACGTAGCCGGACCGGACGCCGGTGACGAGGAGGGTGGTGATCAGCGCGCCCAGGACCAGGCCGACGGACTGCGTGAGGCCCGTCCAGCCGGAGACCTGCGCGCGCTGGCCGAGCGGCACCCGGTCGGCGATCGGGGTGGTGACGCCGGCCAGCATCGCGTTGAGGCCCGCCTGCGCGAGGCACCAGCCGACGGCGACCCCCGCCACGGTGTGCTGGGCGGCGGTCACCGCGAGGCCCGCCGCCCCGGCGAGGGCGCCGCCGAGGATCCAGGGCCGGCGGCGGCCGTACCGGCTCGTGGTCCGGTCCGACCACGCCCCGGCGAGCGGGTTGGCGAGGACCGCGACGAGCGCGCCGAGGCCGGTGACGAGCGACAGCGCGGCGTTCTTGCCGTGCGGGTCGATGTGCGCCAGCTGGAGCGGCAGCAGGATCTGGATGGGCGTCATGAAGGCCATGAAGACGGCGAGGGTGGCCAGCGAGAGGCCCGCCGTCCACCCGGCCCCGACCGGGACGGTGGGCTCGGCGAGGACGGCGGCGTGGCCGGTCCCGTCCGCCGCGTCCTCCGCGCGGGCCCGGGTCATGAGGACGATCGGGTCCGCTGGGAGGCGATCAGGTCGCGGTACCACGCGAAGCTCGCCCGGGGCGTGCGGCGTCCGGTGGCGAAGTCGACCTCGACCAGGCCGAAACGCTGGTGGTAGCCCTCGGCCCACTCGAAGTTGTCGAGCAGCGACCAGGTGAAGTAGCCGCGCACGTCCACCCCCCGGGCCACGGCGTCCGCGACGGCGGTGATGTGTCCGGCGAGGTAGTCGACGCGTTCCCGGTCGTCCGTGCCGGCCGGCTGCGAACAGCCGTTCTCGGTGATCCACACCGGCGGAAGGACCCCGCCGTAACGGGCCTCGAGACCGGTGAGCAGCTCCGTGAGCCCGTCGGGGACGACCGGCCAGCCGAACGCGGTCCTCCCGTACGTCTCCTGAGGTTCGGTCAGATCGAAGGGCAGACCCGCCGCCGGATCGGCCGGGGCGGTCACCCAGCTCGGGTTGTAGTAGTTGACGCCCAGTCCGTCGAGCGGCGCGGCGATGGTGGCGAGGTCGCCGTCGCGCACCACTCCCCCCCAGCTCGGCTCGGTCACGCCGTAGGCCGAAAGGTCCGGGTAACTCCCCAGGAGGACCGGGTCGTTGAAGAGACGGTTGTGCAGGGCGTCGTACGCGGAGGCCGCCGCCGCGTCCGCGTCCGACCGGGCGTCCGTGCGCAGCCGCACGGGCGTGCAGTTGTTGGCGATCAGCACCGAGGCGTCCGGGACGGCGGCCCGCAGCGCCGCGGTCGCGAGGCCGTGGCCGAGCAGCTGGTGGTGCGCGACGGGCAGCGCGTCGAGGAGCAGGGCGCGGCCCGGGGCGTGGACGCCGAAGCCGTAGCCGAAGGACATGTGCACGAAGGGCTCGTTCAGGGTGATCCACCGCTTCACCCGGTCGCCGAGCCGGTCCGCCGTCACCGCCGCGTACTCGGCGAACCGGTGCGCGGTCCCCCGGTTCAGCCATCCGCCCTCGTCCTCCAGGGCCTGCGGCAGGTCCCAGTGGAAGAGGGTGGGGGTGGGCTCGATCCCGGCGTCGAGCAGCGCGTCGACCAGCCGGTCGTAGAAGTCGAGGCCGCGCGGCTCGACCTTGCCCGCGCCGGCCGGCAGGACGCGGGGCCAGGAGACCGAGAAGCGGTACGCGTCGAGCCCGAGCCGGCGCATCAGCGCCACGTCCTCGTCGAACCGGTGGTAGTGGTCGCAGGCGACGTCGCCGGTGTGGCCGTCGCGGACGGCTCCGGGGCGCCGCACGAAGGTGTCCCAGATCGACGGCCCCTTGCCGTCCTCGTCCGCGGCGCCCTCGATCTGGTACGCGGCGGTGGAGGCGCCCCAGACGAAGTCGGCCGGGAGCGGGGGGAGTCGGGTGGGATCGGTGGCGCTGGTTGTCACGGGCACCTGCCTTCACTGCCGGCTTGCCGTCCGAGGTGGGCCGCACCGTAACATGAACGTGTGTTCACGTTCTATGGGTGGGACGGGGCGGATCCCGCGCTCCCCGGGGGGCACCCCTCCTCGGTCGTCAGCCGGTCGCGCAGGTCCTCCCAGTAGCGGTTCAGCATCCGCTTCAGCTCGTCCACGGTCTCCAGGTCCGGCTCGCCGTCGCCCTTGAACACCTCGTGCAGCACGGCGTTGGCGGCCCACACCGCCATCCGGGCCGCCCGCCGCACCCGCTCGCCGCCGGCCACGCCGGTCAGGTGCTCGACGATGCGCCGCAGGCCCTCGGCGATGAGCTCGTTGCTCGCCTCGTCGGCACGGGCGAGCTCGGGGCTGAGGTGCCGGCCGGCCCACAGCGCCATGCCGCCCGGCTGGGACCGGAACAGCTCGGTGCAGACGTCGACCATCGTGTCCACCAGATCGGTCAGTCCGCCCCCGACCGCCCGCTCGACGAGCTCGTCGACGGCCGTCTCGAAGGCCTCCAGGTACCGCCGGCCGAGCGCGTCCACCACCGCGCCCTTGTCGGGGAGGAACTGGTAGATGCTGCCGACCGGCACGCCCGCCTCCTCGGCGATCCGCCGCATCGTCAGCGCCTCGTACCCCTCCCGGGCCAGGATCCGGTCGGCCGCGCCGAGGACGGCCTCGACCCTGGCCCGGCTGCGGGCCTGCCGCGGCTGCCTCCGGAGCCGCGGCCCCGCGTCCGGCTCCGGCCTCGTCGCTTCCGCCACCACACGCTCCCGGTCGTCCGTCGAGGCGCGAACGTAACACGCGACCGCGCGGCCGGCGCGGGACGGCTTCCTCCCCCGGCGGACACCGGGTCGCGTCGCGGACGCCGTCCTCACGGCGCTGCGCCGCGTCGCGGTGGTCCGGTCCCGGCCCGAGCGGTCCGTCCTTCTATCGCCAATCCGTGTTGTTCCTAGACTGGTCCCGTGGAGGACATCGACGCGATCGCGGTGCTGCAGGATCCTGTACGGCGCCGCCTGTACGAGTACGTGGTGGCCCAGGGCCGCGAGGTCGGCCGCAACGAGGCCGCCGAGGCGACGGGGGTGGCACGGACCCTCGCCGCGCACCATCTGGACAGGCTGACCGGTGCCGGGCTGCTCGAGAGCGGCAGCCGCCGTCTGTCGGGACGGTCGGGGCCGGGGGCCGGCCGTCCCGCCAAGGTGTACGTGCGGGCCCGTGGCGAGCGGACGGTGTCGCTGCCCGCCCGCGACTACCGCACCGCCGCCGAGCTGCTCGCGGAGGCCGCCGAGCAGGCCGGGCTCGACGCCGGTCTCTGCGCGGCGGCGCGCCGCCGGGGCGAGGCGCTGCGCGGCTCGGCGGGACCCTGCGGGAGCCTCGAAGAGGCCGTGGAGACGCTGGCGGCGCGCGGCTACGAGCCGTACCGGGAGGACACCGAGGGGGCGGCGACGGATGTCGTCCGGATGCGCAACTGTCCCTTCCATTCCGTCGCCGAGAGCTTTCCGCCGCTCGTCTGCGGCATGAACCTCGCGCTCCTCGAAGGGCTGCTCGGCGCGGGGGGACCCGTCGGCGCCCGCATGGACGCGCGGCCGGGGGAGTGCTGCGTGGTGGTCGAGGCTTCTAAAAACAATGGAGATTGACATAGAAAAGCGGCGCGTGCTGGGATGAGGCCATGACCACGGCCCGGCACTCCGCCCACCTCGCCCAGCTCAACGTCTCCAGGCTCCTCCACCCCCTCGACGACCCGCGCGTGGCGCCGTTCGTCGAGATGCTCGACCCGGTCAACGCCGCCGCCGACGAGGCCCCCGGCTTCGTGTGGCGGCTCATGGGCGAGGGGGAGGCCGACGCCACCGGACTGCGCCCGCTGGGCGACGACGTCATCGTCAACCTGTCGGTCTGGCAGACCCGGGAGGCCCTGTGGGACTTCGCCTACCGCAGCGGGCACCTGGAGGTCATGCGGAAGCGCCGTGACTGGTTCCACCGGCACGTCGAGGCGCACCTGGTGCTCTGGTGGGTCCCCGCCGGGCACGTCCCGACCGTCGACGAGGCCGTCGAACGGCTGGCGGACCTGCGGGCGCACGGTCCGTCCCCGCGCGCCTTCACCTTCGCCTCCTTCCACACCGCCGCGGAGGCCGCCGAGACCGCCGGGCACACGCCGGACGCGGACCCGGCGGCGGTCTGAGGCGGCCGTCAGCCGAAGTCGGGAATGGGATGGGCCGGGGCCAGCGCGGCCGCGATCCGCTGGGCGATCGTGTGGGCCGAGTGGCCCGACGGGGCGGCCGGGCCGTTCGTGGTCGAGACCGCGACGGCCAGCCGCTCGGACGGCAGGTACGCCTGGGACGCCGAGTACCCGAAGAACAACGGGTGCTGGGACACCCAGTCGCCCAGCACGAGCAGCCCCAGGCCGTAGTGGGTGGCCTCCGTCTGCGCGAGGCAGACCGTCGCCGGGCACTTGGCGGTGGCGTGGCCCAGACCGACCGTCCCCGGGTCCAGCAGCTCCCGGTAGGACGACGGGGAGAGCAGCCGGCCCGAGCCGATGCCGGCGGCGGAGCTCGCCAGGTCACAGATGTCGGTGGTCTCCACCGCGCCCGGGGCGGTGGTCCACGAGGGGTTCCAGAACGTCGACTCCTCGTACGTCCCGCGGTCGGACGTGAAGGCGTGCAGGACGGGTGCGGGGATGTCGGGCGTGAAACCGTTGCGGGTCTCGCGCAGCCCGAGCGGGCCCAGGACCTCGTGCCGGAGCAGGACGTCGAGGCGCGTGCCGGTGATCTTCTCCAGGGCGGCGCCCAGGAGGACGAAGTTGGCGTGCGAGTAGCTCCAGTTGGTGCCCGGCTCGTACCAGCGCTCCTTGCCCGTCGACAGCCGCACCAGCTCGTCGGCGGTCCACTGGCGGAACGGGTTCGCGGAGACGGCCCGCTGGAACTCCGGCAGCCGGACGTAGTCGACGAGACCGGTGGTGGAGGCGGCCAGCATCCGCAGGGTGATCCGGTCGCCGTCCTCGAGGCCGGGCAGCCAGCGCGCGACGGGGTCGTCGAGGCGCACCACGCCCCGGTCGACCAGTCGCAGCAGCGCCGTGCCCATGTAGCTGATCGCGATGTTCCCGTTCCGGAAGTGCATGGCGGGGGTGGCCGGAACGCCCGTCATCGACTCGCCGAGCGCGGTGGTGACGACCTCGCGGCCGTCGACGGTGACCCGCAGGATCACGGACTTGAGGTCCATCTCCGCCTTGGCCCGCTCGGCGATCCGCAGGACGTCGCGCGCCGGACCGCGGTCGGGCACCCGGGAGCCCACGCAGGGCCGGTGGGGGCGGGCGTCGGTCGCCGGGGCGCCGGCCGCCGCGGCCGGGGCGCAGAGGGCGAGGAGCGCGGCGACGGCGGTGACCGCGGCACGGCGTGACCGGGAAGCGGACCGGAGAGGTCCGGTCTTGGCGCGAGGTGGTCTCATGGCCGGAGTATTGGCCGGTGGGGGCCGCGCGGCGGCCCGGGGTGCCCTCGACCCGCGCGAGCGTCACCCGTCAGGCCCGCACGCCGCCGCCGCGCGGGTGCACGGCGGCGACACCGGTGTGCGGCCCGGTCAGCCGACGGTCTCGCGGACCGCCTCCTCGATCAGGTCGACGACCTCCACGGGCCGGGAGGCCAGGGAGGCGTGGCTCGCGTCGAGTTCGACGATCTTGCGGGCGTTGGCGCGCCGGGCCATGCGGCGCTCGTTGTCCGGGTGGATCATGCGGTCCTGGGTGGACACCTGGTACCAGACGGGCTTGTTGCGCCAGGCCGGTGCGGTGACGCTGTCGCCGAAGGTGGAGGCGAGCGGTGCCTTCTGGGTGACGGCCATGACGAGCGCCTCGTCGGGTGCGAGGTCCTGGGCGAAGCTCTCGTGGAACTTGTCCTGTTTGATCCAGAGGTAGCCGTCGGAGTCGGGGGCGATGTTGTCGAAGGCGGCCGGCGGGTTCTCCTGGCTGATCCGGCCGGGGCTCTGGCCTTCGGCCGGTGCGAAGGCGGCGATGTAGACGAGGGCCTTCACGTTGGGCAGGTCGCCGGCCTCGGTGATGACCGCGCCGCCGTAGGAGTGGCCGACGAGGACGACCGGGCCGTCGACCTGCTTGATCATCTTGCGGGTGCGTTCGGCGCCGTCGGCGAGGGAGGTGAGCGGGTTCTCGACGGCGCGGATCCTGTCGTGGCCGCGCTTGTTCAGCTCGACGATGACGTTCGCCCAGTGGGCGGCGCCGCCCCAGAAACCGTGGACCAGGACGATGGTGGGCTTCTCGGCCATGCTTCCCTTCCTTCACGGGGGATCACTCCGAGCGAGTCTGCTGCGTGGTGACCGCCGCGGCGCGGTGCGCCGTCCAAGGGAGTGACGGCCGTCCGGACGCCGCCCGGGGCCCGCCCCCGGATCAGGCCGGATCGGGAAGCCAGGCCCGTTCCGTCAGCTCGTGCGTCAGCCTCATCAGCCGCTCGCGCGCCTCGGCGTCGTACGCCTGCTCGTGGGCCCGCGCATCGGTGAACCGGTCGAAGTAACGGCCGGTGACACCGGCGAGCTCCGGGTCCAGGAGCAGCCGTACGGTGGGACGGACGCCCTCCTCCGTGGTGGTGACGGGCGTGAGGCCGTAGGCGCGGACGGCGGGCGTGTCCATCAGGTGGGCGGGGTGGAGGGCGTTCACCGTGACGCCGGTGTCCTCCAGCTCGGCGGCCAGCTCGAAGGTCGCCATGATCATGGCCAGCTTGCTCCGGCAGTAGGCGCGCAGACCCTCGTAGCCCCGCTCCAGCATCACGTCGTCGAAATCGACGGCCTCCTGCCCGATCGACGCGACGTTGACGACCCGCGCCGGAGCCGAGGCGGTGAGCAGGGGCAGCAGGGCGCGGGTGAGCGCGTACGGTGCCAAGTGGTTCACCGCGAAGCGGAGTTCATGGCCCTGGCTGCTCAGCTCCCGGGTGAGCGGCCGCGAGCCGCCGCCCGCCACCGCGTTGTGGACCAGCCCGTCGAGGTGCGGCTCCGCCGCCCTGATCCGGGCGGCCATCGCACGCACCTGGTCCAGGTCGGAGAGGTCGGCGAGATAGGTGCGGACCGTGGTGCCGGGCCCCGCGGCCCGGGTCTCGGCGGCCACGGCCTCAAGCCGTTCGGCGTTCCGGCCGTGCAGGAGGAGGGTGCCGCCGCGGGGCGCCAGATCGAGCGCGAGCGCGCGCCCCATCCCCGTGGTGACGCCGGTGATCAGAGTGGTGTGCTGGGTCATGCGACGACAGTGGCAGCGTCCGGCGGCCCCAGGGAGGGTGTGCCGCACCTGGTGTCGACACCACCAGGCAGACGCCCGGCACCCGGCGGCCGTTTCAGTCCGGCGCGCCTGGGCAGCCGCCGTGGACACAGCCGAGAGCCGAGGGAGCGAGGCCGATGTCGACAGGAACGATTCTGGCCATCGTCATACCCGTCGTGGTGGTGATCGCGCTGATCGTGCTGGCCATCGCCCTGGACCGGCGGCGCCGCCGTCGGCTGCAGGAGCGCTTCGGACCCGAGTACGACCGCGCCGTCGAGGACGCCGGGAGCAGGCGGGCCGCCGAGCACGACCTCGGGGAGCGGGAGAAGCGCCACGAGGACCTGGACATCAAGCCGTTGTCGAGCGGGGCGCGGGAGCGCTACGCCCAGCAGTGGAGCAGCGTGCAGGAACAGTTCGTGGACCGTCCCGACGGCGCGGTGCACGACGCGGACACGCTGGTGACCTCGCTCATGCGCGAGCGGGGCTATCCCACGGAGGGCTTCGAGCAGCAGATGCGGGACCTCTCCGTGGAGCACGGCCGCACCCTGGAGCACTATCAGGCGGCGCACGAGATCAACGCCCTGAGCTTCTCGCGGCAGGCCACGACCGAGCAGTTGAGGGGCGCGATGGTCCACTACCGGGCGCTGTTCGACGAGCTTCTCTCGAACGGCGACGCGCCCGGACAGGGCCGGAGCTGACCAGGAGGACGCGCCATGGGACGCGAGTACGACACACCGGCACGGGCCGACGGCACCGACGCGCCGCCCATGTACCCCGGCGAGAGCACCGACCTCCCGGCCGGTACGCACGCCGACGAGGACATCCGCGGGAACACCGCCGCCGACACGCGTGAGGCGGAGGCGCGTGAGGCCGGGCGGCGCGGCGCCGAGCTGCGCGAGGCGGGGGCCGGTACCGAGGTGGGAGCCGGTACTGATGCGACGGGGGCCGGTACTGGGGTGGGGGCCGGTACTGATGTGACGGGACCCGGCACCGACACGGGGTCCGACACCGACACGGGGTCCGATACCGACGCGGGACCCGCCGCCGACGCGGGACCCGGCACCGGGGAGGAGCTGCCGCGCCTCCTGGACGCCGAGGCCGACGAGGCGTTCCGCACGCGCTGGCGCGAGGTGCAGGGCCGGTTCGTCGACGACCCCCGCGGGGCCGTGCACGACGCCGACGAGCTGGTCACCGAGGTGATCCGGAGGCTCGCCGCCACCTTCGCCGACCGCAAGAAGGACCTGGAAGGCCAGTGGAGCGAAGGCGAGGACGTCGACACGGAGGACCTGCGCACGGCCCTGCGCCAGTACCGCTCGTTCTTCAACCGGCTCCTCACCACCTGACGGCGGCCCGGACGAGGGAGTGGAAGAACGCCCCGGACGACCCGCTGGGGGTCCCGGGCGCCGACGCGTAGCAGGACCAGGGGCGAGGAGGCCCGGCCGGCCCGCGGGCCGGCCGGGCGCCGTGCTCAGCGCAGGTCGAACCGGTCGAGGTTCATCACCTTGTCCCACGCGGCCACGAAGTCGCGCGCGAACTTCTCGCCCCCGTCCGCGGACGCGTACACCTCCGCGAGGGCCCGCAGCTGGGAGTGCGAACCGAAGACGAGGTCGACGGGGGTGGCGGTCCACCGCACCTCGCCCGTGGCACGGTCGCGGCCCTCGAAGACGTTCTCGTCGGACGTCGAGGCCCTCCACTCCGTGCCCATGTCCAGGAGCCCGACGAAGAAGTCGTTGGTCAGCGTCTCCGGCCGGTCGGTGAAGACCCCGTGCGACGACTGCCCGAACCCGGTGCCGAGGGCCCGCATGCCGCCGACGAGCACCGTCATCTCGGGGGCGGTCAGCGTCAGCAGGTTGGCGCGGTCGAGCAGCAGGGTCTCCGGCGACAGCTTCTCTCCCGCCCGGAGGTAGTTGCGGAAGCCGTCCGCCCGGGGTTCGAGGACCGCGAACGACTCGACGTCGGTCTGCTCCTGCGAGGCGTCGGTGCGCCCCGGCGCGAACGGGACCGTGAGGTCGTACCCGGCGTTCCGCGCGGCCCGCTCCACGGCCGCGCAGCCGCCGAGCACGATGAGGTCCGCGAGCGAGATCCGCGCACCGGACGCACCCGTGAAGTCCCGGCGGATCCCGTCGAGGGTCTCGATCGTCCGGGCCACCTCGGGACCGGAGTTGACCTCCCAGTCCTTCTGCGGCGCGAGCCGGATCCGCGCCCCGTTGGCGCCGCCGCGCTTGTCGGTGCCGCGGAAGCTGGCGGCCGACGCCCAGGCGGTGGTGACCAGCTGGGAGACGGAGAGCCCGGAGTCGAGGATCCTGGACTTGAGGGCGGCGACGTCCGCCTCCCCGACCAGCGGGTGGTCGACGGCGGGGACCGGGTCCTGCCAGATCTGCGGCTCGGGGATCCACGGGCCGAGGTAGCGCGAGAGCGGGCCCATGTCACGGTGCAGCAGCTTGTACCAGGCCTTGGCGAACGCGTCCGCGAGCTCGTCGGGGTTCTCGTGGAAGCGCTTCGCGATCGGCGCGTAGACCGGGTCCATCCGCAGCGCGAGGTCCGTCGTGAGCATCATCGGGGCGTGCCGCTTCGACGGGTCGTGCGCGTCGGGCACGGTGTCCTTCGCCGCCGCGTCCTTGGGGGTCCACTGGTGGGCGCCGGCGGGGCTCGTCGTCAGCTCCCACTCGTACCGGAACAGGTTGTCCAGATAGCCGTTGTCCCACCTGGTGGGCTCGTTCGTCCACGCGCCTTCGAGTCCGCTGGTGAGCGCGTCGGCGCCCTTGCCGCTGCCGTACGAGTTCCGCCAGCCGAGGGCCTGCTGCTCGATGGGGGCGGCCTCGGGCTCCGGGCCGATGTACTCGGGGCTGACCGCGCCGTGGCACTTGCCGAAGGTGTGGCCGCCGATGATGAGCGCGGCGGTCTCCTCGTCGTTCATCGCCATGCGCCCGAACGTCTCCCGGATGTCCCTGGCGGCGGCGATCGGGTCCGGGTTGCCGTTGGGGCCCTCCGGGTTGACGTAGATCAGGCCCATCTGCACGGCACCGAAGGGGCCGGTGAGTTCCCTGTCGCCGCTGTAGCGCTCGTCCCCGAGCCAGGTGTCCTCGGGACCCCAGAAGATCTCCTCGGGTTCCCAGACGTCCGGGCGTCCGAAACCGAACCCGAAGGTCTTGAACCCCATGGACTCCATGGCGCAGTTGCCGGCGAAGACCAGCAGGTCGGCCCAGGAGATCTTCCGCCCGTACTTCTGCTTGACCGGCCAGAGCAGCCGGCGCGCCTTGTCGAGGCTCGCGTTGTCCGGCCAGCTGTTGAGCGGGGCGAAGCGCTGGGCTCCCTGGCCGCCGCCGCCCCGGCCGTCCGCGATGCGGTACGTCCCCGCGGCGTGCCAGCTCATCCGGATGAAGAGCGGCCCGTAGTGGCCGTAGTCGGCGGGCCACCAGTCCTGGGAGTCCGTCATCACCGCGATGACGTCCCGCTTCAGCGCGTCGACGTCGAGGTCCGCGAACTCCTTCGCGTAGTCGAAGTCCGCGTCCATCGGATCGGAGAGGGGCGAATGCTGGTGGAGTACCTGCAGGTCCAGTTGGTTCGGCCACCAGTCCCTGTTGGTCTTGGGCCGGGTCTCGGTGGGGGTGGGCGAGGGGATCGCCGGGTTCTCGCTCTCGCTGCCGGGCACGTGGGTCCTTCTTCCGCTCATCGTGACGGTTTCGGCGTCCGTCATGGTCGCGTACGGCGGACCGTGCGGGGGTGATAACACGCAGAGCCCGCCCAACCGACAGAAATGATCGGAAAGGAGGAATTCACGACCGGAGACCGAAGGCGGGAGGCCGGGGGTGCCTACCGCGCGACCAGCGCCCGGGCGGCCCCGGCGATCTGGGTGCGGGAGATGCCGCACGCGTCGAGGAGCTCGGGGGTGGTGCCCGAGCCGGGCAGCTCCGTGACGGCGAGGTGGACGAAGGCGTGCGGCGGCGGGGCGGGCCGGCCGGCACCCACGGCGAGGGCCGACAGGACGGCCTCGCCGAGCCCGCCCTCGGGATGGTGGTCCTCGACGACGACGAGCGCGCCGGTCTCCCGGGCCGCACGGGCGAGGGTGTCCATGTCGACGGGCTTGACGGAGTACAGGTCGACGACCCGGGCCCGCACCCCGTCGGCGGCCAGGTCCTCGGCGGCCGCCAGGCACTCGTGCAGGGTGACGCCGGCGCCGA
Organism: Streptomyces sp. NK15101; assembly: GCF_020400725.1. Lineage (GTDB taxonomy): Bacteria > Actinomycetota > Actinomycetes > Streptomycetales > Streptomycetaceae > Streptomyces. The sequence continues at coordinate 36,063 of NZ_JAINVG010000031.1, read as the reverse complement.
CGAGCGTGACCTGGTCGTCCGGGCCCTCGCGCAGGGTCTTCGAGCCGCCCACGGGGAACGTCTCGTCACCGTCGTAGAGGACGGGGTAGGCCCCGCGGGTGGTGCGCAGGTAGGAGATCCCGTCCAGGTCGGCCATGGCCGTGGTCAGGGCGGCCGCGGAGGTGGCGTCCGAGGGGTACAGCACGGTGGAGCCGAGGACGGCGCGCATCATGGCGAGGTCCTCCAGGCCCATCTGCGAAGGGCCGTCCGCGCCGATCTCGACCCCGCAGTGCGTCCCGCACAGCGCCATCGTGATCCGGGAGACGGCGGCCATCCGGACGAAGTCGTGCGCGCGGGTGAGGAAGGCGGCGAAGGTCGTGGCGTACGGGCGGAAGCCGCGCACGGCCATGCCGACGGCGTCGGCGATCATCTGCTGCTCGGCGATGTACGTCTGGAAGTACCGCTCCGGGTGGGCCTTCCCGAACTCCTCGGCATGGGTCGAGTTGCCGACCTCGGCGTCCAGGGCGACGACCTCGGGGCGGGCACCGAGGGCGGCCAGGGCGGCGCCGAAGGCGACCCGGGTGGCGACCTCGTCGCCGACCTCGTAGCGGGGCAGCTCCACCGGAACGGCACGGCGGCCGTCGGGGTGGGCGGGAGCGGGGTGCGCGGGCGGGCGCGGGCCGCGCACCCGCAGGTCGCGGGCACCGCCGAGTTCGGCGACGGCGCGTTCGGCCAGGTCCTCGGGGAGCGCCTTGCCGTGCCAGCCCGCCTTGTCGGCCACCTCCGCCACGCCACGGCCCTTGACGGTCCTGGCGACGACGACGGTGGGCGCCCGTCCGTCGGCGGCCTCGGCCAGGGCCAGGTCGATCGCTTCGAGGTCGTGGCCGTCGACCTCGATCGCCCGGCAGCCGAAGGCCTCGGCGCGGCGGGCGTACGCGTCGGTGTCCCACTCCAGCTCGGTGGGCCCGCTCTGGCCGAGGCGGTTCACGTCGAGCAGGACGGTGAGGTTGGCCAGCCGGTGGTGCCCGGCCTTGTCGAGGGCCTCCCACACGGAGCCTTCGGCCGTCTCGCTGTCACCGCACAGCACCCAGACCCGGGAGGACCGCCGTTCCAGGTCCCGGATCGCGAGCGCGATCCCCACCGCGTAGCCGATGCCCTGTCCGAGGGAGCCGGTGGCCACGTCCACCCAGGGCAGCTCGGGCGTGGGATGGCCCTGGAGGCGGTGGCCGAAACGGCGGTACGTCGTCATCAGCTCGTCGTCGCCGATCGCCCCGGCGGCCTTGAACATCGCGTACAGCAGGGGCGACGCGTGCCCCTTGGAGAAGACCAGGTGGTCGTTGTCCGGCTGGTCGGGCGCCGTCCAGTCGTAGCGGAGGTGGCGGGCCATCAGGACCGCCATCAGATCGGCCGCGGACAGGCTGGAGGTGGGGTGGCCGGAGCCCGCGGCCGTACTGGCGCGCACCGAGTCCACCCGTAGCTGCTGGGCGAGTTCGAAGACCCGGGAGAGGTCGCTGTCGGGGCCGAGCGTGGTGGGGGTGGTGGGTGGTGCGGTCATGACCGAGTCCTTTCCGACCGTGCCGGGCCTCGCGCCGCCCCCGCCTTCCGGGGCGGGAGGGCGTGCACGAGGACGTCGTCAGTGCCCGAAGCGGAAGTGGTGGCGGCGGGGGCGCCGTCCCCCGGCGGCCCCGGTGTCGTCCTCCGTACGGGACGCCGTGTCCCGCTCTTCGCGGGGACCGCCGTCCCCCGGACGGGAGCGCGGCTCCGCCGGCTCGTGGACGCGGCGTCCGAGGGCCCGGCGGCGGCGGGCCCGTGCGGCGCCCGCCGCCATCATGGCGCAGGCGAGGCCGACGATCACGGCCAGCGCCATGCCGGCGAGGAAGATCGCGAGGCCGTCCATCGTGGCGATCCGGTTGTCCAGCATCATGACGGTCCGGTCGGGGCCTCCGGTGTTCTCCGAGATCACCAGCCCGATGAAGGCGCCGGTCGCCCCGAGGAGCAGCAGGCCCAGCAGGAACAGCATGGTCGTACGTCCTTCCGCTGACCGCCCCCGCGTCCGGCGCGTTCCTCCGCCGCCCCACCCTCCTCCGGCTCCGCGTCTACCCGCACGGTCCGGCACTCACGCGTGGGCACGCGCACGGACGGCACCAGGCGTACGAGGCCGGGCACCGGGTAGTCGGCCGGGAGGAGAGGACGGGACCGGCGTCCCGTCCGCCCCTCGGGCCCGATCGGGAGAAGAGGCACGGTCATGGACTCCAGCGACGGCACTTCCCGCGTGGTCGTGGGTGTCGACGGCTCGCCCTCGTCGTACGCGGCGCTGCGGTGGGCGGTCCGGCAGGCGCGTCGGACCGGAGCGACCCTGGACGTCGTCGGCGTCCACGAGGTGCCCGGCGCGACGGGATGGTCGGCGCCGCCCGTGGACGCCACGTTCGACGAGGAACAGGCCGTGAAGGAGCTGTCCGAAGAACTCGACTCCGTGCTCTCCCTGATCGGCGAGGTGCCGCCGCTGGAGCGGCACGTCGTCCGCGGCAACCCCGCCGAGGTCCTGGTCGAGGCGTCGGCCCGCGCCGAGCTGCTCGTCGTCGGCAGCCGCGGCCGGGGCGGCTTCGCGAGCCTGCTCCTGGGCTCGGTCGGTCAGCAGTGCGCCGTGCACGCGTCCTGTCCCGTCGTCATCGTCCGCGCGGACGCCCCGGAAGGGGCCCCCGCGGACCTGACGCCCTGAGGCTCGTCCCCTACCGCGGAGGTCGGTTCCCCATGAACGCGTCGATGTCCCTCGTCCACGTCCCCGGTGGTCCCCTCCTGCTGCCCGCCGACGAAGTGACCCTCCTGCTGCGGCACCTCGCGTCCCATTGGACGGCCTCGGCCGACGACGAGGACTCGGGCCTCGAACCGGAGACGGTCGAGGCGCTGGTCGGCGCGCTGACGGAGGTCGCCGACCGGATCGACGCCGAGTGCATCGCGCTCATGCCGCTCAGCGAGGAGGGAGAGGCCGGACTCGACGGAGGCGTTCCGCCGCCCCTGTGAAGGGGGGCCGGAAGCGAGGAGAGCGGGATGCCGGAAGAGAGGCGATCAGGATGAGCGAACATCGGAAGCCGGGGCCGGACGAGCCGCTTCCCCGGGATCCCGAGGACCAGCAGGCCATGGCGGAGGACCCGCTGTCCGTTCCCCTGCCGGACGGGAAGGACGAGGGGAACCCGCCGGACACCGACGAGGCCGGCTCGGCCCCCCGGGGCGGGGCGCGCGACGGCACGGTCCACCCCGGGCACCCCGCGCCGGGCGAGCCGGCCGACTGAGGACGGGACAGGCGAGGGCGGTGACACGGCCGATGCGGAAGGGAAACCCGGCGTTCGAGCCGGTCGGCCTGGCGGTCGGGTTCTACGAGGAGTAGGGACGCCTTTCGGGACAAGGCCGTCGCGCCGATCGAGGCGAAGCGGGCCGGGGAGACCGTGGAAGAGGCCGGACAGCCGGCCGGGTCCACGGACGTCATCGACCTCGTGGAGGCCCTGTGCGCCGGCGTGGACCCCGCGCGCGGCGGCTCCCGGAGACCCGGCCGCGGACCGGAGTCAGGGCCGGGAGGGCGCCCGGGGCCGGGTACGCAAGTCCGCCCGGGGCCGGATCCGGAAGTCCGCCCCGAGCCGGGCCCGGAAGCCCGTCCAGGACCTCCGGGGCCACTCGAAGGCCGAGCCTGTACGACAAGGCCGCGGACGCCGGGACACGGGGCCGTTCCACCATGACCCGCGACGAACTCGTCGAGACCCCCGCCGCCTGACCCCGCCGCCCGCGAGCGGTCACGGACCCGAACGCGAACGTGAACGCGCGAGTAGAATCCGGATCGGACCCACCCGCAGACTCCGGACGCCCGCACCCAGGCGGGACGGAGGCCCACTTGACCGCTTTCGCAGACTCCAGGGGATCCCCGTCCGTCGTCCGGCCGGACCGCGGCCTCCCCGCACTCGCCGCCGAGAACCGCTGGCTGCGCGACCAGCTCGTCCGACGCCACCTGCTCGATCTCGCCGCCGGCGTGCTCACCGCCCAGCTGCGGCTGCCCTCCTCCGAAGCGGCCGAGTACCTCTCCGCCCTCGCGCAGGCGACCGGCCTGTCCGTGGAGGACCTCGCCGCGGACATCGTGAGCGCGGCCGTGGGCGACGGCGGGACTGCGCCGGTGGTCCCTCCGGAGAACGCGGACCCCGAGGAGGAGGGCGGGGCCTGGGGCGGTCCCTCCGAGGCGCGCCGGGCCCGCCGGACGGCCGCCGCCGCGGAGACCGCCGACACGGTGGGCGAAGCGGCACGGACCCTCCTGGAGCAGGGCCTCGCCCCGCTCGGCGCGGACGCCCTCTGGCTGTGGCGGTGCGTCGACCACGGCTGCCTGCGGCTCGCCGGCTCCGCGGGGACGGGAGCCGCCGAGGCCGCCGCCTGGCAGTGGATCCCGCCCGCCGCCCCCGAGTCGTTCCGTACCGTCCTCGCCGAGAACGCGCCCGTTTGGCTGGAGGACGGGCCGCCCGCCGGCGAACTCCTCCCGGGGCCCGCCGCCCGCGCCGCCCGCGCCCTGCTCCCGCTGCGCCGGCGCGACAGGACCGTCGGCCTCGCCCTCGTCGGCTGGCCGGGCCCGACGGCGCTCGACGCGACGGCCCGCCGGGCCCTCACCGGACTCATGGGCGTGGCCGGCACCGTGCTCGACAGCCCCGACTCGCCGCCGACCGCCCCCGTCCTCGTCGACGTGCTCGACTCCCTCGCCCAGCCGGCGATGCTGCTCGCCGTGTCCGACACGTCGGGGGAGCCGACCGTGGAGCACCTCAACGACGAGGCGACCGCCGCGCTCGGGGGCGTCCCGCCCGGGGGCGCCGCCTCCCTGGCACGCGCCTTCCCCCTCGTCCACGCCGACCTGGCGCGCATGGCGCGCCGCGCCGCCGGGACCGCGCGCACCCAGCGGGCCGCACGGCTGCCGGTGACCGCGGGGCCGGGAGACCCGCCGCTCCTCGACGTGCGGGTGCTGCCGGCCGGCGGGCGGCACGCCGTGGTGATGTGGCACACCGTGGGCGAGACCGGGCTCGCCGCGGCCCGGGCGGTCGCCCGGCTGCAGAGCGTGGCGCCCTTCCAGGACAGCCTGACCGGCGGCGGGACGGTGTGGTCACCGGAGGCGTACGGCATCTTCGGCATGGCGCGGGACGAGCCGCCGGTGCCGTTCGCGGGCCTGCGCGACCGGGTGCGCCCGGACGACCACGAGGCCCTCGCCGACCTGGTGGCGGCCGTGACCGAGCGGCAGACGGGCGGGCAGGCGGTCCTGCGGGTCGTGCTCCCCGACGGCACCGTACGCCATGTGCGCGTGGCGGCCGAGCCGCTGATCGCGGAGGGCACCGTCACCGGCCTCGCCGGGGTGTACCAGGACGTGTCGGACAGCCGGAGGACCGAGGCCGCGCTCACCGCGACCTTCGACCACCTCACCGCGCTGCACGACCAGTCGGAGCTGCGCCACCAGCTGGCGCTCCAGCTCCAGCAGGCGATCGTGCCCGAGGTGCCCGGCCTCCAGGAGATGCCCGGAGACCTGGTGGTGGCCGCCCGGTACCGGCCGGCGGCGAAGGAGTACCGGGTCGGCGGCGACTGGTACGACGTGCTCGCGCTGCCCAGCGGCAAGATCCTCGTGGCCGTCGGCGACATCGCGGGCCACGGCATCGACGCCGTCACGGGCATGGTGGCGCTCCGCAACGCCCAGCGCGCGCTCGCCTTCACCGGCCGCTCGCCCCGGCGGCTGATGGAGTGGCTCAACGAGGTGACCCTGCGCACGGGCGGCGGCGTCACCGCGACCGCCGTCTGCGCCCTGTACGACGCCGAGGACCGCGGCCTGCTCTGGACGAGCGCCGGACACCTGCCGATGGTGCTGCTCAGGGACGGCCGGGCGCGGCTGCTCGAACCGCCCCGGGACCTGCTGCTCGGCGCGGTGCCCTCGTACGCCTACCGCGAGCAGCGGATCGGGCTGCGCCCCGGGGACACCCTGCTGCTGTACACCGACGGGCTGATCGAGCGCCGCCACGACGGCCTCGACGAGGGCCTGGCGCGGCTCGCCGGCGACGCGGAGCGGCTCGCGGGCCACGCGCCGGACACGCTCGTCGACGCCCTGCTCGCCACGGCGGCGGGGGACACCGACGACGACACCAGCATCGTCGCCGTACGGGTCCGGGGCCGGCCGCCGGCCCGTTGACGCCCGCCGCCGGGGCTTCTCCGCGGCGGACGGGCGCGCTTCAGCCGGCGAGCCAGCTGCGGATCTTGTCGGTCAGTTCCTCCTCGTCGACCGGCTTCGACACGTAGTCGTCGGCGCCCGCCGCGAGGGCCTGGGCGCGGTCGCCCGGCATCGCCTTCGCGGTGACCACGATGACGGGGAGGCCCGAGCGGTCCGGCAGCCGCCTGATGGCCTCGATGGCCGAGTAGCCGTCCATCCCGGCCATCATGACGTCCATCAGCACGAGCTCGACCTCGTCGTGGGCGGCGAGCACGTCGAGGCCCGCACGGCCGCCGTCGGCCGTGAGGACGTGGAGGCCGCGTCCTTCGAGGACGGCGGTGAGGGCGTACACGTTGCGCGCGTCGTCGTCCACCACGAGCACGGTCCGGCCCGCCAGCCCGTCCGGGGAGCCGACGCCGTCCGGCCGGACGGCGGAGGAGCCGGGGGCGGTCAGCGCCCGCGCGGCGGAGGCCGCCCCGGCCGCGGCGAGCTCCGCGGGCCGGGGCACCGGCAGGTAGAACGTGAAGGTGCTGCCCTGCCCCGCGACGCTCTGCGCCTGGATGGCCCCGCCGAGGAGGCCGGCCACCTCCCGGCTGATCGACAGCCCGAGGCCGGTTCCCCCGTACCGCCGGACGGCCGTGCCGTCGCCCTGCTGGAAGGCCTCGAAGACGTGCTGGAGCTGCTCGGCGGGGATGCCGATGCCGGTGTCGGCGACCCGGAAGGCGAGGACGTGTCCGGTCCCGGCCATGGTCGGCGGGATCTCGGCGGAGGACGCGTGCTCGACGGTGAGCGAGACGCTGCCCTCCTCGGTGAACTTCAGCGCGTTGGAGAGCAGGTTGCGCAGGATCTGACGGATGCGCGCCTCGTCGCTGTTCAGCGCCTCGGGCAGGTCGTCCGCCAGGGTGACGGTGAACCGGAGGTGCCGCTCGTCGGCGACCGGCCCGAAGGTCGCCTCCAGGTACTCCATCAGCTGGCTCAGGTGGAACGGCTCCCGCCTGATGTCCATCTTGCCTGCCTCGACCTTCGACAGGTCGAGGATGTCGTTGATCAGCTGGAGGAGGTCGGAGCCGGCGGAGTGGATGACCTCGGCGTAGTCGACCTGCTTCTCCGTCAGGTTCCCCTCGGCGTTCTGGGCGAGCAGCCGCGCGAGGATGAGCAGGCTGTTGAGCGGGGTGCGCAGTTCGTGGCTCATGTTGGCGAGGAACTCGGACTTGTACATGGAGGTGCGGGACAGCTGCTGGGCCCGGGCCTCCAGCTCCTGGCGCGCCTGTTCGATGACCAGGTTCTTCGACTCGATGTCCTTGTTGCGGTCGGCCAGGAGCGCGGCCTTCTCCTGCAGCTCGGCGTTGGAGCGCTGGAGTTCCTGCTGGCCGATCTGCAACTCCTTGGACCGGGAGCGCAGTTCGTCGGCCAGCTGGCGGTACTGGCCGAGGAGTTCGTCGGTGCGGAGGTTGGCGACCAGGGAGCTGAGGACGGCTCCCGCGCTGACCGTGAACCGGTCGAGGAACTCCCGCCGGAGGGGCGAGAAGGGGGACAGCGAGGCGAACTCGACGGCGCCGAGCACCTGTTCCTCGACCACGAGGGGCAGGACGACCAGCATGCCCGGGTCGCCGGAGCCCACTCCGGAGGCGATGGTGGTGTATCCGGGGGGCACGCGCTCGACCACGAGGGGGCGCCGGTCCCGGGCGGCCTGCCCGACGAGGGACTGGCCGAGCCGGAAGCGGCGCGGCGGGTCGTCCGGGTCGTCCGGGGAGCCGTAGGCGGCGGTCATGACGAGCTCGGTGCCCTTCTCGCCGTCCGTGGCGAGGAAGAAGGCCCCGTACTGGGCGCCGATCAGCGGCGGCACTTCGGCCATGATCAGCTCGGCGATCTCGGGCAGGCTCCGGGTGCCCTGCAGCAGGCCCGTGGTCCGGGCGAGCGTGGTCTGGAGCCAGTCCTGTTCCTCGTTGGCCCGGGTGGTGGCGCGCAGCGACTCGACCATCGAGTTGATGTTGTCGCGCAGGTCCCTGACCTCTCCGGGGGCGTCGACGGTGATCGACCGGGTCAGGTCGCCCTCGGCGACGGCGCTGGTGACCTCGGCGATGGCGCGGACCTGGCGGGTGAGGTTCCCGGCGAGCTCGTTGACGTTCTCGGTCAGCCGCTTCCAGGTGCCGGAGACGCCCTCCACCTCCGCCTGGCCGCCGAGTTTGCCCTCCGTGCCGACCTCGCGGGCGACGCGGGTGACCTCGGCGGCGAAGGAGGACAGCTGGTCGACCATCGTGTTGATGGTGGTCTTGAGTTCGAGGATCTCGCCGCGCGCCGAGACGTCGATCCGGCTGGTCAGGTCGCCCTGGGCGACGGCGGTGGTGACCTGGGCGATGTTCCGCACCTGGTTGGTGAGGTTGTCGGCCATGGAGTTGACGTTGTCGGTGAGGTCCTTCCAGGTGCCGGAGACGCCGTGCACCTCGGCCTGGCCGCCGAGCTTGCCCTCCGTGCCGACCTCGCGGGCGACCCGGGTGACCTCCTCGGCGAAGGAGGACAGCCGGTCCACCATCGTGTTGATGGTCTCCTTCAGCTCCAGGATCTCGCCGCGCGCGTCCACCCGGATCTTCCGCGTGAGGTCTCCGCCGGCGACGGCCGTGGCGACCTGGGCGATGGACCGGACCTGGGAGGTGAGGTTGTCGGCCATCGTGTTGACGCCGGAGGTGAGCTCGCGCCACACCCCGCGCGAGCGGGGCTCGCGGATCCGGCCGCCGAGCAGCCCCTGGGCGCCGACCTCGTCGGCGACCCGGGTGACCTCGGAGGTGACCAGCGAGAGGTGGCCGACCATGTCGTTGTAGACGCCGGCGATCTCGCCGAGGATGCCGTCCGCGGCGACGGGGAGCCGGACCGACAGGTCCCCCTCCCGCACGGCGGTCAGCCCGGCGAGCAGCTGCCCGAGGCCGTCCTCGCCGAGTTCCGTCTGCGGAGCCGTCGCCTCCGGAGTGGAACCGTGCTCTGTCATGAACGACCTCGCACAGGAAGAGGGGCGCGGGTCCCGCGCAGGATGCGCCGGGATCCCGCATCACCTTCCACTCTAGGCCTCATCCGGCGAGTCGGGCCGTCCCGTCACCTCCACCTCGAACCAGACGGCCTTGCCGTGGGCCCGGGGGACGCAGCCCCAGGCCGCCGCCAGCCGTTCCAGGAGGTAGAGCCCGTGTCCGGAGGGGAGGCTCGGGTGGTGCCGCCCGTGGGGCCGGGGCCGTACCGGGCTCGTGTCGCTGACCTGCACCCACAGCCGGCCGTCGATGCCGTCGAGCCGCAGCTCGTACGGGACGCCACCGTGGGTGAAGGCGTTGGTGACGACCTCGGAGACCAGCAGCAGGGCGTCCTCGACGGCGACCCGCCCCGGCTCCCCGGCGGCCCCGAACCATTCGCTCAGGGCCCGCCGGGCGAGATCACGGCACTTCCGCACCACTCCGTCGCCCTCCGCCAGCTCGTAGCGGCGGGTACGAGCGGTCGCATGCCGGATGGGTGGGCCGGTCATGAAGGGCTGCTTCCCCGCGGCGGCCCGCCGAATCGCGCGGCGCGGAATCTTCCTCGCGTCTTCCGTGCCCTCCCGGCGTCAGCTCCCGGCGCCGGTGTCCGCGAGGGCGGCGTCGGCGTCGGCGTACACCCGGAAGACCTTCAGCGCCCCGGTGATCTCGAAGATGCGGCGCACCGGCGACCGCAGCCCGGCCAGGTCCACCCTCCCTCCCGCGGTGAGCAGCCGCAGCCGCGTCCGCAGGAGCACGTTCAGACCGGTCGAGTCGCAGAACCGCAGCCTCGCGCAGTCGACCACGACGCGCACGGCCCCCGTGCTCTCCTCCAGCGCCTTCCGGAGGGGTCTCACGGTGTCGTGGTCGAGCTCGCCGTCGAGTGCCAGGAGGACGGTCCCGGGAGGTCCGCCGTGCCGGCTCACCACCAGGAGGCGGTCCTCCCGCGAGGCCCTCGCCCCTTCCGTTCGGCCCACAGCCTCCATGGGGCTCACCCGCCTCCTCGCGCACGAATCCGGACACCGCTGACGCCGGATGCCTCCGTGGCCGAAATCTCCTACTTCACTCCTGCCCCTTTTCACCCGTTTCTGACATCCGGAGCGCGTCCGGTCCGCCACGGGGTCTACGGCTTCGCGCCCGGGGTAGCCGCCGGGGAGCAGGAAGGAGCCGAGCATGGACGCCAAGGGGCAGGGCCGCCGCGTGGTGGTCGGGATCGACGGGTCCCCGGCCTCCTACGAGGCGCTGCGGTGGGCGGTACGCCACGCCCGGCTGATCGGGGCTACCGTGGACGCGGTGGCGGCGCACGAGCTGCCCGGAGCCGCGGGCTGGTCGGCCCCGCCGGTGGACGCCGGCTTCGACGGCGTCCAGGCGGAGCGGGCGCTGGCCGACGAGATCCAGACCGTCCTCGTCGGAGCCGACGACGTGCGGCTGCGCGAGCACGTGGTGCCCGGCAACCCGGCCGAGGTGCTGACGGAGGCGGCGGCGGGCGCGGAACTCCTCGTGGTGGGCAGCAGGGGCCGCGGCGGGTTCACCAGCCTGCTCCTGGGCTCCGTCAGCCAGCAGTGCGCCCTGCACGCGCCCTGTCCCGTCGTCATCGTCCGCCCGGACACCGCCGAGAGGACGTGAGAACGTCATGTCACCCTTCGAGCTGATGCGCGTGAGCCTGGCCCAGGAGGAGCGGGGGACGGCCGTGCTCCCCCTGGACGGGGACGGCGACCCCGTCGAGGTCCCGGAGGGCGGGACGATGAGCGTCGCCCTCGCCTTCCGCGTGGGCGAGGCGATCGACGGACTGGTCTTCGAGGAGACCCGCAGATACGCCGGGAGGGTGGTCGGCACCGCCAGGACCACGCTCGGCGGATACCGGGAGGGCGGGCCGTACGAGGTCCACCTGCCGCCCGAGCGGCTGCCCGTCGGGCGGGCGAACTGCGGCGTCTACGAGGTCACGGGCCGCTTCACCGACTCCACCGGGCGGGTGCTCGGCCGGGAGCACCACCGGTTCCGTCTCGTCCACCAGCCGGCCCCGCCGGAGCACCCCGCGCCCCCGCTGGGCGCGCCCGCCGCTCCGCCGCCCGCGACGCAGGCCCCGAACGGCCCGGTACCGGCCTGAGCCGTCGCCCGTCCGAGCGCCGCCGACAGCTGTCGGCGGCCGCGACACCGTCGCACGTCGGCCGTACCGTCGCCGGTGCCCGCGCCCGTCGGCCGTGCCGGCGCGTCGACCGTGCCGTCGACCGCCGCCATGCGGTGCCGCCCTCCGGAAGGTCCGCGTACCCCCACCCCTCCCCGCGCCCGTGGCGAGGCGCAGGTCCACGAGCCGCGGGACCGCCTCACCGGCCGGGGACGTGGCCCCGGGCCGGCGCCGGGTTGCGGTCGTATCCGATGACGGTGTGGCCTGCGCGGCGAATGCGCTCACGCATGTTGCCGCCCATCTTGCCGAGACCGACGAGACCAAGCTCCATCAGAGATTCCTTAAGCGTCGTGTGCGGTTTACCCGGGTCCGAGCCTACGCCCGCACCCGGGTGCACACCTGTGGGGTCAGCCGCTCAGGCGACGCCCCCGGGAGGAGCGTCAGCCGGAGAGCCGCACCGGCATGATCAGGTACTTGTAGGCCTCGTCCGCCTCCGCGTCGAGCGCGGGCTTGCCGCTCAGCAGCGCCGGCTTCGTGGAGGTCGTGAAGGAGAGCTGGGCGACCGGGGAGTCGATCGCGCTCAGGCCGTCCAGCAGGAAGGTCGGGTTGAAGGCGATCGAGATGTCGTCGCCGTCCAGCTGCGCGTCCACGCGCTCCACAGCCTGTGCATCGTCGCTGGAGCCGGCCTCCAGGATCAGCACGCCCTGCTCGAAGCTCAGGCGGACCGGGGTGTTGCGCTCGGCGACCAGGGCCACACGCTTCACGGCCTCCACGAAGGGGGCGGTCTCGATCACCGCGACCGAGTTGAACTCGGTGGGGAAGAGCGTCCGGTACTTCGGGAGGTCGCCCTCCAGGAGGCGGGTGGTGGTGCGGCGGCCCGCGCCCTCGAAGCCGATGAGGCCCTCGCCCTTGCCGGAGCCCGAGAGCGCCAGGGTCACCGTGTCGCCGCTGGTGAGCGCCTTGGCCGTGTCCAGGAGGGTCTTCGCGGGCACCAGGGCGACCGCGGAGGCGTCCGGGGACTCCGGCTTCCACAGGAACTCGCGGACCGCGAAGCGGTAGCGGTCGGTGGAGGCCAGGGTGACCGTGTCGCCCTCGATCTCGATGCGCACGCCGGTGAGGACGGGCAGCGTGTCGTCACGGCCGGCCGCGATGGCCACCTGCGCGGCGGCGGAGGCGAAGACCTCGCCGGGGACGGTGCCGGTCGCGGTGGGCATCTCCGGCAGCGCCGGGTACTCCTCCACAGGCAGGGTGTGGAGAGTGAAGCGGGAGGAGCCGCAGACCACGGTCGCCCGTACACCGTCTGTGGAAATCTCCACGGGACGGTTGGGGAGGGCGCGGCAGATGTCGGCGAGCAGCCGGCCGGAGACGAGGACGGTGCCGTCCTCCTCCACCTCGGCCTCGACCGAGACCCGCGCCGAGACCTCGTAGTCGAAGCTCGAGAAGCTCAGGGCGCCGTCCTCGGCCTTCAGGAGAAGGCCCGCGAGCACGGGCGCCGGCGGACGGGCCGGAAGGCTGCGGGCCACCCAGGCCACCGCCTCCGCGAGTACATCGCGCTCCACCCGGATCTTCACCGGAACCGCCTCCTGCTGTTGCTGGCTCTTCGTCGACTGCGGGAACCAGTCTGACGCACGCCACCGACACTCGGTGCTGCTCGGGGTCAAGTCGAGACGAGAGCGCGACGGAGCTCCGGCGCCGAGTTGTGCACAGGTCCCACTTCGAAGCGAATTCCGGGCTAACTCTATGTGGGAGTAGTAGTAGGGCCTGTGGAAACCGTGGATAACGTCGTTTCCCCAGGTCAAGCCCAGTTTTTTGTCCACCGGACCTGTGGGCGGAGCCCGTGGACAACCAGGGGTCTCTGTGGACACTCGAAAGTTCTGCACAGCCGGTACACAGGCCACGGGGAGTTCTCCCCAGTGCTGTCCCCAGCTTTCCCCAGGTTCCCCACAGCCCAAACGTCTCCCTTGGTGTGACCGCTTTCACTCGTCTCAGTGAGCAGACGTGTTTCGTTGCCGAACAGTGGACAGCGGTGTGGAGAAGCTGTGGGCAACCGACTCCTCCCTGTGGGCGGCCGGTGGACAACCCTCGAGCCGCCCTGTGGACGAAGGATTCATCCACAGCCTGTGGAAATCGTTTGCCAACAATTCCACAAGGGTCTGACCTGCCGTGATGACCTGTCACCAGGCAGCCCTGTGGACACAATCCGGATAACTCGACAGTCCCCACCCTGTGGACGGGTGATCATCCCGCAATCTGTGGAGAACCTGCCACCGGAACGCGGTAATCGAACAGGCTCGGGTCGGCTGGGGACGGCGGCAGCCGCGAAGAGCGTCCCCAGAAGCCGCGAAGGGCGCCCCCGGAAGCGGTGGACGGTGCTCTCGGAAGCGGTGAACGGTGCTCCCGGAAGCGGTAGACGGCGCCTTCGAGAACGGTCGAAGGCGCCTCCGGGAACGGCGAAAGGCGCCCAGGGAGGTGTCCCTGGGCGCCCTGGAGGCCCGGAGGCCCGGCGTCAGCCGTTCTTGATGCGGTTGGTGAGCTCGGTGACCTGGTTGTAGATGGAGCGCCGCTCCGCCATCAGGGCACGGATCTTCCGGTCCGCGTGCATCACCGTCGTGTGGTCGCGGCCGCCGAACTGCGCGCCGATCTTCGGCAGCGACAGGTCCGTGAGCTCACGGCACAGGTACATGGCGATCTGCCGGGCCGTCACCAGGACGCGGCTGCGCGAGGATCCACAGAGGTCCTCCACCGTCAGCCCGAAGTAGTCGGCCGTGGCCGCCATGATCGCGGGGGCCGTGATCTCCGGCGAGCTGTCCTCACCGCCGGGGATCAGGTCCTTGAGGACGATCTCGGTGAGTCCGAGGTCCACCGGCTGCCGGTTGAGGCTCGCGAAGGCCGTCACCCGGATCAGCGCGCCCTCCAGCTCACGGATGTTCCGCGAGATCCGGGAGGCGATGAACTCCAGTACCTCCGGCGGGGCGTTGAGCTGTTCCTGCACCGCCTTCTTGCGGAGGATCGCGATGCGGGTCTCCAGCTCCGGCGGCTGCACGTCGGTGGTGAGGCCCCACTCGAAGCGGTTGCGGAGCCGGTCCTCCAGGGTGACCAGCTGCTTGGGCGGCCGGTCCGAGGAGAGCACGATCTGCTTGTTCGCGTTGTGCAGGGTGTTGAAGGTGTGGAAGAACTCCTCCTGCGTCGACTCCTTGCTCGCCAGGAACTGGATGTCGTCGACGAGCAGGATGTCCACGTCGCGGTAGCGCTTGCGGAAGGCGTCTCCCTTGCCGTCGCGGATCGAGTTGATGAACTCGTTGGTGAACTCCTCGGAGCTCACGTAGCGCACGCGCGTGCCCGGGTAGAGGCTCCGCGCGTAGTGTCCGATCGCGTGCAGCAGATGGGTCTTGCCGAGGCCCGACTCCCCGTAGATGAAGAGCGGGTTGTACGCCTTCGCCGGCGCCTCGGCCACCGCGACGGCGGCCGCGTGCGCGAACCGGTTCGATGAACCGATGACGAACGTGTCGAAGAGGTATTTGGGGTTCAGCCGCGCGTGCTGCTCGCCCGGAGCGCCGGCGCCCTGCCCGGAGGAGGACGGCGAGCCGTGGCCGCCGCCCGGCACACCGCCCGGACCGGGGACCGGGACGCCGCCGGGGCGGGGGCCGGGACGCGGGCCGTGGTTCTGCGGGTCGGGCAGCTCGGCGCGCTCGGGCCGCTGCTGCTCGTAGCCGCGGGCCGGCTCGTCGTAGCGGGTCTGCCGGGACTGCTCCGGGCCGGTGTACGGGGCGCGCTCCTGGTAGCCGCCGAGCCGCGGCTGCTGCCAGGAGAGGTCCTCCTGGGTGCGCGGCCAGGCTCCGGGGTCGGGCCGCTGCTGCTGGTAGTCCGGGTAGGCGGGGCGTGCGGTGGGCAGCCCGTCGTCGGGCATCGGCCGGTGGCCGTAGCCCTCGTACTTCTCGTACGGCTCGGGCTGTGCGCGCTCGTCGTAGCGGGACTGCTGCGGCTGCTGCACCAGGGGCGCCGGCGGGGTCGGCTCGCCGACGGAGTCGTCGACGGTGATCGCGATCCGGATCGGGCGGCCGCACTCACGGCTCAGGTTCTCGCTGATCAACGGGGCGAGCCGGCCCTCCAGGACCCGCTTGCCCCACTCGTTGGGCACGGCGAGCAGGGCCGTGTCCGCGACCAGGGCGAGCGGCTGGCAGCGCTCGATCCACTGTTTGTCCTTGGGCTCGATCCCCTGCTGTCCCTCGGCGAGGAGCTGCTCGAGGACGCGTGGCCACACTGCGGCAAGATCGGCAGGTACGTCAGCCACAGGGCACGCTTTCTCGCAGGTCCCACGATGGTGTGGTGCACGGGGACAGTGGGTCGAAGTCCATGAGGACGGGTCCGTCGAGGACAGGTGAGGACAGAACGGAATAAAGATTGTGGAGGTCGTCCACGGTAGTCGGGGCGGATGACGCGGTTCAAGTTGTTGTCCACAGCCTGTGCACAATGGGGGGTGCCGACAGGTCGGTTTGACCGGATGGCGTAGCCGCGCGTACCGTAACCAGGTCGAGTTGTCGATGGCTGCTGCCGCCTGCCTCCGATGGGCAAAGATCATGGTCAATGATCGTGAAGCGGTGCACTCGGGCGTATTGCGAGCTACTCGTGGGCGCACGGTGACAGCCAGGCGATGTCCCGCCATCTACGAATCATTTCTGGAGCCCCCGAGTGAGCAAGCGCACCTTCCAGCCGAACAACCGTCGTCGCGCGAAGACCCACGGCTTCCGCCTGCGCATGCGCACCCGTGCCGGCCGCGCCATCCTGGCGAACCGCCGTGCCAAGGGTCGCGCGAGCCTGTCCGCCTGATCCACTTAAACAGGTCATGACGTGCTGCCTACCGAGAATCGGCTGAGGCGGCGCGAGGACTTCGCAACCGCGGTACGCCGAGGTCGCCGGGCCGGTCGCCCGCTCCTCGTCGTCCACCTACGCAGCGGTGCAACGGACCCGCACGCGCCTGGGGAGAGCGCTCCCCCGACGCGTGCGGGTTTCGTCGTGAGCAAGGCCGTGGGCGGTGCGGTGGTACGCAACCAGGTGAAGCGACGCCTGCGCCATCTCGTCCGTGACCGCATTGCCGCGCTGCCCCCCGGTAGCCTGGTGGTCGTACGGGCGTTGCCCGGAGCCGGCGACGCCGACCACGCACAGCTGGCCCGAGACCTGGACGCCGCTCTCCAGCGGCTGCTGGGAGGGGGCACGCGATGAAGTACCCGCTGCTGGCTCTCATCAAGCTGTACCAGTGGACGATCAGCCCTCTTCTGGGCCCCGTCTGCCGGTACTACCCGTCGTGTTCCCACTACGGATTCACGGCCATCGACCGGCATGGCGCGATCAAGGGCACGGCCCTGACCGCCTGGCGCCTCCTGCGGTGCAACCCGTGGTCGCCCGGCGGCGTGGATCACGTCCCCCCGCGCAAGCGCCCCCGCTGGCACGAGATGCTGCGGAACGCGCTGCGCGGTGACGAGGGCGGGTCCCCCACCGAGACGAGCCCGGCCGCCGAGACCTCGCCCAATGCTCAAGGAGCCTGATTAGTGGACACGATTGCCAATTTCTTCAGCTTCATCACCACACCTGTCTCATGGGTGATCGTCCAGTTCCACAAGATGTACGGGGCGATCTTCGGCCCTGACACGGGCTGGGCCTGGGGACTTTCGATCGTGTCCCTCGTGGTGCTGATCCGCATCTGCCTGATCCCGCTCTTCGTGAAGCAGATCAAGTCGACGCGGAACATGCAGGCGCTCCAGCCGAAGATGAAGGCGATCCAGGAGCGCTACAAGAGCGACAAGCAGCGTCAGTCCGAAGAGATGATGAAGCTGTACAAGGAGACGGGCACCAACCCGCTCTCCTCGTGCCTTCCCATCCTGGCGCAGTCGCCGTTCTTCTTCGCCCTGTACTCGGTGCTCTCGCACATCGCCGAGGGCAAGACGATCGGCGTCATCAACCAGTCGCTGCTCGACAGCGCCCGTCAGGCCCACATCTTCGGTGCTCCGCTGGCCGCCAAGTTCACGGACAGCGCGGAGAAGGTCGAGGCCCTCGGCGCCTCGATCACCGATGTGCGCATCGTCACCGCGGTCATGATCGTCCTGATGTCGGCCTCGCAGTTCTTCACCCAGCGCCAGCTGATGATGAAGAACGTCGACCTCTCGGTGAAGACCCCGTACATGCAGCAGCAGAAGATGCTCATGTACATCTTCCCGGTGATCTTCGCCGTGATGGGCATCAACTTCCCCGTCGGTGTCCTCGTCTACTGGCTGACCACCAACGTCTGGACCATGGGTCAGCAGATGTACGTGATCAACCAGAACCCGACTCCCGGTAGCAAGGCCCAGGACGCCTACCTCCAGCGCCTGCTGAAGAGCATCACGCACAGCGGTGAGGTCAAGGGCCGCCGCCGGAAGAGCGTCGTCAAGGTGATCGTCGCCAAGGGCAGCGACCGCAACGAGAACGAGCGCCGCTTCTTCGCGGGCCTCTCCAAGGCCGGCTTCGCCGCCCAGGCGGACGGCACCGTGATCAAGAGCGACACGATCGCGGCCGAGGCCGAGGGCGGTGCCGCCGCCAGGCGCCAGCAGCCCAAGCGCCAGACCAAGGCCCAGCGTCAGGCCGCCGCCCAGCAGACCAAGGGCTCCGAGGCCGACGAGGCGGCGGAGGCCACCGAGGACGCCGGCTCGGACGCCGAGCCCAAGACCTCGCTGGAGAAGAAGCCGGAGACCCCCGGCAAGGGCGACACGCAGGGTCAGTCCTCCGGCCGCAGCCGCGCCACCTCGGGCGGCAACCGCCAGGGCAAGTCCGGTCAGCGCAAGGGCCAGCAGCGGCCCAAGCACCCGTCCTCCAAGAAGTAAGCCTCCCAGAAGCAAGAAGGAGTCCATCCGTGACGGAAGGCACCACCTCCGCCGCCGCCGAGGGTGGCGACACCCTGACCCGCCTGGAGCAGGAGGGTGAGATCGCGGCTGACTACCTCGAGGGCCTGCTCGACATCGCCGACCTCGACGGCGACATCGACATGGACGTCGAGGCGGACCGGGCCGCGGTCTCGATCATCAGCGACTCCGGCAGCCGCGACCTGCAGAAGCTCGTGGGCCGCGACGGCGAGGTCCTGGAGGCGCTTCAGGAGCTGACCAGGCTCGCCGTGCACCGTGAGACCGGTGACCGCAGCCGACTGATGCTCGACATCGCCGGCTTCCGGGCCAAGAAGCGCGCCGAGCTCGCCGAGCTGGGCGCCAAGGCCGCGTCCGAGGTGAAGTCCACCGGCCAGCCGGTCAAGCTGGACCCGATGACGCCGTTCGAGCGCAAGGTCGTGCACGACGCGATCGCCGCCGCCGGTCTGCGCAGCGAGTCCGAGGGCGAGGAGCCGCAGCGCTTCGTCGTTGTGCTCCCGGCCTGACCCCTCACGTAGTGTCGGCCCCGTCTGTTCGCAGGCGGGGCCGATCTTTGTCAGCCTTGATAGTCAGCCACCACAGTGCGCTCGCACGCGAGGCGTGCGGTACGGAAGGACGGTTCCCGTGACGGAGGCAGCGGAGCTCCCCGAGGCGCCGGAGCAGGCGCGGACAGTCTTCGGCGAGTACTTCCCGGAGGCCGTGCGGTACGCGGAGCTGCTCGCGGACGCGGGCGTGAAGCGCGGTCTGATCGGCCCGCGCGAGGTCCCGCGTCTCTGGGAGCGTCACCTGCTGAACTGCGCCGTCCTCTCGGAGGTCGTCCCCGAGGGCGTCACCGTCTGCGACGTGGGTTCGGGCGCCGGTCTGCCCGGCATCCCCCTGGCCCTGGTCCGGCCCGATCTGAAGATCACGCTCCTGGAGCCCCTCCTGCGCAGGACGAACTTCCTTCAGGAGGTCGTCGAGCTGCTCGGCCTCGACCACGTGACCGTGGTGCGGGGTCGCGCGGAGGAGATGCTCGGCAAGATCACGCCCGTGCACGTGGTGACCGCCCGCGCCGTGGCGCCGCTCGACCGGCTGGCCGGCTGGGGCGTTCCCCTGCTGCGTCCGTACGGAGAGATGCTGGCGCTCAAGGGCGACACCGCGCAGGAGGAGCTCGACGGTGCTCGCGCCGCGCTCTCCCGGCTCGGTGTGGTGGAGACCTCGGTGCTTCAGGTGGGCGAGGGCATCGTCGATCCGTTGTCCACGGTCGTGCGGGTGGAGGTCGGCGAGAGCCCCGGTGGTGTGCGGTTCGCGGCCAAGCGGGCCAAGGCCGCCCGGACGAGCAAGACCCGTCGGCGCCGCTGAACGTCCCATACGTACCATTTCGGAGTGTCGAGCGGTCCCGGCCGGCCGGCGGCGGCATGGTGTTTCACGTGAAACGTCGCTCACTGCTGCAGGGAATCATCGGCCGCGGTCGCGCGGCTGCCACGCCCCGGGACCGTCGACCCCGCGTGAAGCCACCCGTGAGGGTTACGGAGTTGTCCACAGAGGTGGATTCACCCACAGAACCCCCGACCTCGCTGGTTCACGACCCCGAAAGCATGGCAGGCTCTCCTCATCGCGAGCCTGAAGCCGAGGAGAGTGAATCCTTGCGGTCCGACGCCAACATCGCGGGACCGATGACCGATCCGGTCCCCGGTCCCCGAACCGAATCGGTGGGGGAGGATGTTTCACGTGAAACACCGCCCCCCATGGACGACACCCCCATCGGTCGTGCTGCCCAGCTGGCAGTAGAGGCGCTGGGTCGTGCCGGTGAGGGACTTCCCCGCCCGGCCGAGACGCGCGTGATGGTGGTCGCCAATCAGAAGGGCGGCGTGGGCAAGACGACCACGACGGTCAACCTTGCCGCCTCCCTGGCGCTGCACGGTGCTCGCGTCCTGGTCATCGACCTGGATCCGCAGGGCAATGCCTCGACGGCACTCGGCATCGACCACCACGCCGAGGTCCCCTCGATCTACGACGTCCTGGTGGACAGCAAGCCGCTCTCCGATGTGGTGCAGCCGGTCCTGGACGTCGAGGGTCTCTTCTGCGCTCCGGCCACCATCGATCTCGCCGGCGCGGAGATCGAGCTGGTGTCCCTGGTGGCGCGTGAGAGCCGTCTCCAGCGGGCGATCCAGGCCTATGAGCAGCCGCTGGACTACATCCTGATCGACTGCCCGCCCTCGCTCGGCCTCCTCACGGTCAACGCCATGGTGGCGGGCGCAGAGGTGCTGATCCCGATCCAGTGCGAGTACTACGCGCTGGAGGGCCTCGGGCAGCTCCTGCGGAACGTCGACCTGGTACGGGGGCACCTCAACCCGGCGCTCCACGTCTCGACGATCCTGCTCACCATGTACGACGGCAGGACGAGGCTCGCCTCGCAGGTCGCCGACGAGGTGCGCAGCCACTTCGCCGAGGAGGTGCTGCGGACCAGCATTCCGAGGTCCGTCCGCATCTCGGAGGCACCGAGTTACGGGCAGACGGTCCTCACCTACGACCCGGGCTCCAGCGGCGCCCTGTCGTACCTCGAGGCGGCCCGTGAGATCGCCCTGCGGGGGGCCGCCGTGCACTATGAACCGCAGCACGCCCATGTAGGGCACCAGAACAGCCAGCGCAGCATGTCGGAGGGGATCCAGTGAGTGAGCGACGTAGGGGACTGGGGCGCGGGCTCGGTGCGCTGATCCCCGCTGCTCCCCAGGAACGGCAGATCGAGCGCGGGGTGGCCGCCGCGAAGCTGGCGACGCTGCCGCGGAGCCCGCAGGCCCCTGAGTCGGCCCCGACGTGGAACGAACCCGAGCCGGTGGCCATGCCGGAGCCTCCGGCCGGTGCCTACTTCACCGAGCTTCCGATCGATGCGATCATCCCCAACCGGCACCAGCCGCGTGAGGTCTTCGACGAGGACGCGTTGGCGGAGCTCGTCACCTCCATCAAGGAGGTCGGCCTGCTCCAGCCCGTGGTCGTCCGCAAGATCGAGGACGACCGCTACGAGCTCGTCATGGGTGAGCGTCGTCTGCGGGCCTCGACGACGGCGGGCCTCGAGCGGATCCCGGCGATCGTCCGGGACACCGACGACGAGAAGATGCTCCTGGACGCGCTCCTGGAGAACCTTCACCGGGCCCAGCTGAACGCGATCGAAGAGGCCCACGCCTACGAGCAGCTGCTCAAGGACTTCGGCTGCACCCATGACCAGCTCGCGGAGCGGATCGGGCGGTCCCGCCCGCAGATCTCCAACACGCTGCGACTGCTGCGGCTCTCCCTGCCGGTGCAGCGTCGGGTCGCCGCCGGCGTGCTCTCCGCCGGGCACGCGCGGGCTCTGCTCGGTGTCGAGGACCCGGAGGCCCAGGACAAGCTGGCGTACCGGATCGTCTCCGAGGGCCTTTCGGTGCGCAGCGTCGAGGAGATCGTGAGCCTCATGGGCTCCGAGGAGCCCGCGTCCGCGGCCAAGCCGAGGGGGCCGCGTGCCGGCGCCCGGGTCTCGCCCGCGCTCACGGACCTCGCCACCCGGCTCTCGGACCGCTTCGAGACCCGCGTGAAGGTCGACCTGGGGCAGAAGAAGGGCAAGATCGTCGTCGAGTTCGCCTCCATGGACGATCTGGAGCGGATCCTCTCGACCCTCGCTCCCGGTGAGGGGCGGGTCCTGGGCCGCACGAACGCGGAGCAGGACGCCGAGGGCTGACCCCTCCCGTTCCTCCGAGGCCGCCCAGGGCGGGCCGTGCTCCGGTCTTCACCGGAACGCGGCCCGCCCTTTGCCTGTGAGCGGTATCGCCCCGATCGTCCGATCGATACGATTCCAAGAGGCGTATCCGTGCTCGATGGCAAGGGAAACGAGGAGCAGCCGTGGGGCGTCGGCTCGTACCGCTCACCCTGGACAACCTTCCGGATCTCCCCAAGCGGTGTCGCTCCTGTGTCTTCTGGGAGCTCGACCCGGTCAGCGGTGAGGCGGCGGTGAAGGCGGGGCGCCCGGAGCTGGAGAAGGAGGCCTGGATCTCGGGCGTTCTCCTGGAGTGGGGTTCCTGTGGCCGGGTGGTCTACGTCGACGAGGTGCCGGTCGGTTACGTCCTCTACGCTCCCCCAGCCTACGTGCCGCGCTCGACGGCCTTTCCGACGAGTCCCGTGGCGGCGGACGCCGTCCAGCTGATGACGGCTTGGATCATGCCGGGCTATCAGGGACAGGGCCTGGGGCGGGTGATGGTGCAGACCGTGGCCAAGGACGTGATGAGGCGGGGCTTCAAGGCGATCGAGGCGTTCGGAGACGCCCGGTGGAAGGAGCCTGCCTGTGTGCTGCCGGCCGACCATCTTCTCGCGGTGGGCTTCAAGACCGTCCGGCCGCACCATGCCTTCCCTCGGCTGAGGCTGGAGCTCAGGACGACGCTCTCCTGGAAGGAGGACGTCGAGATGGCCCTGGACCGTCTCCTCGGCGCCGTGCAGAAGGAGCCCGCCCTGCGGCCCCTCTAGCTTCAGAAGACGAGAACGGCCCGCCCCCTGTCGGGGGCGGGCCGTTTCACGTGAAACAGCGACGGAGCATCAGGCCTTGGTGGGCTCGACGAAGTCCGCCAGGTCGCGCAGGATGGCGGCCTTCGGCTTGGCGCCGACGATGGTCTTCGCGACCTCGCCACCCTGGTAGACGTTGAGCGTCGGGATGGACATGACGCCGTACTTGGCAGCCGTGGCCGGGTTCTCGTCGATGTTGAGCTTCACGACCTCGATCTGGTCGCCGTGCTCGGCGGCGATGGCCTCCAGCGACGGGGCGATCTGACGGCACGGGCCGCACCAGGCAGCCCAGAAGTCCACCAGGACGGGCTTGTCGCTCTTGAGGACGACCTCGTCGAAGTCTGCGTCGGTCACGTTCTTCAGGGCGCCGGCCACGGCAGCCTCCTTATTTCGCGGGGTGTGGATGGGGAGAGAGAAGGGGTCAGACCGCGGGGGTCTCGGCCAGCTTCTCGCTGTCGGCGAGGGCGGCCAGGAAACGCTCGGCGTCGAGTGCGGCGGAGCAGCCGGTGCCGGCGGCCGTGATGGCCTGACGGTAGGTGTGGTCGACGACGTCACCGGCGCCGAAGACACCCGTGAGGTTCGTGCGCGTCGACGGGGCGGCGACCTTCAGGTAGCCCTCCTCGTCCAGGTCCAGCTGGCCCTTGAAGAGCTCGGTCCGCGGGTCGTGGCCGACGGCGATGAAGAGGCCGGTGACGGGGAGCTCGCGGGTCTCGCCGGTCTTCGTGTCGCGCAGGGTCAGACCGCTGAGCTTCTGCTCACCGTGGATCTCGGTGACCTCGCTGTCCCAGGCGAACGAGATCTTCGGGTCGGCGAAGGCGCGCTCCTGCATGGCCTTGGAGGCACGCAGGGTGTCCCGGCGGTGGACGATCGTGACGGACTTGGCGAAGCGCGAGAGGAAGGTGGCCTCCTCGATCGCGGTGTCGCCGCCGCCGACGACGGCGATGTCCTGGTCCTTGAAGAAGAACCCGTCGCAGGTGGCGCACCAGGAGACACCGCGGCCGGAGAGCACGTCCTCGTTGGGGAGGCCGAGCTTGCGGTGCTGGGAACCGGTGGTGACGATCACGGCCTTCGCGCGGTGCACGGTGCCGGCGGTGTCGGTGACGGTCTTGATGTCACCCGTCAGGTCCACGGCGATGACGTCGTCCGGAACCAGCTCGGCGCCGAAGCGCTCGGCCTGGGCCCGCATGTTGTCCATCAGGTCCGGACCCATGATCCCGTCACGGAAACCGGGGAAGTTCTCGACCTCGGTGGTGTTCATGAGGGCGCCACCGGCGGTGACGGCACCTTCGAAGACCAGGGGCTTCAGCGACGCTCGGGCCGTGTAGAGCGCAGCGGTGTAACCCGCGGGACCGGAGCCGATGATGATCACGTTACGGACGTCGCTCACGGGTTTCTTCCTCGTCTCTGCAGACTGCCACTGCCTACGGGGGCGGTTGTCTCGGTCGCTCTCACCCCACCCAACGGATCCTAAGGGGCGTGCATTCCCGAGACCGCCGCGCGGCACCGCGGCCGGGCGGAGAGAGAGGTCAGGAGCGAGGGTACGTGCTGCTGAAGAGGAGGTCGGCGGCCGGGCTTCCGCTCTCCGTGGGCCGTTCGGCGCAGGAGGCGTCGAGCACGTAGGCCTGGACCCTTGTGCTGTCCGCCGGATCCGTCAGGACGAGCAGGTAGGCGGGTGTTCCCTGGTACTCGCCGCGCTCGTAGCCGAGTACGCCGTCGCCGCGGCCGGCACCTGCCAGGACACAGCCGGGAACGGCGTTGTCCTTGTTGCGCTGGGACGTGTCGCCCTCGGCCTCGGCGGACATGGATTCGGGCCCGACCCCCTGGGGGGTCTTGGGTGCGCGGTTCTCGGTGAGGAGGGCGTGGACGCGGTCCTCGACGGGCGCACCGGAGAAGGGACTGAGGGGTGCGCTCGCGAGTGTGTCGGCCTTCTTGGTGTCAGCCGAACCACTGGCGCTCATGTTGCCCGCCTGGCTGAGGTACAGGCTCGTTCCGAGCACCACGGCTCCGAAGGCGGCGCCGATCGTGGAGAGCAGCGCGATCCGGCGCCGGCGGGGCCTCCCGGGGCGTCCGGGGCCGGTGCCGGCCCGAGGGCGTCCGGCGGGGCGGTCCGCGACCGGGGCGGGCGGTGCGGGGGGAGCGGTCTCGGCCGAGGAGGGCGATGTTTCACGTGAAACGGGGGTGTCGCGCTCCGGGGTGGTGGCGCTGAGGAGGGCTTCGGCGGCCAGGGCGGCATCGATCCGCCCGGCGATCTCGGCGGGCATGCGGGGCGGCCCCGGCAGGGTTCCGAGAAGGCCCCGGATCTCCTCCAGGGAGGACCGCACGTCGGCGCAGAGGGGACAGCCGTCCACATGCCGTCGTACGGCCGCCGAACGGGTCGGCGAGAGCAGCCCCTCGGTCAGATCGGAGATCTCCGAGACGTCCGGGTGCTGTGTGGTGTCGGCCCTGCCGGCCGTGGAAGTCACGTGCGCCCACCTCCGCCCTTCACAGCAGCTGGATCTGTCGGTCCGGTATCCGTCGGCCCCGACACCGGTGGGACGGATGTCCCCGGCGTCCGGTTCCTTCCCCCTTCGGTGGCCTCGTTACCCACGGTGTCGGCGCGCAGATGAGTGACCATCGGAAGGAGGCGTGCCCGTCCGCGTGCGCAGCGGCTCTTCACGGTCCCGGTGGGAACGCCGAGGATACGGGCCGCTTCGGCGACGGGGTATCCCTGCATGTCGACCAGGACGAGGGCGGCCCGCTGGTCCTCGGGGATCGCGTCGAGCGCGGAGAGCAGCTGGCGGTGGAGGTCCTGGCGCTCCACGGGTGCCTCGGCCGACTCGTGGGGGTCGAGGAGCTGTTCGAAGCGGTCGGTGTCGTCGACGGGCGAGGTCCTGCGGGAAGCGGTCTTGCGCGCCCGGTCGAGGCAGGCGTTCACCGTGATGCGGTGGAGCCAGGTCGTGACCGCCGACTGGCCACGGAAGGTGTGGGCGGCCCGAAAGGCGGAGAGCAGAGCGTCCTGGACGGCGTCGGCGGCCTCCTCGCGGTCCCCCAGGGTCCGCAAGGCCACCGCCCACAGCCGGTCCCGGTGCCGCCGCACGAGCTCACCGAAGGCGTCCGGGTCCCCGGCGACATGGCGTCCCAGGAGTTCCTGGTCGTCCGTGGCGTCGTCTATCGGTCGGTCCAACGGTGAGCCCCCTCCCCTGTGGTCGTCAGCTCATGACCTTGACTTCGGTCAGCTGGCCGCGGAACTCGCCGTCGGTGAGGGGCAGCTCCGTCAGCCAGACCAGAACGTAGCGGGTCTTGACCGGCTTGGTGAGCTTCAGCTTCACCTCGCTGTCGGCTCCGGACGCCTGGGTGGTGAACCCTTCGGCCGTGGACGGCGGCGAGGAGGCGTCCTCAGGTGCCGTGCGGACCTCCACCGAGGTGCGCCCGACGAACGACAGGTCGACCGAACCGACCTTCTGGGCCGAGCCCAGGTCCAGCACTATGCCGACGCCGCTCTTCAGATTGCCGAAGTGCGCGGTGGTGTAGTTCTTGGTGTGCCAGAAGGTGCCCGGATCACCGTCGAACGCGTTCGTCACGGATTCCGGGTACTCCTCGCCGTTGCCCCCGGGGGGCGGGTCGAAGTCCTGGGCGGACGAGATGGCGATCGGCTTGGAGGGCGCGGGCTTCTCGTCGACCGAGGGCTGCACTATCGGCGTCTCGGTGGGCTTGTCCTGGCCGAGCAGCCGGTCCGCGATCTGCCAGCTGCCGAGGCCCAGCGCGGCGATGAGCAGCGCCGAGACGGCCCACTTCAGCGCCTTGCCGGTGCGGCTCTGCAACGGGGGCGGCGGGACGACGACCGGCTGTGTGGCCTGGGGGCGGGGCTGGGGACGCCCGTACGTGCCCTGTTGATACGTGGTGCGCTGGTACTCGGGCGGCGCGGGAAGCGGGAACTCCGGCTCCGGCGGCTTGACGCGGGGCATCGCCGCCACGGCCTTGGCCAGTTCGTCCGGAGTGGTGCAGGGCGGCTCCTGACGTGAGGCCGTGGCCCCGTCGTTGGCGAGCGCGCGCATGGCGATCTCGGAGAGGCCCCGGTGGACGCCGGCACGGACCTGGTCCGGCGGGAGCAGGCCGACGCCCTTGGGAAGTCCGGAGAGGCCGTAGGCGTCGCTCTCGTACGGCCAGCGCTGGGTGAGCGCGGCGTACAGCAGGGCACCGATGGCCTCGGTGTCCGTGCGCTGCGGACGCTCGGCGGTGATGCCGCGCAGGGCGGCGTTCACGGCCAGGCCCCGGATCCGGTACTGGCCGGTGGAGCTGCGCAGCACGGCGCTCGGCGTGAGCCGGAGGTGGGCGAGGCCCTCGCGGTGGGCGGCGGCCATGGCCTGGGAGACCTGGCTGACGAGCTGATACGCGTCGTGGGGCTCCAGGGGGCCGGCCGCGAGCAGCGCGGTCAGCTCGGTGGAGTCGGGCAGCCACTCGTGCACGACGTAGACGAGGTCGTTCTCCTCGACGGCGTCGAGGACCTGGACGAACCGGGGGTCGCCGAGGAGGGCCGAGGAGCGGGCCGCGGCCAGGACCGACCGGGCCCTGGGGTGGTCGGCCGGCAGCAGGTGGACCCCGACCGCGCGGCGCAGTTTCTCGTCGACGGCACGCCAGCTGCTGAACCCGTCCAGACGGGTGACGCACTCCTCCAGCCGGTAGCGTCTGGCCAGTTTGTGGCCGCTGTGCAGTTCGGGTGCCGTGATGGAAGGCTGTTCGCCGCTCTGTCGTTCGACCGCCTTGTTCTCCGTGGCCTCGGCGGTCTTCTCCGCCGTCTTCTGGTCTTCCGCCACCCCGTCGGTCGCGGCCGTGTCCGCCTTGGCGGTCAGCGGGTCGTCACCGCTGTTGTCGGCCACGTCGACGGCAGCCGTGCTACGTTCCGCCACCGTCGTTCCTGCCTCCCCATCCATTGCGCCACATCCAACAGCCAAGCCAATTGTGCCCACAGTCGGACGCTATGCACGACACGCGGTTCCCGCCGATGGTTGTGCGGGATCGCCGGTTCAGCGTCCCAGACGTCCGCGGACCATGCCGACCATGCTGTTGAGCTCCGCGATCCGCATGCGCTTCGCCGCGACGAAGAAGACGCCGAGGAGCACCGCCCCGCCGACCACGAGGGCGGCGAGCGAACCCAGGGCGCCCTCGCCGAGCAGCTTCAGCAGACCGAAACCGACGGCGCCGGAGACGATCGCGGCGGGCACCGAGGCCATGCAGAGCCGTGCGTAGGTCCGCATCACGTGGGTGCCGTCCAGGTCGCCGCCCAGGCGCTTGCTGAGCCGGCGCCACGCGATGCCGACGCCGACGGCGTAGGCGAGCCCGTACGAGGCGGCCATGCCGACGACCGCCCACTGGGCGGGCAGGACGACGTAGCAGATCGCCGAGGCCGCCGCGTTGACGGCGGCGACGATCACCGTGTTGTAGAAGGGCGTCCGGGTGTCCTCGTAGGCGTAGAAGCCGCGGAGCACGACGTACTGGACGGAGTAGGGGATCAGGCCGAGGCCGAAGGCCATCAGGATGAAGCCCATGCCCTGGGCGGCCTCGACGCCGCTGGAGGCGTAGAGCAGGGTGCACATCGGGACGCCGAGCGCCAGGAAGGCGAAGGAGACCGGGACGATCGCGACGGCCGAGTTCCGCAGGCCCTGCGAGATGTCGTCCCGGACGGCGCCGGGGTCGTCGTCGTGGGCGGCACGGGAGATCCGAGGCAGCAGCGCGGCCATGACGGAGACCGTGATGATGGCCTGCGGCATGCCCCAGATCAGCTGGGCGTTGGAGTAGGCGAGGAAGCCGGCACCGTTCTTCCCGGACTCCTCACCGGCGGCGGTGGCGAGCTGGGTGACGACCAGGACGCCCGCCTGGTTGGCGAGGACGAAGAGGACGGTCCACTTGGCCAGCTTGACCGTCTTGCCGAGCCCGTGGCCCTTCCAGTCGAAGCGGGGACGGAAGCGGAAGCCCGTCTCGCGCAGGTACGGGATCATCGCCAGGGCCTGGACGACGAGACCGAGCAGGGTGCCGACGCCGAGCAGGCGGATGCCCTCGTCCGGAATGGTCTCCACGCCCATGTGGGACTCGGCGGAGGTGCCGTAGACCCAGATGAACAGGCCGAAGGTGACGATCATGACGATGTTGTTGAGGACCGGGGTCCACATCATCGCGCCGAACTTGCCGCGGGCGTTGAGGATCTGGCCCATCACCACGTGCACGCCCATGAAGAAGATCGTGGGCAGGCAGTAGCGGGCGAAGGTCACCGCCACGCTGTTGGCCGCGGCGTCGTCGGCGATGGTGTTCGACATCAGCCGGATCAGCAGCGGCGCCGCGAAGACGGCCAGGGCCACGATGAGGCCGAGCGCCACCATGACCAGGGTCAGCAGACGGTTGGCGTAGGCCTCGCCGCCGTCCTCGTCGTTCTTCATCGAGCGGACGAGCTGGGGGACGAAGACCGAGTTGAGGCCACCGCCGACGGTGAGGATGTAGATCATCGTCGGCAGGGTGTAGGCGATGGTGAAGGTGTCACCGAGCAGGGCCGCGCCGAGCGCGCCGGTGATCACCAGGCTGCGGACGAAGCCGGTCAGCCGGGAGACCAGGGTGCCGGCCGCCATCACCGCGCTCGACTTCAGCAGTCCGGAGGCACGGCCGGACTTCTTGGGGGCGGGCGCGGGCAGCGGGTCCGGCTCCGGGGTGGGCGGGGGCACCTGGCCGGACGCCTGCTGGTCCCGGTAGAGGTGCGCGAACGCGTCCGGCTCGGGCGTCTCCTCGCCGGCCCGGGTCACCAGGTCGTCGACGCCGGTGAACTGGACCGTGCGCGCGTCGTCGCCGTACGGCAGGTGGCGCGAGGGGCCGTCCGGCTCGGGCGCCGGGGTCTGCGCCCACACCCGGGGGTCGGGGGCGTGCTGCGGCGCGGCGGGCTGCTGGTAGAGCGCGTGCGGGTCCTGGTAGGTGCCGGGCGGGGGCGGCGGGTGCGAGGCGCGGTCGTAGAGCGCCTCGGCCACCGGGTCCTGCGCGGACATGTCCTGGGCCCGGTACGGGTCGTGGGCGTAGGCGTCCTGGACGTAGGGGTCCTGGGCATACGGGTTCTGCGCGTAGGGGTCCTGGCCCTGGGGGTGCTGGGCATAGGGGTCCTGTCCCTGCGGGGCAGGGGCGCCCTGCTGCGGGGGCGGCACCGGCGGGTGGCCGGCACCGGGAGGCACGGCGGGCGTCCCACCGGACGGCGCCGGGCCGCCCGGGCCCTGGCCGCGGTCACCGTCGTACGGCGCGTTCATGGTTACCCCACCTCATCGTCCCCGGCCGACCGGCCACGACATCGCTCAACGGTCCACTTTCTCACCCGGGCCCGACGGGTCGCCGCTTTCGGGTCCGGTGTCCGGTGTCGGGTCACTCGGCTGCACGGGTTCGTCCCCGGGGGACTCCTCCTCGCCGGGTTCGTCCCGACCGGGCTCCGAAGCGGTGCCGTGCTCGGCGGCCTCGGCGGCCTCGGCCTCGGCGTTCCGGGCGGCCACCCGCTTGCGCTGGCTGTACATGCGCACGCCGGCGAGAACGAGGAGGAGGACACCGCCGGCGATCACGAGCATCACCGTGGGAGTGATCTCGGAGACCCTCACGGTGAAGTCCATCGGCTGCCCGTACGGGGTGCCGTCCTCGGTGTAGAGCTGGGCCGTCATCGGCACCTGGCCGTTGACGTTCGCCGAGGCGGTGAACTTCACCGACTGGCTGTGCCCGCCGCCGATCTTCACCGGGAGCTCGGCGTACCTGTCGCCGTTCAGCTCCAGCCGGTTCTTGTTGGCGGAGGTGAGGCGCAGATGCAGGTTGTCCACGCCCTGGAGCAGCTTGTTCTGGACGGTCACGGGGATCGTCGCGCTGCGGCCGGAGAGCGTGAGGTCCGACTTGTCGACGAGCTGGACGCCCTTGGTGAGGGTCTGCAGGTAGTCCAGGACGTTGTTCCGGTAGATCGCGGCCGCCCGGGCCTCGCCCCGCCAGGAGGTCGACATCTCGCGGTTGATCGCGTTGCCGAACGGGGTCACGACGCGTTCCGGCTGGGTCAGGATGACCTTGAAGTCGTCCAGCTCGTCCCGGGTGGTCTTCATGTCACGGAAGGCCTGGACCGGAAGCTCCCGGTCACGCAGCTCCTTCGGGTAGCGGGAGCCGCTCGGCACCGTGGTGGAGGCATCCGGGTCCGGCTTGGCCGCGGCGGCCGCGAGGAGGTCGGTCGGCTGGGTCCAGCGCCGGCCGGAGAGGCCCTCCAGGGCGGTCGCCATGGCCTGCGCCTGGGCGACGCTGGGCATCCGCTGCGGGGCGACCACGATGCTGCGCTGGTCCTCCGGCTGCTCCAGGGTGATCGCCAGGGACTGGGCGAGGAACTCCTGGACCGCGAGCGTGGAGCTCTCCGCGCGGACCATGTCGCCGTCGAAGGCGGTGGACAGGAGCGCGTCGCTCACCACGGCCGTGGTGCTGCCGTTGCCGAGGGGGCGGGCGGCCGTGGGCGTGTAGGGGAGGTCGTCGCGGACGCTGTCGCTGCGGGCGATCACCTTGTCGGCGCCGGCCGAGGTCGCGACCGCCGCGATGGAGGGGTCCACGGCTCCGTCGGCGGGCCAGGCGAAGTCGGTGGACGCCTGAACGTGGAGGACGGTCTCGACCGTCATGCCCGCCAGGGCGGTCGCCGACTGGAGGTGTCCGAGGGAGCCGGGGACGTCCTTGCCCCGGTGGGCCAGCGAGGCCAGGTCGGGGTCCGCGAAGGGCAGGGCGACGACCTTGTGCCCCTGGACCGCCTTCTCCAGCGCGTCCAGCCACCGCTCGGCGAGGGCCTGGTTCCTGCCGGGGGCGGCCAGGTCACCGTCCTTGACGCGGTAGCCGTTCGCCATGGCGTCGACGGAGGCCAGCAGGTCCGGGTCGACCACCCAGGTGACCGGCAGGTTCTTGCCCAGCGAGACCAGCTGGTCCAGGCGCCCGCCCGGGCTCAGCTCGGCCGCCAGGTCGTCGTCCTCGAAGACCGGGGTCTGCTGGTCGTCCGTGGCCGTCTGTGCCGAGACGTGCGCCGAGGCGATCAGCGGCCAGAGGTAGGCGACCTGGGTCTTCTTCTCGGTGGCCTCCGGCTGGTACGGCAGGAAGGTCCGCTCGATGCCGAGCACCCGGTCGTACTGCCGGTCCGAGGTCTGGCCGGTGAGGGAGACGCCCAGCTGGTAGACGCCCTCCTCGTCGAGTCCGAGCTCGGAGACGGGGACGGACAGCGAGAAGTCGGTGCTGAGGCCGGCTCCCAGCCGGGGGATCTTGACGGTGGGAGCGTCCTCGAGAGGAGCGGGGTCGCTGTCGCTCCGGAAGCCGGTGCGCCCCGTGACCTGATCGATCTCGCTGCGGCTCGTCATCCTCGGTCCGACCCGCAGGTTCACGGTCGCGTCGGTGACGGTCTTCTTGCCCCGGTTGGTCACCGTGCCGGTGACGGTGACGGTGTCGCCCGCGACGGGAGCGCTCGGGGCCAGCGTGTCGAGTGACACATCGACGGTCCTGGAGCCGGTGCCGTCCTCGGCGGCCGTCGGAGCGGCGACGACCGGGGCCTGAAGCAGGCCGGCGAGGAGCGGCGCCCCGAAGGCGACGGTGATCGTGCGCCGCAGCCATCGGCGGGCAGGTGAGGGACCGGTTCCCTGGATTTCTGCCGCCTCGGCCACGCGTTCGCCCGTCCTCGTCGTTGTCTCTGGTGCCAGTGGTGTCGGTGGTTCCCGGTTGCTGTGTCCAGGCATGGTAACGAGGCACGCCGGGGGCAAGTGCCGGGGAGTGCTCCAGCCGATCTTCGACCGATCGCCATCGGCACCACCGCGCGCCCCCGTCCGGCGGGGAGAAGCCGCCGGGCGCCCCCGCCCGGCGGAAAACGGGGGCATCGCGGTGAGCCGGGGCACGTACCCTTTTCTGTTGTGCCGAACGCCAACGAAGACACCCCGACTGCACTGAGCCAGGTGCAACGCCGCGCGGTCAGTGAACTGCTGCGTGTGTCCCCTGCCGCCGACGACCTCGCCCGCCGTTTCCAGGAGGCCGGGTTCAGCCTCGCGCTGGTCGGCGGCTCGGTGCGGGACGCGTTGCTCGGCCGGCTCGGCAACGACCTGGACTTCACCACCGACGCCCGCCCCGAGGACGTACTGAAGATCGTCCGACCGTGGGCCGACGCGGTGTGGGAGGTCGGCATCGCCTTCGGGACCGTCGGCTGCCAGAAGGACGCCCGCGTCGGAGACACTGTCCAGCGCTTCCAGATCGAGGTCACCACGTACCGCTCGGAGGCGTACGACCGGACCTCCCGGAAGCCCGAGGTCTCCTACGGCGACTCCATCGACGAGGACCTCGTCCGGCGTGACTTCACGGTCAACGCCATGGCCGTGGCCCTCCCCGAGAAGGAGTTCATCGACCCGTACGGCGGTCTTGAGGACCTGTCCGCCCGGGTTCTGCGCACGCCGGGTACGCCGGAGGAGTCCTTCTCCGACGACCCCCTGCGCATGATGCGGGCCGCACGGTTCGCCGCGCAGCTGGACTTCGAGGTCGCTCCCGAGGTCGTGGCGGCCATGAAGGAGATGGCGGGTCGGATCGAGATCGTCTCCGCCGAGCGCGTCCGTGAGGAACTCAACAAGCTGCTGCTCTCGGCGCACCCCCGGAAGGGCCTCGGGCTCCTCGTGGACACGGGTCTCGCCGAGCACGTGCTGCCCGAGCTGCCGTCGCTGCGTCTGGAGAGCGATGAGCACCACCGGCACAAGGACGTCTACGAGCACTCGCTGACCGTGCTCGACCAGGCGATCGACCTGGAGGAGGACGGGCCCGACCTGGTGCTGCGCCTCGCCGCCCTGCTCCATGACATCGGCAAGCCGCGCACGCGCCGCTTCGAGAAGGACGGGCGGGTCTCCTTCCACCACCACGAGGTGGTCGGCGCGAAGATGACCAAGAAGCGCATGACCGCGCTCAAGTACTCCAACGAGATGATCAAGGACGTCTCGCGCCTCGTGGAGCTGCACCTCCGCTTCCACGGTTACGGGACCGGTGAGTGGACCGACTCGGCCGTGCGGCGCTACGTCCGTGACGCCGGGCCGCTGCTCTCGCGACTGCACAAGCTGACCCGCTCGGACTGCACCACGCGGAACAAGCGCAAGGCGGGCGCGCTCTCCCGCGCCTACGACGGTCTCGAGGAGCGCATCGCCCAGCTCCAGGAGCAGGAGGAGCTGGACGCGATCCGCCCCGATCTCGACGGCAACCAGATCCAGGAGATCCTGGGCATCGGGCCGGGGCCGGCCATCGGCCAGGCTTACAAGTTCCTGCTGGAACTCCGGCTGGAGAACGGGCCGATGGAGCACGACCAGGCAGTCGCCGCGCTCAAGGAATGGTGGGCAGCGCGCGACTGAGTCGGTACGGCGCCCGCACGGGACGATGTTTCACGTGAAACACGGACCCGGTCGACGCTCTGAAGGGGTGGTGTTTCACGTGAAACACCACCCCTTCCGGCTTTGCCGGCGCAGGGCCAGGGCGATCGCCGCGTAGATCACGGCCACCAGCACGACCAGCAGGGGTGACCGGCCGTCGGGTGGCAGCATCAGCGCCGCCACCCCTGCCGCGCCCACGAAAGCGACGTTGAACAGCACGTCGTAGAGGGAGAAGACCCTGCCTCGATAGAGGTCGTCCACGGCCGTCTGGACCACCGTGTCCGTCGCGATCTTGGCCCCTTGGGTGATGAGCCCGAGGACGAAGGCGGCGACGAGGAAGGGGGTCGGGGTGAAGGTCAGCCCGAGGACCGGCACGAGGACGGCGGCCGCAGCCGTGCACACGGTCATCCATCCGAAGGGCCCGAACCGCCCGACCGCCCAGGGTGAGAGGACGGCGGCCGTGAAGAAGCCGGCCCCGGACGCGGCGACGGCGAGACCGAGGAGAGTGAGGCCGTCGGAGTCCGTGGAGCTCCAGGCGTAGCGGCAGAGCATGAGCACGGTGACGAGCAGGGCGCCGTAACAGAAGCGCATGAGGGCCACCGCGGTGAGCGCCCGGGCGGCGGGGCGTCGTTCGGCGAGGTGCCGCATCCCCGCGACCAGGCCGCGGGCCGTCGACTTCAGGGCCGAGGTGAGGGGTCGGGGCACGGGGACGGCGTCGGGGCCGAGGAGTTCCCGGGACATCCGCAGAGAGGCGAGGGCGGCACAGAGGTAGAGGGCGGCACCGAAGGCCACGACGACCGCGTCGGAGCCGTCGGCGAGGAGCCGGACACCGAACGCGAGGCCGCCGCCGACGGTCGCGGCGAGGGTGCCCGCGGTGGGCGAGAGCGAGTTCGCCATCACGAGCCGTTCCTCGTCGACGACACGGGGGAGGGAGGCCGAGAGTCCTGCCAGGACGAACCGGTTGACGGCGGTGACGGAGAGGGCGGAGGCGTAGAAGAGCCAGTCCGGTACGGAGGCGAGGACGAGGAGGGCGGTTCCGCAGGCCAGCAGGGCGCGCAGGAGGTTGCCGTACAGGAAGACCTGGCGGCGCTGCCAGCGGTCGAGGAGCACTCCGGCGAAGGGCCCGACGAGCGAGTACGGGAGCAGGAGCACCGCCATGGCGGAGGCGATCGCGCTGGGCGAGGTCTGTTTCTCCGGGGAGAAGACGACGTACGTGGCCAGGGCCACCTGATAGGTGCCGTCGGCGCACTGGGAGAGCAGCCGGACGGTGAGCAGGCGGCGGAAGTTCCGCAGGCGCAGGAGTACGCGCAGATCACGTACGACGGACATGGCAGCAAGACTCACATACGACGAGGGCCCCCGGGCAGTGCCTCGGGGACCCTCGATCGACAAGCGAGCGGCGCTTTAGCGCTCGACCTCACCCTTGATGAACTTCTCGACGTTGGCCAGGGCCTCGTCGTCGAAGTACTGAACCGGCGGGGACTTCATGAAGTACGAGGAGGCGGAGAGGATCGGGCCGCCGATGCCGCGGTCCTTTGCGATCTTCGCGGCACGCAGGGCGTCGATGATGACACCCGCGGAGTTCGGGGAGTCCCACACCTCGAGCTTGTACTCCAGGTTCAGCGGGACGTCGCCGAAGGCACGGCCCTCGAGGCGGACGTACGCCCACTTGCGGTCGTCCAGCCAGGCCACGTAGTCCGAGGGGCCGATGTGGACGTTCTTCTCGCCCAGCTCGCGGTCCGGGATCTGCGAGGTGACGGCCTGCGTCTTCGAGATCTTCTTGGACTCGAGGCGCTCGCGCTCCAGCATGTTCTTGAAGTCCATGTTGCCGCCGACGTTGAGCTGCATCGTGCGCTCGAGGCGGACACCGCGGTCTTCGAACAGCTTGGCCATCACGCGGTGCGTGATGGTCGCGCCGACCTGCGACTTGATGTCGTCGCCGACGATCGGGACGCCGGCCTCGGTGAACTTGTCCGCC
>NZ_JAINVG010000030.1 GCF_020400725.1 Streptomyces sp. NK15101 | reverse complement strand
GGCGGGGACCGAGAAGGTCATGCGCAGGAAGTTCTCGACGTAGCCGAGGTCGTTGCGCGGGTAGACGAAGGGGTGGCCGATCGACTTCTTGTACGCGTACGCCGCGATCGTCGGCAGCTTGGCGAGCAGCCGGATCGTGGAGAGGTGACGCTGCTGCTCGTCGAACGGGTTGTGGCTGTCCTGGTAGAAGGTGGACAGCGCGGAGACCACCGAGGACAGCATGGCCATCGGGTGGGCGTCCCGCGGGAAGCCGCGGAAGAAGTTCTTGACGTCCTCGTGGACCAGCGTGTGCTGCGTGATCTCGTTCTTGAAGGTCGCGAGCTCGTCGACCTTGGGCAGCTCACCGTTGATCAGCAGGTACGCCACCTCAAGGAAGGTGGAGCGCTCCGCCAGCTGCTCGATGGGGTAGCCGCGGTACCGCAGAATGCCCTGCTCACCGTCGAGGTAGGTGATGGCGGATTTATAGGCGGCGGTGTTGCCGTATCCGCTGTCCAGGGTGACCAGTCCGGTCTGGGCTCGGAGTTTGCCGATGTCGAAGCCCTTGTCGCCGACGGTGCTCTCGACCACCGGGTAGGTGTATTCACCGTCCGCGTACCGCAGTACTACAGAGTTGTCGCTCACGTCATCCCTCACCGACGTAGTGCCTCTTCTTCGAGGTGCCCTGACTGTCTCTACCATCCCCCATTTGGCTCAGGAGAGTGCACTCGGGGTCGCTCATTGGGCCATTCGGCGGCACTCAGTGCCGCCAACCTTCATATCCTGCCCCCTTCGCCCCGGTTCCGGTAGTCCTCCGTGATCTTTCACACGAGGGCGTCCCCTGTGAGCCGATGGGCGAGTGCGGTAAAGCGCCTGCCCGCCGAGACCGTGCGGACCGCCTGGGCGATCGCCCGGCGGGAACCGACCAGGACGACCAGCTTCCGGGCCCGGGTCACGGCCGTGTAGAGCAGGTTCCGCTGGAGCATCATCCAGGCGCTCATGGTGACCGGAATCACCACCGCCGGATACTCGCTTCCCTGCGAGCGGTGGATGGTGACCGCGTACGCGTGGGCGAGCTCGTCCAGCTCGTCGAAGTCGTAGGGCACCTCCTCGTCCTCGTCCGTCCGCACGGTCAGCCGCTGCTCGACGAGGTCGAGGGCGGTGACGACGCCGACCGTACCGTTGAAGACCCCGTTGGCCCCCTTCTCGTAGTTGTTCCTGATCTGGGTCACCTTGTCCCCGACCCGGAAGACCCGGCCGCCGAACCGCTTCTCCGGGAGGTCCGGGCGGGCCGGGGTGATCGCCTGCTGGAGCAGGCCGTTCAGCGAGCCCGCGCCCGCCGGGCCCCGGTGCATGGGAGCGAGGACCTGGACGTCCCGGCGCGGGTCGAGGCCGAACTTGGCCGGAATGCGCCGGGCCGCGACGTCCACGGCGACCCGGGCGGCGTCCTCCGTCTCCTCCTCGGCGAAGAGGAAGAAGTCCGGCAGGCCCTGGGTCTGCGGCGGGGTGCCGGCGTTGATCCGGTGCGCGTTGACGACCACCCCGGACTGCTGGGCCTGCCGGAAGATCCGGGTCAGCCGCACCGCCGGTACGGGGCTGCCGGGGGAGAGCAGATCGCCGAGGACCTCGCCCGCGCCGACCGACGGCAGCTGGTCGACGTCCCCCACGAGCAGCAGGTGGGCACCCGGCGCCACGGCCTTGACCAGCTTGTTCGCGAGGAGCAGGTCGAGCATGGAGGCCTCGTCGACGACGATCAGATCGGCGTCGAGCGGCCGGTCCCGGTCGTAGGCCGCGTCCCCGCCCGGCTTCAGCTCCAGGAGCCGGTGCACGGTGGAGGCCTCGGCGCCGGTCAGCTCGGCGAGCCGCTTGGCGGCCCGTCCGGTGGGGGCGGCGAGCACGACCTTGGCCTTCTTGGCGCGGGCCAGCTCGACGATCGAACGGACCGTGAAGGACTTCCCGCAGCCCGGGCCGCCGGTCAGGACCGCGACCTTGCGGGTCAGGGCGAGCCGCACCGCCGCCTCCTGCTCGGGCGCGAGCGTCGCCCCGGTCCGGTCGGCGAGCCAGGCCAGCGCCTTGTCCCAGGGCACGTCCCGGAAGGCCGGCATCCGGTCCTCCTCGGTCCGCAGGAGCCGCCGGAGCTGCCCGGCGAGCGACAGCTCGGCCCGGTGGAAGGGGATCAGGTACACGGCGGTGACGGGCGCCCCCTCGGGCCCGGGCACGACCTCCCGCACGACCCCCTCGGGGTCCTCCGCGAGCTCGCCGAGACACTCGATGACGAGCCCGGTGTCGACCTGCAACAGCTTCACCGCGTCGGCGATCAGCCGCTCCTCGGGCAGGAAGCAGTGCCCCTGGTCGCTGGACTGCGACAGCGCGTACTGCAGGCCGGCCTTCACCCGGTCGGGGCTGTCGTGCGGGATGCCGACGGCCTGGGCGATCTTGTCGGCGGTGAGGAAGCCGATGCCCCACACGTCGGCGGCCAGGCGATAGGGCTGGTTCTTCACGACCGAGATCGACGCGTCCCCGTACTTCTTGTAGATCCGCACGGCGATGGAGGTCGACACGCCGACGCCCTGGAGGAAGACCATCACCTCCTTGATCGCCTTCTGCTCCTCCCAGGCCGCGGTGATGTTCTTGGTCCGCTTGGGACCGAGCCCCGGGACCTCGATCAGGCGCGCGGGCGCCTCTTCGAGGATGTCGAGGGTGTCGAGCCCGAAGTGCTGCGTGATGCGGTCGGCGAAGACGGGGCCGATGCCCTTGATGAGCCCGGACCCGAGATAACGCCGGATGCCCTGGATGGTGGCGGGCAGCACGGTCGTGTAGTTCTCGACGGTGAACTGCTTGCCGTACTGCGGATGCGACCCCCAGCGGCCCTCCATCCGCAGCGACTCCCCCGGCTGCGCGCCGAGCAGCGCACCGACCACCGTGAGGAGGTCCCCGGCCCCCCGCCCGGTGTCGACCCGGGCGACGGTGTACCCGCTCTCCTCGTTGGCGTACGTGATTCTCTCCAGCACCCCCTCGACGACGGCGGGGCGGTACGGCTGACCCTCGTTGGACATGCCTCGACCGTAGCGAACCCCGCCGACAACGGGTGCGGGACCGCGGACGACTCCGTCGCGGGGGCCGGTCCGAGCCACCATGTGGGAAGGGTGGGCCTTCTTCCCGCATGACGCAATGGAGGCAGGTCATGGGCGTGACCAACGTGGACGTGGACGATGACGTGCTCGCCGAGGCCGCGAAACCGCTCGGCACGACCACGAAGAAGGACACGATCAACACAGCGTTGGAAGAGGTCATAAGGCGTCACCGCCGCCGGGCGGCCTTCCAGCGTCTCGCGGAGCGCGGGGCGCGGGGGGAACTGGAGCGCACGCGCCGGGACTGGGAAGCCCGCAAGGCCGCCCAGCACGGCGGGGACACCGAGTGATCGCCTATCTCATCGACACCAGCGCGTACGTCCACTTCGGCACCGACCCCGCGGCACAGCGCCGCTGGGAGGCCGAGATCGAGACCGGAGCCATCGGCATGTGCGAGGCCACCCGGGCGGAGATCCTTTTCAGCGCCGTCGGACCGGACGACCGCGAAGAGATCGACGAGGACCTCACCGCCCTGTTCGCGCCGGTGCGCGTCCCCCGAGGACGCGTGGCGCCGGGTGGAGACCGACCGGGACAAACTGACACGGAAGGGGCAGCACCGCGCGGCAGGCGTCGTCGATCTCCTCCTCTGCGCCACGGCGGTGCACCACGGATCGACCCTCCTGCACAGGGACGACGACTTCGCCACGGTCGCCCGCGTCCTCAAGGAGGTCGCGCAACAGGACGTGCGGCATCCGGGCAGATGACCGTCCTCACACGTCCAGGAACGCCTCCAGGGTCTCCTCCAGGACCTCCACGCCGTCCCTCGACCACAGCTCGTCGTTGAAGAGCTCCACCTCGACCGGGCCCGTGTACCCCGCCTTCTCGACCAGGTCGGCCCAGGCGCGGAGGTCGATCACCCCGTCGCCCAGCTGCCCCCGGCCATTGAGGACGCCGGCCGGGAGCGGGGTGGTCCAGTCGGCGAGCTGGAAGGAGTGGATGCGACCCGCCGCACCCGCGCGTTCCACCGCCGCCGGGGCCCGGTCGTCCCACCAGAGGTGGTACGTGTCGACCGTGACGCCGACCTGGGAGGCGGGGAAGCGCTCCGCGATCTCCAGCGCCTGGTCCAGCGTCGAGACCGCGCAGCGGTCGGAGGCGTACATGGGGTGGAGCGGTTCGATCGCCAGACGGATTCCGCGTTCGCCCGCGTAGGGGGCCAGCGCGCCGATCGCCTCGGCGATGCGGGCCCGGGCGGAGGGCAGGTCGGGGCAGGCCGGGGTGAGGCCGCCGGAGACCAGGACCAGGGTGTCGGTGCCGAGGGTGACGGCCTCGTCGATCGCCGCGCGGTTCTCCGCCTCCCAGCCGTCCGAGGTGAAGAAGCCGCCCCGGCAGAGGGTGGTGACGGCGAGCCCCGCGTCCCGCACGAGGGCGGCCGCGGCCTCCACTCCGTACTCCCGGACCGGCTCGCGCCACAGGCCGACGCCGGGGACGCCGAGCCGGACGCACTCCCGCACGAGCTCGGGGAGGGCCAGCTGCTTCACCGTCATCTGGTTGACGCCGAGGCGGTCGAGGTTCACCGGGGCACTCCGTACACGGTGAGGAGCGAGCGCATCCGGGACTCCGCGCGGGCCGGGTCCGGGAACAGGCCCAGGCCGTCGGCGAGTTCGTAGGCGCGGGCCAGGTGCGGGAGCGAGCGGGCGGACTGCAGGCCGCCGACCATCGCGAAGTGGTCCTGGTGGCCCGCCAGCCAGGCGAGGAACACCACGCCCGTCTTGTAGAAGCGGGTGGGGGCCCGGAAGAGGTGCCGGGAGAGGGCGACCGTGGGGTCGAGGGTCTTGCGGAAGCCCGTCACGTCACCGGTGTCGAGGATCCGGACCGCCTCGGCCGCCAGCGGGCCCAGCGGGTCGAAGACGCCGAGCAGGGCGTGGCTGAAGCCCTGCTCGTCGCCCGCGATCAGCTCCGGGTAGTGGAAGTCGTCGCCCGTGTAGCAGCGGACGCCCTCCGGGAGGCGGCGGC
The DNA here is from genome assembly GCF_020400725.1 of Streptomyces sp. NK15101. Classification (GTDB taxonomy): domain Bacteria; phylum Actinomycetota; class Actinomycetes; order Streptomycetales; family Streptomycetaceae; genus Streptomyces. The sequence goes on along the minus strand of NZ_JAINVG010000030.1, from coordinate 81,111 downwards.
GCAGCTCGACCTCGCGCCGGGCGTCGAGGAGGGAGACCTTGATGCCGTCGACCTTGTCGGGGTGGGCCCTGATCACGTCGAGGAAGGTCTCGGTGGCGGCGTCGAGGTCGGACGAGCCCCAGTAGCCGTCGAGCGCCGGGTCGAACATCGGGCCCAGCCAGTGCAGGATCACGGGCTCGGCCGCCTGCCGCAGGAGGTGCCCGTAGAGGTCGAGGTAGTGCTCGGGGCCTGAGGCTTCGGCGGCGAGGGCGCGGGAGGCCATGAGGACGGCCTGCGCGCCCGACTCCTCGACGACCGCGAGCTGTTCCTCGTACGCCGCGCGGATCTCCGGGAGGGTGCCGCCCGTGATCTGGTCGGTGCCGACGCCGCAGGCGATCCGGCCGCCGACCGCCCTGGCCTCGGCGGCGGACCGGCGGATCAGCTCGGCCGCGCCCGCCCAGTCGAGGCCCATCCCGCGCTGGGCGGTGTCCATGGCCTCGGCGACCCCCAGGCCGTGGGACCAGAGGTGGCGGCGGAAGGCGAGGGTGGCGTCCCAGTCGACGGCGGCCGGGGAGTCGGGGGTGGTGTCGGCGTACGGGTCGGCGACGACGTGCGCGGCGGAGAAGACCGTACGGGAGGTCGGGGGGCCGGCCGCGGAGAGCGCGAGCGGCTCGGTGCGGGGCTCGTACGCGCGCGTGGAGCCGTCCGGGAGGGGCAGGCGGAGCGTCACAGGGTCACCTCCGGGACCTCCAGGCGGCGGCCCTCGGCGGCGGACCTCAGGCCCAGTTCGGCGAGCTGGACGCCGCGGGCGCCGGCGAGGAGGTCCCAGCGGTACGGCTCGTCGAGCGCGACGTGCCGGAGGAACAGCTCCCACTGGGCCTTGAAGCCGTTGTCGAACTCGGCGTTGTCGGGGACCTCCTGCCACTGGTCGCGGAAGGAGTGGGCCGCGGGGATGTCGGGGTTCCAGACCGGCTTGGGGGTCAGGCTCCGGTGCTGGACGCGGCAGTTGCGCAGGCCCGCGACGGCGGAGCCGTGGGTGCCGTCGACCTGGAACTCGACGAGCTCGTCGCGGTTGACGCGGACCGTCCAGGAGGAGTTGATCTGGGCGATGGCGCCGCCCTCCAGCTGGAAGATGCCGTACGCGGCGTCGTCGGCGGTGGCCTCGTAGGGCTTGCCGTGCTCGTCCCAGCGGCGCGGGACGTGGGTGGCGACCTGGGCGGTGACGGAGGTGACCCGGCCGAAGAGCTCGTGGAGCACGTACTCCCAGTGCGGGAACATGTCGACGACGATGCCGCCGCCGTCCTCCGCGCGGTAGTTCCAGCTGGGGCGCTGGGCGTCCTGCCAGTCGCCCTCGAAGACCCAGTAGCCGAACTCGCCGCGCACGGACAGGATCTCGCCGAAGAAGCCGCCGTCGACGAGGCGCTTGAGCTTGAGCAGTCCGGGGAGGAAGAGCTTGTCCTGGACGACGCCGTGCTTGACGCCCTTCTCGGTGGCGAGGCGGGCGAGTTCGAGGGCGCCGGCGAGGTCGGCGGCGGTGGGCTTCTCGGTGTAGACGTGCTTGCCGGCGGCGATGGCCTTGGTGAGGGCGTCGACCCGGGCGGAGGTGACCTGGGCGTCGAAGTAGACGTCGACGCCGTCGTCGGCGAGGACGGCGTCGAGGTCGGTGGACCACTCGGTGAGGCCGTGGCGCTCGGCGAGGGCGCGCAGGGCGTGCTCGCGGCGGCCGACGAGGACGGGCTCGGGCCAGAGGGTCTCGCCGTTGCCGAGGTCGAGGCCGCCCTGTTCGCGCAGGGCGAGGATCGAGCGGACGAGGTGCTGGCGGTGTCCCATGCGCCCGGTGACGCCGTTCATGGCGATGCGGACTGTCCTGCGTGTCACGAGGGTTCCTCTCCGAGGTGCTCGGCGCCGTCGCTCCATCCGGATAGAAAGCGCTTTCCATCGAGGATGACGCTAGCCTGCCGACATCACCGCCGACAAGGGCCCTGGAGGTACGCACGCGATGACCGTCACCCTGGCGGACGTGGCCGCCCGCGCACGGGTCTCCCCCGCCACCGTCTCCCGCGTCCTGAACGGCAACTACCCGGTCGCCGCGTCGACCCGGGAGCGGGTGCTGAAGGCCGTGGACGAGCTCGACTACGTCCTCAACGGCCCCGCGAGCGCCCTCGCCGCCGCCACCTCCGACCTGGTCGGCGTGCTCGTCAACGACATCGCCGACCCGTTCTTCGGGATCATGGCGAGCGCGGCGCAGAGCGCGATCGGGGAGAGCGCCACGGGACGCGGCGGGGGCGAGAAGCTCGCCGTCGTCTGCAACACCGGCGGCTCCCCCGAGCGCGAGCTGACCTACCTCACCCTGCTCCAGCGGCAGCGGGCCGCGGCCGTGATCCTCATGGGCGGCTCGCTGGAGGACCCCGAGCACCTCGCGGCGACGGCCGGCAAGCTGACGAAGCTGGCGGAGGCGGGGACCCGGATCGTGTTGTGCGGGCGGCCGCCGGTGACCGGCGACGCGAGCGCGGCGGCCCTCGTCTTCGACAACCGCGCCGGCGCGCGCCGCCTCACCGAGCACCTCCTCGGCCTCGGCCACCGGCGGATCGGCTACGTGGCGGGCCCGGCCGACCGCACCACCACCCGGCACCGCCTGGAGGGCCACCGGGAGGCGCTCGCGGCGGCGGGGGTCCCCGAGGGGCCCACGGTCCACGGGTCGTACGACCGCCGCTCCGGGCACGAGGCGACGGCCGAGCTCCTCGCCCGCGACCCGCACCTCACGGCCGTCGTCGCGGCCAACGACACGGTGGCCCTGGGCGTCTGCGCGGCCCTGCGGGAGCGGGGGCTCTCCATCCCCGGGGACGTGTCGGTCGCGGGCTTCGACGACCTGCCGTTCTCGGTGGACGCGGTCCCCGCCCTCACGACCGTCCGCCTCCCGCTCCACGAGGCGGGCGTCCGCGCGGGCCGCCTGGCCATGTCCGCGGAGGAGCCCCCGGCGGGCGGCGTGGAGACGGTCCCGGGGGAGCTGGTGACCAGGGGGTCGACGGCGGGGCCGCGGGGGTAGCGAGGCGCTGCGGTGAGGTGTCTGCGTACGGAGGCCCCGATGACGCCGCCCGTCATGGATACGCCCAGCGCCCGGGAGGCGTCGGCACCCGGGACGACGACTTCGAGAAGAAGCGCCGCATGTACGCGGAGTGCGCGATCCCGCTCTACGTGATCATCGACCCGGCCGAGAACGTCTGCACCGTCCACAGCAGGCCCGCCCGCACCGGCGCCTGCACCGAGCAGGCGACGATCCCCTTCGGCGAGGACCTCGTGCTGCCCCTCGAAGGGCGCGAGATCGTCGTGAAGACCGACGGGTTCCCGCGCTCCGAGAGCTGAGCTACTCGTCCGGCGTCAGGCCCGTCGCCGCGAGGACCGCGGCGACGGTCTCCTCGACCGTCTGGTCCGCGTTGTCGATCCAGACGCCCTCGCCGGAGAGTTCGGCGCGCATGGCCTCGTCGAGGAACGCCCAGTTCGTGGTCAGCTTCTTGTGACGGGCGTTGTTGCGCTCCCAGGCCTTGTCCGGGCCGGGGGCCAGGATCACCGTGTGGAACGGGGCCGCCTTCGCGTGGGCGCGGTAGAAGTCCAGGTGGGAGCGGCGTACGACCACGTCGTCGAGGACCGGCAGGAAGCCCGCCGCGGCGAAGCTGTCCGCGAGGAGGCAGCCGTTGCGGGCGCGCAGCAGGATCTGGCGGTCCGCCTCCGGGTCGCCGTCCGGGTTCGGCCAGTGGCCACCCTGGACGATCAGCTCCTGGAGGTGGTCGACCTCGATGTGCGCGGCCCGGGCGAAACGGGCCGCGAGGGCCGCCGCGACGGTGCTCTTCCCGCTGCCCGGAATCCCCGCCAACAGGACGATTCCGGAAGCCGGTTCGGCGCTGTCGACGGTGACGTTCTCGAAGGTCATGCGGGCCTTTCCTCAGTGGCGGGACGGGGGAAAGATACGGCCCCCGGCTCGGCGGACGCCACTCTTTTCCGTCCCGTACCCCGTCCCGCGTCCCGTCCCGGCGCGAAGGACGTCAGCGCCACGCCCCCCACGAGCAGCGCCGCCGCGCACCAGCGGAGGGGGCTCACGCCCTCCCCCAGGAACAGGGCGGCCGAGGACATGCCGAAGACGGGGACGAGGAGGGAGAAGGGGGCGACGGAGGAGGCGGGGTGGCGGCGGAGGAGCCACCCCCAGGCGCCGAAGCCGAAGACCGTGGTGATCCAGGCGGCGTAGACGATGACGCCGGCACCGGTCCAGTCGAGCCCGCGCAGGGCCGCGAGGTCCCTCTCGGGGCCCTCCAGGAGGAGGGAGAGGGCGAGGAGCGGCAGGACGGGCACGGTGCTGACCCAGACCTTGAAGTTCAGCACGTCGGGCGGGGCGGCCTTGCGGGTCAGGACGTTGGAGACGCCCCAGCAGGCCGCCGCGGCGATCACCAGGGCGAAGCCGGACACGGGGCCCGCCGCGCCCTCGTCGACGGCGGCGACGCAGATGCCGGCGAGGGCGATGGCCATGCCGGCGAGCTTGCGGCGTCCGGGGCGTTCGCCGAGGGCGGCGAAGGCGAAGAGCGCGGTGAAGACGGCCTGGATCTGGAGGACGAGGGAGGAGAGTCCGGCCGGGGCCCCGAGGTGCATGCCGGTGAAGAGGAGCCCGAACTTGGCCACGCCGAGCACGAGGCCGATGCCCACGATCCACTTCCAGGCGACCTTCGGGCGGCCGACGAGGAACACCGCGGGCAGGGCGGCGACGAGGAAGCGGAGGGCGGAGAAGAGCAGCGGCGGGAAGTGGTCGAGGCCGATCTCGATGACGACGAAGTTGACCCCCCAGACGGCGGCGACCAGAGCGGCGAGGGCGATGTGGGCAGGGGCGAGTCGGCCCGGGCCGGGACCGGCCGGAGCGGTGCGTGCGGGGTGCATGCGGTCGAGCACGGCCGCCGTCGACCGTGTAGCACCAGCACGGATTCCTTCATGGCGAGATGAAGCGTTCCTACATCGTCCCTTCCGTCCAGGAGCTGCCCGTGCTGGATCTCGGCCGTCTCCGCGCGCTGCACGCCGTCGCCGTCCACGGCAGTGTCGGCGCCGCCGCCACCGCCCTCGGCTACACCCCGTCCGCGGTCTCGCAGCAGATCGCGAAGCTGGAGCGGGAGACCCGCACGACCCTGCTCGAACGCAGCGGCCGCGGCATCCGGCTCACCGACGACGCCCACCAACTGGCCTCCACGGCAAGCCGGTTGCCGGCCCTGGTCGAGGAGGCGGAGGTACGGCTCGAAGAGCGGCGCGGCCGGCCCGCCGGACGGCTCACGATCGCCTGCTTCGCGAGCGCGGCGCGCGGCCTGATGCCCCGGGCGCTCGCCGAGCCGGCCCGGCTCCACCCCGAGCTCGACGCCCGCCTCTCGGAGGTGGACCCACACCTCTCGGTCGACCTGGTGGCGCGGGGCGTGATCGACCTGGCGGTGGCGCACGACTGGGACATCGCGCCGCTGCCGACGCCGCCGGGGGTCGAGCAGCTGGTCATCGGCGACGACCTGTGCGACATCCTCGTCCACCGGGACCATCCGCTGGCGGCCCGGGAGTCGGTTCGCCGGGAGGAGCTGGCGGCCGAGCGGTGGATCTCGCAGCCGCCGGGGACGGTCTGCCACGACTGGCTCACGCGGACGCTGCGGGCGACGGGGTACGAACCGCTGATCGCCCATCAGGCGGAGGAGAACCACACGCAGGTGGCCCTGGTGGCGGCCGGTCCGGGGATCGCCCTGGTCCCGCGCCTGGGGCGGGGCGCGCTGCCGCCGGAGGTGGCGCCGGTGCGGCTCGACCCGGCGCCGGTGCGCCGGCTGCACGCCATCTGGCGGACGGGCGCGGCGCGGCGCCCGGCGATCCGGGAGACGGTCCGTACGCTCCAGGAGCTCTGGCCCTCGATCGCCTCCGCGGGGTGATCGAGGGCCGGGGGTTCCGATTCCTGCGCGGATCCTTGACCTGGCAGTTACTTTCGGGCTATCCGTGACACCTTGGCAGTTTCCTTCAATCTGCACGGCCGGAAGGAGCATCAGTTGCACCACCGCGCCCCCGCCCCCTCCCGACGCACCCTCCTCACGGTGACCGCCGCAGCCGCCGCGGCGGCCGTCACCGGCACCCTCGCCCCCGCCGCCCACGCGGAGACGGCGGAGACGGACGACCTCCGGCTCCGGCGGATCATCGACCGGATGTCGCTGGAGGAGAAGGTCGGCCAGCTCTTCGTGATGCGGGTCTACGGCCACTCCGCCACCGCCCCCGACCAGGCCGACGTCGACGCCAACCTCGCCGAGATCGGCGTCCGCACCGCGGCCGAGCTCGTCGAGCGCTACCACGTGGGCGGGATCATCTACTTCGCCTGGGCCCACAACACACGCGACCCGCAGCAGATCGCCGCGCTCTCCAACGGCATCCAGCAGGCGGCGCTCGCCCGGCCCACCCCGGTCCCGGTGCTCATCTCCACCGACCAGGAGCACGGCATCGTCTGCCGGGTCGGCAAGCCCGCCACCCTGCTGCCCGGCGCGATGGCCCTCGGCGCCGGCGGCTCGCACGCGGACGCCCGCAAGGCCGCCCAGATCGCGGGCGAGGAGCTCGCCGCCCTCGGCATCCGGCAGAACTACGCCCCCGTCGCCGACGTGAACGTCAACCCGGCCAACCCCGTCATCGGCGTCCGCTCCTTCGGCTCCGACCCGCAGGCCGTCGCCGGCCTGGTCGCCGCCCAGGTGAAGGGGTACCAGCGGGCCGGGGTCGCGGCCACCGCCAAGCACTTCCCCGGCCACGGCGACACCGCCGTCGACAGCCACTACGGCCTGCCGACGATCACCCACACCCGGGAGCAGTGGGCCGCGCTCGACGCGCCGCCGTTCCGGTCGGCGATCGACGCCGGCATCGACTCGATCATGACCGCGCACATCGTGGTCCCCGCGCTCGACCCCAGCGAGGACCCGGCGACCCTGTCCCGGCCCATCCTCACCGGCATCCTGCGCGAACAGCTCGGCTACGACGGCGTGGTGGTCACCGACTCCCTCGGCATGGAGGGCGTGCGCACCAAGTACGGCGACGAGCGCGTCCCGGTCCTCGCCCTGAAGGCCGGGGTGGACCAGCTGCTCAACCCGCCCAGGCTCGACGTGGCCTGGAACGCGGTCCTGAAGGCCGTCAGGGACGGCGAACTGACGGAGGCCCGGCTCGACGAATCGATCCTGCGGATCCTGCGGCTCAAGGCGAAGCTGGGCCTCTTCCGGCAGGCGTACGCGACCCGGGCCGCCGTCGAGCGGGTGGTCGGCTCCGAGGAGCACCTCGCCCACGCCGACCGGATCGCCGAGGCGACCACGACCCTGCTGCTCAACGAGGACGGCTTCCTGCCGCTGAGCCCGGCCACCCATCGCTCGGTCCTCGTCGTCGGCGCCGACCCGGCCTCGCCGTCCGGCACGACCGGCCCGCCGACCACGACGCTCGCGACCGCCCTCACGGAACTCGGCTTCACCGCGACCGCGCTCTCCACCGGGATCACGCCGACGGCCGCGAAGATCGAGGAGGCGGTGGCGGCGGCGGCCGGCAGGGACGTGGTCGTGGTGGGCACGTACAACGTCGGTGCCGCCAGCCCGCAGCGGACGCTCGTCGCCCGGCTCGTCGCCACCGGGGTGCCCGTCGTGACGGTCGCGATCCGCAACCCGTACGACATCGCGCGTCTCGGTGGTCAGCGGGCTTCTCTCGCGGCCTACTCCTGGACCGACGTCGAACTCCGGGCCGCCGCCCGCGTCCTGGCAGGCCGCGCCCGGCCGCTGGGGCGGCTCCCGGTCCCGGTCCAGAGCGCGGAGGACCCGGGGCGGGTGCTGTACCCGGTGGGCCACGGTCTGACGTACCCGCGCTGAGCCGCACGGGGCGGCGCCCCACCGCTCGTCGTGGGCGGTCACTCCGCCGGGGCGGCGCCCACCCCTCGCACCCCCGCTGTGGGCAGTGGTTCCGCTGGGGTAAGGGGGTCCCCCCTGCTCGAGCGGAGCCGAGAGCTCGGGGGAGGGTGGGCGCAACGGAACGGCGCCCTTGCCGGCGCCCGAGGCTCATGGGCCTGGACCCGCACCCCGTGCACAGCTCACACCTGGTGCGGGTCCAGGCGCGGAACGCGGAGGCGCCGCTATGGGCGCCGTCCCGCGTGCCCACCCGTCCCGCCCCAGCGGGACGACTGCCCACACGGGCGGGGCAGGCAGGGGGCACCGCCCAGCCGGATGCGCGCCCACCACGGGAGATGGGCACCGCCCAGCAGGGCGGTGCCCACAGGGGGTTACGGCCGCAGGCCGTGCTCGCGGGTCGCGTCCTCGTCGACCACCGCGTCGATGCGCGCATCGAACGCCGCCAGCGGCTGCGCCGCCCGGACCGCCGGAGCGGAGACACCGGCCCAGGCCAGGATCCGCGCGGTCGCGTTCTCGCGCTCGGACTCGACGAGTCCGGCGACGTTCGCGCCGTGGTTGGCGCCGGGCGCGTAGTACACGTAGCTGTCGCGCGCGCCCTTGCCGAGGTGGAACGGCTCGGAGCCCCACGGGTCGTTGCCGCCGTAGACGAAGAGCATCTGGTTCGCGTTCTTGCGGACCCAGTCGTCGACGTCCCGCATGACCCACGGCTTGAACTTCATCGGGATCTCGCGCGGCACGAAGTTGCCGGCCGGCTGGTAGCCGTAGCGGCTGAGGCCGTCCAGGTGCGGCTGCTTGATGGTGGGCGCGCCGAGCTCGGTCGCCGCCTGGTAGTAGTACGGCGTGTAGTACTCGAGGCCCTGGTCGGTGTAGGCGGACCAGCCGGAGTAGGCGTCGATCGTCTCGTAGACGGTGTCGTCGCTGGCGGTCGCCGCGTCCGGGATCTGGTCGCAGACGTTCTCGCCGTAGTACTGCCAGAAGCCCCACACGAAGTCGAGGACGACGGCCTCGTACGCCTTGTCGAGCGAGCCGACCGTGTTGAAGGTGGCGCCCTCGGACTCGGCCCAGGCCTTGTACTTCTTCTCCAGCGGCTCGCGCCGGACGAGGGCCTCGCGCTGCATGTTGTTCAGGCGGTCGCGGCAGTCCTTCGTGCCGACGGTCTCGAAGAACCGGTCGTAGGCCGAGTCCTCCTTGTTGACCACGTCGTTGGGGGCCACGTAGGCGACGACGCCGTCCATGTCGCGCGGGTAGAAGCGCTCGTAGTACGTGGCGGTCATGCCGCCCTTGGAGGCGCCGGTGGACAGCCAGTTCTGGCCGTAGATCGACTTCAGCGCCGTGTAGATGCGGTGCTGGTCGCTGGCCGCCTGCCAGATGTCGAGCTTCGACCAGTCGGCGGGCTGCGGGCGGGACGGCGTGAAGAAGCGGTACTCCATGGAGACCTGGTTGCCGTCGATGATCCGGGTCGGCTCGGACCGGCTCGGCGTGGTGGAAAGCCCGTAGCCGCTGGTGCGGAAGACGGTGGGGCGGCTCGTGTCCTTGTGGAGGACCGAGATCCGCTGCTTGAACGTGCCCGCCCACGGGCGGTGGTGGTCGATCGGCTGGACGTAGTCCAGGACGAAGTAACGGTAGCCGGCGTACGGCTTCTCCTCGATCAGGCTCATCCCGGGGATCGCCAGGATGCGGTCCTTGATGTCGGTGCTCGTGCTCTGCGAGTCGACGACGGCCGCGCTGTCGGTCTCCGTGTCCGCGGCGGTAGCCACACCGGTCGACCCGACGGTGCCTATGAGCACCGAAAGCGACAGCGCCCATCTCAGCGACTTGCGCATTCACCCTCCCCTTGGTTCACAACGGTGTCGCGAACCTAGCGGGGACAACGTGCGGACCGCCAGACCCAGTTGATCCTTACTCTTGGACTTATCCGCACATCAGCACAGGATCCAGCCCGTCGCGGTCCCGCGGCCCGCCACCGAACCGGTCGCCCGGACGCAGCGGTTGAGCGCGTGGACGGTCAGGGGGCCGGCCTGCCGGTCGAACCGGCCCGACCGGACGACGGGGCGGGCGCCGCGCGGCTGGAGCGACACGGCCATCGCGCGCCGGGGGCCGGGGCGTTTGGCGACGGTGACGGCGCAGACGTACTGACGGGTCCGGTAGAGGCGCAGCTCCCCGGTGGCGAAGGTGATCGTCCGGGTGGGCCGGCCGTGGCAGACGGAGACGGCGTCGGCGGTCCCGCCGCCGGGGCCGGGTCCGGGGAGGAGGAGCAGCGTGAGGGCGGCGAGGAGCGGGACGAGCACGCGGGCGAGGGCGCGGGCGGGCGCGGGGCGGTCGTCCCCTTCGGACCGGTCCGTGGTCATGCGTTCCCCTCCCTGGGCGAGTCGTCGTACGGCCGTACGACGCACGGAGTCCCGGAATGGTTGCCTCCGGACGTGTCGGTCATCCGAAGGTCGTCATGACCAGCGTCAGGAAGACGGCCTCCGCGCCGAACTGGACGCGGAACGCGACCCGGCCGACGGCGGTACGGGGCGTGCCCTGGGCGAGCGCGAAGGCCAGGGCCGCCAGCACCAGGCTCGCGACGTACGGATGGCCGGGGGTGGAGCCGCAGCCGTCCCCGTAGGCGATGCAGCGGCCGGCGTTCTCCGCGGTGAGGGCGACGAGGCCGGCGAGCACGGTCGCCGGGACGAGGAGGGCCGCCCAGATCAGGGACAGCTTCCGCAGCCGCCGGCCGTCCGCGGGGGAGGAGACGGCGGACTGGACGGTGGCGGGGGCGTGGTGGCTCATGCCCCGATCCAAGCCCGCGGGACGACGGCGGGGGATCCGCCGGGATACTCACCCGGCGGATCCCCCGTACTCAGACCACTCGGACCGGACCCGCGGACCCGCGTCCCGGTCCGCGGCTCAGACCCGCTCCGGCTCCGTCTCCTCCGCCTCGCCGATGAAGGTGTTCCACAGCGTGGCGTACCGGCCGCCCAGGGCGAGGAGTTCGTCGTGGGTGCCGTCCTCCGCGACCCGGCCGTGGTCCATGACGACCACGCGGTCGGCGCGGGCGGCCGTCGTCAGCCGGTGGGCGACCACGAGCGTCGTGCGGCGGCCCGCGAGCCGGTCGGTGGCCTGGTTGACCTGGGCCTCGGTCGCCAGGTCCAGGGCCGCCGTGGCCTCGTCCAGGAGCAGGACGTCCGGGTCGACGAGCTCGGCGCGGGCCAGGGCGATCAGCTGGCGCTGCCCGGCGGAGAGGTTCCGGCCGCGCTCGGCGACCTCGTGGAGGTAGCCGCCGTCGAGGGTGGCGATCATGTCGTGGGCGCCGACCGCGCGGGCCGCCGCCTCGACCTCGGCGTCGGTCGCCTCGGGACGGCCGTACGCGATGGCGTCGCGGATCGTCCCGGCGAAGAGGTACGCCTCCTGGGGGACGACACCGAGCCGGTGGCGGTACGCGGTGAGGTCGAGGTCCCGCAGGTCGGTGCCGTCGGCGGTGACCCGGCCGCTCGTCGGGTCGTAGAACCGGGCGACCAGCTTGACCAGCGTGGACTTCCCGGCGCCGGTCTCGCCGACGAAGGCGACGGTCTGCCCGGCGGGGATCCGCAGGTCGATCCCGGTGAGGGCCTCTTCCTCGTCCCCGTACGCGAAGGAGACGCCCTCGAAGGCGATCTCGCCGCGGAGCGAGAGGACGTCCAGGGGCGCGTCGGCGGCGGCCGTCGACGTCGGCTCCCGGAGGAGCTCCTGCATCCGCTTCAGCGAGACGGCGGCCTGCTGGTAGCCGTCGAAGACCTGCGAGAGCTGCTGCACGGGGGCGAAGAAGAGGTCGATGTAGAGGAGGTAGGCGACGAGGGCGCCGGTGGTGAGGGTGCCGGCCTCGATGCGGTTCGCGCCGACGATCAGGACGGCGGCGGCCGCGGCCGAGGACAGCAGGGTCACGAACGGGAAGTAGACCGAGATCAGCCACTGGCCCCGGACGCGCGCCTCGCGGTACGAGTCGCTGCGCTCCGCGAACCGGGCCGCGCCCGAGCGCTCGCGGCGGAAGGCCTGCACGATCCGCAGGCCGGAGACCGACTCCTGGAGGTCGGCGTTGACGACGCTGATCCGCTCGCGCGCCAGCTCGTAGGCCTTCACGCTGGAGCGGCGGAAGTAGTACGTGGCGACGGCGAGGACCGGCAGGGTCGCGAAGACGACCAGGGCGAGCTGGAGGTCGAGCACCAGCAGCGCGACCATGATCCCGAAGAAGGTGACGACCGAGACGAAGGCGGTGACCAGGCCCGTCTGCAGGAACGTCGACAGGGCGTCGACGTCCGTGGTCATCCGGGTCATGATCCGGCCGGTCAGCTCGCGCTCGTAGTAGTCGAGGCCGAGCCGCTGGAGCTGGGCGAAGATCTTCAGGCGCAGCGCGTAGAGCACCCGCTCGCCGGTGCGGCCGGTCATCCGGGTCTCGGCGGTCTGCGCGACCCACTGCACGAGGACGGTGAGCAGGGCGAGCGCGGAGGCCGCCCAGACGGCGCCGATCGCGAGCCGGTTCACGCCCTCGTCGATGCCGTGCCGGATCAGGACCGGAAGCAACAGGCCGGCGCCCGCGTCGAGGGCGACCAGACCGAGGCTGATGAGCAGCGGGGCGCCGAAGCCGCGCAGGAGACGGCGCAGCCCGTAGGCGTCCTCGGGCGCCACGGCCCGGGCCTCGTCGATGTCGGGGGTGTCGGTGGCGGGCGGCAGGGCCTCGACGGCGGCGAGCAGCTCGGGGGTCGCCCCGGGGGCGGGGCTCTCGCGGCCGGTGGTCTCGTCCCGTACCCACAGGGTGGGGGTGATGCCCCGCTCGGCGTCGAACTCGGCGTCCAGCTCGGCCCGCAGCGTGCGGTCCTCGGGGAGCTCCGCCGGCGTGACGTGGCCGGGCGAGACGGCGCCGAGCTCCTCGGGGTCGGTGAGGAGGCGGCGGAAGAGCGGGGAGCGCTCCTCCAGCTCGGCATGAGTGCCGATGTCGGCGAGGCGGCCTTCGTCGAGGACGGCGATGCGGTCGGCGAGGCCGAGGGTGGAGCGGCGGTGCGCGATGAGCAGGGTCGTGCGGCCCGCCATCACCGACTTCAGGGCCTCGTGGATCTCGTGCTCGACCTTGGCGTCGACGGCGGAGGTGGCGTCGTCGAGGAGGAGGAGCCGGGGGTCGGTGAGGATCGCGCGGGCGAGCGCGACGCGCTGGCGCTGGCCGCCGGAGAGGGTGAGGCCGTGCTCGCCGACCTTGGTGTCGTAGCCCTCGGGCAGCTCGGCGATGAAACGGTCCGCCTGGGCGGCGCGGGCGGCGGTCTCGATCTGCTCCCGGGTGGCGTCGGGGACGCCGTACGCGATGTTCGCGGCGACCGTGTCGGAGAAGAGGAAGGAGTCCTCGGGGACCAGGCCGACGGCGGCGCGCAGCGAGTCGAGGGTGAGCTCGCGGACGTCGTGGCCGCCGACGAGGACGGCGCCGTGGGTGACGTCGTAGAAGCGGGGCAGGAGGAGCGAGACGGTCGACTTGCCGGAGCCGGAGGCGCCGACGACGGCGACGGTCTCGCCGGGGCGGATCTCCAGGGAGAACCCGTCGAGGACGGGCTTGACATTGCCGGAGGCACCCTCATATCCGAAGGACACGTCGTCGAACTCGACGGTGGCGGGCGCGTCCGCCGGAAGCTCCTTGGCGCCGTCCTTGATCACCGGCTCGGTGTCGATGAGGTCGTAGACCCGCTCGACGCCGGCCCGGGCCTGCTGGCCGACGGTGAGGACCATGGCGAGCATGCGGACCGGGCCGACGAGGGAGGCCAGGTAGGAGGAGAAGGCGACGAAGGTGCCCAGGGTGATCTGGTGCCGGTAGGCGAGCCAGCCGCCGAGCGCGAGGACCGCGACCTGACCGAGGGCGGGCACGGCCTGGAGGGCCGGGGTGTACTTGGCGTTCAGCCGGATCGTCCGCAGCCGGCCGGCGAAGAGCTTCCGCCCGGCCTCGCGGATCTTGCCGGTCTCCTGGTCCTCCTGACCGAAGCCCTTCACGACCCGGACGCCGGTCACGGCCCCGTCGACGACGCCGGCGACGAGGGCGGCCTGCTGCTGCGCGTGCCAGGTGGCGGGGTGGAGGCGGGTGCGGCTGCGCTTGGCGATCCACCAGAGGGCGGGGGCGACGGCGAGCGCGACGAGGGTGAGCGGGATCGACAGCCAGGCCATGACGGCCAGCGAGATGAGGAACAGCAGGACGTTCCCGATGGTCATCGGGAGCATGAAGAGGAGGCCCTGGATCAGCTGGAGGTCGCTGGTGGCCCGCCCGACGACCTGCCCGGTGGACAGCTCGTCCTGCCGCCGCCCGTCGAGCCGGGTGATCGTGCCGTACATGTCGGTCCGCAGGTCGTGCTGGACGTCGAGCGCGAGACGTCCGCCGTAGTAGCGGCGGACGTAGGTGAGGAGGTAGACGAGGACGGCGGCGCCGATGAGCAGCCCCGTCCAGACGCCGAGGCTCCGGGTCTTCGTCCCGATGACGTCGTCGATGATCACCTTGGTGACGAGCGGCACGAGGGCGAGCACGGCCATGCCGGCCAGTGAGGACCCCAGGGCGAGGAGTGTGTTCGCCTTGTACCGCCACGCGTACCCGGCCAGCCTGCGCGCCCAGCCCCGCTGTTCTTGATCCGGCTCTTTGTGCCCCACCGCCGCCACGAGTGGCCTCCCGTTCGTCCTGCTCTACCGGAAGGCCCAACACGGCCGACGTGCGATTTCATCCCGCCGCAACAAAGACGGGCCTTCGGTCCTAGGACCACCGGCAGGAGCAGTACGCCGCGAGGAGCGCCAGGAGCGCGACGGCCCCGAAGGCGACCGTGGCGGCGGTGGCCGGCCGTCCCTCGCGGCGCCGCTCGGGCCCGCGCAGGTACTCCACGGCCCCGTACCCGGCGAACAGCACGAACAGCCTGCCCGCGGTGGCGGTTCCCTCACGCCCCGGCCCCACGGGCCCCTCGGGAAGTGGGGCCGCTTCGCGCCGTGAAGGGTCGCCCGCACGGGCGGGACCTGTTCTGGGTAGGAGGCCCCTGGCAGAGTCGAGCGGAAGGGGAGGTCCGTGGGGAAGGTCGAGGACGGGAAGCCGTACCGGTGGGGGCGGCTGTACGCGGCGTTACGGGCGGTGCAGGGGTTCGCGGCGACCGGGCGGGTGGTCCCGGCGACGGACCGGGAGCTGAGCGACACGGCCAGCAGACCCCGGACGGTCTTCGTCGAGGGCTTCCTTCGGAACGCGGGCCTCGACGTCCTCGCCGCCCGCCAGCGGGGCGGGGCCGTCGCCGAGGCCGCGGCGGTGGCCTTCGCCGACGTGGCGCGGCTGATCCCGCCGCAGCGCATGGACGGCAAACAGATCACCCCGCAGGAGCAGCAGTTCCGCCTCGGGTACGAGGCGCAGCTCGCCGAGTACCGGAAGGCCTGGGAGGGGCTCGTCGACTGAGCGGGCGCCCCCGCCCGGGCGGATCACCGGCACCCGCCGCCGCCCGGGCGGGTCACCCGCGCCCGTCACAGGTGCGTCGGCTCGAACATCTTCAGGAGGGCCGGCAGGACCACCACCGACGGGCCCGGCGTGGCGAGGGCCTTCGCGAGGTCCGTCGCCAGGGTCTCCGGGGTCGTCGGGGTGGCGGGGACGCCGAAGGACTCGGAGAGGGCGACGAAGTCCGGGCGGGCGAGTTCGGTGGCCGTGGCCTCGCCGAACGCGCTCGTCATGTACTCCCGCAGGATCCCGTAGCCGCCGTCGTCGACGATCAGCCAGGTCACGTCGAGGCCGTACTGCCTCGCCGTCGCCAGCTCCGCGATCGAGTACATCGCGCCGCCGTCGCCGGAGACCGCGAGGACCGGCCGGGACGGGTCCGCGACGGCCGCGCCGAGGGCGGCGGGGAAGGCGTAGCCGAGGCCGCCCGCGCCCTGGGCGGAGTGCATCGTGTTCGGGTGCCGCGCGTCGAAGGCCGACCACGCCCAGTACGCCAGGATCGTCATGTCCCAGAAGCTCGGGGCCCGGTCCGGAAGCGCCTCCCGGACCGCCGCGACGATCCGCTGCTCCAGGCCGAGGTCCTGCGCGGCGATCCGCTCCCGCACCTTGTCCAGGACGGCCGAGACCCGCTCGGCGGCGGCCGGGTCCGTGCGCTCCCCGACCGTCTCCAGGAGCGCCTGGAGCGCGAGGCGGGCGTCCGCGTGGATGCCGAGGGCCGGGTGGTTGGACTCCAGCTTGCCCGCGTCGGCCTCGATCTGGATCACCCGGCCGCGCGGGGCGAAGGTGTGGTAGTTCGAGGACAGCTCGCCGAGGCCCGAGCCGACGACGAGGAGGACGTCGGCGTCCTCCAGGAAGTCCGTGGTGTGCCGGTCCTCCAGCCAGGACCGGAGCGACAGGGGGTGCTCCCAGGGGAAGGCGCCCTTGCCGCCGAAGGTGGTGACGACGGGGATGTCGAGCCGCTCCGCGAGGGCGAGGAGCTTGCCGGAGGCGTCGGAGCGGACGACCCCGCCGCCCGCGATGATCGCGGGCCGCTCGGCGTTCGTCAGGAGGTGCGCGGCGACCGCCGTCAGCTCGGGGCGCGGGACGACCTCCTCGGGCGTGGCGTCCATGTACGTCACGACCGGGATCGCGGTCCGGGCGAGGAGCACGTCCTGCGGGATCTCCACCCAGACCGGTCCGTGCGGGGCGGTGAGCGCCGACTCCCAGGCCGCCGCGATCGCGGAGGGGATCTGGGACTGCGTACGGACCGTGTGGACGGACTTCACGACGTCCCGGAAGGAGGCCTGCTGGTCGCGGAGCTCGTGGAGGTAGCCGTGCCGGCCGCCGCCGAGCCCGGCCACCGGTATCTGGCTGCCGATGGCGAGGACGGGGGCGGAGGCGGCGGCCGCCTCCTGGAGCGCCGCGAGCGACATGAGGGCGCCGGGGCCGGTGGAGAGCAGCAGCGGGGCGGCCTCGCCGGTGATCCGGCCGTACGCGTCGGCGGCGAAGCCGGCGTTGTTCTCCATCCGGAGGCCCACGTACCGCAGCGACGAGCGGCGCAGGGCGTCGAACATGCCGAGGGCGTGCTGGCCCGGCAGCCCGAAGACCGTGGTGGCCCCGAGGCCGGTCAGCGTCTCGACGACGAGGTCGCCGCCGGTCCGCCCGGCGGGCGGGTTCAGGGCGGCGGTCCTCTGGGCCTCGGTGGGGCGCAGGACCAGGTCGTGGTCGTGGGTCATGGGGTCCCTCGGCATGCTCGGTGGTCGGGTGCGGCCCGGTGGCCGGGTCGTGCCCACCCGTCCCCCGAGCTCTCGGCTTCGCCCGAGCGGGGGGACCCCCCTCGCCCTGGGGAACGCGTGCCCACGACCCGGCCCGAGACTACTTCGCGCCGCCGGCGCGCTCCGCGGCGATCTGGCGGGACATGATCGTCGTCAGTTCGTACGCCGTGTGGGAGGCGGCGACCGCGGTGATCTCGGCGTGGTCGTAGGCCGGGGCGACCTCGACGACGTCGGCGGAGACCAGGTTGCAGGAGGAGAGGCCGCGCAGGATCTCCAGGAGCTCGCGGGAGGTCATGCCGCCGGCCTCGGGGGTGCCGGTGCCGGGGGCGTGGGCCGGGTCGAGGCAGTCGATGTCGATGGAGATGTACAGCGGGCGGTCGCCGATGCGCTGGCGCAGCTGGTCGGCGACCTCGTCGGCGCCGCGGCGGTAGATGTCCGCCGAGGTGACGATGCCGAAGCCCATCTTCTCGTCGTCGGTGAGGTCCTGCTTGCCGTAGAGCGGGCCGCGGGTGCCGACGTGGGAGAGGGCGGAGGTGTCGAGGATGCCCTCCTCGACGGCCCGGCGGAACGGGGTGCCGTGGGTGTACTCGGCGCCGAAGTAGGTGTCCCAGGTGTCGAGGTGCGCGTCGAAGTGGAGCAGGGCGACGGGGCCGTGCTTCTTGGCGACGGAGCGCAGCAGCGGCAGGGCGACGGTGTGGTCGCCGCCGAGGGTCATCATGCGGGCGCCGGTGCCGAGCAGGTCGTCGGCGGCGGCCTCGATGGTCTCGACGGCCTCGTTGATGTTGAACGGGTTGGCGGCGATGTCGCCGGCGTCCGCGACCTGCGCGAGGGCGAAGGGGGAGGCGTCCTGCGCCGGGTTGTACGGGCGGAGCAGGCGGGAGGCCTCGCGGATGGCGTTGCCGCCGAAGCGGGCGCCGGGGCGGTAGGAGACGCCGCTGTCGAAGGGGATGCCGACCACGGCGACGTCGGCGGTGCCGACCTCGTCGAGCCGCGGCAGACGGGCGAACGTCGCGGGACCGGCGTACCGCGGGATGCGGGACGAGTCGATCGGGCCGCGGAAGGCGTTCTGGTCGCTGCTGCTCATGCTCGGAGTCCTCCTGGGGGGTCGTCGGGGTCCGGCTCGACCGTAAGTCGCCCGAAGCCCACGTTGAAGTGTACGTTTCCTCCACTGTTCGGGCGCGCGATGTACGAAGGGCACATGACGATGACCCCGACGCCTCCCTCTGAGCCCGGCTCCACTCCCCCGGCGCCCCCGGTGCCGCTCGCCGCGCTGCTCGCCCGTCCCGACCTGGGCCTGCGGCTGCTGGCCGGGCCCGAGGACGTACTGCTGCACTGGGTGCACACCTCGGAGATGGCCGACCCCCATCCGTACCTGCTCGGCGGCGAGCTGCTCATGACGGCGGGCGTGCAGCTCACCGATCCGGCGCACTTCGTCGGCCGGGTCGTGGAGGCGGGGGCGGCGGCGCTCGCCTTCGGGGTGACGCCGGTGTGGGACACGGTCCCCGCCGGGCTCGTCGAGGCCTGCGCGCGGCACGGGCTCCCGCTCGTCGAGGTGCCGCCGCGGACCCCGTTCACGGCGGTGGCGCGGGCGCTGTGGCGGCTGATGGCGGAGGCCCGGCTGCACGAGCTGCGCCGGGTGACCGAGGCCCAGCAGTCGCTGGCGGCGGCCGCGGCCCGGCCGGCCCCGGTCCCGGCGGTGCTCGGTGCGCTCGCCTCCCGGCTCGGGGGACGGGCGGCGCTGTTCGGCGCGGACGGCACGGAGACGGCGGCGGCCGGCCGGGAGGTCCCGGCGGAGGCGGCGCGGGCGCTGCGGGACCTCGCGGGGGTGCTCGGGCCGCGCCCCGGCGGCCCGGCCTCGGCGAGCGGCGACGGCGGCGGGCTGCGGCTCGCCGCGTACGCCCTGGGCGGCGGGGACGGCCTGACGCTGGGGGTGGCGACGGAGCGGCGCGGCCCGGGCGACCACACGATCGCGGGCGTGGCGGTGGTCCTGCTCTCGCTGCTCACGGCCCCGCACCGGGGCGCGGACGTGACCGTACGGGACGGGGCCCTGGTCCGGCTGCTGCTCGGCGCGGCCCCGGCGGAGGTCGCGGGCACCCTGGGCCCGGGCCCCTGGACGGTGGTCCACGCGCGGGGCGGCGACGGCACGCCGTTCGCGGCGGCCTCGCTGGCCGCGGCACTGGGAACGCCGCTGGTGGACGCGGGCGGGACGACGGGGCCGGGCGAGGCGACGGGTCCGGGCGGGTCGACGGGCCCGGGCGGGGCGACGGGGCCCGGCGGGACGGCTCCGGGGCGCGCGGCCGGAGTCGTACGCCTGCTCCTGCCCGCCTCCTCCCCCGTCACCGCCCAGTCCGGCTGGACGCTGGGGGTGGGCGCCCCCGTCGAGGCGGACGAGCTGTCGGCGGCCGACGCGCAGGCGGCGCGAGCCCTGCGGCGGGCGGAGGCCACCGGGGCGGATCTGGTGCGGCACCGCCCGGGCGGGATCGCGACCCTGGTGGACCCGGACGAGGCCGCCGCCCACGCGCGCGCCCTCCTCGCCCCGCTGACCGGGCCGCTCGCCGAGACCCTGCGCGTCTGGCTCTCGCTGCACGGCGGCTGGGACCGGACGGCCGTCGCGATGGACATCCACCGCAACACCGTCCGGCAGCGGATCGCCCGCTGCGCCGCACTCCTGGGACGGGACCTGGACGATCCGGACGTGCGCATGGAGCTGTGGTTCGCGCTCAGGTCCCGGTGAGGCGGGGCCGAGAAGGGCGGATCGCCCGCCCGGGGCCGTCATGCGCGGACCACACGCCCCGGCCGAGCCCTTCCAGGAGGGTCCGGTGCGCGTCGTCCCAGCGGGCGAAGGCGCGGCTGAGGGCGGTGAGCCGCGGGTCGGGACGCAGCTCCGCCGCATCGCGCGGGGGCCCCGTGACCCGCGGACGGCCGGCGTACCCCACGAGCGCCGCGAAGGCGGGGATCACCACCCCGGTATCGCGGCGGCCAGTTCGGGTGTCGCCCCTTCGAGGCCGTGGGCCCAGTTCACGCGGTCGGGGACCCCGGCGAAGTGCAGGCCGAGGACCTTCCGGCCCTCGGCCTCGAGGTCGACGACGAGCGAGCCGGAGCTGCCGCCGAGCGTGCTGGCGTCGTGGCCGATGATCCAGTGTCGGGCGTCGTCGGTCACCTCGCCCCGGCCCTCGGTGAGCACTCCGGGAGTGAGGCGCTTCACGCCCTTGACCCCGGCGAACAGTTCGGCGAAGACGTCCGGCCTCGTCGACGCCGCGCTGCCGGGGAAGCCGACGACGTAGACGCCGCGCCCGCGGGAGGCGAGCGCTCCGTGCGTCGCCGGGTCGTCGCCCCGGGCCACCTGGACCGGGGCGGGAAAAGGCCGCCCGTTCACCCGTTCGAGTTCGAGTACGGCCAGGTCGAGGCCGTCGAAGTTGACCCCCGGGATGTCGGGGTGGGCGTGCTCGGGTGCCCCCGCGCGCCCCACGCCCAGGACGCGGCTGATCCGGAAGACGCGGTCCGGCGGCCCGCCGCCGACCTCCGCGCCGAAGTCGACCGCCACGCCGGGCTTGAGCTCCCCGCCGAACTGCCCGTCGGTACGCGACGGATGCGTGGAGACGGCCTCCAGGACGTGGTAGTTGGTCACGACGACGCCGTCGTCGATCGCCCACGCCGTGCCCTGGTAGCCGAGGAGCGAGCTCGGGTCGTTCACCCGGCCGGCCGCCCGGCAGACGGTGCGGAGCTCGGCCTCGATCCGCGACAGGGCTGCCGCCCAGTTCGCCGCCGCCGGTGCCGTGACGTCGAAGAAGTCGTCCTCGACGAAGAGCACCGGGCGGGTTCCGTCGCTGTGGACGACGGCCTCCAGCCTCGCGATGTCCCGCCTGTCGAGCCGGGCCTCGGCGCCGTGGTCGACGACCTCCCGCAGCGCGTGCTCGGCGCCGCTCATCAGTCGCTTCCGCGCCACCGGATCGGCTCTCTCCCCGAGGCGTTCCTCCAGCCGGCCGACCTCGTCGGACAGTTGCGCGATCAGGCGTTCGGGATCCGGTGGACTCGGCGCGCCGCCCCCGCCGGCGCTCTCGAGTCCTCCGCCCTGCGACTCGCCGAGGAGCCGCTCGTAGGTGCTGCCGGCGGACATGGCGTCCCCCGCTCGGTTCGGTCCTCTGCTCGGTCCTCGGCTCAGTGGACGCCCGCGGCCTGGGCGGCGGCCAGCTCCGCGACCCGATCGCGGTACGCCTCCGCCAGTGCACCGCCGTTCTCGCCGGGAAGCCCCTCCGGGCCGGCCCCGAGCGACTGCAGGACCTCTTCGGCACGGGCCTGACGGTCCGCCAGCGCGCTCGCGACGTGCGGGTACAGCAGGTCGAGCCCGCGCTTGTCGCCGTCCGACAGGTTCTGCCCGTCACCGCTCGGCGCGCAGCTGCTGGGGGTGGACTTGTAGAAGAACGCCGGGAACCGGTACAGCATCACGGACTTCGTGTCGAAGGGCCCGGCGACGACCTCCGGGTCGTCCACGGTGCGCAGGTTGTGGTCCACCTTCGCGCGCGGCCATCGGTTCGGCTCGCCCGCGAGGAAGGTGTAGATGCCGGGGAGCCTCCCCTTGGAGTCCGCCACGAAGACGCCGTCCGCGTCCTGCGTGGGGACGTACCCGACCTCGTCCTCCCAGCGGAACTCGCCCTCGCAGGTGCCGCGCATGTTCTGGTGGGAGTGGTGGAACCCCAGTGCGTGCAGGAACTCGTGCCGCACCGTGCCCTCCCAGCGGGTGGGCCTGTTCACCGTGAACCGCCCGAGGTTCAGGCTGCGCTGGCCGGGGTTGCCCCCGACCGGACCGCCTCCCGCGCCGATGGCGGGGTCCGTGCTGTCGGTGCCCACCAGGGAGAAGAAGCCCGGCAGGTCGAAGCTGACGCGGATCTCGGCGGCGTAGGCGGTGTCGGACGTGCTCCACCGCCGGAACGTCCCGGCCCCGTCGTTCCGCCCGAAGTCGAGGGTCAGGTTGCAGGCGTCGGTGATCTGCTTCGTCGCTCCCGCGATGTCCGCGTGCAACTGGTCGTTCCCGTCGAGGAAGGCGACCCGCACCGTCGAACCCGGCGTCCACCTCGCGATGTCGGTGATGAGGAACTCCAGGCCACCGGCCGTGGCGCGCCTCCAGCGGTCCCGCACCTCGATGTCCGCGACGACCTCATCAGGGAGAGATTCGAGTTCCATGACGCGTCCTTTCGCATCGCATTCGGAGCCCCCCTCCCCTCCCCCGGCCCGTACCGGTTCCCCGACCGGTACGGGTCCGATGACGGATGGGCCGCTCGGCTCGACGCGCGAGCGTGCCGACGTCCGAAACTCACGTCCAGTATCACCCGAATGGAGGTACTGCGCGACTTCACCGTCACTCAGAGTGGTTCAACGTCCACCAGGATGACGCTGCGTCAGTACCAGAGCTTGTTCACGGCGGTCCGGGCCGTCGTCTTGAAGGCCGCCAGCGGAGCGTCCCTCAGGTCGCCCATCTGGCCCCACCGGACGTACGTGACGGTCCGGCCGTCACGGCCCACCGAGAAGAGGTGGATGTCGGTGGTGCCGATCTGCGGGTCGGCGGTGTCCAGGCTGTAGACCCAGGCACCCTCCTCCACGGCGAGCTTGCCGTGGGAGGCGCTGACGGCCCGCAGGCCCGGGTTCTGCCGCTCCAGCAGGGGGCCGCAGCCGGCGAGGGACTTGCGGAGGGTGTCGACCAGCCTCACCGCGTCGGCCTCGGTGCGGGCGACGGTGGTGATCTGGACGCCGTTGGTGTCGAGCTCGGTGCTGAACTCGCGGTAGCGGGTGTTCTGCGCCGGGATCTTGTACGGGGCGCAGAGGGCGCCGCCGTTCTCCGGAACGCCGGTGAAGACCCGGGTGGCGGTCCACGGCGTCGACGACGGCGGCATCTGGGAGGCGGCGAGGAAGGCGGGCTGGGCGGCTGCCTGCGCCGGAGCCGTGGCGAGGGCCGCGAGGCCCAGGGCGGCCGCGGCGGCGGTGGCGAGTGCGGTGCGGAGCTTGTTCATGGTGGTGGATCCCCCGTCGGGTCGTTCGGTCAGTGCTCGACCAGCCTCGGGCCGGCGCCCGCCGTCGGCAACGGTGACGCGCCCACCATCCGTCCCGGAACCATTCCACCCCCACTGACGTGCAAGGACGTGAAGGGTGGGACGCGGGATCGAGGGGGATGGAATGCCGAAGGACGCCGCCGTCGAGGAGTTCGCGCGGCTCGTGCGCACGCTGAAGACGCGGGACGGCAGGAGTTACGAGGCGCTGGGCCGGCGCCTGGGCGTCAGCGCGTCCACCCTCCACCGCTACTGCTCCGGCGCGACCGTCCCGGAGGGGTTCGCCGTGGTCGACCGCCTCGCCCTGCTGTGCGGGGCGGACGAGGAGGAGCGGCGGGCCCTGGAGGCGGCCTGGACCCGCGCGGACGGCGCCCGTCGCCCTCCGGCACCGGAACCCGGCGCGGCGCCGGCGCCCGAACCCGGCCCGGAGGCGGCGGCCGGCCCGGAGGCGGCGCCCGGCCCGGAGCCGGCTCCGGAGCCCGCGCCGGCCCCTGAGGCGCCGCCCGAGCCCGAGCTGGAACCCGTGCACGCGCGCGTGCCGGGCCTCCCGTCCCAGCGGCGGAGGCGCCGGTGGGGGTGGGTGGGCGCGGTCTGCGGGACGCTGGCGGTGGTGGGGACGGTGACGCTCGGAGCCGTACTCCTGCCCGGGAAGACCCGGGAGCGGGCCGCCGAGCCACCGGCGCCGCTGACGTGGACGGTCGCCTCTCACCTCTGGGAGAACGGGTGCGGGCACACCTACCTCGTGGAGCGGACGCCCCCTCCCCCGCCGGAGGCGGCCGACGCGCGGAGCTGGGCGGCGGCGCAGGGGGCCGTGGACGGCGGGGAGACGCTGGTGCGGGTGTCGGTGCAGGGGAAGGGCGCGGCGGCAGTGGTGCTCCAGGCGCTGCACGTGCGGGTGGTGGAGCGGGGCGCGCCGCTGCCGTGGGCGGCGTACCGGACGGACGACGGGTGCGGCGGGGCGGTGACGCCGCGCCGTTTCGAGGTGGACCTGGACCGGCCGCGGCCGGTGGCGCGGGCGCTGGACGGATACGACGCCTCCGGGGAGGAGGGCCGGACGCTCCCGGCGGTCTCCTTCCCGTACGCGGTCAGCGCCGCCGAGCCGGAGGAGCTGCTGGTCTCGGCGGGGACGGCGGGGTGCGACTGCCGCTGGTACCTGGAGCTGGAGTGGAGCTCGGAGGGGCGCCGGGGCACGGTCCGGATCGGGGACGAGGACGGCGCGCCCTTCCGGACGAGCGGGGCGAAGGGGCGGCCCGTGTACGGCTACGACTCCGCGGGGCGGGCCTGGATCACAGGCGAGGAGTCTGGACAGGGTGGGTGACCGCTGGGTAACTTCGTTGACGACAGGCTGAGCAAGCGCTTAGACAAATGGGCCCGCACACCGGAGGAGTCGCACCGTGCGCCGTACCGTATTCGACGAGGACCACGAGGCGTTCCGGGAGACCATCCGCGCCTTCATCGAGGCCGAGGTCGTCCCCGTCTACGACGAGTGGTTCGCCGCGGGCCAGGCGCCGCGCGAGTTCTACGACAAGCTGGGCGAGCTGGGCGTCTTCGGCATCAACGTGCCCGAGGAGTTCGGCGGCGCGGGCCTGGACACCCACAAGTTCGAGGCCGTCATGTACGAGGAGACCTCGCGCGCGGGCGTCCACTTCGGCGGCTCCGGCGTCCACGTGCTGCTCGCCCTGCCGTACATCAAGATGCTCGCCACCGACGAGCAGAAGAAGCGCTTCCTGCCGAAGTTCGTCACCGGCGAGGAGATGTGGGCGCTCGCCATGACCGAGCCGGGCACCGGCTCCGACGTCGCGGGCATGAAGACCACCGCCAAGCTTTCCGAGGACGGCACCCACTACGTCCTCAACGGCGCCAAGACCTTCATCACCGGCGGCGTCCACGCCGACCGCGTGATCGTCTGCGCCCGCACCTCCGCCCCGTCGGCCGAGGACCGCCGCTTCGGCATCTCCCTCTTCGCCGTCGACACCAAGTCCGAGGGCTACTCCATCGGCCGCAAGCTGGACAAGCTCGGCCTGCGCACCTCCGACACCGCCGAGCTCGCGTTCGTCGACGTCAAGGTGCCCGTCGAGGACCTGCTCGGCGAGGAGGGCAAGGGCTTCTACTACCTCGGCCACAACCTGGCCTCCGAGCGCTGGGGCATCGCCTTCGGCGCCTACGCCCAGGCAAAGGCCGCCGTCCGCTTCGCCCAGCAGTACGTCACGGACCGCACGGTCTTCGGCAAGCCGGTCGCCCACTTCCAGAACACCAAGTTCGAGCTGGCCGCCTGCCAGGCCGAGGTCGACGCCGCCGAGGCCGTCGCCGACCGCGCCCTGGAGGCCCTGGACGCGGGCGAGCTGACCCCGGCCGAGGCCGCGAGCGCCAAGCTCTTCTGCACCGAGGTCGCCCACCGCGTCATCGACCGCTGCCTCCAGCTGCACGGCGGCTACGGCTACATGAACGAGTACCCGATCGCCCGTCTGTACGCCGACAACCGCGTCAACCGCATCTACGGCGGCACCAGCGAGATCATGAAGTCGATCATCGCCAAGTCGATGGGCCTCTGAGTGCCCGACGCGCATACGGCTCTGGATGACCTGCTCGATCTGCTCGACCTGGAGCGGATCGAGCGGGACATCTTCCGGGGCGAGTCCCGCCCCTCGATCGTCCCCCGCGTCTTCGGCGGCCAGGTGGCCGCCCAGGCGCTGGTGGCGGCGGGCCGGACCGTCCCCGGGGACCGGCTCGCACACTCGCTCCACGCGTACTTCCTGCGCCCCGGCGACCCGGGCGCGCCGATCGTCTACACGGTCGACCGCATCCGCGACGGCCGCTCCTTCACCACCCGCCGGGTCGTGGCCGTCCAGCACGGGCAGCCGATCTTCCACCTCTCCGCGTCCTTCCAGACGTACGAGGAGGGGCTGGAGCACCAGGTCGACATGCCGCCCGCCCCGGACCCGGAGTCGCTCCCGACGCCGGCCGAGATGCTCCCCCGCCACCTCCCCCGCGAGGTCGCGGACCGGCTGATCGAGGCGCGGGCGGCGGTGGACCTGAGGTACGCCGGGACGCCCCCGTGGGGGACGGTCGGCACCCCGCGCGAGCCGCACTCCCAGGTGTGGTTCCGCACCAACGGCAAGCTGGCCGACGACCCGCTGCTGCACGTCGTCCTCGCCACGTACGTCTCCGACATGACCCTGCTCGACTCGGTGCTCCTCGCCCACGGGCGGGGCGGCTGGGCCGTCGGCGACGTGGTCGGGGCGTCCCTGGACCACGCCATGTGGTTCCACCGCCCCTTCCGGGCCGACGAGTGGCTCCTGTACGACCAGGAGTCGCCGACCGCGTCCGGCGGACGCGGCCTCGGCCAGGCCCGGATCTACACCCGGGACGGGCGGCTCGCGATCTCCGTCATCCAGGAGGGTGTCGTTCGCGTCCCCCGCTGACGCCCGAACCTACCGTCCGGTTCATGACGGAAAACGGTGGAAACGGCGAAAGCACCTTCACGGTGATCGTGGCGGCGGCGGCGAACCTCGGGATCGCCGCCGCCAAGGCCGTCGCGGGCGTCGTCAGCGGCTCCAGCGCCATGCTCTCGGAGGCCGCCCACTCGGTCGCCGACACCGTCACCGAGGGCATGCTGCTCACCGCCCTCAAACGGAGCGAGAAGCCGGCCGACGAGGACCATCCCGTCGGCTACGCGGGCGAGCGCTACGTCTGGGCGATGCTGGCGGCGGTCGCCACCTTCGTGGGCGGCGCGGTCTTCTCGGTCTACGACGGCATCCACACCCTCGTCCACGGCGAGGAACTCGGCGACCCGACGGTCTCGTACGTCGTCCTCGGCATCGCCTTCGTCCTGGAGGGCTACTCGCTGCGGACGGGCGTGAGGCAGGTCAAGGCGGAGGCGGAACGGATGAAGGCCCCCTTCGCCAGGTACCTCCGCCTCACGCCGGACACCACCGTCAAGGCGGTGGTCATGGAGGACTCCGCCGCCCTCGCGGGCCTCATGCTGGCGGCGGGCGGCCTCCTCGGCGGCCAGATCACCGGCTCCGGCGTCTGGGACGGCGTCGCGTCGATCCTCATCGGCGCCCTGCTCGTGTACGTGGCCTGGGTGCTCGGCCGCTCCAACGCCGAACTCCTCGTCGGCCGCCCGGCCCCGCGGCAGATGCGCGCCGGCATCCGCGAGGAACTGCTCTCGGTCCCCCACGTCGTCGACGTCCTCGACCTGATCACCCTGATCCAGGGGCCCGGGGAGGTCCTGGTCGCGGCGAAGATCGACTTCCGGGACGTGTCGTCGGCGGAGCAGGTGGAGTGGGCGTGCGAGGACGCGGAGTCCCAGCTCCGCGAACGCTTCCCGTCGATCCGCCGGCTGTACCTGGACCCGACGCCGGGCGTGAGACAGCACCGCCCCGAACCCTGACGACCGCGGAGCCGGAGCCCCCTCGCCCGTGCGGGCCGCGCTCCCGCCCGTGTGGGCAGTCGTCCCGTCGGGGCAAGGGGGTCCCCCCCTGCTCGAGCGAAGCCGAGAGCTTGGGGGAGGGTGGGCACACGGGACGGCGCCCACAGCGGGGCCCCGCGTCCCGCGCCTGGACCCGCACCACCAGGGAGCTGTGCACGGGGTGCGGGTCCAGGCACATGAGCCTCGGGCGCCGGCAAGGGCGCCGTCCGTTGTGCCCACCCGTTCCGCCCCTTGCGGAACGCCTGCCCACAACGGGCGGGGGTACCGTCAGGCGAGGCCCGCCGCCGCCAGGGTGTACGCCGTCAGGGGTTCGTAGAAGCGCGGGTCCAGGACGTGGTCGTCCAGGGGGATCGTGACCTGCATCGTGCCCTCCGCCTCGCCGATGAAGAGCGCGGGGTCGTTGCAGTCGGCGTAGCCGACGGAGTCGACGCCCCGCTGCCCCGCGCGACCGGCCCACCCGTGGTCGGCGATGACGAGGTCCGGCCGGCCGGACTCCCCGAGCGCGTCGAGGATCGCGTTCATCGGCTCCGGGGAGTGCGTGTGCCACAGGCTCGCACCGCGCTCGAAGACGGCGACGTCGGCGAACTGCACCACGTACCCCTCGTCGGCGACGAGCCCGCCGGGGATGCGGACGATGTCGCAGCCCTGGGCGCGCAGCGCGGCGGCGACCCGGCTGTGGACGTCGATGAGCGAGCCGGGGTGCCCGGTCGCGAAGAGGACCCGCTCGCGGCCCGCGGCGGCCTTGCGGAGCCGGGCGGCCATCCGGTCGAGGCCGTCGACGGTGAGCTCGGGGTCGATGGTGTCCTGGCCGACCCGGTGCGCCGGGTCGTCGACGACGCCGCACCGCTCGGCCATGACGGCGAGCACGTCCTGCTCGTCGGTCCAGCGGTCGCCGAGTTCGAGGCCGAGCCAGTAGTGCCGGTCGCCGTTGGCGAGCTTGCGGTAGTGGGAGAGGTTGTTGTCGCGCGGGGTGGCGACGTCTCCCGCGATCCGGGTGCGGACGAGGTGCTCGACGAGGGCGGCGCGGCTGAGTATCGGCATGGGGTTCATTCTGTCCGAGCCGCGGAGGCGGAGGGCAACCCGTTCCGAGCTCTGGACCGGACGGTCCTACGCGCCCAGCGCGCCGAACGCCCCGTGCGCGAGCCGCCGCAGCAGGTCCTCCATGGGCCGGCGGCCGAGGGCCGCCAGGTGCGGGGTGGAGTTGAGCAGGCCGAAGACTGCGTGGACGGCCGTGCGGGACTCCGACTCGCCGGTGTCGGGGTACAGCTCGCGCACGACGGCGACCCAGAGTTCGACGTACTGCCGCTGGAGCTGCCGGACGCGCTTGCGGTCCTCGTCCTTGAGCCGGTCGAGCTCGCGGTCGTGGAGGGTGATCAGCGGCCGGTCGTCGAGGGCGAAGTCGATGTGCCCGTCGATGAGGGAGGCGAGGAGCGCCCGCGGGTCGCCGTCCGACTCGGCGGCCCGCAGCCGGCCCCCGTCGAGCAGCCGCTCGCTGATGCCGACGAGGAGTTCGGCGAGCATCGCGTCCTTGCCGGGGAAGTGGCGGTAGAGGCCGGGGCCGCTGATGCCGACGGCCGCCCCTATCTCGTCCACGCCGACGCCGTGGAAGCCGCGCTCGGCGAAGAGGCGGGCGGCCTCCTTGAGGATCTGCTCGCGTCGCGTCGGGGCGTCCGTCCGAGTGGGGCTCGTGGTCATGAAGTCGATTCTAGACAACCCGGTTAGCGGTCGTTAACCTGGGCGACGTACGTTAACGCTCATTAACCGAGCAAGGGAGCTCGAGGGATGCAGCAGGCACCTGTGCTGACGAGCGCGGCGGATCCCGCGTCCGCGGCCTGGCAGGCCAACGAGGCGGCCCATCACGAGCTGGCGGCGACCCTGCGCGCCAAGCTCGCGACGGCCGCCCTGGGCGGTGGTGAGAAGTCCAGGGCCCGGCACACCGCGCGCGGCAAGCTGCTGCCGCGGGACCGGGTGGACACGCTGCTCGACCCGGGCTCGCCGTTCCTGGAGCTGGCCCCGCTGGCGGCGAACGGCATGTACGGCGACCAGGCCCCGGCGGCCGGCGTCATCGCGGGCATCGGCCGGGTCTCCGGGCGCGAGTGCGTGATCGTGGCGAACGACGCGACCGTCAAGGGCGGCACGTACTACCCGATGACGGTGAAGAAGCACCTGCGCGCCCAGGAGGTGGCGCTGGAGAATCGTCTCCCCTGCCTCTACCTGGTCGACTCGGGCGGCGCCTTCCTGCCGATGCAGGACGAGGTCTTCCCCGACCGGGAGCACTTCGGCCGGATCTTCTTCAACCAGGCCCGGATGTCCGGCGCCGGCATCCCGCAGATCGCGGCGGTCATGGGCTCGTGCACGGCCGGTGGCGCGTACGTCCCGGCGATGAGCGACGAGGCCGTGATCGTACGGAACCAGGGCACGATCTTCCTGGGCGGTCCGCCGCTGGTGAAGGCGGCGACCGGCGAGGTCGTCACGGCCGAGGAGCTCGGCGGCGGCGAGGTCCACTCCCGGATCTCCGGCGTCACCGACCACCTCGCCGAGGACGACGCGCACGCGCTGCGCATCGTCCGGAACATCGTCGCCACGCTCCCCGAGCGCGGCCCGCTGCCCTGGTCGGTCGAGCCGGCCGAGGAGCCGAAGGTCGACCCGTACGGGCTGTACGGGGCCGTGCCCGTCGACTCCCGCACCCCCTACGACGTGCGCGAGGTCATCGCCCGGGTGGTGGACGGCTCCCGTTTCCAGGAGTTCAAGTCCGAGTACGGGCAGACGCTGGTCACCGGCTTCGCCCGGATCCACGGCCACCCGGTCGGCATCGTCGCCAACAACGGCATCCTGTTCGCCGAGTCGGCCCAGAAGGGCGCGCACTTCATCGAGCTGTGCGACCAGCGCGGGATCCCGCTCGTCTTCCTGCAGAACATCACCGGCTTCATGGTCGGCAAGGCGTACGAGCACGGCGGCATCGCCAAGCACGGCGCCAAGATGGTCACGGCCGTGGCCACCACCCGGGTGCCGAAGCTGACGGTCGTCGTCGGCGGTTCGTACGGCGCGGGCAACTACTCGATGTGCGGCCGGGCGTACTCCCCCCGCTTCCTGTGGATGTGGCCCAACGCCAAGATCTCGGTGATGGGCGGCGAGCAGGCCGCGTCCGTCCTCGCGACCGTCAAGCGCGACCAGCTCGGCGACGGGTGGAGCGCCGAGGAGGAAGAGGCCTTCAAGGCCCCGATCCGCGAGCAGTACGAGACGCAGGGCAGCGCCTACTACGCGACCGCCCGACTGTGGGACGACGGCGTCATCGACCCGCTGGAGACCCGGCAGGTCCTCGGCCTCGCCCTGACCGCCTGTGCCAACGCGCCCCTGGGTGACCCCCAGTTCGGCGTCTTCCGGATGTGAAGGGCCCCCAGAAGATGCAGAGCATGTTCGACACCGTCCTCGTGGCCAACCGGGGCGAGATCGCCGTCCGCGTCATCCGCACCCTGCGGGAGATGGGCGTGCGCTCGGTGGCCGTCTACAGCGACGCGGACGCCGACGCCCGGCACGTGCGGGAGGCGGACACGGCGGTGCGGATCGGTCCGCCGCCGGCCGCCGAGTCGTACCTGTCCGTCCCGGCGCTGCTCGACGCGGCCAGGCGGACCGGGGCGCAGGCCGTCCACCCCGGCTACGGGTTCCTGGCGGAGAACGCGGGCTTCGCCCGCGCGTGCGCCGAGGCGGGGCTCGTCTTCATCGGGCCCTCCGCCGAGGCGATCGCCCTCATGGGCGACAAGATCCGGGCGAAGGAGACCGTGAAGGCCGCGGGCGTGCCGGTCGTGCCCGGCGCGGCCGACCCGGAGATCGCCGCCGCGGCCCGTGAACTGGGCGCGCCCGTCCTGCTGAAGCCCAGCGCGGGCGGCGGCGGCAAGGGCATGCGCCTGGTGCGGGACCTTGCGGTCCTGGAGGAGGAGATCGCGGCGGCCCGCCGGGAGGCGCGGGCGTCCTTCGGCGACGACACGCTGCTCGTGGAGCGGTGGATCGACCGGCCCCGGCACATCGAGATCCAGGTCCTGGCGGACGCCCACGGGAACGTGGTGCACCTGGGCGAGCGCGAGTGCTCGCTCCAGCGCCGCCACCAGAAGATCATCGAGGAGGCGCCGAGCGTCCTCCTCGACGAGACGACCCGCGCGGCGATGGGCGCGGCGGCCGTGGAGGCCGCCCGGTCCTGCGGCTACGTCGGCGCGGGAACGGTCGAGTTCATCGTCCCGGGCGGCGACCCGTCCGCGTACTACTTCATGGAGATGAACACCCGCCTCCAGGTCGAGCACCCCGTGACCGAGCTGATCACGGGACTCGACCTGGTGGAGTGGCAGCTGCGGGTCGCCGCCGGCGAGCCGCTCGGCTTCCGCCAGGAGGACGTCCGGCTCGACGGCTGGGCGATCGAGGCGCGCATCTGCGCCGAGGACCCCTCGCGCGGCTTCCTGCCCTCGGGAGGCACGGTCCTCGCGCTGAGCGAGCCCCACGGGAACGGCGTACGGACGGACTCCGGCCTGCTCGAAGGCACCGAGGTCTCCTCCCTCTACGACCCGATGCTGTCGAAGGTCATCGTCCACGCGGCCGACCGGCCGACGGCCCTGCGGAAGCTGCGCGCGGCCCTCGCCGACCTGGTCACCCTGGGCGTCCCCACCAACGCCGGCTTCCTCCGCCGTCTCCTCGCCCACCCGGACGTCGTCTCGGGCGACCTGGACACGGGCCTGGTGGAGCGGGACGCGGAGAGCCTGGTCCCGCGGGGCGTCCCCGCCGAGGTGTACGCGGCGGCGGCGGCCGTGCGGCGCGCCGAGCTGGCCCCGGCGCCCCGGGACGGCTGGACGGACCCGTTCGACGTGCCGAGCGGATGGCGCCTGGGCGGGGCGGCGAAGCGGCCCGCCTTCCCGCTCCGGGTGCCGGGAACCGAACCCGTCACGGTCGAGGCGCCGGACGGCGCCCGGGTCGCGAACGGCACGGTGACGGTCACCGTGGACGGCATGACGCACGCCTTCCACCGCGCGGGCGACTGGCTCGGCCGTGACGGGGACTCCTGGCACGTGCTCGACCACGACCCCGTGGAGGCCGCGCTCTCCGGTGCCCGGCACGGGGGCGCCGACACGCTCGCCGCGCCGATGCCCGGGACCGTGACCGTCGTGAAGGTGGCCGTCGGGGACGAGGTGGAGGCCGGGCAGAGCCTGCTCGTGGTCGAGGCGATGAAGATGGAGCACGTCATCTCCGCCCCGCACGCCGGCACCGTCACCGAGCTGGACGTCACCCCCGGCACCACCGTCGCCATGGACCAGATCCTGGCCGTGGTGACGCCCCGCGAGGAGGAGGGCGCGTGAGCACCGGACTGCCGATGACCGTGCCCGACCCGTCGCTGCCCGCCCGGGTGCGGATCCACGAGGTCGGTGCCCGGGACGGGCTGCAGAACGAGAAGACGGCCGTCCCGACCGGGGTGAAGGCCGAGTTCGTGCGGCGGCTCGCGGCCGCCGGTCTGACGACGATCGAGGCGACGAGCTTCGTGCCCTCGAAGTGGGTGCCGCAGCTCGCCGACGCGGAGGAGCTGTTCCCACTCGTCCGTGACCTGCCCGTCCGGCTGCCCGTCCTCGTGCCGAACGAGCGCGGTCTCGACCGCGCCCTCGCGCTGGGCGCCCGTGAGGTCGCCGTGTTCGCCTCGGCGACCGAGTCCTTCGCGAAGGCCAACCTGAACCGGACCGTCGACGAGGCGCTCGCGATGTTCGCGCCGACCGTCACCCGGGCCATAGAGGCCGGGCTGAAGGTGCGCGGCTACCTCTCGATGTGCTTCGGCGACCCCTGGGAGGGCGCCGTGCCGGTCGAGCGGGTCGTCAGGGTCACCAAGGCCCTCGCCGACATGGGCT
Organism: Streptomyces sp. NK15101; assembly: GCF_020400725.1. Lineage (GTDB taxonomy): Bacteria > Actinomycetota > Actinomycetes > Streptomycetales > Streptomycetaceae > Streptomyces. Next base: position 47,672 of record NZ_JAINVG010000030.1, on the reverse strand, counting down.
GCGACGAGCTGAGCCTCGGGGACACGATCGGCGTCGCCACGCCGGGGCACGTCCAGGCCCTCCTGACGGCCCTGACCAAGGCCGGCGTCCCCGTCTCCCGCGTCGCCGTGCACTTCCACGACACGTACGGGCAGGCGCTGTCCAACACCCTGACCGCCCTGCGGCACGGGGTGACCACCGTCGACGCCTCCGCCGGCGGCCTCGGCGGCTGCCCGTACGCGAAGAGCGCGACCGGCAATCTCGCCACCGAGGACCTCGTGTGGATGCTCGACGGTCTCGGCATCGAGACCGGGGTCGATCTGGCCGCCCTCACCGCCACGAGCGTGTGGATGGCCGAACAGCTGGGCCGGCCCAGCCCCTCCCGTACCGTCCGCGCCCTCTCCCACAAGGAGTGACGAAAGACATGTCCCTCGACCACCGGCTCTCCGAAGAGCACGAGGAACTCCGCCGTACCGTCGAGGAGTTCGCCCACGACGTCGTGGCGCCGAAGATCGGCGACTACTACGAGCGGCACGAGTTCCCGTACGAGATCGTCCGCGAGATGGGCCGCATGGGCCTGTTCGGGCTGCCGTTCCCCGAGGAGTACGGCGGCATGGGCGGCGACTACCTGGCCCTCGGGATCGCCCTGGAGGAGCTGGCCCGGGTCGACTCCTCCGTGGCCATCACCCTGGAGGCCGGCGTCTCGCTCGGCGCCATGCCGGTCTACCGCTTCGGCACGGAGGAGCAGAAGCGCGAGTGGCTGCCGAAGCTGTGCTCCGGCGAGGTGCTCGGCGCGTTCGGCCTCACCGAGCCGGGCGCGGGCTCGGACGCGGGCGGCACCCGCACCACCGCCGTCCGGGACGGCGACCACTGGGTCGTCAACGGCTCGAAGTGCTTCATCACCAACTCCGGTACGGACATCACGGGTCTGGTGACGGTCACGGCGGTCACCGGCCGCAAGCCCGACGGGCGTCCGCTGATCTCCTCGATCATCGTGCCGTCCGGCACGCCGGGCTTCACGGTCGCCGCCCCGTACTCGAAGGTCGGCTGGAACGCCTCGGACACCCGCGAGCTCTCCTTCGACGACGTCCGCGTCCCGGTGGAGAACCTCCTCGGCGAGGAGGGCCGGGGGTACGCGCAGTTCCTGCGGATCCTGGACGAGGGCCGGGTCGCGATCGCGGCGCTCGCGACGGGCCTCGCGCAGGGCTGTGTGGACGAGTCGGTGAAGTACGCGAAGGAGCGGCACGCCTTCGGGTCGCCGATCAGCACGTACCAGGCGGTCCAGTTCAAGATCGCCGACATGGAGATGAAGGCCCACATGGCCCGCATCGGCTGGCGGGACGCGGCCTCCCGTCTGGTCCTCGGCCAGTCGTTCAAGAAGGAGGCGGCAATCGCGAAGCTGTACTCCTCCACGGTGGCGGTGGACAACGCCCGCGAGGCGACCCAGATCCACGGCGGCTACGGCTTCATGAACGAGTACCCGGTGGCCCGGATGTGGCGCGACTCGAAGATCCTGGAGATCGGCGAGGGCACCAGCGAGGTCCAGCGGATGCTGATCGCCCGCGAGTTGGGCCTGCCGGCCTGAGCCCCGGCGGCGCCGTGAAGCGCCCGCCGCACCGGGTCCGGTGCGGCGGGCGCTCGCGCGTGCCCTCCATGACGGCGCGCATGCCGTCCTCGGCCCCGCGCCGTCCACGGCCACGCGCGCGCCGTCCACGGCAGGCCGCACCGTGAGGTCTTCAGCCGTTTCGAACCGCCTCGCCGACGGGCGGGCCGAGGACGGCCACCACCGCACCGGAGAGCCCTCGGTGGCGGGCCCGTCGGGCATCGCTGCCCCTACCCCGCCGCCGAGAGTGAGGTTAGGCTAACCTACCTTCAGCTCGTCCGGGCCGACCAGGGCCCCGAGAACGCCAAGAAGGTGCCCCGACCCATGACGAACACCGAGACCGCCCCCTTCCAGTTCTTCTCCCTCCAGGTCGACCGGACGCGGCGCCTCGGCCCGTCCCTGGTCCGCGTCACCTTCACCGGGGACGACCTGAAGGGCTTCGCCGCCGGGGGCCGCGACCAGTCGCTCTCCCTCTTCCTGCCGCACCCCGGCCAGGAGGCCCCGGTCCTCCCGCCGCTGGACGACCCGGACATGTACGCGATCCTGGGCGCCTGGCGGGCCATGCCGGACGACGTGCGGGCCGTGATGCGCTCGTACACCGTCCGCGAGCAGCGCACCGAACCGAACGAGATAGACATCGACTTCGCCCTCCACGAGGACGGCGGCCCCGCCTGCCGCTGGGCCGGCCGCGCCGAGCCCGGCGACCGGGTGGTGGTCCTGGGACCGGCGGTCGCCGCGAACACGGGCGTCCGCTTCCAGCTGCCCGAGGACGCCGACTCCGTACTGATCTGGGCCGACGAGACGGCCCTGCCCGCCGCCTCCGCGATCCTGGAGTGGCTGCCGGCCGAGACCCGCGCCCGGGTGTTCCTGGAAGTGCCTTACTCCGGCGACCGGATGGAGCTCGCGACCGAGGCGGACGCCACGGTCACCTGGCTCGTACGGGAGGAGGGGGCGCCGTCCGCCGTGGACGCGGTGTCCGGCACCGAGCTGCCCGGTCGGGCGCCGTACGTCTGGATCGCGGGCGAGTCGGGCGCCGTGAAGGCGCTGCGCCGCCACTTCGTGCGGGAGCGGGGGCTCGACCGCCGCCGGGTCACGTTCGTCGGCTACTGGCGCAAGGGCCTGTCCGAGGACGCGCTGCGCGAGGTGCCGGACGAGACGGCACAGGACGCGGCCTGAGCCCGCTCCCTTTACCCCCACAGGGCCGACGGCCCCCCAGCCCTCCCGGGTTGGGGGGCCGTTGTGCTGTTAATTTAGGTTAGGCTAACCTAACCAAGACCGACCGAGTCCGCTCCCGGAAGGGCCCCACATGCGTTCCCACCTGCTCAACGACACGACGGCGGAGAGCTATCGGCGCTCCGTCACCGAAGGAGTGGAGCGGGTGGCGAGGAAACTCGCCTCGACGCGCGGCCCGTTCACCGGCGTGACGCCCGCCGGGCTGGCCCCCGTCGTCGACGCCGTCGACCTCGACCGGCCGCTCGGCGACGCCTCCGCCGCCCTCGACGAGCTGGAGGACGTCTACCTCCGCGACGCCGTCTACTTCCACCACCCCCGCTACCTCGCGCACCTCAACTGCCCCGTGGTCATCCCCGCCGTCCTCGGCGAGGCCGTCCTCTCGGCGGTCAACTCCTCCCTCGACACCTGGGACCAGAGCGCCGGCGGCACCCTCATCGAGCGGAAGCTGATCGACTGGACCACCGACCGGATCGGCCTCGGCCCGCTCGCCGACGGCGTGTTCACCAGCGGCGGCACCCAGTCCAACCTCCAGGCCCTGCTCCTCGCCCGCGAGGAGACCGGCACGGCCGACCTGTCGAAACTGCGGATCTTCTCCTCCGAGTGCAGCCACTTCAGCGTCCAGAAGTCGGCCCAGCTGCTCGGGCTCGGCCGCGACGCCGTCGTCTCCGTCCCGGTCGACCGGAACAAGCGCATGCAGTCCGTCGTCCTCGCCGCCGAGCTGGAGGCCTGCCGTGCCGAGGGCCTGATCCCGATGGCGATCGTCGCCACCGCCGGCACCACCGACTTCGGCTCCATCGACCCGCTGCCCGAGATCGCCGCCCTGGCCGCCGAGTACGGCGCCTGGATGCACGTCGACGCCGCCTACGGCTGCGGACTGCTCGCCTCCAGGACCCGCCGTCACCTCCTGGACGGCATCGAGCGGGCCGACTCGGTCACCGTCGACTTCCACAAGTCCTTCTTCCAGCCGGTGAGCTCCTCCGCCGTCCTGGTCCGCGACGGCGCCACCCTGCGCCACGCGACCTACCACGCGGACTACCTCAACCCGCTCCCCCAAGCTCTCGGCTCCGCTCGAGCAGGGGGGACCCCCTCGACGCTCGCCGAGCAGATCCCCAACCAGGTCGACAAGTCCCTCCAGACCACCCGCCGCTTCGACGCGCTCAAGCTCTGGATGACCCTGCGCGTGATGGGCGCCGACGGCATCGGCGAGCTCTTCGACGAGGTCTGCGACCTCGCCCGGGAGGGCTTCGGGCTGCTCGCCGCCGACCCGCGCTACGACGTCGTGGTCGAGCCGCAGCTCTCCACCCTCGTCTACCGCTACATCCCCGAGGCCGTGACCTCCCCCACCGAGATCGACCGGGCCAACCTCCACGCCCGCAAGGCGCTGTTCGCCTCCGGCGAGGCCGTCGTCGCCGGCACCAAGGTCGACGGCCGCCAGTACCTCAAGTTCACCTTGCTCAACCCCGAGACCACCGCGGCCGACATCGCCGCCGTCCTCGATCTGATAGCCGGCCACGCCGAGCAGTACCTGGGAGAGAACCTTGTCCACGCCTGAGATCCACGACTTCATCGGCATCGGGCTCGGTCCGTTCAACCTCGGGCTCGCCTGCCTGACCGAGCCGATCACCGAGCTGAACGGCGTCTTCCTGGAGTCCAAGCCGGACTTCGAGTGGCACTCGGGGATGTTCCTCGACGGCGCCCACCTCCAGACCCCCTTCATGTCGGACCTGGTCACCCTCGCGGACCCGACCTCGCCGTACTCCTTCCTGAACTACCTGAAGGAGAAGGGCCGGCTCTACTCCTTCTACATCCGCGAGAACTTCTACCCCCTGCGCACCGAGTACAACGACTACTGCCGCTGGGCCGCCGGGAGACTCACCTCGATCCGCTTCTCGACGACCGTCGCCTCGGTCTCGTACGACGAGACCGCCGAGCTGTACGTGGTGACCACCGAGTCCGGAGAGACGTTCCGCTCGCCCCGGCTCGTCCTCGGCACCGGCACCCCGCCGTACGTCCCGGAGACCTGCGAAGGCCTCGGCGGCGACCTGATCCACAACTCGCGCTACCTCCCGCACAAGGAGGAGCTCCAGAAGAAGAAGTCGATCACCCTGGTCGGCAGCGGCCAGAGCGCGGCGGAGATCTACCACGACCTCCTGAGCGAGATCGACACCCACGGCTACCGGCTGAACTGGGTGACCCGCTCCCCCCGCTTCTTCCCCCTCGAATACACCAAGCTCACCCTGGAGATGACCTCCCCGGAGTACGTGGACTACTTCCACGCGCTGCCCGAACAGACCCGCTACCGCCTGGAGACCCAGCAGAAGGGCCTCTTCAAGGGCATCGACGGCGAACTGATCGACGCCATCTTCGACCTGCTCTACCAGAAGAACCTGGACGGTCCGGTCCCCACCCGCCTGCTCACCAACTCGGCCCTGCGCACGGCCGCGTACGACTCCGCGACGGGCACGTACACGCTCGGCTTCCGCCAGGAGGAGCAGGAGAAGGACTTCACCGTCGAGACCGAGGGCCTGATCCTCGCCACGGGCTACAAGTACGCCGTCCCGGCCTTCCTGAAGCCGGTCGAGGACCGTCTCCGCTTCGACGGCCGGGGCCGCTTCGACGTGGCCCGCAACTACGCGATCGACACCACCGGCCGCGGGATCTTCCTCCAGAACGCCGGCGTGCACACCCACTCGATCACCTCGCCGGACCTGGGCATGGGCCCGTACCGCAACGCGTACATCATCGGGGAGATGCTGGGTTCCGAGTACTACCCCGTAGAGAAGACCATCGCGTTCCAGGAGTTCGCCGTTTGACCTTCCCCGGGCCTCGCGGGGCCCGGGACTCCCGCCATCACTGACTGGGTTTTCTGTTTCGTCGACCGCTGCCCGCCCGGAGAGTTCCGTTGAGGTCTTCCACTGTCTCCACAGACTGTCACCGCCAGCCCGGCGGCCAGGATGTTGCGAGCCGCGTTCACGGCCCGGTCCAGGACCAGGCCACACGCGGGATTGTCACACCGGAAGGTGCGTTCGTTCAGTGCGAGATGCGCTTTCGTCGTGCCGCAGGCCGAACGGATCTTGCTGCTCGGGTGCCATCGGTCGACGACAACCAGCACCCGCCCGTACCACTGGCACTTGTACTCCAGAAGCCTGCGGAGCTCCGCCCAGGAGGTGTCGGAGATCGCCCGTGCGAGCGAGTGGTTCCGCACCATGCTCCGTACCGCCAGATCCTCGATCACGATCGTTTGATTCTCACGAACGAGTCGGGTGGTCAGTCGGTGCAGGAAGTCACGCCTCCGATCAGTGATCCGAGCATGAACCCGTGCGACACGGCGAGCCGCCTTGGCGTGGTTCTTCGACCCCACGGTCTTCTTCGCAAGCCGACGCTGAACCTTGGCCAGCCGTTCTCTGTCTCGCTCCGCATACCGCGGGTCGGACACCTTTCCCTGTTCGTCGGTCAGGCCCGGGACCGCGTGCGTGAGGGTGAGAAGCGAGGAGAGCCCCATGTCGATGCCGACCGCCGTGTCCACGACGGCCAGAGCACCCACCGAAGCATCTTCACAGAGCAACGACACGAACCAGCGGCCGGCTCCGTCCCGGGAGACGGTCACTGTCGAGGGCTCCGCCCCGGTAGGAAGGGGCCGCGACCAGACGATGTCCAGCGGCTCGGCCATCTTCGCCAACGACAACCGACCGTCGCTGTACACGAACGCCGAGCGGGTGTACTCGGCAGAAGCCCGCGAACGCTTCTTCGATTTGAATCGCGGGTACTTCGACCGCTTGTCGAAGAAGCCGGTGAACGCGGCCTGCAGGTGACGCAACGCTTGTTGCAGCGGGACGCAGGACACCTCTTGGAGACACGCGCACTCCTCGGTTCGCTTCCATTGCGTCAGCAGGGCCGAAGTGTCGCCGTACCTCAGCCGCCTCCGCTCGTCACGCCACATCCGGTCGCGTTCTGCCAGGGCAAGGTTGTAGACCTTCCGGACGCAGCCGAAAGTGCGCGTGAGCAGCGCCGCCTGCTCGTCGGTCGGAAAGAAGCGGTACTTGAACGCCCGCTTCACCACCCCCTGCGCCATACGTCCCAGGCTGGCACCCAAACCGAAACGACTTCAAGCCTCGGACACCATGGGACGCATGTGCGACACGATCCCCGTGGCGCTCGTCCGCCCTTTGGTTTCCCGTCCTCACCCAGGCCCGGATTCGGCCCGCCCTCGAAGGAAGATCGCATGTCCCGCACCACTACGTCCCCGGGTGGCGTCCAGATACGCCCCCTCGACCCCCTGAAGGACGCCGAGTTGATCCACCCCTGGGTCACCCACCCCAAGGCCGCCTTCTGGATGATGCAGGACGCGAAGCTCCAGGACGTCGAGCGGGAGTACATGGCGATCGCCGCGAACCCGCACCACGACGCCTTCATCGGCCTCGTCGACGGCGAGCCCGCCTTCCTCATGGAGCGGTACGACCCCTCGCGGGTCGAACTGGTCGGGCTCTACGAGCCGCGGCCCGGCGACGTCGGCATGCACTTCCTCGTCGCGCCCACCGACACCCCCGTGCACGGCTTCACCCGGACCGTGATCACGGCCGTGATGACCGAGCTGTTCTCCGACCCGGCGACCGCCCGCGTGGTCGTCGAGCCCGACGTCCGCAACAAGGCCGTCCACGCCCTCAACGAGGCCGTCGGCTTCGTGCCCGAGCGCGAGATCCAGAAGCCCGAGAAGAAGGCCCTGCTGAGCTTCTGCACCCGCGCCCAGTTCGAGACCGCCGTCGGAGCCGCCGCGTGAACCCCGTCGCACACCTCACCCCCGAGCGCTGGGCCGCCGCCAACCGCGCCCTGATCCGCAAGGGCCTCGCCGAGTTCGCCCACGAGCGGCTGCTGGACCCCAAGGAGCTGGGCGAGAGCCGCTACCAGGTCCTCAGCGACGACGGCACGACCGAGTACCGCTTCACCGCCGACCGCTTCGCGCTGGACCACTGGCAGGTCTACCCGGATTCGATCAGCCGCCACCGCGGCGACGAGCAGCTCCCGCTGGACGCCCTCCAGTTCGTCACCGAGCTGCGCGGCTCCCTCGGCCTGAGCGACGAGATCCTGCCGGTCTACCTGGAGGAGATCTCCTCCACCCTGGCCGGCACGGCCTACAAGGCGACCAAGCCGCCCGTGACCTCCGCCGAACTGGCCCGCGCCGGCTTCCAGGCGATCGAGACCGGGATGACCGAGGGCCACCCCTGCTTCGTCGCCAACAACGGCCGGCTGGGCTTCGGCGTCGACGAGTACCGGGCCTACGCCCCCGAGGCGGCGAGCGAGATCCACCTGATCTGGCTCGCGGCCCACCGCGACCGGGCCACCTTCACGGCCGGGACGGGCATCGAGTACGAGGCGTTCATCCGCGCCGAACTGGGCGACGCGACGGTGGACGGCTTCGCCGCGACCCTCGCCGAGCGCGGTCTCGACCTCGCCGACTACCTCCTCGTGCCGGCCCACCCCTGGCAGTGGTGGAACAAGCTGTCCGTCACCTTCGCCGCCGAGGTCGCCCAGCAGCGCCTGGTGTACCTGGGCGAGGGCGACGACGCCTACCTGGCGCAGCAGTCGATCCGTACCTTCTTCAACACCTCCGACCCGGCCAAGCACTACGTGAAGACGGCCCTGTCCGTCCTCAACATGGGCTTCATGCGGGGCCTGTCGGCGGCGTACATGGAGGCCACGCCGGCGATCAACGACTGGCTGCACGGTCTGATCGAGGCGGACGCCACGCTCAGGTCGGCCCGGTTCTCGATCATCCGCGAGCGGGCGGCGGTCGGCTACCGGCACCTGGAGTACGAGGCCGCCACCGACCGCTACTCCCCCTACCGCAAGATGCTGGCCGCGCTCTGGCGCGAGTCCCCGGTGCCGGCCCTCGCCGAGGGCGAGCGCCTGGCGACGATGGCCTCCCTCCTGCACCTGGACCGCGCGGGCGCGTCCTTCGCGGGCGCGCTGATCAAGGAGTCGGGCCTGGAGCCGACGGCATGGCTGCGGGGGTACCTGGACGCGTACCTCCTCCCGGTCCTGCACTGCTTCTACGCGTACGACCTGGTCTACATGCCGCACGGCGAGAACGTGATCCTCGTCCTGGACGAGCGGGGCGCGGTCGCCCGGGCGGTCTTCAAGGACATCGCCGAGGAGATCTGCGTCATGGACCCGACGGCGGTCCTCCCGCCGGCGGTGGAGCGCGTCCGCGCCGAGGTCCCGGAGGACATGAAGCTCCTCTCGGTCTTCACGGACGTCTTCGACTGCTTCTTCCGCTTCCTGGGCGCGACCCTGGCGGCGGAGGGCGTCCTGGACGAGGACGGCTTCTGGCGGACGGTCGCGGAGTGCGTGCGCGACTACCAGGAGTCGAAGCCGGAACTGGCGGAGAGGTTCGCGCGGTACGACATGTTCGCGGAGACCTTCGCCCTCTCCGCCCTCAACCGCCTCCAGCTCCGCAACAACCGGCAGATGGTCGACCTGGCGGACCCGTCGGCGGCCCTCCAGCTGGTCGGCGACCTGGTGAACCCGATCGCCCGGTTCGCCTGACGGGCAGGCCCTCGAGACCGATGCGAGCCCCGCCGGAGTACGGTCCTCCGGCGGGGCTCGCATCCCGTTGCGCCGCCTTCCGACGGCCCTACTCCGCCGGCCAGGGCACCTCCGGGGAGCGGTACCAGGTGATGCCGAGGGCGTCGAACCTCGGGGCCTGTTCGGCGAGGCGCTCGCGGTACGCGTCCCAGTCGTGGGCGGCCGCCGGGGACCAGCCGAGTTCGGCGATGCCCGGGAGGCGCGGGAAGGCCATGACGTCGAGGTCGCCGGTGGAGTCGAGGGTCTCGGTCCACAGCGGGGCCTCGACGCCCCGGACGGCGTCCTCGGGGGCGCCGGGGAGGTAGGTGGCGGGGTCCCAGTCGTACGACCTGCGGACCTCGACGTAGCCGGCCCAGGCGAGGCCGAGCGGGGTGTCCTTGGTGTACTTCATGTCGAGGTACGTGCGGTCGGCGGGCGAGAGGATCAGGCCCGTGCCGTTGCGGGCGGCCGCGGCGACCCGTTCCTTCTCCTCCGCGGGGGTGCGGTCGAGGCCCCAGTACTGGACGAGGGCGCCCTCAGCGGGGGTGGCACCGGTCAGCTGGTGCCAGCCGACGACGGTCTTGCCGTACTTGGCGACGACCGGCTGCACCTTGTCCATGAAGGCCACGTAGTCGGCGTGGCTGGTGGAGTGGGCCTCGTCGCCGCCGATGTGGAGGTAGCGGCCGGGGGTGAGGGCGGCGATCTCCCGGACGACGTCGTCGACGAAGTCGTACGTGACGGGCTGGGGCACGCACAGGGAGCTGAAGCCGACCTTGGTGCCGGTGTAGAGGGGCGGGGCGACGCCGTCGCAGGTGAGCTCGGCGTAGGAGGCGAGGGCCGCGTTGGTGTGGCCGGGCATGTCGATCTCGGGGATCACCTCCTGGTAGCGGGAGGCGGCGTACTCCACGATCTCGCGGTACTGGGCCTTGGTGTAGAAGCCGCCGGGGCCGCCGCCGACCTCGGTGGAGCCGCCGTGGGTGGTGAGGCGGGGCCAGGAGTCGACGGCGATGCGCCAGCCCTGGTCGTCGGAGAGGTGCAGGTGGAGGGTGTTGACCTTGTAGAGGGCGGCCTGGTCGATGAAGCGCTTCACCTCGTCGACGGTGAAGAAGTGGCGGGCGACGTCGAGCATCACGCCCCGGTAGGCGTAGCGCGGGGTGTCGGTGACGGTGCCGCCGGCGATCTTCCAGGGGCCCGGCTGGACGCTCTTCCGTTCGACGGAGGAGGGGAGCTGCTGGCGGACGGTCTGGACGCCGCGGAAGAGGCCGGCGGGTTCGCGGGCGGTGAGGGTGAGGCCGTCGGGTGCGGAGGTCAGCCGGTAGCCCTCGTCGCCGAGGCCGGTCTCGTCGGGGTCGAGGCGGAGCCGGATGCCGCGGCCGGCGGCGCGGTCGTCGACGACGGGGAGCGGGAAGCCGGTGGCGGGGCGGAGGAGTCCGGCGAGGTACTGACCGAGGGCCCGGGACTCGCCGGAGTTCTCGTCGATGCCGATGCGGGTGGTGGGGGTGAGAGTGTAGGGCTCGCCCCCTGGTGTGACGGAGGCGGGTACGGGCACGATGCGGCCGAGCGGGCGGACCTCGGGTTCGGCGGCGGCCCTGCCGGGTGTCTTGGCATCGGTGCCCTTGTCGGCGGCTGCCTCTCCGCAGCCGACGCCGGCGGTCGCGAACAGGAGCAGAAGTCCGATCAGGCGCGGAATCGTCAGGCGCTGTCTCACAGGCGGGCTCCCCTTCGGGTGATCGACACGTCCGTCGTTCTGTATATCCCCTTGGTCGCCCTGCGTACCGTCGCCCCTCTCCGGGGTCAAGGTCTGGACCAAGAGTCCGGGGAAGCGGGTGGATCATGGCTGCCCTGCCCGAATTCGGGCAGGATTCTTGCGGAGGGCCCCGGAGACCCCTCAGTATGCACGGGTGCTCGAACGCCGCCCGTCGCACGACGACCTCATCGACCACCTGGTCCGCAGCACCGCGCTCCAGCGCGGTGAGGCCGCCCGGGTGGTGCTCGACGTGCTGGCGTACTTCGACGAGACGACCGAGGAGTTCGTCCGCCGCCGTCACCGCGAACTGCAGTCCGGCGGCGCCGTGAACGCCGAGATCTTCGAACGGATCGCGGCGGAGCTCCCGCACCGGGCGGTGGCACCGCCGGAGCTCTCGCTCCGGCAGTTGCGCCGCATCGTCTACGGCTGAGCAGCACTCATCACCAACCTGGAGGGGTTTCACCTTTATGTGCGGAATTGTCGGTTATATCGGTAAGCGCGATGTTGCCCCGCTGCTGCTGGAGGGCCTGGCGCGCCTGGAGTACCGGGGCTACGACTCGGCCGGCATGGTCGTCACCAGCCCGAAGGCCTCCGGCCTGAAGGTCGTGAAGGCCAAGGGCCGCGTCCGCGACCTGGAGGCCAAGGTCCCCAAGCGCTTCACCGGCACCACCGGCATCGCCCACACCCGCTGGGCCACGCACGGCGCCCCGAGCGACGTCAACTCGCACCCGCACCTGGACCCCGAGAACAAGGTCGCGGTCGTCCACAACGGCATCGTCGACAACGCCCAGGAGCTCCGCGCCAAGCTGGAGGCCGACGGCGTCGTCTTCGCCTCCGAGACGGACACCGAGGTCATCACCCACCTCATCGCCCGCTCCGAGGCCGAGACCCTCGAGGAGAAGGTCCGCGAGGCCCTCAAGGTCATCGAGGGCACCTACGGCATCGCCGTGATGCACGCCGACTTCAACGACCGCATCGTGGTGGCCCGCAACGGCTCCCCGGTCATCCTCGGCATCGGCGAGAAGGAGATGCTCGTCGCCTCCGACGTCGCCGCCCTGATCGCCCACACCCGCCAGGTCGTCACCCTGAACGACGGCGAGATGGCCACCCTGAAGGCCGACGACTTCCGCACCTACACGGTCTCCGGCGCCTCCACCACGGCCACCCCCGAGACCGTCGAGTGGGAGGCCGCCTCCTACGACATGGGCGGCCACGACACGTACATGCACAAGGAGATCTCCGAGCAGCCCGACGCGGTCGACCGCGTGCTGCGCGGCCGGATCGACGACCGCTTCTCCACCGTGCACCTGGGCGGCCTGAACCTCGACGCCCGCGAGGCCCGCACCATCCGCCGCATCAAGATCCTCGGCTGCGGCACCTCGTACCACGCCGGCCTCATCGGCGCCGGGCTCATCGAGTCCATGGCCCGCATCCCCGCCGACGCCGAGCCGGCCTCGGAGTTCCGCTACCGCAACCCGGTCGTGGACCCCGACACCCTCTACATCGCCGTCTCCCAGTCCGGTGAGACCTACGACGTGCTCGCCGCCGTCCAGGAGCTCAAGCGGAAGGGCGCCCGCGTCCTCGGCGTCGTCAACGTCGTCGGCTCCGCCATCGCCCGCGAGGCCGACGGCGGCGTGTACGTCCACGCCGGCCCCGAGGTCTGCGTCGTCTCCACCAAGTGCTTCACCAACACGGTCACCGCCTTCGCGCTGCTCGCCCTGCACCTGGGCCGCATCCGCGACCTGTCCGTCACCGACGGCAAGCGGATCATCGAGGGCCTGCGCAAGCTGCCCTCGCAGATCGAGGAGATCCTCAAGACCGAGGAGCAGATCAAGGAGATCGCCGCGGAGTACGCCGGCGCCCAGTCGATGATGTTCATCGGCCGTGTGCGCGGCTACCCCGTCGCCCTGGAGGCCTCCCTCAAGCTGAAGGAGATCTCCTACATCCACGCCGAGGCGTACCCGGCCTCCGAGCTGAAGCACGGCCCGCTCGCCCTCATCGAGCCGGCCCTGCCGACCGTCGCGATCGTCCCCGACGACGACCTGCTGGAGAAGAACCGCGCCGCCCTGGAGGAGATCAAGGCCCGCAGCGGCCGCATCCTCGCGGTCGCCCACCAGCCGCAGGCGAAGGCCGACCACACCATCGTCGTCCCGAAGAACGAGGACGAGCTGGACCCGATCCTGATGGGCATCCCGCTCCAGCTCCTCGCCTACCACACGGCGCTCGCCATGGGCCGTGACATCGACAAGCCGCGCAACCTGGCGAAGTCCGTCACCGTCGAGTAGGACCCCGCGCCGTCGCGGCCGAGGCGCGGCGCCCGGGCCTGTCCCCCAGGCGCCGCGCCCCTCCGGGCCTGTCCCCCGGAGCCTCGGCCGGACACTGGCAGTCCCCCGTGCACACACCTCCCGTGCACGGGGGACTGCTTTCTTCCGGGACTCAGCCCGCGGCCGGGGCGCTGCCCGCCGAGCGGCGCAGGGCCGTCGGCCAGCCGGCGACCGCGGCCGTGGCGCCGTACCAGGCGGCCAGGCCCGCGGCGGCGGCGACCCAGCCGCCCGCCTTCCCGAGGCCGCCGTTGTCGGCGAGGGCGCCGATGCCGAGCAGCAGCAGCGCGACGAACAGCAGCCCGTACACGCCCTGCCCGAAGAGCCCGCTGCCCGCGGCGGCCATGGTCAGCGTGAGCGCCAGGAGCGCCCACAGGAGCAGGAAGAGGCCCATGGCGTCGGCCGAGGCGTGCCCGCCGGCTCCGCTGCCCCAGGTGAACCAGAAGGCGCCGAGCGCCGCGTACGCCGTGCCTTCGCCCTTGTCGCCCGCGCGCAGGGCGAGCAGTCCGACGAGGAAGAGCGTCACGCCGCCGACCCAGGTGGCGAGACCCGCGGCGTCCGCTGCCGCGACGTTGTCGATGACACCGGTTCCGCCCAGGCCGAAGGCCAGCAGGGTCAGTCCGAGCGCCAGGTGGCCGAGCGTGGAGGTGGTGTTTCCCGCGGCGACTTCGTTGTTCACGGCGGGCTCCCTTCAGGTGTGCAGTTGTCCTGCGCGAGCTGCTGTGTTCCGTGGCCTTTATGTACCCTTCACAAGCACACAATTCACCTGAGGAAGGCCGAATTTATGCCCGGATCACGGCAGTTGAGGGAGTGATCTGACGGGTCGTACGGGACGGAAGGGGCCGCGGGCGCGTTACGGGATGACGATGACGGGCCGCTGGGCGCGACGCGCGAGGCGGCCGGCGACCGAGCCGAAGATCCGGCCGACGATCCCGTGCGTGGAGCCGACCACGATCGCGTCGGCCGAGTACTCCCGGCCGACCTCCTCCAGCTCGTGGCAGATGTCCCCGCCGCGCTCGACCAGGATCCACGGCACCTCGGAGAGGTGGTCGGCGCAGGCCAGCTCCAGCCCGAGGACCTCGGTGCGGTGGTCCGGCACGTCGACGAAGACCGGGGGCTCGCAGCCGGCCCACACCGTGGTGGGCAGCCGGTTGGCCACGTGCACGATGATCAGGCCCGATCCGGAGCGGCGGGCCATGCCGATGGCGTACGCGAGGGCGCGCTCACTGGACGTGGAGCCGTCGAAGCCGACGACCACCCCGTGCCGGAAGGCCGGGTCGCAGGCGTGACGTGGCTGTTCTACCGCCAGGGGGTCGACCGTGGAATCGGCGACGCGCTTGCGGTCCGCGGGTTCGGGGAATTCGTGACCGGCCATCGGTGTCTCGGCGAAGAGGGTCCTCGTGGGAAGGGACGGGGAAAAGGGGGGACGAACGACGGGTGACGGCGGAGCTGTGTCCGGGAATCATCTTCCCAAGCCCATACCCCCAAGGGTACGGCGACACTCCTCTCCTGCCCAGAGCCCGCCGTGCCCCTCCCGACGTGCCCGCCGCTCGCGCGCGGCGTTCCAGGGAGCATGCACGAGGCGTTCGGGATCTGGCAATGCCGGATGTGCCCTACAGGCGTCCGTACGGGGGCCAAACGGACGTCGCCGAGAGTGACCGGAACGTTCCGCTCCTCGTTGCCACGGGGTCCACCCACCGTCGCCACGGATCGACCCGCCGTCACCACGGACGGGCCCGCCGTCACCACGGACCGACCCGCCGTCACCACGGACGGGCCCGCCGTCACCACGGACCAGACCACCGTCGCCACCGACCCGACCCGGCCCACCACCCTCACCGACCGGCTCACCGTCACCACCGACCCGCCCCACCGTCACCACCGAGCCGACCCGCCTTCACCACCGACCCGCCCCACCGTCGCAGGGAGACCGCCCGTGCCCGCACCATCGACCGCCGTCGGCCAGACCTCCGCCGCCCCCGCCTCCGCCCCCGCCCTCGGCTCGCCCCGTTCCCGGCGCCGGGCGCCCTCCCTCCCCACGAGCGCCGGCGCGGACCCGGGAACGGGAACGGGGGCAGGGACGGCAGCGGGAGCGGGCGCGGCGGAGCAGGCCGGTGACGTCGTCCGCTGGGCGGTCTTCTGCTGCGCGCTGGTCCCCGTGGTGCTCGTCGTCTACGGCACCTCGCTCGGCGGGGCCGCCGGGACCGCGCTCGGGCTCGTCTCGGTGACGGCGGCCTGCCGGCTGCTGCTGCGCCGCTCGGAGCGCGGACTGCGGGCCGAGACGGTCCGCCCGGGGCGCCGGAACTAGTCTCCGAGGGGCCCGGAGCCGGCTCCGCCCCCCTTCGAGTTGACAGGTTCGTACACCCGACCCCATATGTTTTCAGCCAACTTGAAGCCGACGGCGAGTCCTTGGCGGAACGGTTGGCCAAGCCCGGCGCCGACGGCCGCGGAAGCCCTGCCCCAGGGGCCCGCACCCCCCGCGTACGGGGGCGTTCGCCGCACCGCCCCTTCCTCCGGCGGCCGTCGGACGCAAGACTTCGCGATCGATCGCTTCACGCCAAGTTGCCTTGTCGACAATCCACCGGATGGAGAACTTGTCACGCCGGCGCCACGGGACACAGTAGATTCGATCATGGGTACCGAAGACTGGGGTCTCGTGCAAAACCGAGGGGAAACGTGCAGGAGCGACACGACCAGGGAGACGCGAACACCGAGGGGGGCTTAGCGTCATGAGCCAGGACTCCGCCGCACCGGAGGTCGCACGGAAGCTGTCCGGGCGCCGCCGTCGCGAAGTCGTCGCGGTGCTGCTGTTCAGCGGCGGCCCCATCTTCGAGAGCTCCATCCCGCTCTCCGTGTTCGGCATCGACCGGCAGGACGCCGGGGTGCCCCGATACCGGCTGCTCGTCTGCGCCGGCGAGGAGGGCCCGCTGCGCACCACCGGCGGGCTCGAACTGACCGCGCCGTACGGCCTGGAGGCCATCGGCCGGGCGGGCACCGTCGTCGTCCCGGCCTGGCGGTCGATCACCTCGCCGCCGCCGCCGGAGGCGCTCGAAGCGCTGCGCCGCGCGCACGAGGAGGGGGCCAGGATCGTCGGGCTGTGCACCGGGGCGTTCGTCCTGGCCGCCGCCGGACTGCTGGACGGCCGCCCGGCGACCACGCACTGGATGTACGCGCCGACGCTCGCCAAGCGCTATCCGTCGGTCCACGTGGACCCGCGGGAGCTCTTCGTCGACGACGGGGACGTGCTGACCTCCGCCGGCACCGCGGCCGGAATCGATCTGTGTCTGCACATCGTGCGGACCGACCACGGCACCGAGGCCGCGGGCGCGCTGGCGCGCCGGCTGGTCGTCCCGCCGCGGCGCAGCGGCGGTCAGGAGCGCTACCTCGACAGGTCTTTACCTGAGGAGATCGGCGCCGACCCGCTGGCCGAGGTCGTCGCCTGGGCGCTGGAGCACCTTCACGAGCAGTTCGACGTGGAGACGCTCGCCGCGCGCGCCTACATGTCGCGGCGGACCTTCGACCGCCGGTTCCGCTCGCTGACGGGCTCCGCCCCGCTCCAGTGGCTGATCACCCAGCGGGTGCTGCAGGCGCAGCGGCTGCTCGAGACCTCCGACTACTCGGTCGACGAGGTCGCGGGCCGGTGCGGCTTCCGCTCCCCGGTGGCGCTGCGCGGCCACTTCCGGCGCCAGCTCGGCTCCTCGCCGGCCGCCTACCGGGCGGCCTACCGCGCCCGGCGGCCGCAGGGCGAGGCCGGCACGGCGGTGCTCGAACCGGCGGTGCCGGCCCAGGGACCGACGGGGCTCCGCAGGCCGCTGGAGCCGGGCAAGCCGCAGTCGGACGTGTACGCCTCCGGCCGCCCGGCCCTGCCGGGCCAGCGCAGCGCGCCGTAACAGGACCGCCGCCGCCACAAGCGGCGCGACGCAGGACCGACGGGCCCTCGGGGACACCTTTCCCCGGGGGCCCGTCGGCGTCCCGGCATGCGTTCCTCCGGAACCTCAGTTCCTGCCCGCCGGACAGGAATACGGGCTTCCGACCAGGACACGCGGGCGCCGGCCGTCTTCGCCGCCCGGTCGCGCCGCACGGCGAAGAGCGGACACCACCGCGAGAACCCGGTCGAGGCGCACGCCGAGGAGCCCGACCGGGTCCGGAGGGCCGTCCAGGACCGGTTGAAGACCGCCTCCGAGGTCCTGGGGCCCGAGGGTGCCGTGCGATGGCGCGGCTCGCCCCCTGGGGCGAGACGCTGATCACGTCTTAGGGTAGGACGCATGAACGATCGCATGGTGTGGATCGACTGCGAGATGACCGGGCTCTCGCTGACGGACGACGCACTCATCGAGGTGGCCGCGCTGGTCACCGACTCGGAACTGAACGTGCTCGGCGACGGCGTGGACATCGTGATCCGCCCGCCGGACGCCGCCCTGGAGACCATGCCCGAGATCGTGCGCCAGATGCACACGGCCTCGGGGCTGCTCGACGCGCTCGCCGGCGGCACCACGCTCGCCGACGCGGAGGCCCAGGTCCTCGCGTACATCCGCGAGCACGTCAAGGAGCCGGGCAAGGCGCCGCTGTGCGGCAACTCGGTCTCCACGGACCGCGGCTTCCTCGCGCGCGACATGCCCGCCCTGGAGAGCCACCTGCACTACCGGATCGTCGATGTCTCCTCGGTCAAGGAGCTGGCCCGCCGCTGGTACCCGAGGGCGTACTTCAACAGTCCGGAGAAGAACGGCAACCACCGGGCGCTCGCCGACATCCGCGAGTCCATCGCGGAGCTGCGCTACTACCGCGAGGCGGTCTTCGTCCCGCAGCCCGGCCCGGACTCGGAGACCGCGAAGAAGATCGCGGCCCGCCACGTCGTCCCCTCCGAATAGCCGCTCGATCGGGCCCGCTCGCGCCCGGAGAGGAATGCGTGCGCGAGCACCCCTCGAAACCCTGTAGACTTCTTCTCGGCCGGTCGGGGAAACCTTCGGGAAAACCGCCGGTCGTGGTGGGTATAGCTCAGCTGGTAGAGCACCTGGTTGTGGTCCAGGATGTCGCGGGTTCGAGTCCCGTTACTCACCCTGATGACTCAGGCCCCGGTTCGGAAGAACCGGGGCCTGAGTCGTTCTCAAGTACAGGCGAGGGCCGCCGGGGACGGGGTGCCGCCCCTCCACGGGCCCGTGGCCGCGCATGTGACGGACCGCACACCCGGCGCCGACGGGGTGACCGGCGCGGCCGGGACGGCCGTCGTGGGGGGTCGGCCGACGGAGCACCTCGCACCTCCGGGGTGAAGGCGGTGGGTGCGGGATCGCTCCCGGTGGGCATCCCGTCGAAGAGCGGATGGGAGCGCTCCCGGCCTTAGGGCCCTGTCAGAACACGGTCAAGGTCCGGGAATCGTCGAAGGCGTTCGACGCGTGCGGGAGAAAAGGGGCGCGCCCCGGTCGGCGGTGGGGTGGTTCCGACCGGGGCGCGCGGTGTGGGGGGCGCGGTGGCTCACCTGTACGCGCCGAAGGCCTTCGTGAAGGCCAGCGGCTGCTGGAGGATCGAGGAGCAGGTGGGGTCGGCGTAGGTCACGGCGCCGGCCGCGCACTGCTTGTCCCGGGCAGAGGACCACATCGAGAGCCGGCCGATCCCCTTGGAGCGCGCGAAGTCGACGAGCTGGGTGGCGTCCTCCACCGTGAAGACCTCGGAGGCGACGTCGTTGACGCCGATCATCGGGGTGACCGCGACGGCCTTCCAGGCGGCCGCGTCGGAGAGGCCCAGGACGCCCTTGATCTGGGCCTGGGTCGCGGTCGCGGCCTGGACGGCGTACGTGCCCATGTCGGCGCTGTACGCCGGCCCGTAGTCCATCGCCATGATGTTGACGGCGTCGACGCGGACGCCGTTCCGCCTGGCGTCGGCCAGCAGGTCCACGCCCGGCTGGGTCAGGCCCTCGGGCATGACCGGCAGGGTGAAGGAGACGTCCAGGCCCGGGTGGGACTTCTGGAGCTGGGCGATCGCCTGCGAGCGGCGGGTGTTGGCGGCGGTGTCCGGAAGGGCCGCGCCCTCGATGTCGAAATCGAGCTTGGTGAGCCCGTACCGGTCGACCACCTTGCCGTACGCGGTGGCGAGCGCCGAGGAGGTCGGGCAGTTCAGGGCCAGCTCGTGGCCGGCGGCGCCGCCGAAGGAGACGCGGACGTCGCCGCCCTTGGCGCGCAGGGCGCCGATCTGGGCGGCGACCTTGTCGTTCGCGAGGTCGGTGACGCCGCCCCACAGCGGGGCGCAGGAGCCGCCGGAGGTGATGAAGGCGAGGTTGAACTCCTTCACGCCGGTGGCGTCGGCGGTCGCGAGCAGGTCGTACGCCGGGTAGAGCGAGGTGTCGACGTACGGGGCGAACCTGGCCCCCGCGGCCGGGGCGCCGGTGGAGGTCGCGGTGGGGGTGGGCGTGGGCCGCGCGGTCGCCGTGGCGGTCGGCTTCGGGCTCGTGGTGGCGGTGGCGGTCGGCGTGGGCTTCACGGTGGCGGTGGCCGTCGGGGCGGGAGAGGCCGTCGCGGTGGGCTGCTCGGTGGGGCGGCCGCTCGGGGTGGGGGTGACGCCTCCGGCGGAGCAGGCGGCCTTGTTGATGAGGCAGCCGGTGGGGTCGCCGGCCCGGCCGGTGGCGGAGGTGACGAAGCCGACGGTGACGGACCGGCCGGGCGCCAGCTGCTTGTTCCAGCTCGCGGGCCTCACGGTGACGTGGTTGCCGGAGACGGTGTGCTCGCCGTTCCAGAGGGAGCCGATGGTGGTGCCGGCCGGGAGGTCGAACTCCAGGGTCCAGTCGGACTGGGTGCCGGTCGTCTCGTTGGTGACGACGTACTGGCCGGTGTAGCCGCCGGTCCAGGAGCTGGTCCGGGTGTAGGCGGCGCCGACGGCGGCGGCCTGGGCGGTGCCGGTGAGCGCGAAGGCCGCGCCGCCGACGACGGCGGCCGCGACGACCGCTCCGACGACCTTGGTCCGGGTGCTCGTCCTGCGCCGGTGCGAACTGCTGCCCATCGCGTGCCTGCCTCTGCGTGCCGGGGGTGGGGTGGGGTGCGGCAGCACGCTAGCGCCGGGGAAACGGACAATTGCCGCCCTCTGCGCCTTCGTCGGGATTCTTAGGCTCCGCTTAAGGAAGGCATCGGAACCGGAAAAGGTTCACGCCCGGCGGCTCCCCGAGGTCCTGCGCCGGCGGGCGGGCCGGTGGCCGCGCCGGCCCGTGCCCTCGCCCGCGCGCCGTCCGTCGAGGCCGATCCAGATCCGCACCTCCGTACCGCCGAGGACCGAGTGGCCGATGCGGACGTCGCCGCCGGTGGCCTCGGCCATCCGCCGCACGATGTCGAGGCCCAGGCCCGTGGAGCCGTCCCGGCCGCCGCTGTTGCCGCGGGCCAGGGCGGCGGCGGGGTCGGCGATGCCGGGGCCCGCGTCGGAGACGAGGACGATGACGGCGTCGTCCCCGTTGTGGACGTCGATGGAGAAGGCCGTGCCCTCGGGGGTGTGGCGGAAGACGTTGCCGAGCAGGGCGTCGAGGGCGGCGACGAGTTCGGGCCGGGCGACGGGGATGCGGACCGGGCGCTCGACGCCCGCGACCCGCACCCGGCGGCCCTCGTCCTCGGCGAGCGCCGACCAGAACTCCATCCGTTCGCGGACCACTTCGGCGGCGTCGCAGCCGGCTCCGGGCCCGGTCGCCTGGGTCTGCGGCTTCGCCTCGCGGGCCGTGCGGATGATGATGTCGACCTCGCGCTCCAGCTGTTCGACGGCCGCGCGGGTCTGCTCTGCGGCGGGCGAGGAGCCGAGCGAGGCCGCGTTGAGGCGGAGCACGGTGAGCGGGGTGCGGAGCCGGTGGGAGAGGTCGGCGGCCAGCTCCCGCTCGTTGGCGAGGAGCTGCACGACCTGGTCGGCCATCGAGTTGAAGGCGACGGCGGCCGACTTGAGTTCGGGCGGCCCCTCCTCGGGGACGCGTGCGCCGAGCCTGCCCTCGCCGAGGTCGTGGGCGGCGCCGGCGAGCCGCTGGGCGGGCCGGACCATGCGGACGCCGAGGCGGTCGGCGACGGCGACGGAGCCGACGACGAGGGCGGTGCCGACGCCGGCGAGGACGAGCCAGGCGGTGGCGACGCCGTTGCTGACCTCGCCCTCGGGGACGAAGAGTTCGACGACGGCGACCTCGCCGCTGCTGAGCGCGGTGGGCTGGAGCAGGGCGAAGCCGCCGGGGACCTCGGCGATGGAGGCGCGGCCGAGGCCGCGGGTGGCGGCGAGCTCCTGGGGGTCGGCGCGGCGGGTGCCGATCTCCAGGGCGGTGCCGCCGGGTCCGGGGGCGGGCACGTGGATCGCGAGCCGGCCGGCGGCCCCGTCCTCGGTGGTGGCGACGGCCTTGTCGAGTTCGTCCCGGTCGGTGGTGATCGCGAGGACGGGGGCGAGGCCGGCGGCCCGTCGTTCGGCGTTGGAGAAGGCCCGGTCGCGGGCCATCTCCTCGACGACGAGTCCGAGGGGGACGGCGAAGGCGAAGGCGACCATGGCGGTGACGGCCAGGGACACCTTGACGAGCGCCCACCTCACGGCTGCGGCTCCCGGGGCGGCTCCAGCTTCACGCCGACCCCGCGCAGGGTGTGGAGATAGCGGGGCCGCGCGGCCGTTTCGCCCAACTTCCTGCGCAGCCACGACAGATGTACGTCGATGGTCTGGTCGTCCCCGTACGACTGCTGCCAGACCTCGGCGAGCAGCTCCTTGCGCGGGACGACGACGCCGGGCCGCCCGGCGAGGAAGGCGAGCAGGTCGAACTCGCGCCGGGTCAGGTCCAGCGCCGTCCCGTCGAGCTCCGCCTGTCGGCGCAGCGGGTCGACGGTCAGCCCGCCGACCCGGAGGACCCGGGAGGGCGGCTGCTCGCCGGCGGCGGCCCGGGAGCGGCGCAGGACGGCGGCCATCCGCGCGGAGAGGTGGTCGACGGAGAAGGGCTTCACGAGGTAGTCGTCGGCCCCGGCGTGGAGGAGCCGTACGATCTCGGCCTCGTCGTCCCGGGCGGTCGCGATGATCACCGGGACGTCGGTGATCCCGCGCAGCATCTTGAGAGCCTCGGACCCGTCGAGATCGGGCAGACCGAGGTCCAGGATCACGACGTCGAAGCGGAAATGGGCGACCTCGCGCAGCGCCTCCAGAGCCGTGCCGACGCTCCGTACGGTGTGGGAGGCCTCGGTCAGCTGCCGGATGAGGGCGGAGCGCACGAACTGGTCGTCCTCGACCACGAGCACACTTGCCATGGGCGGCACCGTACGCCATTCGGGTGAGGCCGTGAGCAAGGTCCACCCTCCGGTACGGGCCTTCGTCCGGTGGTGCACTATGTCCCGGTGCGAAGAGGACTCGTTCACGCCCTGGCCTGGTCGCTCGCCACCGGCGCGGCGGTCACCCTGTCCTGGTGGGGGGTGCACACGGTGCTGTCCGGCACGGTGTACGACCCGCCCCGCGCACTGCCCCTCCCGGCCGGCCCCGCCATCGGAACGGCCGCCTCCGGAGATGCCCCGGAGCCCTCCTCCACCCGGCGGCCCGAGAGCGCCGAGCCCTCCGAGCCCGCCACTCCGACGCCCGCGCCGAGCGAGGTCCGCACGCCCCCGGCCGCCCCGTCCTCGACCCCCTCGCGCCGCCCGGACCCCACGACGGAGAGCCCCGCCGCCCCTCCGGAGCCGGCCTCCGGCTCACGGGTGAAGAGCTACCCGGTGGACGGCGGCCGGGTCACCTTCGACCTCGGGGAGACCTCGGCGGAGCTGGTCTCGGCGACGCCCGCGTCCGGCTGGCGGATGCAGGTGTGGAAGCAGCCGACCTGGATCCGGGTCACCTTCACCCAGGACGGCCGCGAGCTGTCGGTCTTCTGCGTGTGGCACGACAGCGCGCCCCGCGTGGAGATCGACGACCGCCGCACGTAGGCGCCGGTCAGCGGAAGGCGGACGCCGGCGGTACGGGCGAGGGCTTGGCGCTCGCGTCGGTGACCGGCGCCGCTC
Source organism: Streptomyces sp. NK15101 (assembly GCF_020400725.1). Classification (GTDB taxonomy): domain Bacteria; phylum Actinomycetota; class Actinomycetes; order Streptomycetales; family Streptomycetaceae; genus Streptomyces. The sequence goes on along the minus strand of NZ_JAINVG010000030.1, from coordinate 24,269 downwards.
CCCCGGCGAAGTCGGCGAGGGCCCGGCCGTGCTCCACGCGCCCCGGGTGCGGGTCGGTGGCGACCCGGCGGGTCAGCTCGGCCACCGGCAGCCCGTGGTCCGAGGCGAGCAGCACCGCGTTGCCGAAGCGGCGGCCGCGCAGGACCGTCGGGTCGGCGGCGAGCGCCAGCTCGGGGAAGACGGCGGCGGCGGTGGCGATCTGGCCGCGCAGATGGGTCAGGGGCGGGCCGTCGGCGAGGTTCGCCGCGTAGAAGCCGCCGGGCCTCAGCACCCGCCGCACCTCGGTGAGGAACTCGGTGCTGGTCAGGTGGGCCGGGGTGCGGGCCCCGCTGAACACGTCGGCGATGACGAGGTCGGCCCAGCCGTCCTGGACCTTGGCGAGGCCGGCACGGGCGTCGGTGGAGCGGACCCGGATGCGGGCCCCGGCGTCGAGGGGCAGTTCCCGGCGGACGAGCTGGACCAGGGGCGCGTCGAGCTCCACGATCTGCTGGGTGGAGCGGGGCCGGGTCGCGGCGACGTACCGGGCGAGGGTGAAGGCGCCGCCGCCGAGGTGCACGACCTGGAGCGGCCGGTTCGGCGGGGCGGCGAGGTCGGCGATGTGGCCGAGGCGCCGCTGGTACTCGAAGGTGAGGCGGGCCGGGTCGTCGAGGTCGACGTGCGACTGCGGGGCGCCGTCGATGAGCAGCGTCCAGCCGCGCGGGCGTTCCCGGTCGGGTATGAGTTCGGCGAGGCCGCCGTCGACGGTCTCGACGACGGGGGCGGCCGCGGCCGCCCGGTCCCGCTGTTTGTTCCTGGCCACGGGCCCATTATCGGGGCAAGGCGCCCCTGACAGCTCAGTGGCAGCCGTCGGCCGCCTCGATGAGCCGGGCCGCCTCGCCGAGCGCCTCGCGCAGGACGACCGGGTCGGTGACGGGGTCGGCGTCGCCCGGCGGCAGCAGCCAGCCGGCGGGGCGGGGCGCGTCGCCCGCCGGCTCGGGGAGCTCCGGCAGCGCGGGGAGCTCCGGCAGCTCGGGGAGGCGGAAGCCGCGCCCCGAGGTCCGCGTACAGGCGCTGCCCGGCATGTCCCAGGCCGCGGCGGTGCCGGGCGGCACCAGGAAGCCGAGGGTGTCGCAGGTGCCGTCGTGGACGACCGGGCCGACGGCGGGGGCGGCGGCGCGGCGCAGGATGTCCACGGCCTCCAGGCCCTGGCGGACCGGGACGGTCACCAGGTCCCAGGGCCCGGCGGCGGGCTGGCACCCGTCGGTCTCCGGGACGGGTGCGCGACGCGTGACGTCCGGGACGGGTGCGTGCCGCGTGGCCGACTGCGAACCGATCTCCGACATGGGGGACCCCTCCTCGCTCCAGAGGAGACACGTTCCGTCCCTCCTCTACGGTTCAACGCCCGTGCGCGTCAACGGCTACGGCGGGATGCCGCCGCAAAGGATGGCAGTTCATGGCAGATCACAGGCGAGATATCCGATTTGTAGCCAAACTCAGCGTACGCATCCGGTCACAGCAGGTACGTTCTTGCCGCCGGAAACCCGGCAGCACCAGGAGAGGGCTCGGCCATGGCGATGTCACGGGCAGTTCCCAATCTCGCCTTCCGCCGGCTTCGCGGACAGCACTCGCCGGCGGAGTTCGCCGCGGCCGTCCGCCGGGCGGCGCGGGAGATCGGCGAACAGGTCGCGTGCGACGCCCGCTACATCGGGCGCGTGGAGGCGGGAGAGATCCGCTGCCCCAACTACGCGTACGAGCGGGTCTTCCTGCACATGTTCCCCGGTCTGAGCCTCTCCGACCTGGGGTTCTCCGCGCGGGAGACGGTGCGCGGCCGGCGGCAGGCAGTCCCGGCCGGGGCAGCGCCTCCCGCCGCCATCACCACCCGGAACGATGAGGAGAGCGACGTGCTGCGTCGCGCATTCATGACGAGCGGCTCCGCCACCCTGGCGGCCGCCTCGCTGGGACTCGGCGGCCCCGCCGTCGCGATCCCCTCCCCCCGCGGCACCCACCGGATCGGCGAGGCCGAGGTGCGGGCCGTCGAGGACGCCGTGCGGCGGATCCGGCTGCTCGACGACCGGCACGGCGCCGACGGCCTGTACAAGGTGGCCGCCCAGCCGCTCCGTACCGCGTACGCGCTCCTCGACACCGGCACCATGACCCGCCGCTCCACCGAGGACCGGCTCCACGCGGGCGCGGGCGAGCTCTCCCTCTCCGTCGGCTGGCTGGCCCACGACTCGGGCCGGCACGAGGACGCGCGCTCGCACTACGCGGAGGCGCTGGCCACCGCGCGCGTGGCGGGGAACGCGGCCCTGGAGGCGCACGCCTTCTGCAACACCTCGTTCCTGGCCCGGGACACCGGCCGGTACCGCGAGGCGGTCCGGGCGGCCCAGGCGGGCCTGCGGGCCGCGCAGCCGCTGGACTCGGCCCGGCTGCTCTCGCTGCTGTCCCTGCGGGAGGCGGGCGGGTGGGCGGGGCTCGGCGACCGCTCCGCCTGCGAACAGGCCCTCGGCCGCGCGCACCAGCACTTCGACCGGGGCCCGGCCGAGGGCGACCCCGAGTGGATGTCCTTCTTCGGCGAGCCGGAGCGGGAGGCGCTGGAGGCCGGCTGCTGGTCGGCGCTCGGCGAGTGGGGCCGGGCGGCGCGCCACGCCCACCGGGCGGTCGTCCTGCAGAACCCGCACTTCGCCCGGAACCTCGCGCTCTACCGGGCGCACCTCGCCAAGGACCTGGCGCACGCCGGCCGCCGGGACGAGGCCGCGGCGGAGGCGCGGCGCGTCGCGGACTCCCTCGACGGCATCGCCTCGGCCCGGATCCGCGACCTGCTCTCGGAGACCGGCCGGGTCCTGGCGGGCACGTACTGAGCGGGGCCCCGGGGCTCCCGCCCCGTGCGCTACTGCTCCAGGTGCCCCGTGTCGTTCCAGCGCTCGATCGCCGGGGCGTCGTACGCCCAGCCGAGGACCGAGAGGCTCGTCGGGTCCAGGCGGATGCGGGAGGCGAAGGAGACGTCCTCGCCGAGCCAGCGCGCGCCGATCGAGCGCAGGATGTGGCCGTGGGCGAAGACCAGGACGTCGCGGTCGGCGGAGCGGGCCCACTCCACGATCTCGTCGGCGCGGTCCGACAGCTGGGCGAGCGTCTCCCCCTCGGGGACGCCGTCGCGCCAGATGAACCAGTCCGGCTGGATCTTCCGGATCTCGGGCGGGGTCAGTCCCTCGTACGCCCCGTAGTCCCACTCCATCAGCGCGTCCCAGGGCTCGGCCCGGTCCCCGAAGCCGGCGAGCTCGCAGGTCTCGCTCGCCCGGACGAGCGGGCTGGTGCGCACCTCCACGTCGGGCAGCCCCCGCCAGGGGCCCCGGTGCAGGCGCTCGCCGAGCAGCTTCGCCCCGCGCCGTCCCTCGTCGAGCAGCGGTATGTCGGTCCTGCCGGTGTGCCGGCCGAGAAGGGACCACTCGGTCTGGCCGTGCCGGGCGAGCAGGATGCGCGGTGCCATGGGAAGGATGCTCCAGGGGTTCACGGTGCGGACGTGCCTCTCCCATCATCGCCGACGTGAACGCGCGGTGGCGCCCGGGCAACCCCCCCGGGGCCTCCTCGCGTCCCCTCCCCCGGGCCGATCACCGACTGGGGGACTCGTACATGCACAAGCCACGCTGGTGGGCGGAGCTGTCCCTGGTCGCCGTCGTGTACGCGGCCTACTCGGGCGGGCGGCTCCTGGTGAGGGGCGACGAGACCTCGGCCGTGGCGCACGGGCTCGCGGTCCTGCGGTTCGAGGAGGGCCTCGGCATCGATGCCGAGCACCCGTTGAACCGGCTGTTCACGGACGTCCCCGCGCTCGGGATCCCGGCGGACTTCGCGTACGCCTCGCTGCACTACCTGGTGACCCCGGCGGTCCTGGTCTGGCTCTTCCGCCGCCGCACCGCGCACTACCGGGCCGCCCGCACCTGGCTGATGCTCTCCACCCTGCTCGGCCTCGTCGGCTTCACGCTGCTGCCGACCTGCCCGCCCCGACTCCTCGGCGCGGCCCACGGCTTCACGGACACGATGGCGCACTTCAGCGCGTACGGCTGGTGGGGCGGCGAGGCCAGCGCGCCGCGCGGGCTCGGCGGTCTGACGAACCAGTACGCGGCGATGCCCAGCCTGCACGTCGGCTGGGCGCTGTGGTGCGGGGTGCTGCTGTGGCGGTACGGGCGGACACCGCTCACGAAGGCCCTCGGGGTGGCGTATCCGCTGGTCACGGCGCTGGTCGTGATGGGCACCGCCAACCACTACCTGCTCGACGCGGTCGCCGGGGCGGCCGTGATGGGCGCGGGCCTGCTGCTCGCCCCGTACGCGCTGCGGCTCGCCGACCGGATCGGCGGGAGGGCGGAAGCGTCCCCGGTTGTCAGTGGCGGATGGGAGACTTCCGCGGGTGAGCGCATCCCTGGACAGCGGTCCGTCCCGGACACCGCGGACGACAAGCAGGCAACTCCTCGCTGAGCTGCGCGGACCGGCCGTCGTGCCGCGTCCGCTGGACGCCCGGGCGCTCGCGGCGCTCGCGGCCAACCCCGGCTGCCGGCGGCGGGCCGTCCTCGACGGCGCCGGCGTCGACAAGTCGGCGCTGGCCGCGAAGCTCGGCTCGCCCGCGCCGTTCGGGCAGTCGCAGTTCGCGATCGTGCGCGGCAACTCCTTCGAGGCGAAGGTGAAGGCGGACGGCGGGCGCGAACTGCTGCGCCTGATCGGCGTGGAGGAGCCGGGCGAGGTGTCCGTGCCCGACCTGGCGGCGGCCGGGCCCGAGGGACGGGTGGCCCGCACGGCCCTCGCGCTGCGGGAGGCCACCGCCGCCGGAGCGTGGGCACTGCTCGACCATCCGCTGCTCGCCCTGGAGGTCGCCGGTTCCCCCGTCTACCTGGAGCCGGACGCGGTGGTGGTGCACCCCGACGGCGGGTGGACGGTGGTGGAGATCAAGTCGTTCCCGATGATCGACGGTTCGGCCGACGCGGCGAAGGTGGGCGCCGCGGCCCGCCAGGCCGCCGTGTACGTGCTGGCCCTGGAGCGGGTGGCGGCCCGTACGGAGGGCGCGCGGGTCGCGCAGTCGGTGCTCCTCGTCTGCCCGAAGGACTTCTCGAACGTGCCGGCGGCCTCGGTGGTCGACGTGCGCAAGCAGCGGTCGGTGACCCGGCGGCAGCTGGCCCGGCTGACCCGGATCGACGAGATCGCCCGGGCCCTTCCGGAGGGCATCAGCTTCGACGTGGTGGAGCGTTCGGCGGAGGAGCTGACGGCGGCCGTGGAGTGCGTGCCCCATCAGTACGCGCCGGAGTGCCTGGCCGCCTGCGAGTTGGCCTTCCACTGCCGGGCGCGCTCCCGGGCGGCGGGCGCGGTGGAGACCCTGGGCCGTTCCGTACGGGGGGAGTTGGGCGGCCTGACGACGGTCGGCGCGGTCCTGGCGGCGGCGCGCGGCGAGGAGGGCGACCCGGAGGACCCGGCGGTGGCGGCGCTGCGCCGGGCGCGGGCCCTGCGCGAGGAGGCCCTGGCGGGGGTGACGGCATGTCGCTGATCTCGACGCTCGCCCGGATGGAGGCCGTCGAGTCGGGCCGGGCGCAGCCGCTCGCCACGGTCCGGCACCGGCGGCTGTCCGCGCGGCCGTTGGTCTTCGTGCCGCTGACGACGGCCGGTGAGGCGGGCGCCCCGCTGGGCGCGCTGGTCGGCACCGACCCCGGGGAGCCGCGGCTCCTGGTGGTGCCGCAACCCCGGGACCGTGACCTGCGGTTCGCGTTCCTCGCCGATCTGGCCGAGGAGATCCTGCCGTACGTCGACTCGTTCACGGACGTCGTCGAGGCGGCGGAGCGGAACGAGGTCGACCCGGAGACCGGCAAGAAGGTGAAGGTCGAGGTCGAGCTGTGCGCCGACGCGCCGCAGCTGATCGTGCCGAGCCGGGCGGGCATCGAGTACGTACGGCTGCTGGGGCGGTCGACGCGGTTCCGGCGGACGGCCGAGCAGGACCCGGAGACGCCGTTCCCGGCGCCGCCGCGGGTGCCGCTGCTCGGGCGCTGGCTGACGCACTTCGGCGAGCGGGCCCGGGTGCCCGGCTCCTCGCTGCTCCTCGCGGCGACGGACCTCCTCAACCGGCACTGGGCAACCGGCCAGTCGTCCCTGGAGGACCAGCACCTGGGCGCCCTGCTCGCCTGGATCGACCCGGCCGCGGGCGAGTCGGGACCGGAGGGCGCGCTGCGGGCCGAGGTCGGCCGGGACGCCCAGGGGCAGCTGCTCTGCCCGCCGGCCGGACCCGCCACCGACCCGGCCTTCGACAACAAGCTCCTGGCGCCGGCGATCGAGCGGTACGACCGGGCCCGGCAGGCGCTCGGCGCGGCCGAGGACGGCGAGGCGGCCGACACGGGGCTCGCCGAGCTGCACGCGGCCGAGCGGGAGCTGCGCCGGCTGATCGCCTCGCAGCTGAAGCCGACCTGGGACGCGGTCTGGCGGGCGGTCGAGCTGCTGCGGGAGCTGCCGGAGGGCGCCAGGGTCGAGGACCGCTGGACCCGCGACCGCTGGTCCTTCACCGGCCACCGGGACCGGGTCGCGGCCGGCGAGCCGCCGCAGCCGCGCCGGGACGACGCCGTGACGGCGGCCGCGAAGCTCGCCGCCCGCGAGCAGGCGCAGGGCCAGCTGGAGGCGCAGGAGGCGCTCGACGACCCGCTGGTCCTGGCGGGGCGGCGGCTCGCGGGCGAGGCGTTCTCGGCCGAGGTGGTCGAGGTGACGATGGCGTGGACGGAGTCGAAGCGGCCCGCGCCGCGCCCGCTCCTCACGGTCCGCACGGACGACCGGCCGCACCTGGGCGAGAAGGTGAAGGTGTACCGCTCGCTGGACGGCAAGCCGCAGGCGGCGGAATTCGTGCGGTACGAGGAGGACGGCTCGCTGCTGCTGCGGGTCCTGGACCGGATGGGCCGGTCCAGGGAGCCCGCGGAGGGATCGGTGCCGGAGAAGGGCGAGCGGATCGCCTGGACGCTGTTCGAGCACGACCAGCGGGTCGGGCCGAAGCTGCCGGACCCGGAGGAGACGCCCTGGACGCACGGCGGCCCGCCCCGGACGGACGCCGTGGAACTGCCCGACGCCGTGACGCCGGAGGACGTCCTGTGACCCCGCCCGACGCCGTGACGCCGGAGGACCTGACGTGACCGTGTTCGCCCCGCCCGCCGTGACCCCGCCCGACGCCGTGACCCCCGAGGACCTGACGTGACCGTGTTCGACCCGTCCGCCGAGGCCGCCCGGGCGACCTCCGCCATCCTGGCGGACACCCTGCACGGCACCGCGCGGGGCGTCGTCGTCGACTCCCCGCCGGGCGCCGGCAAGTCGACGCTCGTGGTCAGGGCCGCCCTCGAACTGGCCGCCGCCGGGCGCCCCCTGATGGTGGTCGCCCAGACGAACGCGCAGGTGGACGACCTCGTGCTGCGGCTCGCCGAGAAGGAACCGGACCTGGAGATCGGCCGGCTGCACTCGAACGACTCCGACCCGTACGACAAGGTGCTCGACGACCTGGCGAACGTACGGAAGTCGGCGAAGGCGGGCGAGCTGACCGGGCTGCCGGTCGTGCTGTCCACGGCCGCCAAATGGGGGCACGTGAAGAACGTGGAGCCGTGGGCGCACGCGATCGTCGACGAGGCGTACCAGATGCGCTCGGACGCGCTGCTCGCGGTGGCGGGCCTCTTCGAGCGGGCGCTGTTCGTGGGCGACCCCGGGCAGCTCGACCCGTTCTCGGTGGTGGGCGCGGAGCAGTGGGCGGGGCTCACGTACGACCCGTCGGCGAGCGCCGTCTCCACGCTGCTCGCGCACAACCCGGAGCTGCCGCAGCACCGGCTGCCGGTCTCCTGGCGGCTGCCCGCCTCGGCGGCGCCGCTGGTGTCGGACGCCTTCTACCCGTACACGCCGTTCCGCAGCGGCACCGGGCACGGGGACCGGAGGCTCTCCTTCGGGGTTCCCTCGGACGGCTCGGGTCCCGACCGGGTCCTCGACGAGGCCGCCGAGTCCGGCTGGGGCCTGCTCGAACTCCCGGCCCGGCACACCCCCCGCACCGACCCCGAGGCGGTCGGCGCGATCGCCCTGGTCGTGCGCCGGCTCCTGGACCGGGGCGGCGCGGCGGTCTCGGAGCGCTCGGAGACCCCGGTCCCGCTCACCCCGGACCGGGTCGCCGTCGGCACCGCCCACCGCGACCAGGCGGCGGCGGTCCGGGCGGCGCTCGCGGACCTCGGCGTGACCGGCGTGACGGTGGACACCGCGAACCGGCTCCAGGGGCGCGAGTACGACGTGACGGTCGTCCTGCACCCGCTGTCGGGCCGCCCGGACGCGACCGCCTTCCACCTGGAGACGGGCCGGCTGTGCGTGCTGGCCTCCCGGCACCGGCACGCGTGCATCGTGGTGTGCCGGGCGGGCGTGGCGGAGCTCCTCGACGAGCACCCGTCGACGGATCCGGTGCGGCTGGGGGTCGCGGTCTCGTTCCCCGACGGCTGGGAGGCGAACCATGCGGTCCTCTCCCACCTGGAGGAACACCGGGTGCCCTGGACGCCGTGAGGCGGCCGTCGAGGAAGCTCAGGCACTGCGGGACATCCGCCCCGCGCGGCCTGCCTCCACCACGCGCCGCCGATGCCGGTGCGGCTCCGTCCTCCCGGCGGGTCGTCCGGCCCGATGTCACCGTACGGGAGGGCGTCTCCGCCCGGCGTGACCTGGACCTCCTAGTGCCGCGGCGGCTTCTTCGGCTTCTTCCTCACCGCGTCGACCTGGGTCTGTTGGGTGTCGGTCACCATCGAGACCACATCCATGACCGCCGGTGCGGCGAGGGCACCGCAGAGCGCGAAGCCGGACACGGCCAGGGCGGTGCGTTTGCGAAGGGCGACTTGCATGGTGCATCACCTGGCTTATGACGAATCGCAGGCTGACCTTCCACGATTCTCCTCGCCTCCTCCCGACGTCAAGAGGCCAGGACCACAAAGGAAGTTGAACGCTCCACCACGGCGCGGGCGATGCCCACCGCCCCCCCGGGGGCGGCCCTCGGACGGGCACCCACGCGGTCCTCTCCCACCTGGAGGAACACCGGGTGACCTGGACGCCGCGACCCGGCCCGCGCGGGTCGAAACCGGGGCCCGGCGGACGCCGGGGGCGTACGGGCGGAGGTTCGCGCTCTTGCGTGGCGCGGGACAATGGAAGACGGCCCGGGATTCCGGGCCGTGCCTGTGCGAGGAGGAGAAGGACGATGGCGGAACCCGCGGAGCGGAGCGCACAGCGGCGGCTTCGGCCGGCACCGCTGATCTTCGAGCCTGCCGAGGCGACCGCCGACCCGGAGCACTTCTTCGACCTGGAGTCGATAGAGGACCCCCGCGAGCTGCTGTCCCGGGCGACGGAGCTGACGCTCGCGTTCCGGGCGGCGACGGACCGGGCGACCGAGTACCAGGCGATCGCGGCCGCGCAGCTGGCGGATCCGCGCCGGTTCGACCGGCTGACGGCGGCGGACGTCGCCGAGCGGGCCGCCTGGACCGAGGACTACGCCCGGAAGATGATCGAGTTCGGCCGCGACCTGATCCGGACGAACGGCCGGCCGGCGGAGGACTGAGCCCGGGGACGGGCGCGCGGGGGCGCGCGGGCCTGCCCGGAGGCGCGCCCGTGTGGCTCGGAGGCGTACTTCTGACCGAAAAAGCACCCCTGGCATATGCCGAGGGGGCACGATACTCCTCCCCCACCCCTCCTGTCCGGGATTCCGGGAACCCTCGGCAACCGGAGGATCACGCCCGGTAGACCTGGATCCATGACGACCTGGCTGCGCGACGAGACCCCGCACGACATCTTCCGGTTCCTCCGGCAGGGCGACGAGGGACGGCACCAGACGGCTCGGGTGACCGCCGACGGGGCCGCCTGGCTCGCCTCGGCCGCGGGGGGCCGCGAGGGCGCCGCGCTCACCCGCTGGGAGTCCCGCCCCGCCTCCCCGGCGGCGCTGCCCTGCGGGACCGTCTTCGACGTCGTCAACGTGGACCCGGTCTTCGGCCGCCGGATGCTGGACCGGCTGTGGGAGGAGGGTCCGGGCTCGGGGCCCGTCGCGACGCACCGGGGCCGGATGATGCTGTTCGCCGCGCCGGGGACGGCCCAGCGGCTGCCCGCCCTGCTCGACTGGGAGGAATGGGGCGAGGCGGTCCCCCGGCCGCTCTGCCACGGCCTGGGGGACGCGGTGACCGTGCCGGCGCTCGTGCCCTCCGACTCCGCCGGGCCCCGCTGGCTGGTGGCCCCGGACACCCGGCACCCGTGGCTGCCCGGCCCCGAGGTCGTGCTCTGGGCCTGTGTGCGGGCCGTCCGGGCTGCCTCCGCCGCCGACGTGCGGGTATCGATTTTTCCTCCGGCGGATCCGGGTGCTAATGTCTACGACGTCAGCAGGCGCCGCTAGCTCAGTTGGTTAGAGCAGCTGACTCTTAATCAGCGGGTCCGGGGTTCGAGTCCCTGGCGGCGCACAGACAGGAGGAGCCCCTCGCGGAAGCGAGGGGCTCCTTCGTTTTCCCGGTCACGCTTCTCCGGGGGGTGTGATCTTCACCGTCCAGACGCCCGCCCCGCTGCGGTCGGCGACCTCGACGCGGACCCCGGTGCCGGGCACGGTCAGGGTCTCGCCCTCCTCCAGGGGGGCGTCCGCGAGCGGCGGGTAGACGGAGCGGTCCGAGCACGCCTGGGTGGCCGGGTGCGCGTCCACGACCTCGACCGGGCCGTCGCCGGAGGCCGCGTCGCTGCGGACCCGGTAGACGAGCACGCCCTCGGTGCAGGTCTCGGTGTCGTTCCCGGCGCCGCTGCGGGCCTCGATCGCCAGGACGCTGTCGGGGCCGGTGCGGACGACGGCGAGGCGGGTGCCGAGGCTGCCGCCGGCCGGGGGCGGGGCGTCGACCGGCTCCAGGCTGACCAGCCGGGAGCCGGTGCCCTGGACGCAGGTGATCTGGGTGCGGGAGAGCCAGCCGAGCTTCCACTTGTGCCAGCCGAAGAGGTCGGGGGAGAGCCCGAACTGGCTGCCCATGACGTCCCAGTCACCCACATGGGTGTCCCAGTCGCCCTTGCCGTCCACCGGCCGGTGGTAGAGGTCGGGCAGGTCGAAGACGTGGCCGGTCTCGTGGGCGAGGACGTTGCGGTCGGGCGGGTGCCGCTCGAAGACGGTGACGACGCGCTTGATCTCGGTGCCGTCGACCTCCAGCGGGCGCTCGAGGTTGACGACCTTGGTCGCGTCGGAGTCCACGCCGGGCGCGTCGGGGTCGGCGACCAGGTAGACGATGTCGTACCGGGAGAAGTCGACGTCCTTGTCGGCGGCGGCGATCGCGTCGCGGAGGTAGGCGGCCCGCTTCCCGGCGTCCCAGTCCCGCCGTATGTCGTACTCCTCCGACTCGTGCGGCATCGGGGTCCAGCCGGGCCGGGGGTGCGGGCGCAGGCTGAAGCGGCCGTAGGAGGCGCGGTCGAAGTACTCGCTGGTGGCGGGGAAGTGGTCGGCGGCGAGTTCGGCCGGTTCGATGAGCGGTGCGGAGTCCGGGAAGGACAGGAAGATCATGACCGCGTCGAGGTTCTGGTTCGGCCGGGGATAGGCGCCGTTCCAGGTGTCGAGGCCGAGCGAGTGGTGGGCGGCGGTGCGGGGCAGGGCGCAGGGGCTCGCCGAGGGGGCGCCGACGGCGGGACCCGCGACGAGGCCCGTGGCGGCCAGTGCGGCGAGCGAGGTGAAGGCCGCCGCACCGGCACGCAGCCGTGAGCGTTCCACTCCCCCGGGTGGCTGCTGAGCCCTCACGTGGACCTCCGGATCAGGAATGCGGGACACCCCACCCACCTTGTGACGGTTTGCGACGTTTCGCATGTTTCCGCTGCCCCGGGCGGGTGAGGGCGCGCCATGAGGTCGACGCGACACGAGCGCGCTTCAGCTCACGGAAAGTCACATTCGGTCATGCCCTCTACGACCCGTGTCAGAGCCGCGCAGAAACGATCGGGCGGGGCGGTCCGGTGGGCAGCCTCACAGTGCCGGAGACCCCTCGGAGGCGCCTCGGAGCTGGAACGCTCCCCCGGCTGGCTCTATGATCGGCTCACTCTTCCTTGGCCGACCATCCCGACCACATGTGACCGGCCCGACTGCACACGGGAGCGAGCGGTGAGCGGAACCCCCGAAGGACCGGTGCACCCAGAGCCGGCGGAGACACAAGCGGCCGAGCCCGCACTCACGGAGCGTCACCTCGCGCGCCGGACGGCCGAACTCCGCGACTACCGCGCCGCCTTCCGGGTCTCCCAGCTCGCCATGGCCGTGGTCGACGAGGACGGCGTCGTCATCGCCGCCAACGACTCCTTCGGCACCCTCCTCGGCACCGAGCCCGCGGCGCTCCGGGAGCAGGCCGCGGCCGACCTCGTCGACCTCGCCTCCGACGGCCGCACCTGGCACGCCTACCGCGAGGTGCTCGGCGGCCGCCGTTCCCGCTTCCGCTGCACCCGGCGCCTCAAACACGCCGACGGGCGCTCGCTGTGGGCCGAGGTCACCGTCGCTCCCGTGCCCGACAGCCGGCGCGTCCTGCTGTCGATCGCGGACATCAGCGAGCGGCGCGAGCTCCACGCCCGGCTGCGCCACCTCCAGATGCACGACCCGGTGACCCGGCTGCCCAACCGCGCGCTGTTCTTCGAGCGCCTCTCGGCGGCCCTGGAGACCGCGGCCCAGGACGCCGCGGCCGCCGCGGCCTGTGCCCGGTACGACTCCCAGGACTCCCCCCGGTCGCACGAGTCATATGAGTCATACGAGTCGTACGGCTATGGCAGAACAGGGCGGATCGGTCTCTGCTACCTGGACCTCGACGGCTTCAAGGCGGTCAACGACACCCTGGGCCACCGGGTCGGCGACCGGCTCCTGGCCGCCGTCGCCACCCGGCTGACGGAGTGCGCGGACAGCGACGGTTACACCCGCAACGGCGGCCACCTCGTGGCCCGGCTCGGCGGCGACGAGTTCGCGATCCTGGTCGAGGACTCCACCGGCACGGAACAATTGGCGGACCTGGCGCGCTCGGTGCTCGACGCGCTGCAGCGCCCCTTCGACCTGGGCGGCCAGCGGCTCTCGGTCTCCGCCTCGATCGGCGTGGTCGAGCGCGCGGCGCCCGGGACGACGGCGACCGCCCTGATGCAGGCCGCGGACACCACGCTGTACTGGGCGAAGGCGGACGGCAAGGCCCGCTGGACGCTCTTCGACCCCGAGCGAAACGCCCACCGCATGACCCGGCAGTCGCTCTCCTCCACCCTGCGGCCGGCCGTGGAGCGCGGGGAGTTCACCCTGGAGTACCAGCCGCTGGTGGATCTGGCCGACGGGGCGGTGCGCGGAGTGGAGGCGCTGGTGCGCTGGAACCACCCGCAGTTCGGCTCGCTCGCGCCGAATCGGTTCATCGGGATCGCCGAGGAGGACGGCTCCATCGTGGAGCTGGGGCGGTGGGTCCTCGCCACCGCCTGCCGCCAGGCCCGGCAGTGGCAGAAGGACCATCCGCGCGAACGCCCGATCTTCGTCAGCGTCAACGTGGCGGTCCGCCAGGTCTGGGACTCCGACCTGGTCGCGGACGTGGCCGGCATCCTCGCGGAGACCGGTCTCGCGCCGCACCTGCTCCAGCTGGAACTGACCGAGTCCGCGGTGATGGGCTCGAACGGCCGGCCGCTCCAGGCGCTCCAGGCGCTGAGCGACATGGGGGTGCGGATCGCGATCGACGACTTCGGCACCGGCTACTCGAACCTCGCCTATCTGAGCCGGCTGCCGGTCTCCGTGCTCAAGCTGGACGGCTCCTTCGTCCGCGGCTTCCAGGACGAGGAGCACGCCAACCCGGCGGACGAGCTGATCGTCGAGGCGCTCGTGCACCTGGCGCACCGGCTCGGCCTCACCGTGACCGCTGAGTGCGTCGAGACCGCCGGGCAGGCCAGCCGGCTGCGCCGGATCGGCTGCGACACCGGGCAGGGCTGGCTGTACTCGCGGGCGGTGACCCCGGACCGCATCGCCGAACTGATCGGCGCGGAGCCGCTGCCGGTGTAGTCCTGACCCGTGCGGCGTGGAACTGCCCCCGGCCGGAGGGACATTCCGGGCGGGGGCAGTGGTCATGCGGAGTTCAGCGGGGGGTCAGCAGGCGCCCTGGTCCTTCCAGACGCCCCACTCGCCGGTCGTGCCCGGCTCCTCGTTCTGGGTCCACCACTGGGCCTTCCACGTGTGGCCCTTGTGGGAGACGAGCGAGCCGCCGGTGTAGACCTGGCCGGCCACGTACGCCGGGGCGGTGCAGCCCGCGGGCGGGGTCGTCGGCGGGGTGGTGGGAGGCGTGGTGGTCGGCGGGGTCGTGGGCTCCGTCGTCGGCGGGGTCGTGGGCGGGGTGGTCGGGGACGAGCCGACCGCCGTCACGATGTCCTTGAAGAGGGTCGCGTTGGCGTCGAGGCCGAGGAGCGAGTACATCATCGCGCCGGCCAGACCGCGGCTGTGGGCGTAGTCGGCGCGCGCCTGGATGGTGCGCCTGTCCAGACCGGTGAAGAACTCGCCGTCCTTGTAGAAGTACGCGGACTTGGCCTGGTCGTCCCAGAAGGTGGCCGACGGGTTGTCGACGATGCCGCCGAGCTCCTTGTAGTACGCGATGCCGGCCGCCTGGCTCAGCGGACGGGCGTTGGAGCCGCCGGTCGCGGGCTGGGCGAGGCCGTTGGCGGTCCCGGCCGGGACGCCCTTCCAGCCGCGGTAGTAGAACTCGTAGCCCAGGGTCAGCTTGTTCGCGGGGAAGCCGCCGGTGATGCCGTAGGCGGGCTTGCCGTCGATCCAGGAGTCGATGGCGTTGTCGATCGAGTACTTCTCGGTGCCCGGCTTGATGACGTCGGTCGGGTCGTTCGCACCGGAGTACAGCGGGGACTGGTGGTACGTGGGCCCGTCGCCGTCCCAGGCTCCGTGCATGTCGTACGTCATGATGTTCGCGTAGTCGAGGTACGCGCCGATCTTGTCCGTCTCGATGTTCTTGATCTTGTCCTGGCCGGCCGGGAGCGCGGCGGTCAGGAGGTACTTCTTGCCGCCGTGGGCCGCGCCGTACTCGTCGAGCTGCTTGCGGAACTCGGCGAGGAGGAGCGTGAAGTTCTGCTTGTCCTCGGGGGCGTAGTGGTTGCCGAGGTGGCCGTCGGGCGAGCCGGGGTACTCCCAGTCGATGTCGATGCCGTCGAAGACGCCGGCGGCGGTGCCGGGGCCGCCGTAGCCGCCCTCGACGGGCAGGTCGCCCTGGATGTACTGCTTGATGCAGGAGGCGACGAGCTTCTTGCGACTCGCGTCGGTCCTGGCCGCGTCCGAGAAGTACTTGGAGTAGGTCCAGCCGCCGAGCGAGATGTTGATCTTCAGGTGGGGGTGCTTCGCCTTCAGCTCCTTGAACTGGTTGAAGACGCCCACGATCGGCTGGTCCCACTTGTCGGCGACGCCGTCGACGCTGTCCGCCGCCGAGAAGGACTTCTGGTAGTCGGCGTACGAGTCGCCGGCGCCGTCGCCCGCGTTGGGGTTGTTGTCGTCGCCCGCGGCCTTGTTGGCCTCGAAACAGGTGAGGTCGGTCGGGTGGATGTTCCCGAACGAGTAGTTGATGACGTCCAGGCCCGCCGCGATGCCCCGCTCGTCGAGGTGCTTCGGGTAGAAGGCGTTCCCGTAGACGCTCCACTGGTCGTAGTACGCGATTTTCACGCCGCCCGTGGAGGCGGTGGTGCCGGTCTCGGCGGCCTGGGCGGAGCCGAGTCCGGCCGTGGCGGCGAGGGCGCCGGCGGCGAGGGCCGAGCTGAGGAGCGTGGCGATCAAGGGCTTGCGGGGGTGCACGTGCTGCCTCCGGGAGGGGGTGGCGGTACGGAAGTTGGAGCAGTGATATCCGCCGCACAAACAGCTCGTCAATGGTCTGAACCAGATTGAGGACTAGACCAATTTCCCGGAGAAAGCCCTTGTCAGAGGGGTGCAGCACAAAAGGAAACCGCCCGCCACCATCGGTGACGAGCGGTTTAAGGTTCGCTTAGGGTGCCGGCGCGGTTCGTTCGACGATGAACCAGCGGCCCGCGAATTCCGGCCCCTAGGGGGTGCCCGGCAGCTCCGGCAGCTCGTACGCGTCGGCGATCAGCTCGTAGCTCCGCACCCGCTCCGGTCCCCCGTGCCCGTTGGCCGTGATCATCAACTCGTCCGCGCCCGTCCGCTTCCGGAGGTCGTCCAGGCCGGTGCGCACCTCGTCCGGCGTGCCGTACACGACGTTCGCGAGCCAGCCGTCGACGAACTCCCGCTCGGCGGGGCCGAATCCGTACGCCTCCGCCTCCTCCGGCGTGGGCACCAGGCCCGGTCGGCCGGTGCGCAGCCGCAGCATCGCGAGCGCGCCGGCGAGGACCTGGCGGTGGGCCTGCGCCGCCTCCTCGGCGGCGAACGCCGAGACGCCGATCATCGCGTACGGGGCGTCGAGGACCTCCGAGGGCCGGAAGGAGTCCCGGTAGAGGTCCAGCGCCGGGATCGTGTTCCTGGCCGAGAAGTGATGGGCGAAGGCGAAGGGCAGTCCGAGCAGTCCCGCGAGGCGGGCGCTGAAGCCCGAGGAGCCGAGCAGCCAGATCGGCGGGCGCCCCTTCGGGCCCTGGACCGGCCCCGGCACGGCGTGGATCCGGGCGTACGGGTGGCCGTCCGGGAAGTCGTCGTCCAGGAAGCGGGTCAGCTCGGCCAGCTGCTCCGGAAAGTCGTCCGCGCCCTCGTGGAGGGTCTCGCTGCGGCGCAGGGCGGCGGCCGTGGCCCCGTCCGTGCCGGGCGCGCGGCCGAGGCCGAGGTCGATCCGGCCGGGGGCGAGCGCCTCCAGGGTGCCGAACTGCTCGGCGACGACGAGCGGGGCGTGGTTGGGCAGCATGACGCCGCCCGAGCCGAGCCGGATGCGCCGGGTGTGGGCGGCGAGGTGGGCGAGGATCACGGCCGGGGAGGAGGAGGCGACCCCGGGCATGGAGTGGTGCTCGGCCACCCAGTGCCGGTGGAAGCCGCGCCGCTCGGCGAGCCGGCTCAGCTCGACGCTCGTGGCGAGCGCCTGGGTCGCGGTCCGCCCGCTGCCGACGGTCACCAGGTCCAGCACGGACAGCGGCACGGGCGCGCTGCCCCGCGCCTCTCCTCGAATGGCGTCGATCACCGTGGGAACCCTCCTCGGCATGCGTGCGGATACGTCAGAACGACAACAGGAGGGTGTCTCCGCTTATTCCGCCCCCCGCGCGGCAGAAATTTTCTGCCGCGCCCCGATGGCCGAACACCGACGTCGGCACCGCCGCACACGGCCCTGACCTGAGGCTCTGCGCACCACTCATGACGTGGGCATATGCCAGGGTGTCGCGTCGCAGCCCAGGGGCCAGGTCCGCCGCATCATTCTCGCCAACAGCCGCCCCGTAAAGGGCCCTTGGCGGTTATCGTGGTACGAAAGCTTGCGGTCACAACCTGGTAGGGGGAAACCGTGGCGCTGAAGCCCGAGCCCACCGCGCCGTTCCACTCGGTGCAATACGCCCTGCGCGTCCTCGAGACGGTCTCACGGCACGGTGGCGGAGTGACAGACGTCCAGATCGCGCGCGAGACCGGCCTGCCCGTCGCCCACCTGTCCTCACTGCTCCTCATGCTCCGGCGCGGCGGTATACATCAGCCGGTACATCGACGGCGAGGTGAAGATCACCCAGTTCGCCGACGGCCCGCGCACGCCCAAGGTCAACGAGTGGGTGGACTTCCGCTCGGCCGCGCACGCCAGCGCGGTCGGCAAGTGCCTGCTCACCCAGCTCGACCAGAACGGCCGCCGGGACCACCTCTCCCGGCACAAGATCGCCCGGCTGACCTCCCGGACGATCACCAACGAGCGGATCCTCTTCTCGAAGCTCGACAGCCAGCCGGCGACCGTCCCCGTGCTCGACCTCCAGGAGTACGCGGTGGGCACGGTCTGCGCGGCCGTCCCGCTGACGGCGGGCTCGGCCGTGGGCTGCCTGGCGCTCTCCCTGCCGATCGAGCACGCCCACCGGCTGCGCGCGGCGGCGGACACGCTCAACCGCAGGGCCGCCCCGGTGGTCCTCTCGCTGGCGATCTGAGGCCGCGGCCCGGCCTGCTCGGAGCCGGTCCCGAAGGGTGGTCGGAAGCACCCCTCGGGACCAGGTAGTATTTTCTCTGTCAGCAGGCGCCGCTAGCTCAGTTGGTTAGAGCAGCTGACTCTTAATCAGCGGGTCCGGGGTTCGAGTCCCTGGCGGCGCACAGACAGGGAAGGCCCTCTCACCTCGGTGAGGGGGCCTTCTTGTCGCGTCCGGAGGCCACGGCCCCGGCGGTCAGGCCCGGAGGTACGTGAGGACGGCGAGGACCCGGCGGTGGGTGTCCTCGGCCGGCGGCAGGTCCAGTTTCGCCAGGATGTTGCCGATGTGCTTGCCGACGGCGGCCTCGGTCACGACCAGACGGCGGGCGATCGCCCCGTTGGAGCGGCCCTCCGCGACCAGGCCCAGGACCTCGCGCTCGCGCGGGGTCAGCGCCTCCAGCGGATCCCGGTGCCGGCGCAGCAGCTGCCGTACGACCTCCGGGTCGACGACCGTGCCGCCGGCCGCGACCCGGGCCAGGGCGTCCGCGAACTCCTCCACCTGCCCGACCCGGTCCTTCAGGAGATAGCCGACGCCGGTGCCGTCGCCCGCGTCGAGGAGGTCGGCGGCGTAGCTGCGCTGCACGTACTGGCTGAGGACCAGGACCGGCAGGGCCGGCCGCTCGGCGCGGAGCGCGACCGCCGCGCGCAGGCCCTCGTCCTGGAAGCCGGGCGGCATCCGGACGTCGGTCACGACGATGTCGGGCTCGTGGGCGGCGACCGCCTCGCGGAGCGCGTCGGCGTCACCGACGGCGGCGACCACCTCGTGCCCGAAACGGGCCAGGAGTCCGATCAGTCCCTCCCGGAGGAGGACGCTGTCCTCGGCGAGGACGACGCGGAGCTTGTCGGCAGTGCGGGACACGGGATCTCCACTCGCAGGAGGGTCGGCCCGCCCGGCGGGCTCATGATCGCCAGTGTGCCATCGAGGACGGCGATCCGGTCGGCGAGTCCGGTGAGACCGGAGCCCCCGGCCGGGTCGGCGCCGCCGCGCCCGTCGTCCTCGACGTCGAGCCGCAGGACGCCGCCGGCGTGCCGGGCGGTGATCCGCGCCCGGCGGGCACCGCTGTGCTTGCCGACGTTGGCGAGGGCCTCGCAGCCGGCGAAGTACGCGGCGCTCTCGACGGCGACGGGCAGCCGGGGCAGCGCGGAGACGTCGGCGCCGATGTCGACGGGGACGGCGGAGCGGTCGGCGGCGTCGGCGAGCGCCGGGCCGAGTCCGTAGTCGGCGAGGACCTGCGGATGGATGCCGTGGATCAGCTCGCGGAGCTCCGTCAGGACCTGCCCGGCCTCCGCGTGGGCCTTCGCCAGCTGCTCGGCGAGCGGGCCGCCGGGCGGGGCGTCGAGCCGGGCCAGACCGAGGGTCATGGTGAGGGCGACCAGACGCTGCTGGGCCCCGTCGTGGAGATCGCGCTCGATGCGCCGCCGCTCGGCCTCGAAGGCGTCGACGAGCCGGGCGCGGGAGGCGATGACCTCGCCGATCGCACCCGGCCGCCCGGTCTCGCGCGGGGCGAGCAGGGCTCGGGCGAGGGCGGCACGGGCCCCGGCGACGGCGGCGAGGGGGTAGGCGAGGGCGACGAGGAGGACGGCGCCGATGAGGGCCGCGGCGAGGGCCTCGGGCCAGGAGGTGACCAGATACGCCTTGACGACCTTGGTCTCGTGACCGTCCGCGGCGAGACGGAAGGGCGCGCTGAGGAGGGCGAGGGGCAGGCCGGCGCCCACGGCGAGGACGAGGAGGTCGAGCGGCCACAGGACGGTGGCGAGCAGCAGGGCGTACGCGAGCTCCCGCCAGGTGGCCTGCTCCGTCGCCCGGGTCCGGAACCAGACCGCCAGGCCGGGCGCGGCGGGGACGCGGTGCGGGTCGGGGACGGGGTCCAGGTCGACGAGGCGGAGCCGCAGACGCTCGGCCCGGCCGAGGGCGAGCCCGAAGAGGAGGAGCAGCGGCAGCCCGACGAGGACCAGCGAGAACACCCCGAGCACCAGGAGCCCGGCCCCGGCCACGGCCCCGACGAGCCCCCCGGACGCGAGGTATCCCCCGGCCCGCCAAGGCCAGGGCCCGAACGGGAAACGGGGGCGGGTGAGTGCCTGCCAGGGGGTACGGGGGTCCATGAACGGCCACGGTAGGCGTCGGCGAGGGGCGGAGCCAGGGGTCTGGCGGGCGTCACGGGGGTGGGGCTGGGCCTACCCCCGACGGGGCGGCGCCCCCTGCTACCTCCGTGTGGGCAGTCGTCCCGCAGGGGCGAGGGGGTCCCCCCTGCTCGAGCGGAGCCGAGAGCTTGGGGGAGGGTGGGCACACGGGACGGCGCCCTTCGGCGGCGCCTCCGCGTTCCGCGCCTGGACCCGCACCACAAGGGGCGGCGCACGTCCGGTGCCGGTCCAGGCCCAGGAGCCTCGGGCGCCGGCAGGGCGCCGTTCCGTTGTGCCCACCCGTTCCGCCCCTTGCGGAACGCCTGCCCACAACGGGCGGGGGCACGGGTCGGCCGGAGGGGGCGGTCAGGACGGGGGCCGTCCGAGGGGGGCGGGGTCCAGGAGCATCGCCCTCGTCCCCGGTGTCAGGGGCTCGTAGGCGCACCCCGGCACCGGCCGCCACCACACCGGGTCCTCGCACCGGAGGCCGGCCCGGCGGAGGGCCACCCGGTGGATCTTGTTCGTGGCCGTGAGCGGCAGCTCCCGCATCACGCGGACGAAGCGCGGCGGCATCTTCGTGCCCAGGTCCGGCTGGGCGGCCAGGAAGTCGGCGAAGGCCTCCGGGTCGAAGACCGCGCCTTCCCGCAGGGCCAGCGCCGCCATGACCTGGTCGCCCGTCACCGGGTCCGGTACCGCGTAGACCGCGACCCCCGCCGCCCGGTCCCAGCGGGCGAGGATGTGCTCGATCATCGCCGCGGCCAGGTTCTCGCTGTCGACCCGCAGGCGGTCGTCCGTACGGCCCGCGAAGTAGAGGAAGCCGTCCGCGTCCCGGTAGAAGAGGTCGCCGGTCCAGTACCAGCCGCCGCGCAGCCGGGCCGCCTCCGCCTCCGGGTTGCGCCAGTAGCCCTCGAAGGGCGAGCGGCCCCGGTTGACGAGCTCGCCGACCGCCTCGGCGGCGTTGAGGAGCCGGCCCGTGGGCGAGAAGCGGGCGGGGGCGCACTCCTCGCCGGTGTCGGCGGCGATGACCGCCAGGTCGTCGCCCGGTGCCGCCCGGCCGATCGCGCCCGTCGGAGTGTCGGGGGTCCGCTGGATCGCCGCGCCGCCCTCGGAGGAGCCGTACCCCTCCACGAGCGGGACCCCGAAGCGCTCCCGGAAGCGGGCCGCGTCCGCCGCCCCCGCCTCCGTGCCGAAGCCGAGCCGCAGCGGGTGCGCGCGGTCGTCGGGGCCGGGCGGGGTGGCGAGGAGGTACTGGACGGCTCGGCCCACGTACGTGAAGTACGTGGCTCCGAAGCGGCGGACGTCCGGCAGGAAGCGGGAGGCCGAGAAGCGGGCCCGCAGCGCCACTCCGGCCCCGGCGGCGAGCGCGGGCGCCCAGTCGGCGATGACGGCGTTGCCGTGGAACATCGGCATGCAGACGTAGTGGACGTCGTCCCGGCCCACGGAGAAGCGGGCGACGAGCGAGGCGCCCGCGGCCGCCAGGCGCCCCTGGCTGCAGAGGGCGGCCTTCGGCGCGCCCGTCGAACCGGAGGTGAAGGAGAGCAGGAAGCGGCTGTCGGGGCGCACGGGACCGAGCCGTGCGTCGCCGGGGCGGGCGTCCCCGTACGGCGCGAGGAGTTCCCGGTAGGCCTCGGTGTCCGTGACCAGGATCCGCAGGCCCGGCAGGGCGAGCCCGTCGAGGAGCGGCAGGTGGGCGCGCTGGGTGACGAGGACCCGGCACTCGGTGTGGAGGATGTCCCGGGCGAGTTCGGCGCCGCGCCGGGTGGGGTTGATCCCGGCGACGGCGGCCCCCGCGAGGGCCGCCGCGCTGAGCCAGAGCGGGTACTCCGGCGTGTTGTCGAGCAGGATGCCGAGGTGTGGCTCGCCCCCCGGCACGGGTGGCATCAGGTCCACGAGCAGTGCGGCCCGCGCGGCGGCGCCGGAGGCGACCTGGTGGTGGGTGAGGGTGTGGTGCTCGTCCCTCAGGCCGGTCCGGTGGTCGCCCCACTGGCGCCGTACGAGCTCCGCGACGGTGTCCGCGCTCCTCATGGGCCGGACCATAACTGACGACTCATCAGAACTGAACCGTCAGGGACGGACCGTCAGGGACGGACCGTCAGAACGTGACGTCCGAGCAGGCGTAGAAGGCGTTCGCGGTGTCCGCGATCGTCCACACCGCCAGGATCAGGTGCCGGCCCGTCTTGCCCGCCGGGATCGTCCCGGAGTGCGAGAGCGTCGCCGGCGGCTGCTGGTTGTTGTAGGGGACGGTCAGGAACGGCTGGGGGTCGAGCGCGGCCCGCGTCAGCTTCTGCGTCGGGTCCCAGCCGTTCCTGGTGATGTAGTACTTGAAGTCGGTGGTGCGGTGGCGGGCCGTGAACTGCCAGCGGAAGCTGTAGCTCTGCCCCGCCGTGAGCCGGGTGGCGGGCCAGGTGCCGCCGCGCGGGTCGTCGAGCTGCGCGAACTGCGACAGCCCGGCGGAGCAGATCCTCCCGTCGGCGGGTCCGGCGGCGGGGAAGCCCTTCGGGCCCTCGACCGACTGCGGCTCCCACTGTATGGGGCCGCAGTTCGTCACGGTGCCGTTGGCGCAGAGCTTCTGTCGGCTGATCGGCGAGTCGGTGTAGCCGTGGCTTCCGGCGGTGCCGGCGCCCAGGAGGGTGACGCCGGCGACGCCGAGCGCCACCACCGCCGCCCCGACTGACTTTTTGCGCATGCTGTCGCTCCAGGAGAACGTGGGGGAGTTCCGTTGGGCCGTGCGCGCGCGTACGGTACTGCTTCACTCGTGCTTTGGTCTGGACCAAGTACCAAGGTATGGACGGACGTTGGACATGTCCATCCCCCTCACGCCCCCTCGACCGGCCCCGTCCTGCCCGTGTAGAACGCCACCGTCAGGTCCTTGACCAGCGCCTTGCGCTCGTAGTCGTCCAGCTCCACCAGACCACGACTGGTCAGCCGGTGAACCACGTCGTCCACCGCGTCCACCACCGAGGTCAGGACGCTGTCCCGGTGCTTCGCGTCGATCGCCGCGATCCGGCGCCGGCGCATCGCCGCCGCCACCTCCGGCGCGTACTCGATGCGCGTCGGCTGCGCCGAGAACACGTCCACGCCGACCGGCGCGCACTCCGCCGACAGCATCCGCGTCAGCGCCTCGCCCACCGCCTCGGCGTCCCGCAGCGTCGGCGCGTCCTCGTGGAACGCGTCCGCCGGAAGCTGCGACAGCACCCTGGCCATCGCCGCCTCCACCTGCTCCCGCAGGTAGTCCTCGTGCCCGTCGACCCCGAGCACCGCCCGGACCGTGTCCCGCACCCGCCACACCACCAGGACGGTCACGTCGAGCGCGGTGCCCTTCGCGTCCACCGCCGACAGCGGCTCACTGCGCCAGTGCCGCAGCCGGACGTCCACTCGGCGGCGGATCAGCAGCGGGCTGATCCACACCAGGCCCGTACGGCGGACCGTGCCCCGGTAGTCGCCGAACAGCGACAGCACCCAGGCGTAACCGACCCGGCCCCGACTGAGACCGCCCAGCGAGAACAGGGCGAGCACCACGCCCAGCGCCAGGAGAGCCCACTGCCCAAGGGGGATGCCGTTGTACGGGCGCGCCGGCAGCCGCAGCATCCGCGCCGCCTCGTCGGGCACCGCCCCGGTCCACCACACGAGCCCCGCGCACCAAGCGATCGCCAGCGCCCCGGCGACCACCCCGACCCATCCGGGCAGCACCGGACCGGGCCGCTCCACGAGCGCGGGATCGGCCGTGGGGGCGGGGCGCGAGGCGGCCTTCGGCTTCGGCCGGGACTCCGGTTCGTTCTTGGGGTGCGGCTTGGGAGGAGACGCGGCCCCGGCCTGCCGGGACGGCGTCTCGGACGGTGACGCGGCGTGCGGCTGCGGCAGCGGTCGCGCCTTGGGGCCCGGCTCGGTCCCGGTCTCGGGATCCGGCTTGGCCGGGGCGGCCTGGACCTTCGACGGGGCCGGGATGGCGGGCTTGCGGCCCACCGTCGGCGGGGTCGGCGCGGCCATGGAGATCGTGGCGGGCCCCTCTTCGCCGTCCGCCGTGACGGGGACGGCGGTCCCCGGCTCGTCCCGGAAGAGCAGGTGCACCGGGATGGAGCCGGTGGTCTCGGC
>NZ_JAINVG010000003.1 GCF_020400725.1 Streptomyces sp. NK15101 | reverse complement strand
GCCATCCTGCTCTCCGGCGCCCTCGCCTTCCTGGCGGTCGTGTTCTCCGGGGACCGCGCCCCGCTGCCCACCGCCGGCACCGGACTCGCGCTCCTCCTCGCGGCGGGCGCGCTGTGGACGGCGGGGGTCCTGATGCTCGTCTCGGTGGTCCTGCCGCGCACCCGGATCGGCGCGGACCGCACGTTCCTGCGCGAGCTGACGGGCGGTCCGTCCGCGACCGTGCTGCGGGAACGGCTCGGCGCGTCCGGCACGGACGCCACCGACTGGCTCCTCGAACAGGCCGGCGTGCACGGACTCGTGCTCGCGGCGAAGTACCGGTGGCTGCGCCTGGGCGTGTCCGCGCTCGCGCTCGGCGCCCTCCTGGCCCTCTTCAGCGAACTGTGGTGAGAGAGAAGATGCACTGGACCAGCAAGGGAAGCGCCCTGCTCCTCGCCGGGGCGCTCCTCGCGCTCCCCGGCCCGCTCACGGCACCCCACGCCACGGCCACCGCCGCCGGGGCCTTCGGCCCCGCCCGTACCGTCGCCGGACCCGTCGAGGGCCCCGACCCGCTCGACTTCGCCGTCGTCGTCGACCAGTCGGCGAGCCTGGCGGAGAAGGACCTGGCGCGCGAGACGGAGGCGGCCGCGCTGCTCAGCCAGGGCGAGATATCGGACCGCTCCCGGGCCGCCGTCATCGGCTTCGGCAGCTCCGAGAAGCCCGGCCAGTCGCCCGTGAACGAGGTCTGCCCGCTCACCGTCGCCGACGCGGCGGGCCGCGAGCGGCTCAGCGAATGCGTCCAGCAGCTGGGCCGCCGCGACGCCGCCCGCATGGGCCCCGGCACCGACTTCCCGGCCGCGATCCGGCAGGCCGTCACCCGCCTCACGGAGGCCCGGCCCACCACCGCGAAGGCCCCGGCCGTGCCCAAGGTCGTCTTCCTGCTCACCGACGGCAAGCTGGACGTCGCCGACAGCCCCGAGTACGGCACCGACCGGGACACCCGCCAGTCCAACGGGGCGCGGCGGCTCACCGAGGAGCTCGCCCGCGCCCGGGCGGCCGGCGTCCAGATCTGGCCGCTCGGCTTCGGCAGCGAGATCGACCGCTCCGCGCTGACCGCGATGGCCGAGGGCGGCTACCGGGGCGCCTGCTCCGACATCCCCGACTCCGTCCCCCGCATGCGCGTCGTCGGCACCTCCGCCGAGATCGACAAGGCGCTCCAGGAGACCTTCGCCGCCGCCCGCTGCGCCCGGATCGCCGAGGGCACCGTCGGGAAACCGCCCGCCGACCTGACCGTGACCATCCCGCCGATCGCCACCGACGGCTCCCTCACGGTCGCCAAGCACGATCCGAAGGTACGGGTCACCTACTACGACCCGGCGAACCGCAAGGTGCCCGTACGGGGCGAGTTCGACGGCTCGACCTTCGAGGTGAGCGGCCAGGACGGGCCGGTCGAGGCGCTGCGCGTGAAGGATCCGCTGCCCGGCCGCTGGCGCGTGCACATCGAGGCGCCCGAGGGCCACCGCGACCGGGAGGTCGCCGTCCGCGCCATCTGGCAGGGCCGCCTCCGCTCCGACGTCACCCTCGACCCGGCGTCCCCGCGCGCGGGGGAGAAGGTCACCGTGCAGGTGCGGATGCAGACCCGGCGCGGGGTCGTCATCACCGACCCGCGGCAGCTGGCCGGTCTCACGGCCTCCGCCGAGGTCGCCGGCGCGGGCTTCCGGCCCTTCGCCTTCCGGCTCGCCGACGACGGGCAGGCGCCCGACAGGAAGGCCGGGGACGTCCGGTTCACCGGCACGTTCACCCTGCCCGCCGGGGCCACCGGCGACCTGGAGCTCGTCACGCGCATCGCGGCGCCCGGCATCACCTCCGACCGGCGCCCGGTGCACGCCCAGCGCGGCCCGGACGTGCCGGTGCTGACCGCGGGGCTCGTCGTCGACCGCGTCACCGTGCACCCGGGCGGCACCGTCCGCGGCACCCTCGACGTCACCAACAACGACTCCGCGCCGCACACCCTGCGGCTCGCCCTCCAGGACCAGACGCCCGGCGCCGAACTCACCGTCGCCCCGACCCCGGTCACCGCGCCCGCGGGCAAGAGCACCCGCATCCCCCTCACGGTGACCCTCGCCCCCGGCACCGCCCTCGGCGAACTGGGCGGCCGGATCGCGGTCGTGGACACCGGCGACGGCGACACCGTCCTCGACACCGCCTTCCTGGACGTCCTCGTGGTGGCGCCGCCCACCTGGTGGGACCGCTGGTGGAAGGCCGTCACCGGCGGCGCCGTCGTCCTCCTCGTGCTCGCCGTCCTCGCCGGCATCCGGCTCGCCGCCCGGCGCCGCCGCCGGGACCTCACCGGGGTCACCCTGGAACTGCGCGACGACGGCCGGTCCCTGCACTCGCTGACCGTCCGCAGGGGGCAGAGCGAGGGCGGGACCTTCGCCTTCACCGTCGACGAGCCCTACGGGGAGGCGCCGATGCTCCGCGGCGTCCACGGCACCGCCGCCTCCACCGCCCACGTGCTGCGCCGCACCGGCTCCGGCGAACTGCTGCTGCGCCCCGGGGGCGGCGCCCAGGTGCCGGTCAGGGCCGGGGAGCCGGTCGGCCTCGGCGACCACCAACTCGTCGTGCGGGGCGCGCGCACGCCCTCCCCGCGGACCCGCGACCTCCCGTGGTCCCGGCGACCCCGCGCCCCCCGGCGCACCGGATCCGGAACCGGCACGGACACCGGCCCCGGCCCCGGCACCGGTACGGGCGCGGGCACGGCGGCCGCCCCGGGGGCGACCGGGGCCACCGGCGGGTCCGACACCTACGACGCGAACTTCTGAACGGGCACCGAGGAGAGACGACATGAAGATCTACCAGCCCATGCTCTTCGTCGGACTCGGCGGCACCGGCGGAAAGATCGGCAGCGAACTCGAACGGCAGCTGCGCCGGGAGCTGTGCGGACCCGACGGCACCGACCTCGTCGACGGCGGCCGCCGACTGCCCTTCCAACTGCCCGACTGCCTCCAGTTCGTCTACGCCGACTTCAGCGAGGGCGAGCTGCTGAGCCAGCCCCAGTTCCGGGCCAAGGGCGCCGAGGGCGCCGCCTTCGCCCGCACCTCCCGCATGGTCCGCGACCTGCTGCCCACCGACTTCGACTCCTCGCCCGAAGTGACCCGCATGCTGCGCGTCACCGTCCCCGAGGAGACCCGGCACTGGCTGCCGCCCCAGGCCCGCCAGCCGCGCGTCGCCCCCCTCAACAGCGGCGCCGGGCAGCTGCCGACCGTCGGACGAGCCGCGCTCTTCGCGACCGTGCGCTCCGGCCTCGAACCCGTCCTGCGGCAGCTCCGCGAGGCGATCGGCGCCATCGGACAGGCGGCCGGCGACCTCAAGCGGGTCGGCGGCGGCCGCATCCGGGGCTGCGACGTCTTCGTCGCCTTCTCCGTCGCCGGCGGCACCGGCGCCGGCATCTTCTACGACTTCATCCACCTCATCGGGCACGAGTTCCGCAACGCCCACGTGCCCGGCGTCAAGATCTACCCCCTCGTCGTCATGCCCTCCGCCTTCCCGCCCGAGGCCGGCGGCGGCCGCGAGGCCGAACTCAACGCCGCCCGCGCCCTCGTGGACCTCTCGCGGCTCGTCGACGACCAGAACGTGCCCGACGCCCTCGCCACCTTCGGCGACGTCGAGGAACGCGGCCGGCTCAGCGTCACCTACCCGGGCGACGGCGTCGTCGCCCTGCGCCCCGCCACCATGCAGACCGCCTTCCTCTTCTCCAAGCCGGCCGTCATCGGCACCGAGGACCTCCGCCGCTCCATCACCGCCATGGTGATGTCGCTCATCGGCACCGAACTCGGCGAGGAGAGCGGCGCGGTGAACCGCGCGGAGGACGACTACCAGTCCTTCGCCGCCAGCTTCATCAACAAGAGCGTGGAGCGCGCGACCCCGGCCCGTACCGGCATCGGCTACCGGGGCATGTCCACCAGCCTCGCCGCCTCCCTCACCGTCCCCGTCGACGACCTCGCCGAGATCGTCGCCGCCCGGCTCCTCGCCCAGGCCGTCCGCGGCATGTCCGAACGCGCCCGGCGGCCCGCCCGGGACGGCCAGGAACTCGTCCGGGACCTCTTCACCCGCTCCGGCATCGGCCGCCTGTGGAGCCGCGAGGCACCCGACGTGCCCCTGCCCGAGCAACTTCCCCGGGGCAGCCGCGACATCACCCAGGAACTCCGGCGGCGGCTGGACGACATGGAGCACTCCCTCCAGCGCCTCGACGTCCACCTCTCCCGCGAGATCCCGCGCCTCACCGAGGACTTCAGGCCGGGCGCGGGAGCCCGCGAACTCCTCGGCCTCATCGGCCCCTTCCAGCTGGAGACCGTCCTCGCCGGGCTCCCCGGCCACCCCGACCGGGTGGCCAGGGAGGGCTTCACCGGCATGCTCGCCAACCGGCGCAACGACCCCGAGCGGCCCCCGAACGTCCAGACCGCCGCTCCCAACATCCCCCACATCAAGCGCAGCGTCGGCGGGGTCGTACCGGCCCGGTGGACCGACCCCGACGTCCAGGACACGCTCGCCGCGCAGCAGGCCTGGTACCAGTGGCGCGCCCGCGTCCTCTGGCACCGCGGCTGGCAGGCCGGCGAGGCCCAGTGGCGGCCCTCCCTCAACCGCGTCACCACCGAGGTCGCCGAACTCACCAAGGTGCTCCGCGCCCACGAACAGGACGAGGCGAAGTCCTTCGCCGACCGCCGCCGCGAGCTCTACCGCGACGACCGCGCCGGCATCGCCTACCTGCTGCCCCCGCAGAACACCCTGCGCGCCTTCTACGACGACGTCGTCGACCGGCTCGCCCAGAGCGAGGGCCTCCCCGAGACCACCGACGCCGCGACCCTCCTCGACCGGCTCATCGGGCCCGACGACTGGCGGCGCGCCCTCGACGCGGTCCGCCGCTCCTCAGGGGCGGCCGTGAAGGAGATCAAGCAGGTCGTCGAGCGGCGGGTCAAGCGCCTGTTCGGCGAGGCCAACGAGGACGTCTTCGCCCGCCCCCTGCTGCCCTCCATGGAACTGCTGCTGCGGGCCGCCGCGGGCGACGAGACCGCCGAGGCGAAGGTCGACCCGCGCTGGCTCGACCAGTTCCGCGCCCGGCTCGCCGGACTCCTCCCCGTCGGCTTCGTCCCGGACGGCAGCGGCCCGCTCAAGATCCTCATCGTGCACCCGGCGAGCGAGTCGGACGGCCGGGCCGCCGACTTCCTCGCGCAGGAACTCAACCTGCCCGCCCGGGTGTTCCCCGAGTGCCGGGCCGTCGACACCGACTCCATCACCGTCGTCCTCTTCCGCAGCGGCATGAACCTCACCGACATCTCCGAGGTCCGCGGCGTCCTCAGCCTCTGGTCCGAGGCCCGCGACTCCGGCGGCGAGGACGACTTCCTGCACTGGCGCCAGCGGCTCGGCTACCGGGACGACTGGCTCGTCTCCACCGAACCGGACCGGCAGCGCATCCTCCACCGGCTGCTCTGCGCGATGTGGAACGGCCACATCGCCACCGAGGGCCCGGTCGACTCGCCGCACCTCGTCCGGATCAGCCTCCAGGACGGCGAGTCCGCGACCATGTCGCTGCGCCTGGAGGGCTTCGACGGCTCGCTCTCCAGCTGGGCGGGGCTGCTGCGCGCGTACGAACGCTCGGCGCTGCTCGACGAGGGGCAGATCATCGAGCAGTTCTGCGAGCGGCTCATGCGCGCCCTGCCCAAGGGCCTCGCCCAGGTCCCGGCGCCCCCTTCACGGCTCTTCACCCACTTCGTCGAGAACATCGCCCCGCGCCAGCTCCGCCTGATCGACGAGATCGCCGCCGAGTACGGTCCGGCGGACAGCGAATGGCTGGCCCCGCTCCGCCACTTCTGGGAGGTCACCTACCCGGGCGCCCTCGGCATGCGCTTCCCGAGCGCGGCCCGCGCGACCCGCGCGAACCTCCGCGCCCTGTACGAACGCCACTCCCCCCGGCAGGGCAGGGGCCAGGTGCCGGGCCGCCCCCAGGGCCGGCCCGCCGGCCACCTTCCCGGCCCGCGCCAGGACCACCGCCCGCGCCAGGACCATCATCCGCGCCCGGGACAGGAGCCGCGCGCCAGGTACGCGGAGGGGACCCGGTACGCCGAGGGGGCCGGGTACGCCGAGGGGGCCGGGTACGAGGAAGGCGTCGGGTACGGGCCCTGGCCCGCGCACGAGGAGGGCGCCGGGGGCGAGCCCCGGTCCGGGTTCCGGCCCCAGCCCCGGGACGACGACGGGTACAAGTCCCGGCCCCGGTACTTCGGTGTGGACGGGGACGAGGGCGATGCCCGCCGCGATCCGGGGTCCGGCGACGTGGGCCGCCCCGCCCCCTCGGGGCCGTCCGTCTACGAGGGCGACTGGGAGCTGGAGCCCGAGCCGGACTTCGGCCCCGCCTACGAGGAGGACCACGACCCGGACTTCGGGCCCGACGACGAGCGGTACCGCCGCGACCGGGCCGGTGAGGCGGAGTGAGCCCACGAGTCCTTCCCGTCCTCCCCGAACGGCCGATGCCGGGCCACGCCGTCTGCCTCGACCTGCGCACGCCGCCCGCCGGGGCGGACGACGCCGGGGCCGCCGTCCGCGCGGCCCTGGACGTCCCGCAGCCCGGCGGCGAGCGTCGCTTCCTCGTCGTCGACGAGGCCGACCGGCTCGTCGCGCACCAACTGTTCTACGAGCGCCTCTCCTCCTACGGGCCGGCGCACGTCGTCTGCCTGGCGGTCGGCGCCCGGAGCGAACGGACCCTGAGCCGCTCCCTCACCCTCCGCCCGCCCGCCGCCGGCGTCCTGTGGGTCTTCGACTCCACGGAGGACGGCGTGCCGGGCGAGGCCGTGCTGCGCCCGCTCGTCGACGTCCTGTCCACGCCGGAGGTCTTCGACGCCGTCCTGCGCGCGCTGGGCGAAGTGGTGCACGGCGTCGCGGTGCCCGCCGTGCGGGTCCTGGAGCACGACCTCACCGACGAGGCCAGGGCGCGGGCCTGGCGGCAGGCCGTGGAGGGTCTCGCCGGACCGGACGTGCCGGCCGGGAGCATCTCCGCCGAGCAGGTGCCCGGCGCGCTCGCGCTCCTCCTCGACGAGGGTGTGCCGCGCTCCCTGTCCGGACACCAGTGGCTGCCGCCCCAGGGCCGGGCGGGAGCCAGGCTCGCCGCCTGCGACGCGGCGGTCGGCGAGGCCGTCGAGGACTACCACCGCGTCCGGGGTCCGGCGGGCCTCCTCACCGGGGCCGGCCGGAGCGTCGACCTGCCGGCGGACCTGGAGCGGGTGACGGAGGAGCTGGACCGGTTCCGCACCGCCGTCGCGGACGCGTTCGGCGCGGCGGGCGGCACCCGGCTCACCGCCGAGCACCGGGGGGTGCTCCGCGACCGGGGTGTCGAACTGCCCGAGCTGCCACGGGAGATCTCCCGGGCCGGGATCGTCCCGGCGCTGCGCGACCTCACCCACGACCTGATCGGCAAGGGGCTGCCGCTGCGGTCGGTGGCGGCCCGGCTGTCCGCGCTGTCCGCGCGCACCGCGCCCGTGGGCAGCGCGACCCGGCTCACCCGCCTCGACGCGATCTGCGGTCCCGAGCGGCTGCGGCGGCTCGGCGCCCGGTACCCCTTCACGGCGGGCGGTTCGCGGCCCGTGGCCTTCGCCGTCACCGGGCTCCTCGCGCTGCTCGCCGGGGTCTGGCCGGTGCTCGGCTGGGTCCTCGGTCCGGCCGTCGGCGTCCTCGCCGCCGGGCTCGCGCACCTGATGCTGCGGCGCAGGCCCAACCGCTCGCCCGACGGGCGGATCGACGGCGGCGGTGCCACGGGCGCGGCGCCCCGGCTCTTCGGCGGGCTGCTCGGCGGTGTCGTCGGTGCGGCCCTCGGCCTGTTCCTGGACCTGCCCGCCTGGGCCGGGGCGGTGGCGGCGGCCGTGTCCGCGGCGGCCGTCGTGCTGCTCGCGCTGCGCGACTGGAGCCGGGCCGTGGACGACTGGTGGGCGCGCGCGGACCCGGAGGAGGCCTGGCGGATCCTGCGGGAGATCCAGGAGCTGGTGGTCACGACCGCCGTCCACGACTGGCTCTTCGCCGAGGTGCGGCACCACTGCTCGGCCGGGGCGGGAGCCGTCGCCGGGCTGCTCCGGGGGCTCGCGGAGACCGCCGACGCGCACGGGCGGCCGCACGCGGCGCGGAAGGGCGACCGGCCGGAGACCGAGCCGTCGGCGGCCCCGGAGACCGGGACGGCGTCCTGGAGCTGGGAGGACTGGCGGGACGACGGGGACGACTGGGGGGAGGGGCCGGAGGCCTGGGGGGACGGCGCGGAGGACGACCTCTGGTCCGAACCGGCCGGGGAGACGGCCGGACCCGCCCCCGGGCCCCCGGCCCCCGATCCGTACGGCCCGCCCGGCCGGGACGCCGGGAGCTCCGCCGACGGACCCCTGTCCGGGCCGGCGCCCGGCTGGCTGGAGCGGCGGTACGGGGACGGGGGCCCCGCGCTCGTCGACACCCTGGTCGGCGACCTGGTCGCCGGGACCGTCCTGATCCTCGACCGGTGCTGGGCGGGCGTCGAGCGCGATCCCGGCGCCCTCGCGCGCGCCGGTCACGAGCAGCGGCTCTCCGAACTCCTGGACGAGACCCGGCTCCGCCTGGAGCGGGACGTGGCCGCCTCGCCGCCGCCCCGGTACGAGGGCCTCCGCGACCCCGACGCGCTCACCTCCCTCGCGGCGTTCACCGACCGTTCCGACCGGCCCGACGCGGCCCGTCTCACCGGCGTCGCCGCCGACGCGGTGGCCCGGCTGCTCCTGGCGGAGGACGACCCCGGCCGCACGGTCCCGCTGTGCGGCCCCGAGCACCTGCGGCTGCTCTCCCACGATCCGCTCGCCGCCCGTCAGGTCCGCTTCGTGCCCGAGGCGATGCGGCGCGGCGCCGCCGGGGACGACATCTGGCGGGGCACCGCCGAGGACGTGGTGTGGACCGGCGCGGGACGGCACGCCGGCATCCTCCGTCTCGTACCGCTGCGCGCGGACGTCGTGCACACCGTCCGCGCCGAGGAGGCGGGAGAACCGTGATCGACCCGAACCACCCGAGCGGCCCGGACCACCCGGGCGACCCGGACCTTCCGACGGGCCCGGACCCGCAGGGCGACCCGCACCAGCCGATCGGTCCGGACCACCCGGACCACCTGAGCGAGCCGACCCCGCCGTCCCATCCGTACTACCAGGAACTGGAGTTCCTCACCCCCCGCGAGGCGCCGGTTCGCTTCGCCGTGCGCTACGGCGAGGACCACCGGCCGCCCGGCCGTCCCGGCGTCCTCGCGCGCCGGGCGACCCTGGGCACGGGCGTGCCCGTCCTCCAGTACCGGCTGGCGTCGTCCGCGCAGGGCGACCCGCACGCCTACGCCCTCCTCGAACGGGAGGCGGCGGCCGCCGTCGCCCTCGAACGGCGCTACGGCGGCGCCAGGTTCGGCGCGGTCTTCGCCAGGATCGTCGGATTCGACCTGACCGCCGCCGAGCCCTTCGTGCTGTACCGGCCGCCGACCGGGCGTCCGCTGTCCGAGTGGACCGGGCGGCTCGGCGCCGAGGACCAGGAGCGCATCACCGGCCAACTCGCCATGGCCGTGAGGCTCCTGGGCGAGGCCGACCTCGTGCACCGGGCCCTCGCGCCCGACACCGTACGGTGGGACGGCGCCCGGGTCCGGCTCTGCGAGCCGTACGCCGCGCAGCGCGCCGGGGAGGCCCGGGAACCCTTCGGCGGCGCCCCCTGGGCCTCGCCCGAACAGCGCGCGGGCCAAGGCGTCGCCGACCCGCGCGACGACCTGTGGTCCGTCGCCGAGATCGCCTACTACCTCCTCGCCGGCCGCCCCGACCGAGGCGAGGGACCCCCGGCCGACCTCGCCGACTACCGCCGCCTCGCCGCCCTCGGACAGAGCGGGCTCTTCGCCGCGCGCGCGGCGGACCGGCCCCGGCCGGTCGAGCTCATGCGGCTGCTGCACGTCCCCGACCCGCTCGCCACCGGCATCGGGGCGGCCGATCCGCTCGACCGGTGGCGCGGCGAGTACGACCGCCAGATCGCCAGGAAGCGCGCGGCCTCCGGCGCCGCCCCGCTCCGCCCGGACGCGGAGGAACCGCCCCCGCCCCCGGCGCGGCCGTCGCGCCCCTCCCTCCGCGACCGGATCTTCGGCGGCGGAGGCGACGCCCTCCGGCCCGCCGCCCCCGCCGCGACGCCCGCACCGGCACCGCCCCCGCCGCCGCGCGGCCGCATGTGCCCGCACTGCCTGCTCCCCGTCGAGTACGACGAACGGCTGCTCGTCACCATCGACGCCAAGGGCAACCGGATCCCGCTCGACCTCAGCGCCGAACGCCGCCCCGGCCACGTCGCGGACGCCCTGCGCAAGGCCTACCACCTGTGCCCGCACACCGTGGACGGCGACGAGGAACACGAACTGCCCGTCCCCTACCTCACCAACGGCGAACCGCTCTCCATCGCCCTCGTCGGCAGCTCGTCCGTCGGCAAGACCCACCTCCTCGCCGCCATGCTCGGCGAGGTCGAACTCGGCGGCCTCGAACCGTACGGACTCAAATGCCGGCCGCTCAATCCCGAAGCGCACCGGAACTTCCTGCGCGAACGGGTCCAGAAACTCAAGGAGGGGCGGCAGCTGGGCCGCACCGGACAGCAGACCTTCGCGCGGTTCGCCGACGGCCTGCTCGTCTCGGCGGGCGGCGCGCCGGCCCGCCCCGTCGTCTTCTTCGACCTCGCGGGCGAGGACCTCGCACAGGACGGGGAGGTCGGCCGCTTCCTCATGGGCGTCGACGCCTTCGTCTTCGTCCTGGACCCGCTGCGCGCCCTCCGGCTGCCCGGACTCGACCCCGTGCGCGAGCAGAGCGGACTGCGGCGGCGCGACCTCGGCGACGAGGCCTTCACCACCGTGCTCAACCGCATCCCCCGGCAGCGCGGCGGACTCGTCGCCGCGCCCGCCGCGCTCGCCGTCAACAAGAGCGACCTCGTCCGCTTCGAACCGGTCGTCGACCGCTGGCTCGGCCGGGCGCTGACCGGCCGCCACGACCCCGCCGCGGTCCGCGAGGAGAGCCGGGACGCGTACGCCTTCCTCGCCCACCACGCCGGCGCCGCCTGGCTCAAGCCCTTCGACGACTGCGCCGACTGCACCCTGCACTTCGTCGCCGCGACCGGCGGACAGGCGCGCGGCGACCGGTTCCCGCACGGGGCCCGGCCGCGCCGGGTCCTCGCGCCGCTGCTGTCGCTCTTCGCCCTGTGCGGGCTGCTGCCCGGGGCGGAACCTACGGAGGGGATCGTCCGATGACACGGACGGAGAACGAGGCCGACCAGATCGTCTTCCGCTGGGACAGCGAGAACCTCACCGGCAACACCGGCTTCGGGCCGGTCGCCTGGTCCGGGTCCCGCGACGAGACCGAGAACCTCTTCCAGCTCTCCGGCCCCGTGCTGCGGGCCGGCGGGGACGAGATCCGGCCGGCCCTGATCCGGCTCCGGCGGCGCGACCACGTGATGCTCATCCGGCGCACGCCCTTCACGGACGCCGACGGCAGGACGTCCGTGCTCTGCCACGCCCTCGTCGGCGCGCCCGCCCTCCTCGGCCCCGCCGTCTGCCTCGGGCTCCACGGCTGGGACTGGGACGGTGCCGCCGCCGTGAACGCCGCCGAGGCGCGGGGCCCGCTGCCGGCGGTCCCGGCGGAGGCCCTCGTCCCCGCCGCGACCCGCGGAGGGCTGGCGGAGCTCGACCGGCTCCTGCCGTACGCCGCGGAGGAACTCGTCGGCACGGTCGCGGAGTTCCTGCGCCACCCCGACGAACTGTTCACCGTCCTCGACGAACGGGGCGACACCGCCTGCCCCGTCCTGTGGGGGCTGCACAGCATGCTGGGCGCGCTCACCAGACGGCCGCTGACCTTCGCCACCCACGACACGGCCGAACTGACCTCGCTCCGCTTCGTGTTCGTCGGCCGCTGGTCCGGCGCGGCGAGCCGCAACACCGAGCGG
The DNA here is from genome assembly GCF_020400725.1 of Streptomyces sp. NK15101. Lineage (GTDB taxonomy): Bacteria > Actinomycetota > Actinomycetes > Streptomycetales > Streptomycetaceae > Streptomyces. Next base: position 185,490 of record NZ_JAINVG010000003.1, on the reverse strand, counting down.
CGCCGCGTCGACCCGCGCGAACGGTGCGGCGACCGGGCGGAGGAGGTCGCGGCCCGGCTCGTCCGCCACCACCTGTGGGAGGTCGAGGAGGGGAAGGGCCGCGACCACGTGATCGGCAGGGCCCTCCGCACCGCCGCCGCCACCTACCGGGGCCCGCTCCTGGAGACGGCGTCCCGGGCCGTCGACCACCTGGACGCCGTCGACCCCCGCACCTCCGCCCCCCGCCGAAGGAACCCGGTCCCACCGGAGCCCGGGGACCGGGACCGGGGGGCACCGACCCCCTGGGACCGGGCCGCCCCCGACCTCCGGGCCGGGGACGGGCCGGGCCCGGGGTACGGGGGGCGACGGGAACAGACCCCGCCGCGCCCCGGGTACGGGGACGCGCGGGACCCTCGGGACGAGGACGCGAGAGCCCCCGGGGACGAGGCCGTGCCGGACGTCGGGTACGGGGGGCGCCGGGGGCAGGCCCCGCCGGGTTCCCGGGACGAGGGCGCCAGGGACGCCGGGGAACAGCGGGAGCAGACCCCACCGGACCCTCGGAACGAGGGCGCACGAGGTGCCGGGTACGGAGGCCGCCAGGACCTGTACGCGCCGGGCACCCGGGACCGGGGCGCCCCGGACCCCCGGGGCCAGGGCTCCCCGGACCCCCGGGACGAAGGCCTGCCGGACCGTCGGTACGAGGGCGTGGGCGGGCACCGGGACCAGACCGCGCCGGACCCTCGGGACCGGGGCTCCCGGGGCCTCGATGAGCAGGGTTCCCGGGACCTTCGGGGTGAGGGCTCCCCGGACCTCCGTGAGCAGGGCTCCCGGGACCTCGGTGAGCAGGGCTTTCGGGACCTCCGGGGTCAGGGTTCCCGGGGCCTTCGGGGTGAGGGCTCCCCGGACCCTCGCGACCAAAGCTTCCCGGACTTGCAGGGCCAAGGTTCCGGGGACCTCCGGGGCCAGAGCGTCCCGGACCCTCGTGAGCAGGGCTTCCCGGACGATCGGGAGCCGGACCCCCGGAACCTCCGGGGCTCCCAGGACCCCCGGGGCTCCCAGGACCCCCAGGACCCCCGGGACTCCCGAGATCCGGGCTCGTCGGCTCCCCGGCGTTCCGTCCCGACGGGTGACGGGTGTTCCGAGCCGTCGGGTTCGCCGTGCCCGGCCTCTCCGGGGGCGTGGTCCGGCGGCTCCGGGACGGGCCCGGCCGTCCGGTCCGACGGGCCGGGGCGGGGGCCGGGGCGGGAGGAGCGTCCCGGCCCGTCGGACCGGCGTCCGGACTCCGACGACGGACGGGGCGCGTCGTGGGGCCCGGACCGGCCGGGCGCCCCGGAGGGGCACGTCCCCGAGCCGCCGCTGCCGCCCGCGCCTCCCTCCGCTCCCGTACCCCGGCCCCGGCCCGTCGACGAGCCGCAGGCGGCCGGTGCCGTCGCCTACCCCCGGCCCGTGCTGCCGCTCGTCGGACCGCAGTGGACCGGCCCCGGCAAGGGCCCGCGGCGGCGGCCGCGGGGGCGGGAGGCCGAGACCTCGCTCGTGCACAAGCTGCCGACCGCGCGGAGCGTGGAGGAGGCGCGGGAGCTCGTCGTGAAGGGCGGGAGCCGCGAGCTGCTGGACGCGCTGCGCCAGCCCCTGGCGTACGCCGTCGTCACCGTCCTGCTCCGGGAGATCGCCCGGCGCCTGCCGTCCTGGGGCCATCCGATGCGCCGGGAACTCTGCGAGGTGGCCATCGGCCAGGAGCTGTGGGCCGTCCCGCCGCCCACCGCGCGGGACGATCCCTCCGAGCCGCCGGAGGAGCAGCGCGCGGCCAACGCCGCCGAGCTGCACCGCTGGGCGGTCCGCCCCCTGCTCGGCGGCGGCGACGCCCCGGTCGGCACGGTCGCGGAGCTGCTGTCGCGGCTTCGCACGAGCCCGGCGCCGTCCGCCCGGGAGGCGTTCTGGCTGATCGTCGACGGCGAGAGGCCGGGCCTGCCGGACGCGGTCTGGCTGACGCTCCTGAAGGAGGCGTACGGACTGCCGCGCACCGCGCACCGCCCGGGCCCCGCGGCTCCCGCGCCGGCCGGCCCGGACGACCTCGGCAACGGCTACACCCGTCGTTTCCTGCGCAGGGCCGCGCTGCTGATCGGGGGTCTGGTGGCCGCGATCGTCCTGATCGGCGTGGCCCAGTGGGTCACGTGACGCCGAAGGGAGCCGTGCGACCCCTGTCGAAAGGCGGGCCAGGGCCGCCCGGCTCCGTCAGGATGGGCGCATGGGATTCCATGTCGATTCCGAGACCGGGCGGCTGCGCCGCGTCATCCTGCACCGGCCCGATCTGGAGCTGAAGCGGCTCACCCCGTCCAACAAGGACGCCCTCCTCTTCGACGACGTGCTGTGGGTGCGCCGGGCCCGGCAGGAGCACGACGGCTTCGCCGACGTGCTGCGCGACCGGGGGGTGGAGGTGCACCTCTTCGGGGACCTGCTGCGCGAGGCCCTGGAGGTGCCGGCGGCCCGCGCGCTGGTCCTCGACCGGGTCTTCGACGAGAAGGAGTACGGCCCGCTCGCCGCCGACCACCTCCGCGCGGCCTTCGACTCGCTGGACGCCGCCGCGCTCGGCGAGGCGCTGGTCGGCGGCATGACGAAGCGGGAGTTCCTGGCGGCGCACCGGGAGCCGACCTCGGTCCGCTTCCACGCCATGGACCTGGACGACTTCCTCCTCGGACCGCTGCCGAACCACCTCTTCACCCGGGACACCTCGGCCTGGATCTACGACGGCGTCTCCATCAACGCCATGCGCTGGCCGGCCCGGCAGCGCGAGACGGTGCACTTCGAGGCGATCTACAAGCACCATCCGCTGTTCACGGGCCCGGAGGCGGGTGCCTTCCACCACTGGTCGGAGGGGCAGTCGGACTATCCGTCGACGATCGAGGGCGGGGACGTCCTGGTCATCGGCAACGGCGCCGTGCTGATCGGGATGAGCGAGCGGACGACGCCGCAGGCGGTGGAGATGCTGGCCCGGGGGATGTTCGCGGCGGGGTCGGCGCGCACGATCATCGCGCTGGACATGCCGAAGCGGCGTGCGTTCATGCACCTGGACACGGTGATGACGATGGTCGACCAGGACACCTTCACGCAGTACGCGGGTCTCGGGATGCTCCGCTCGTACACGATCGAACCGGGGGACGCGGGGCAGTCCCTCCGGGTCACCGACCATCCGCCGGAGCAGATGCACGGCGCCATCGCGGCGGCCCTCGGGCTCCAGGACATCCGGGTGCTGACGGCGACCCAGGACGTGCACGCGGCCGAGCGCGAGCAGTGGGACGACGGGTGCAACGTGCTGGCCGTGGAGCCGGGGGTGGTGGTCGCGTACGAGCGGAACGTCACGACGAACACGCATCTGCGCAAGCAGGGCATCGAGGTGATCGAGATCCCCGGCAGCGAGCTGGGCCGGGGGAGGGGCGGCCCGCGCTGCATGAGCTGTCCGGTGGAGCGGGACGCCTCCTGAGGGGGACGAGGGTCACGGAGAGGGGGGCTGTATAGAAATGTTGAAGTGCGTATACACTTCCAGGGTCCCTACCGCCGTCGTCCTCCCGACCCGTACCCCAGGAGCGCGTCCCATGGCCACAGACCTCATCGGCCGCCACTTCCTCAAGGAGCTGGACTTCACCGCCGAGGAGTTCCGCGGCCTGATCGCGCTCGCCGCCGAGCTCAAGGCCGCCAAGAAGGCGGGCACCGAGGTGCAGCGGCTGCGCGGCAGGAACATCGCCCTCATCTTCGAGAAGACCTCGACCCGCACCCGCTGCGCCTTCGAGGTCGCCGCCGCCGACCAGGGCGCCTCCACCACCTACCTCGACCCGGCGAGCTCCCAGATCGGCCACAAGGAGTCGGTCAAGGACACCGCCCGCGTCCTCGGCCGGATGTTCGACGGCATCGAGTACCGCGGGGACAGCCAGGCCGCGGTCGAGGAGCTCGCCGCCTTCGCCGGCGTGCCCGTCTTCAACGGGCTCACCGACGACTGGCACCCCACCCAGATGCTGGCCGACGTGCTCACCATGACCGAGCACACGGACAAGCCGCTCGACGGGATCACCTTCGCCTACCTGGGCGACGCCCGCTTCAACATGGGCAACTCCTACCTGGTCACCGGCGCCCTCCTCGGCATGGACGTCCGGATCGTCGCCCCGGAGGCGTACTGGCCGGCCGAGGACGTCGTCGCCGCGGCCCGCAAGCTCGCCGAGGTCAGCGGCGCCCGGATCACCCTCACCGAGGACGTGCCCGAGGGCGTCGCGGGCGCCGACTTCGTCGTCACCGACGTCTGGGTCTCCATGGGCGAGCCCAAGGAGGTCTGGGACGAGCGGATCGCCGCCCTCGCCCCGTACTCGGTGACGATGGACGTGCTGCGCGCCACGGGCAACCCGGACGTCAAGTTCCTGCACTGCCTGCCCGCCTTCCACGACCTGGGCACGGCGGTCGGCCGGGACATCCACGCCCGGCACGGCCTGACCGAGCTGGAGGTCTCGGACGAGGTCTTCGAATCGGAGCACTCGGTCGTCTTCGACGAGGCCGAGAACCGGATGCACACCATCAAGGCGGTCCTGGTCGCGACGCTGGCCGGCCCGGCGGCGAACGGCTGAGCCGCGGCCGCCCCGGTCGCCGGTTTGACGCGGGCGTGGTACGGGACTGGACTGGATGGACAGGCACTGTGGCCGGACCCCACTCCAGGGAGAGCGGCGATGACTGCTACAGAAACCTTCGAACTCCTGCAGCCGTACCGGATCGCCGAGGAGACGTTCGTCATCCCGTGGGCCCTGGAGGCCCCGCCGGTCGGCCACTTCCCGATGAACTCGATGGTGATCCGGGGAGCCGAACCGATCCTCGTGGACACCGGGGCGCCGGCGGTGCGGTCCCAGTGGCTGGAGGCCGCGTGGTCCGTGGTGGATCCGCTGGACGTGCGATGGATCTTCCTCACCCACGACGACCGCGACCATGCCGGCAACCTCCTGGCCGCCCTCGCCGCGTGCCCGAACGCGACACTGCTGACGACCTGGTTCTCCCTCGGCCGCATGGCCGAGGAGTGGGAGACGCCGATCAACCGGTGCCGCTTCATGATCGACGGGGACACGGTGGACGCCGGTGACCGCACACTGGTGGCCAGACGGCCACCGCTGTACGACAACCCGACGACCCGGGCCCTCTTCGACACGAAGACCGGCGTCCTGTGGGCGGTGGACACCTTCGCGACGAACGTGCCCACCCCCCTGCCCGAGACGGCCGACCTGTCCGCGGAGGAGTTCCGCGACGGGCAGCTCTTCGGCGGACGCCTGGTCTCGCCCTGGGTCGCGCTGACGGACGAAGAGAAGTTCCGCACGGTGGTGGACGGCTTCCAGGGGCTGGGCGCCGAGGTCGTCGCCGGCTGTCACACGCCGGTGCTCCGCGGGCCGCACATCGCGGAGGCGTTCGACCTTCTCCGCCGGCTGCCCGGGACTCCGCCCTGGACGGAGTTCACGCAGGCCGACCTCGACCAGTGGATGGCGGTGGCCGAAAGCTCGGTCCCGCCCGAACAGCCCCGGCCGTCGGCCACGTGACGGAGGTCCCCGGGCCGCCCTCCGGTGCCGCGGCGATCCGGGTCGCGGCGATCGCGCGGACCGGCCCGCCGGTCGTCGGCGCGCTGCCGTGCGGTGTCCGGGGGCGTCGCGGCCCGCGGCACGTCAGCCCGCCCGGCGACGCCGTTGGGCCGGTATCCCCGGAAGCGTGAACCAGACCGCCTTGCCGTCCGCGGTGGGGCGGTGGCCGCAGTCGCTGCTGAGCGCCCGGAGCAGGAGGAGCCCGCGGCCGTGCTCCTGCCAGGGGTCGACCCCGACCTCCGGATCGGGGCAGACGAGGTCGCCGGGGCGGGCGGGCCGGGAGTCGTGGACCTCGATCTGACAGCCGCCCGGCGCCGGCAGCAGCGCGACGACCAGTTCGATGGGGCCGGTGCCCGCCGTGTGCTCGACGGCGTTGGCGACGAGCTCGGCGGTGAGGAGCTCCGCCGTGTCGCTGTCGGGGCGGCCCTCGTCTCCGGGGGCGGCGTCGGTGAGCGCGGTACGGATCAGGGCGCGGGCGATCGGCACGGCGGCGGTGGTGTGGGGCAGCCGGACGCGCCAGGAGGTGACCGGCCCGGCCGCTTCGGCCCCGGGGCCGACGGCCGGGGAGCCGGACGCCGTGAGTCCGGCGCCCGTGGGTCCGGACATCGCGAGTCCGGCGTCCGGAGGGCGGGTGACTTCGGGCATGTGGGCGGGCTCCCTTCGCCGAGGGGGCGGATGGGCGAGTGGGACGGGGGCATCCCGAGACGTCCTGGTTTCAACCATACGAGGTGCAAAATCCGCTTCCCAGGGCACCCCCGCCCTCAGGGCGAGGACCTCGGTCATCGATCGTCCGGGACCTTGGGGAGGCGGCTGCACGCCCTCCTCATCGGCCTTATCGCGTACTCGTGACGACAGTCACAGTATGGTGATACCCTCCCTACGGAGGAAGGAGGCCCCCGGAATGAGCCCCTTTACCGGCTCCGCGCCCCGCACGGCACGCTGGCAGCACCTGCGCCTCGACATCGACCAGGGAGTGGCCACCGTCACCCTGGCCCGCCCCGCCAAACTCAACGCCCTCACCTTCGGCGCCTACGCCGACCTGCGCGACCTCCTCGCCGAGCTCTCCCGCGAGCGCGCCGTCCGTGCCCTCGTCCTCGGCGGCGAAGGCCGCGGCTTCTGCTCGGGCGGCGACGTGGACGAGATCATCGGCGCCACCCTCGCCCTCGACACCGCCCGGCTCCTCGACTTCAACCGGATGACCGGCCAGGTCGTCCGCGCCATCCGCGAATGCCCCTTCCCCGTCGTCGCCGCCCTCCACGGCGTCGCCGCCGGCGCGGGGGCCGTCCTCGCGCTCGCCGCCGACTTCCGGATCGCCGACCCCACCACCCGCTTCTCCTTCCTCTTCACCCGGGTCGGCCTCTCCGGCGGCGACATGGGCGCCGCCTATCTGCTGCCCCGGGTCGTCGGACTCGGCCACGCCACCCGCCTCCTCATGCTGGGCGAGCCCGTCCACGCCGCCGAGGCCGAGCGCATCGGCCTGCTCAGCGAGCTCACCGAGGAGGGCGCGGCGGGGGAGCGGGCCGCCGCCCTCGCCCGCCGCCTCGCGGACGGCCCCGCCCTCGCCCTCGCCCAGACCAAGGCCCTGCTCACCGCCGAGCTCGACATGCCGCTCGCCGCCGCCGTCGAACTGGACGCGGCCACCCAGGCGCTCCTGATGAACGGCGAGGACTACGCCGAGTTCCACGCCGCCTTCACCGAGAAGCGCCCCCCGAAGTGGCGGGGGTGCTGACGGTGCCGGCCCCGGGCACCGGTCCCCGGAGCGTCGCCGTCGTCGGCGGCGGGCCCGGCGGGCTCTACGCCGCCGCGCTGCTCCAGCGGCAGGATCCGGCGCGCGAGGTCACCGTCTGGGAGCGGAACGCCCCCTCCGACACCTTCGGCTTCGGCGTCGTCCTCTCCGACGAGACCCTCGGCGGCATCCGGGACGCGGACCCCGTCGTGTACGAGGCGCTCCGCGGCGAGCTCGTGCGCTGGGACGACATCGACGTCGTCCACCGGGGCCACCGCACCACCTCCACCGGCCACGGCTTCGCCGCCCTCGGCCGCCGCCGGCTCCTGGAGCTCCTGCACGCCCGCTGCACCGAGCTCGGCGTGCGGCTCCGCTTCCGCACCGAGGCCCCGCCCGCCGCCGTCCTGGCCGCGGACCACGACCTGGTCGTCGCCGCCGACGGCGTCCACAGCCGCACCCGCGAGACCCACGCCGCGCACTTCCGTCCCCGGATCACCACCCACCGCTGCCGTTACATCTGGCTGGCCGCCGACTTCCCCTTCGAGGCGTTCCGCTTCGAGATCGCCGAGACCGAGCACGGCGTGATGCAGCTGCACGCCTACCCCTATTCCGACGGCTCCTCCACCGTCATCGTCGAGATGCGCGAGGAGGTCTGGCTGGCCGCCGGCTTCCACGAGCTCGACGAGGCCGAGTCCGCCGCCCGCTGCGCCAAGGTCTTCGCCGAGGCGCTCGGCGGCCGGGAGCTCCGCTCGAACGCCTCCGCCTGGACCGCCTTCCGCACCGTCGCCAACGCCCGCTGGTCGTACGGCAACACCGTGCTCATCGGCGACGCCGCCCACACCGCCCACTTCTCCATCGGCTCCGGCACCAAGCTGGCCGTCGAGGACGCCGTCGCCCTCGCCGCCGCCGTCGACGCCCACCCCACGCTCGACGAGGCCCTGACCGCGTACGAGACGGAGCGCCGCCCCGTCGTCGAGTCCACCCAGCGGGCGGCCGGCGCCAGCCTCCGCTGGTTCGAGGAGCTCGCCGGGCACGTCGACCGCCCGCCCCGCCGCTTCGCCTTCGACCTGCTCACCCGCAGCCGCCGCGTCACCCACGCCAACCTGCGGCTGCGCGACCCCGCCTTCACCGCCGCCGTCGAAGAGGACTTCGGCTGCCCGCCCGGCACCCCGCCCATGTTCACCCCCTTCCGGCTGCGCGGACTGACCCTGCGGAACCGGGTCGTCGTCTCCCCCATGGACCTGTACGTCGCCGAGGACGGCGTCCCCGGCGACTTCCACCTCGTCCACCTCGGCTCCCGGGCCCTCGGCGGCGCCGGACTCGTCATGACCGAGATGGTCTGCGTGAGCCCCGAGGGCCGCATCACCCCCGGCTGCACCGGCCTCTGGACCGACGAACAGGCCGAGGCCTGGACCCGGATCGCCGACTTCGTCCACGGACGGTCGCCCGGCACCGCGTTCGGCGTCCAGCTCGGCCACTCGGGCCGCAAGGGCTCCACCCGCCGCATGTGGGAGGGCATCGACCAGCCCCTCCCCGAGGGCAACTGGCCGCTCGTCGCCGCCTCGCCCCTGCCGTACCGGCCCGGCGTCAACCAGACCCCGGCCGCCCTCGACCGCGCCGGACTCACCGCCGTGCGCGAGCAGTTCACCGAGGCCGCCCGCCGGGCCGCCCGCAGCGGCTTCGACCTCCTCGAACTGCACTGCGCCCACGGCTACCTGCTCTCCGGCTTCCTCTCCCCGCTCACCAACCACCGCACCGACGCCTACGGCGGCGACCTCGCGGCCCGGCTCCGCTACCCCCTCGAAGTCTTCGACGCGGTGCGGGAGGCCTGGCCGGCCGACCGGCCCATGACCGTCCGCATCTCGGCCACCGACTGGGCCGAGGGCGGCACGACCGCCGAGGACGCCGTCGCGATCGCCCGCGCCTTCGCGGAGCACGGCGCCGACGCGATCGACGTCTCCACCGGCCAGGTCGTCCCCGACGAGGAGCCCGCCTACGGCCGCTCGTACCAGACGCCCTACGCCGACCGCATCCGCAACGAGCTGGGGGTCCCGGTGATCGCGGTCGGCGCGATCTCCTCCTGGGACGACGTCAACTCCCTGCTCCTCGCGGGCCGCGCCGACCTCTGCGCCCTCGCCCGCCCCCACCTCTACGACCCGCACTGGACCCTGCACGCGGCGGCCGAGCAGGAGTACCGGGGCCCGGGCGCCCCCTGGCCCGCCCCGTACCGCGCGGGCAGCCGCCGCCCGCCCACCGGCCGCCGGGACTGACCCCCTCTTCGGGGCCCTCAGGGCGTCCGCAGGGTGGCGAAGGCGGTGCGGAGGAGGAAGGCTTCGGCGCGGTCCCAGGACCAGCCGTTCTCGGTGACCAGGGTGCGCCAGCCGCCCGGGCCGAACCAGAACCACAGGAGGTCGGCCGTCTCCTCCTCGGGGCGGGGGGCCGGTGCCAGGGCGTGCAGATGGCGCGCGGCGGTGCGCAGGGCGGCGCGGTAGTCGGCGGTGGCGCGCTCCCACAGCGCCTCGCCGTCCTCGTGCGAGGGCAGCGCCTTGTGGATCGCCTCGTGCACGGTGAACAGGTCCTCGTTCCCCGCCCGGGTGCCGTGGGCCAGGGCCCTGAGAGCCGCCTCCGGGTCCCGCTCGGCGAGCACGGCGCTGATCGCCTGCTCATGGCCGGAGGCCCGTACGGCCGTGTCGACGATCTCGTTGAGGATGTCGCTCTTGCTCCCGGCGCTCGCGAAGACGGCCTTCGCGGAGACGCCCGCCCCGGCCGCGATGTCCGCGACGGTCACCCGCCCGTAGCCGCGCTCGGCGAACAGCCGGGTCGCCGACCGGAGGATCTCCGCGCGCGTCTGGGCGGCGGCCTGCTCCCGCCGGGGCGAGACGTACTTGCGTGTGGTCGGCATGGGGTCAGCCTAGTCCAGGAAGTGATAAACCTATTCAATAGGTGGTGTGTAACCTGAATATTGGTCGGGGCGGAGCACCGCCCCCCGCGTGAGAGGAACCGAACGATGGGAATGTCGCCCGAGGACGCGGCCCGCGGACTCTTCACGGTCCTGGCGACCGGAGACGCGGCGCTGGCCGCGGCGGTCGTGCACGAGGACTTCACCAACCGCGAGGCGGTCGTCTCGCCCGCCGCCTGCTCGCTCCCCGGCCCGGCGGGCGTGCTGGCCTCGGGCGCGTGGCTGCGCTCCGCCTTCACCGACCTGAGCTTCCCCGTCACCGACCTGGTCCGTGACGGCGACCAGGTGTGGATACGGCTGCACATGCGGGGCCGGCACACCGGCCCCTTCGTCCACTACCGCGACGGCGCACCGCTCCGGGCGATCCCGCCCACCGGGGACGAGATCGACTCCGAGCAGGTCCACCTCCTGCGCCTGAGGGACGGCAGGGTCGTCCGGCACGAGGCGGTCCGCGACGACCTCACCCTGCTCGGGCAGCTCGGCGTCCTTCCCCCCGGCCCCACGGTCCGGCGCATCGACGACTGGTCCGCGGACGGACGCGCCGCCCGCGCCGCCGCCGTGATCGCCGAGGCCGCGGAGAAGGCGGCGGCCACCGCCCGCGAGCACGCGCCCGGCCGGGCGTGACGCCCGACACCGCGGGAGGCCGTGCGACACCGGCGACGGCGACCGCCCCCGAACGGCGGGCTAGGGGGCGTCGGCGTCCCCCGACAGGAACGGGGCCACGTACTCCGCGCCCCGGTCCCGCAGCAGTTCGTGCAGGGCCGTGAAGACCTCCGCCGAGCGGCGGCCCGGCCAGTCGTCCGGCAGCAGCTCCGCCGGGAGCACCGGGTCCGCGTAGGGCAGCCGGCGCCAGGAGTCCAGGGCGAGGAGGTAGTCCCGGTAGGCGTCCTCGGCGCCCGCCGGCGCCGACCGCCAGGCCCGCAGGACCGGTTCGTGGGCGGCGAGGAAATCCCCGTGCAGCCCGGCGATCGCCGGCAGGTCCCACCAGCGGGCCACCGCCTCGGCCGTCGCCGTGTATCCCAGGTGGTCGCCGCGGAAGAGGTCCACGTACGGGGAGAGCTCCAGGCGCTCCAGGGCGTTGCGGGTCTCCTCGTACAGCCGGGCGGGCGCGATCCAGACGCCCGGCGCCGCCGTGCCGAAGCCCAGTCGGGCGAGCCGGGAGCGCAGCAGGTGCCGCTTGTGCCGCTCGGCCTCGGGCACCGAGAAGACGGCCAGGACCCAGCCCTCGGACAGCTTCGGCTCCGTACGGGCGTAGATCCGGCGGTCGCCGTCGTCCAGGAGCCGCCGGGCGTCCTCCGAGAGGGCGTACCCGGCGGCGCCGGCCGCCGTCCGGCCCGGCAGCAGCAGACCGCGCCGCTTGAGCCGCGACACCGAGGAACGCACCGAGGGCGCGTCGACGCCGAGCGCGCCGAGCAGCCGGATGAGCGCGGCCACCGGAACCGGCGACTCGTCGGTCGCACGGCCGTAGGCGCCGTAGAAGGAGACGATCAGGGATCGGGGAGTGTGCTGCTCGGCCACGTGATCACTCTAGGGGGTGGTGGACACGTCATGCCGGTCGCGCCGGGTCCCGCAGCAGGAAGCGCTGGAGCTTCCCCGTCGCCGTGCGCGGCAGCGCGTCGAGGAAGACGATCTCCCGGGGCGATTTGTACGGGGCGATGCGGGCGCGGACGAAGGCCCGCAGCGCGGCGGCGGTGCCGGCGTCGCGCGGCACTCCGTCCCGTACCACCGTGTAGGCCACGACGACCTGGCCGCGCAGTTCGTCCGGGCGGCCGACCACCGCCGTCTCCACCACGTCGGGGTGGTCGAGGAGCACCTCCTCGACCTGGGGCCCGGCGATGTTGTAGCCGGCCGAGATGATCATGTCGTCGGCCCGCGAGACGTAGCGGAACCAGCCGTCGGGTTCGCGGACGTACGTGTCGCCCGTGACGTTCCAGCCGTCCCGTACGTACTCCGCCTGGCGGGGGTCGGCCAGATAGCGGCAGCCCACCGGGCCGCGCACCGCGAGCAACCCCTCCTCGCCGTCCGGGACGCTCTTGCCGTCGCGGTCGACGACCCTGGCCTGCCAGCCGGGCACCGGACGTCCGGTGGTGCCGGGGCGGATGTCGCCGTCGGCGGCGGAGATGAAGATGTGCAGCAGTTCGGTGGCGCCGATGCCGTTGATCAGGCGCAGCCCGGTCCGCGCGTACCAGGCCGTCCAGGTCGCCTCCGGCAGGTTCTCGCCGGCCGAGACGCAGCGGCGCAGCGAGGCCACCTCAGGGGCGGTGCCCTGGGTCAGCTCCTCCAGCATGACCCGGTAGGCCGTCGGGGCGGTGAACAGCACCGACACCCGGTGCCGCTCGATCGCCGCGAGCAGCTGCTTCGGTCCGGCCTGTTCCAGGAGGACCGCGCTCGCCCCGGCCCGCAGGGGGAAGACGACGAGCCCGCCGAGGCCGAAGGTGAAGGCGAGCGGCGGGGAGCCGGCGAAGACGTCGTCGGGCAGCGGGCGCAGGACGTGCGCGGAGAAGGTGTCGGCGACGGCCAGGACGTCCCGGTGGAAGTGGACGCAGCCCTTGGGGCGCCCGGTCGTGCCGGAGGTGAAGGCGATCAGGGCCACGTCGTCGGCGGCGGTCGCCACCGCCTCGTACGGGCCGGGCCGGCCCTCGGCGAGGGCCAGCAGGTCGTCCGGTCCGTCCCCGCCGAAGGGGGTGATCCGGAGCCCGGGTATCCGGGCCGCGAGGAGCTCGTCGAGCGCCCGGGCGTCGCAGAGGGCGTGGCTGCAACGGGCGACTTCGGCCATCACGGCCAGCTCGGGGGCGCGCTGCTGGGCCAGGACGGTGACGGCGACGCCGCCGGCCTTCATCACGGCGAGCCAGCAGGCGGCGAGCCAGGGGGTGGTGGGGCCGCGCAGGAGGACCCGGTTGCCGGGCAGCAGCCGCAGGTCGGTGGTGAGGACGTGGGCGATGCGGTCCACCCGGTCGCGGAGCTCCCCGTAGCTCCACACCCCGCCCTCGCCGTCGTGGAAGGCGGGCCGGTCGGCGCCGAACCGTTCCACCGTGCGGTCGAGGAGTTCCGTGCCGCAGTTGAGCCGGTCGGGGTAGCGGAGCTCGGGGAGGTCGAAGACGAGACGCGGCCAGCGGTCGGGCGGCGGCAGCCGGTCACGGGCGAACGTGTCGAGGTGGGCCGAGGGCGTCAGCTCCATGAGTCCGTCCCCTTGTCGTGGTGGGGTCGTCCATCGCTCCACGAGCGTATCGTGTTGGTGACGACAGTCAACGGTTCGCGACAAGGACGCCGGAGGGCGCCGGGACGGAGGCGTGGCGGGGCGCTGGGGCCGGGGCGCCTCACGGCGTCGGGGCGAAGGCGCTGCGAGGCGCCGGGACCAGGGCGCGGCGGGGCGTCGGGACGGAGGCGCCGCGAGGCGTAGGGACGAAGGCGTCCGGGGGCGCCGGGACCAGGGCGCCCCCGGGAGCCGGGAGGAAGGCGCCACGGGGCGTACGGACGAAGGCGCCTCAGGACGCAGGAACTACGGCGCCTCAGGGCGCCAGCATCACGGCGCTTCACCGCGCCGGGAACAGGGCGCCGCGAGGCGCGCGGACGAAGGCGCCGGACGGCGCCGTGACGAGGGCGCCGCAGGGCGCCGGAGAGGGCCCACATGCCCGCATTCTCGCTCGAACCGGCACAGACCACCTGGTGTGCGGAGCTCAGCGCGCTCGCCGCCGAGCGCCTCAAGCCCCTCGCCGACCAGGGCGAACCCGGCAGGGTCAACCGCCCCCTCGTCGCCGCCCTCGGCGAGCTCGGCCTCCTCGCCCGCCTCTTCGAGGCCGGCGCCCTCGACCTCTGCCTCCTGCGCGAGTCCCTCGCCCGCACCTGCACCGAGGCCGAGACCGCCCTCGCCCTCCAGGGCCTCGGCACCCACCCCGTCGCCGCCTTCGGCACCCCCGCCCAGCGCGCCCGCTGGCTCCCCGAGGCCACCGCCGGACGCGCCGTCGCCGCCTTCGCCCTCTCCGAACCGGACGCCGGCTCCGACGCCGCCGCCCTCGCCCTCGAAGCCGTCCCCGACGGACGCGGCGGCTGGCGCCTGCACGGCGAGAAGCGCTGGATCTCCAACGCCCCCGAGGCTGACTTCGCCACCGTCTTCGCCCGCACCACCCGGGGCGCCGGCGCCCGTGGCGTCACCGCCTTCCTCGTCCCCGCCGACCGCCCGGGCCTGGGCGGGGAACCGCTCGACATGCTCGCCCCGCACGCCCTCGGCACCCTCACCTTCGACGGCGTCCCCGTCGGCCCCGAGGACCTCCTCGGCGCACCGGACCAGGGCTTCCGGGTCGCCATGAACACCCTCAACCTCTTCCGGCCCAGCGTCGGCGCCTTCGCCGTCGGCATGGCCCAGGCCGCCCTCGACGCGGCCCTCGCCCACACCGCCGCGCGCCCCGCCTTCGGCGGCGTCCTGGCCGACCTCCAGGCCGTCTCGCACCGCATCGCCGAGATGGCGACCCGCACCGAGGCCGCCCGCCTCCTCGTGTACGCGGCGGCCGTCGCGTACGACGAGGGCGACCCCGACGTCCCCCGCCGCTCCGCCATGGCCAAGCTCCTCGCCACCGAGACCGCCCAGTACGTCGTCGACGCCGCCGTCCAGCTGCACGGCGCCCTCGCCCTCCAGCGCGGCCACCTCCTGGAACACCTCTACCGGGAGGTCCGCGCCCCCCGGATCTACGAGGGCGCGACGGAGGTGCAGCGCACGATCATCGCGAAGGAGCTGTACGCGAAGGTGCCGACCACGAAGGTCCCGGCCACCGAGGCGCCGGCCACCGAGGTGCGGCCAGGCGGGCAGCGGCCCGCGGGGGACACGTACGCCCTGGACCCGAAGGAGGCGACCGCATGAGCCTGCACCGCCACAACCCCGCCGAACTCTCCCCGCCCACCGGCTTCTCCCACGCCGTCACCGCCACCGGGAGCCGGCTCGTCTTCCTCGCGGGACAGACCGCCCTCGACACCGAGGGCAAGGTCGTGGGGGAGGGGATCACCGAGCAGTTCACCACCGCCCTCGGCAATCTGCTCACCGCCCTGCGGCACGCCGGCGGCACCCCCGCCGACCTCGCCCGCGTCACCGTCTACACCACCGACGTCCCCGGCTACCGCGACCACGCGCACGAACTGGGCCGGATCTGGCGCCGCTTGGCGGGCCGCGACTACCCGGCGATGGCCGTCATCGGAGTCGTACGCCTCTGGGACGAGCAGGCCCTGGTGGAACTCGACGGCTTCGCGGTCCTGGACGAACCCGCCCCCGCTTGATCAACTGGTCACCCGTCCGGCCCGGGCTTAGTGTCGAAAGGTGGACTGACCGGCCCACGGCACACTCACCAGGCGAGTCCCGAGGCGCCACATGAGTACACCCAAGCCGACGACACCTGCACAGACCACCGCCCCGAAGAAGGGCGGGGACGGCAAGGGCATCGCCCTGTTCGTGATCGCCTCCTGCCAGCTGATGGTCGTCCTCGACATCACCATCGTGAACATCGCGCTGCCGCACATCCAGACGGCGCTGGACTTCTCGACCACCAGCCTCTCCTGGGTCGTCAACGCCTACACGCTCACCTTCGGCGGCCTGCTCCTCCTCGGCGGGCGCGCCGGCGACATCCTGGGCAGACGACGCGTCTTCATCTTCGGCGTGCTGCTCTTCGGCCTCGCCTCCCTCTTCTGCGGGCTCGCGCAGAGCGAGTGGCAACTCCTCGCGGCCCGGGCGCTCCAGGGCGTCGGCGGCGCGATAGCCTCGCCGACCTCGCTCTCCCTGATCACCACGACGTTCGACGAAGGACCGGAACGCAACCGGGCCTTCGGCGTCTTCGCGGGCGTCTCGGCGGGCGGCGGCGCGATCGGCCTGGTGGCCGGCGGCATGCTCGTCCAGTGGCTCGACTGGCGCTGGATCTTCTTCGTCAACGTCCCGATCGCCGTGCTGATCGCGCTCCTCACACCGCGACACGTCAAGGAGTCCGAGCGGCACCCCGGCCACTTCGACTTCGCCGGCGCGCTGACCTCGACGCTCGGCATGGTGGCGCTGGTGTACGGATTCATCCGGGCCGCGCAGGAAGGCTGGAGCGACCCCTACACGATCGGCTCGTTCGTCGCCGCGATCGTCCTCCTGAGCACGTTCATCCTCATCGAGCGGCGCTCGCAGCAGCCCATCACGCCCCTGCACATGTTCGCCGACCGCAACCGCTCGGGCACCTACGTCATCATGCTCTGCCTGGCGGCGGCCATCTTCGGGATGTTCTTCTTCCTCACCCTCTTCGTGCAGCAGGTGCTGGGCTTCAGCCCCCTGACGACGGGGCTCGCCTTCCTGCCGGTCAGCGCGATCATCGCGGTCGGCGCCGGCCTCACGTCCAACCTGCTGCCCAAGTACGGCCCGAAACCCTTCATGGTGGTGGGCTCGGTGCTCGCCGCGGCCGGCCTGTCCTGGCTGACGCTCACCGATGTGAACTCCACCTATGCGGGCAGCATCCTCGGACCGATCCTCGTCTTCGGTCTCGGCATGGGCCTGATGTTCGTCTCGCTGACCATCATGGCGCTGTCGAACGTCGAACAGAGGGAGTCCGGCGCGGCGTCCGGCCTGCTCAACGCCATGCAGCAGGTGGGCGGTTCGCTCGGCCTCTCGATCCTGGTGACCGTCTTCGGCACGGCCAGCCGCAACGAGGCGGACAAGCAGGTCCCCGCCTTCCTCTCCCAGGCCGGCCCGCTGGAGAAGGCCCAGTTCGCCAAGACCGGCCAGCTCCCGCCCCCCTGGGGCGACCAGGTCCTCACCGCCGGCGTCTCCGCGGGCTTCGTCACGGCGGCGATCTTCGCCGTCGTCGGCGCCCTGGTCGCCCTCTTCGTGATCCAGGTCCGCGCCTCCGACATCGAACGGCTCAAGGGCGGCGGAGTGATGCCGGGCGCCGGCTGAGCCCTCCGCTACGGCGTCGGCGCGGGACGCAAGGTGGCGTACGGCCGCTCGGGACAGACGGCATCGGGCGGCGCCAGCTTCAGATAGACGGTCCCGAACTGCGGGTTCTCGACCGTCCCGCCCGGCTCGGGATCCTGGAAGCAGACCTTCCACGGGTCCGCGACGCCGGGCAGCGCCACATCGGAGTACGCGCTCTCCGGCTCGACCTTCCTGAACCCGATCGGCCCCAGCGCCTCCGCGGCCCGCTCGAAGGTCATGGCGGTGACGACGGGCATCTTCGGCCAGGGGATCTTCTCCCCGTCGACGGCCGGACAGGGCGCCCCGACGCGCACCACCCCGAGGTCCAGAACGGGCCGACCACCCTCCCGCTGCCCCGCCGACGTCTGGAAGCACACCGTCCACTCGTCCGCGTCCCACTGCCTGGCGTCCTGCTCGGAGGCGTCGTGCGACACGACGGAGTACCCGGCGGCGGAGGCGACCTCCCCCGCCTCCTGGAGACTCTTCCCGACGAGGGAAGGAGGCCCGGAGGGCTCAGGGGAGGCGGAGGTGGAGGCAGATGCGGTGACCGTGACCTTCGACGGCCGGTCGTCGCCCCGCACCGGCTTCTTCTCCGGCGAACCACCACCGAAGAAAAGCAGCACGAACCACACGGCCGCGAGCACGGTGGCGAGGACCTTCCGGTTCCGCTCCCAGCGACTCGTCCACGCCAGCACGATCCCGAGGGGCGGCAGCACCACCAGCGCCCCGACGACAAGCCCCGGATGCTGCCACCACCGCCGAACAGCCACCTGCGGGGGCAACGGGGGCGGCGGCGGGGCATAGGGGTACGTGTCCACGCCGGGATCGTAGACACCACCGGCACCCCGTCACTTCCCTGTGGCCGTATCGAGACCCGTCCGCCCCCGCTCCCGGCAGGAGGACCTCCGCGAGGGGCGCAGGGAGCGTGGCATGCCCTCGCGACATGGTCGGACGAGGTACTTCGTACACGAGAGAAGTTGAAGATTATCTGTGTATGATGTCAACGGGTCTCACTCTGGAGAGCTTATGGCGTCGCGTGTACGCTGTGGCTATGACAGAGAATGCCGCTACATCGGTCGGCGCCTTGGTCACCGGAGCCGAGATCGCTCGGTTGGCCGGTGTCACCCGGGCGGCTGTCTCCAACTGGCGACGGCGCTATGACGACTTCCCCGCACCGGCCGGAGGTGCCGCGAACAGTCCGCTCTTCGCGCTT
This sequence comes from Streptomyces sp. NK15101, assembly GCF_020400725.1. Lineage (GTDB taxonomy): Bacteria > Actinomycetota > Actinomycetes > Streptomycetales > Streptomycetaceae > Streptomyces. The sequence continues at coordinate 167,088 of NZ_JAINVG010000003.1, read as the reverse complement.
GCCGAGGTCCAGGCCTGGCTGGACAAGCAGCGCAAGGGCCAGGAGATCTCGCCCGAAGTCGAGCTGTGGCAAGCCCTGCGCGCCGTCTACGGGGAGCAGATGGTCGCAGGCCTGGCCGAGGTGGCCGCGGCCCTGGCCGGGGCGCCCTCGCCCGGCCTGCCGGACGAGGTGGTGGCCCACGTGCGCCGGATCGTTCGGAGCGAGGCACCTGTCGACCTTGTCGACGGACTGACGGAACGGTTTGTGGACTCGGCGCGGCGGGCGGGATCGGATCAGGTGACCCCCGAACGCCTCGTGCGCGCCGTATGCCACTTCGCACCCGAACTTCCCGCGAATGCCACGGTCTTCGACCCCGCGTGTGGCATCGGGGTGCTGCTTCTCTCTGTCGCTTCGGGTGAGGACACGCGCTGCTGTGGCCAGGAAGCGGATGCCGACAGCGCTCGTTTCGCGCAGCTCCGCGCCGATCTCCTGGAACGCGCACAAGTCGCCATCACAGCCGGCGATTCCCTGCGCGCGGACGCGTGGCCGGACCTCAGAGCGGATCTTGTCGTCTGTGATCCGCCGGCCGGCGTCACCGAATGGGGGAGGGAGGAGCTGCTGCTCGACTCCCGCTGGGAACTGGGTACACCGTCCAAGGCGGAAGGGGAGCTCGCGTGGCTCCAACACGCTTACGCGCACACCGCGCCGGGCGGCCATGTCCTCATGGTCATGCCGGCCTCGGTCGCCTACCGTAAGGCAGGGCGTCGCATCCGCGCGGAGCTCGTACGCCGCGGCATCCTGCGCCAGGTGGTGGCCCTCCCGCCGGGGGCGGCCACCTCGCACTCCCTGCCCGTGCACGTATGGTGCCTCCAACGGCCTGAAGGCTCCGCGAAGACGGAGACGAACCACACCGTGCGCATGGTCGATCTGACCGGCAACAGCCCGGACGGTGCCCTGGACCCGCGTTCCGATCAGGTCGCCGACGTACCGGTGATCGAACTCCTCGACGACACCGTCGATCTCACACCTGGCACCCACCTTCGCTCCCGGCACCGCGACTATCCCGGTGAGTACGCCACCCTGCGCAAGCAAGTGGAGAAACGAATCCGCCGCCTTGCCGCGCTCCTGCCCGAGCTGGTCGAGGGGGACGGACCTGGCTCTCTGGACGCCGTGACCACCAGCGTCGCGGACCTCGCCCGGGCGGGGCTGGTCAGCTATGCGGAGTCGGAGCCGGTGTCGGCCAGTGATCAGCTCGACACGGACTACCTGCAGGGATTTCTGCGGAGTTCCGCGAACATGCGCCGGGCCACGAGCACCAGCGGGAGCTACCGCCTCGACACGCGCGGCGCACGCATCCCCCGCATGGGCATCGAAGACCAGCGACGGTACGGCTGCACCTTCCGCGCCCTGTCCACCTTCGAGCAGGACATGCGTGAGATCGGTGAACTGAGCAGGCAGCTCACCGATCTCGCCCGGGACGGTCTGGCGACGGGCGCACTGGCACCCGAGGAATGAGAGGTGGTGCGGGGTGGCGCCCGCCCCACCCCGCACCGGGGCCGGTCAGACGGGGCGGGCTGCGAGGGGCAGGAACGGGCTCGGGGCGGAGCCCCATGTGACGGCCAGTGCTTCGCGGGCGCGTGTACAGGCGACGAAGAGCAGGCAGCGTTCGCGGAGCAGGTCGGCCTCGTGCTGCAGTGGATCCGATTCTCGTGCCGTGATCTCGCGCGCGAACGGGACGGCCCCCTCGCTGACCCCGAGGACGGAGACGGCCCGGAATTCGAGTCCCTTCATCGCGTGCATGGTCGCCAGCCGCACGCCCTCTGTCCCGTACGGGACCTGACCCTTGACCCGCACGGCCGGGATGCCGGCGGCCCTCAGCTTTTCCTCCGCTGTGTCCAGGGAGAGGTTGAAGCGCGCGCAGACGCCGATCTCGTGCGGCGCGAGCCCATCGGCGACCCATGACCGGACTCGGTCCACCAGGGCCTCGGTCTCCTCCGCCCGCGTCGCGTACCCCTGGAGCTGAGGGCGGCTCCCGTGCAGCAGCGAGCGGTACCCGGTCAGCGAGTCCGTCCCCTCGCCCTCCAGGGCGTCGACGGTCACGGGGGTGAGGAGCCCCGCCGACCAAGTGAGGATCTCCTCGGTGGAGCGGTAGTTGACCCGCAGCCGGAAGCTGCGGCCGGTGGTGGCGATGCCCAGGGAGCCGAGCGACACCCGGGAGTCGTAGATCCGCTGATGAGGGTCGCCGGTGACGAAGAGGTCGTCGGGACCGGAGCGGACGGCGGCGCGCAGCACCCGCCATTGGGCGGGGTGCAGGTCCTGAGCTTCGTCGACCACGACGTGTGCGTACGGCGCCGGCCCGTCCGTGAGGATCTCCGCGGCTCGGGCACAGATCCGCAGGTGGGTGGTTTCGCCCCGGTCGCGCAGAAGCTGTTGGAAGTGTTCCACGCCGTTCCACACCGCGCGGCGGCGCGTGGGCCCGAGGCCGGTTCCGCGGCCTCGGCGGCTCGCGCCGAGGTAGGCGTCGAGATCACGCAGGTCCTGGCCGAGGACGACGTGACGGTACTCCTGCGCCAGGAACTGCGCCGTGAACGGCAGACCGAGCTGCTTGACCGTCTTCTCCCACAGCTGCCGCTGCTCCCGGTCCGCTATCGGTCTGGGCGAGGCGTTCGAGTTGGACCGTACGACTCCGCCGGCGAACGCGTCGACCGTCGTCACGTCCACGCGTGCGAGCGCTTCCTCGTTTTCGTCGAGGAGCAGACCGAGCATGTCCCGCAGTCCTGTGGCGAGGGCGTTCGTGTAGGTGGTGAGCAGGATGCGGCCGTCCGCGGACCTGCCGAGAAGGTGCCGCACCCGGTGCAGGGCGGCCACCGTCTTGCCCGTTCCGGGGCCGCCGGTGACCTGGACGGGGCCCCCGTAGGAAGCGCGGTAGGCGACGCGTCGCTGGGAGGGGTGGAGGAAGACCCGCCAGGCCTCGAACGGCTTCTCCAGGATTTCCTCAAGCTCCTGCGGCCCGGTGACCAGACGGATGCGGGCGGTGGTGTTGGCGATCACCGTGGCCAGGTCCTCGACCGGCTCGGCCGGTGCGTCCGCGGGTCGGCGGACGGCCACCACATCCCGGTACACCTCCTCAGGGCTGAAGCCTTCGGCGAGGTACTGGAGAACCTCCAGCTGGTCCTCCGGCAGAAGCGTGGCGAAGGCGTCGAGTTGTTGCTTGTCCACCAGCGAGCGGGCGGCGCGCAGCACCTGGTCGTCGATGCCCAGCTCGCGGAGGGTTCCGTCGGACACCTTGGCGAACAGCAGCTGCGGAGCCTGGCGTGCAGCCGTCTCGTAGAGCGGTGTCAACTCGTCCAGTGCCACGGCGTTGCGGACCTCCAGGGCCCGCGTCGCGGAGTTCGCGCTGTACAGACGCTTTGCCGCCCAGGTGTATGCGTCGTCGTGCGGAAGTACCTTGACCAGGAGGAACACGTCGCTGCCGTCATCGGGAGCGAGCACGACGCCCCGCCAGAAGTCGGTGATGCGAATGGTCCGCATCCGTGCGTCGCGGGCCTTCTCCACGGACTCCAGGTGCAGTCCCTTGTCCGCGTTGAGTCCGGCGACGCTCAGGGCCTGGAACTTCTCCATGGCCTTGCGCACTCCGGCGCGAACCGGTTTCTCCAAGGTCTCGTAACCGTCCCAGAAGCTCTGGGCGAAAGCGAGCCGGGGCATGAGTCCTCCCAATATCTGCCGGGGCGTGGTTCATGATCAAGGATTCGGCAGGGCTCCGGCCAACCGCCGGGCGAGCCCTTCAAGGGCCGAAAGAAGCCCTTCGGGCGAGCGCGAGAGGTCGAGGCTGTGCTGGAAGAGCCGGATTCCCGCTCCGTGCACCTCGTGGACGCGCATGGGCTCCCGACCGGCCGCGTACACCAGGTGCGCCGCGTCCAGGCCGAGGACGGTGGCGTAGGCGAGCGCCTGGTAGAGATCGGCGTTGAGGAGACCATCGGCCTTCTCGACCTTGTACTTGGCGTCGACGACGGCGACCGGTGTACGGCCGTCGCCGCTGCGCACGACGAGATCGGGGCGCATTCCCACGCGCCCGGCGGTGTCGAGGTGGTGGGGGTCCTGCAGGCGCGCGGTCAGATCGTGCTCCCGCAGGGCTTCGCGCAGTCCGACGGTGACGAAGTCCTCGAACAGCTTGTTCATGTCGAGCAGGAAACCGTCCACGGCGAGTGGGGCCGTCCCGGTCGGCCGGTGCTCCGGGGAGGTGCCGCGCAGGACGGCCTCGGCCAGCCGGAGCGCCGGCTGGTAGCGGGAGTTGAGGCGGGACGATTGCCAGCGGGGCAGCGCGTGGCCCCTCACCAGGGGCAGGGCGTCGGCGAGGCGGGCGCGCTGACGGGCCAGGCGCCGCCGGACGGGCGCGGCGACCCCGGGCAGGCGGAGCAGCCGTTCGACGGCGGCGCGCAGGATGCGGTTCTCGGCGGTGTCGGCCGTGTAGGCGTCGTACCCGATCTCGACGGGCGGTGTCCGACCGAAATGCCTGCGGACCTGATCGGCTTCGCGTATCCGACCGCGCACGAACAGCGCGGACTCCTCCACGGTGCGGTATCCCTGGAGGACACCCTGCCTCAGAGCCGCGTCGATCTGTCGCTCCACGGCGTGCGCGAGCGCGGGGACGACGTCGTCGTACCCCCCGGTGTCAACGGTGCCTTCCCGGCTGTCCCGCCACGCCCTGGCCGGATCGAGGCTGAAGCCGAGCAGGAAGAACAGCCGACTCACGGGCGTCTTGGGCATGATCCGCAGGACAGGACCGCCCGGGATCCGTACCGTACCGACGCTGCTTCCCGCACGCAGGAGCCAGTGGCCGGCGCGGCCGGGGTCGGGGGTGGCGCTCCGCAGGATGCCGGCGGCGGCGAGGGCCCGGCCGGTTTCGGTGCCGAGGGCCACGGAGACGGCGGGACCGTGCTCGCGCAGCGACACCTCTTCCGTGCTTGACGGTGACGTCTCCTCCTCGTTCACGGAAGGTGCTTCCGCAGCGCGTCGAGGCCGTAGCGGGCGGCGACGTCGATCCCCTCGCCGTAGTGATGCTCTTCGAGCAACGGCAGGATCTTCGTACGCCACGTCCGGTCGAGCCCGCCGTCGCGGTACACGCCCGGCTTCATCAGGTACGACGGGCCGACGGCGAAGTCTGGGTCGTCGATGAGCGCGTTGAGAGCGTGGAGGAGACGGGCGGGTTCCGCTTCCTTGCCCTCGCGTTCCAGCCAGCGCTCGAGGAGGCCGGCGGTGGGCTCGGTACGGGGGGACAGCTCTACGAAGGCGAAGCGTCGGCGCATGGCCGCGTCCACCAGCGCGATGGACCGGTCGGCGGTGTTCATGGTGCCGATGACGAAGAGATTGGGCGGCAGGCCGAAGTCGTCCCCCGAGTAAGTGAGACGGACGGATCGCTTGCGGTACTCGAGCAGGAAGTAGAGCTCGCCGAAGACCTTCGCGAGGTTGGCGCGGTTCATCTCGTCGATGATCAGGAAGTGGGGGATGTGACGGTTGCCCTCGCGGGAGGCGAGGTCGGCGAGTTCCCGGAGCGGCCCGGCCGTCAGGCGGAAGGCCACCTCCCGCGTCTCGGGGTCCTCCACGGGCCGGAATCCCTCGAAGAAGTCCTCGTAGGCGTACGACGGGTGGAACTGGACGATCTTGACCTGTTCGGGACCGCCCCCGAAGTACTCCGCCAGCTGCATGGCCAGATAGGTCTTGCCGGTCCCCGGCGGGCCGTAGAACACCAACTGCCTTTCATCGGTGAGGAGTTCACGCACCTCATCCAGCCAGGCCCGGTCACGGACGAGGAGCTTGGCCGCCAGGGCGTCCGTGACCTCCGGCAGGATCACCTCCCGCTGAGCCTGCCCTTCGGCGGCGGGTGGCTGGATGGAGATGCCGCCCTCCTCCGGGCTGACGGACCCGGTCAGTCCGTCCAGTGCTTCCAGCACACCGGTCAGGTCGACGACGTCGTGCTGCACGGACAGCTTCTGCTGCACCTCCTCGACGAGTTCCTCGTACGGATGGCTTCCGGGCATCCAGGACACGGTGCGTCGCAGATTCGACAGCCCGCCCTGGGACGCGGTCTGGACGGCTTCCCCCGTGATCCGTCCGGCGTGCAGCCGTCCGTCGCTTATGGTCGCGACCGTGTCACCCACCCTCATCTGGGTGAGGAAGGCGTGGAGTTCGTCGACGAGGCCGCGCTTCTGGTTGTACGAGGCCGCTCCCTCGTAACCGTCCTCGACGAAGCGACGCAGCACGCTCTTGGTCGGATCGCTCTCCTCCAGCACCGGCAGATGGGCTCCGGCGAGCGAGACGATTCCCTCCTTCAGCCACAGCTGTCGCACCAGGTTGTGCCCGGAGACGTTGGAGCCGCGTACCAGCCAGGCTTTCCGTGGTGCCCGCCAGCCGATGGAGAGGTAGTCGGCGAGCGGATGGCCCTCGGAGGTCCGCCAGGACTCGGGGCCGGAGGCGTCGTAGCCGTAGACCAACGCGGCCGCTGCGGACGAGGAGTTGCAGACGATGTCCCGGGTCGCCACCCAGTGCGGGTGTGCGCCCGGTACGTCGGCGAGCGCGCCGTCCGCTCGGAGCTCCGCACGTGAACGGCGGGCGTGGTCGCCCAACCCGGGCCATTCCTCGGCGGCGACCGGCGAGCCCTCGCGCAGAACGAACTTGTGCGTGCCGTTGCCGCCGAACTCGGTGAGGAGGTGGCCGTGCGCCACTCCGCCGCCCTTGGGCAGCCTGATGTGGAACTCGGGCGTGCCGGGGAGGTGTTCGGGCTGAGGCATGGGCGACCTTCCGGGGCGGGCCTGCGCGATCACGCACACCCTACCTGTTGACAATGTCAATGGACTCCTACTTGCGAGTACACAAATTTAAGGACTACGTTGACGATGTAAACAAACTGGGTCTAGGCTGATTATGTCGCCGGCACTTTCGTAAGGCACCGGCACATGGTCTCTGGGGTGGGGGCGCGATGTCTGGGGAATCAGAGATGTCCGAGGTCGAGCGCCGCGCGATCGAGGCGGAACTGCCTGCCGTGATCGAGCGGCTGCGGCGCTGCGCCTCTCGTGGCGGGATCGTCAGTCAGCAGGCCTTCGCGAGGGAGGCCGAGGGGCTCGGGCTCACCACGGATGAGCAGCGGCGAAGGCTTCGTACGGGACTCATGGCCTTCGATCTCCATGTGAAGCGCCAGGCACGGGCGACGGGCGCGCCGGATCGCCCTCCCGGGCCGCCCCCCGCTGCCACCACCCCAGGACCGCTCGCCTCCGAGGCGGCCTGGCGGCTGGCGCAGGCACGGAAGATGCTGGGGCGCTACGCCGACGCCGACGGCCGTGTCAGCAAGCTCGCTCACGACGGCGTGGTACGGCTCCAGGGGCTCGGCCCAGCCGAAGCGCGGGAGCTGAGCGTCGAATTCCCGATCAACAGGCCCCGGCCGGCCGGCGCGGTGGTCTGGCCGGAGCCGACCGCCAAGGCCAGGAAGGAGCGCGTCGGCCCCGAGATGTCCGCTGGGGACTCCTCGATGTCGGAAGCGGTTCGCGCGGCCAGGGCGGTGCTGGAGGAGGACCGGTGGCGGCGCGACCCCAAGGCGCGCCTGCTGAAGGCGGAGGAGGAGGTGGGCCTCGCCGTCCTGCTGCGCGATGGTGTCGGGGACCTCGGCCGGGACATCCCGGAGGAGGAGATCGCTGCCCTGCCGTACAACAGCGACCGGTGGCGCGCTCACGAGTGCCTCGTCCTGCACAACTTACGACTGGCGGGCCGGATCGCGCAGGGCTACCAGGGGCACGGGCTGGACATCGAGGACCTGGTCCAGTGGGGAACCATCGGGCTCTTGCGCGCGGTCCGTAAGTTCGATGCCACCAAGGGCTACAAGCTGTCGACGTATGCGACGTGGTGGATCAAGCAGTCCATCGGCAGGGCCATAGCCAACGAAGGCACCCTGATCAGGGTGCCCGTGCACATGCGCGAGAAGGTGAGCAAGGTCGCCAATGCCGAACGCCGGCTGGCGAGCGAGGGGCGGCCCAGAGGCGTTGCCGACGTGGCCTACGCGACCGGCCTCACGTTCGCCGAGGTGGAGGAGGTCCGCAGGATCAGCCGGCCCACCGATTCCCTGGACCGGATCATCGGTGACGACACGGCCCTCGGAGACCTGCTCATCGGACCGAGTCGACTGCCCGGCCCCGTCGCCGTGGTGATGCGCAAGGAGCTGCAAGCGAACCTCCGGCATGTCCTCGGGCACCTCTCCGAGCGCGAACGGCACGTCCTCATCCGGCGTACCGGACTCGACGGTGACGATCCGGAAACGCTGGAGGAGATCGGAGTCGTCTTCAAGGTCACGCGCGAGCGCATCCGCCAGATCGAATCCAAGGCCAAAGCGAAGTTCCGGGGCGAGCTGATCCGTCACCGGATGATCCGGTCCCACGTCTGACCACCCGCCACTGCTCCCGCTCACTCGAAGGAACCGCCCATGGACCCGCGCCAAGAGCTGGTCGACTACCTCACCCGCCAGCTCGTCGGCCCCGCCGGTGGAGAGGACGAGGTGCTCGACGCGCCGCCCGACCGGCAGTACCTCATGGGGACGCTCTATCCGCAGCAGGCGGACCTCCAGAGGCAGCTCGCCCACGCCGCCGACGACCCCGAGGCGCCGGGGGCCGAGCAGGACGCCCCGGACACCAACCCCGCCACCGATCCCGTGCCCGAGACCAACAGCTGGTTGCCCGCGTCCCTCGGGCTCAGCTTCTACACCGCCGCCGCGCAGATCGAGGTGACCTGTGCGGCCGCCCGCTACGAGACGCAGAGGAACGAGCCCGGACGTGGCCGCCGTTGGCGCCGGATCCCCCTTCCGTCCGAGACGCACGTCATCGGCCCCGACCGGGAGACCGTGACCGTCCTCGACGGCCGTGCGGAGCTCCGTCTGCGCCGACGTCCGTACGGTGGCGGGACGCTCGTCACCGTCGCCCTGGTGAACAAGGCGCGCCACGAGGGCTCCGACGGCAAGACGCCCAGCTGGGACGACATGCTGTTCCAGTGCCGCCTCGCGGCCCGGCCCGTCGACGGCCCTGTGCTGCCCTACCCCAGCGTCCGGCTGGCCAGCCGAGATCCCGAGGAGCGTGAACTCCGCCTGCAGTACCGGCACGTCGTCACCCACGCCGTCGGCCACGGCTGCGCCGTCCGGGAGGAGACCGTCGACCGCAAGGGCGTCGACCGTCTCGTCTGCGAGACCCTGCCGCACGCCGAAGTGCCCGCCGTCCGGGCCGGCGGACCGCTCGACGCCCCCGTCCTCACGATCTCCCACCTCGCGGATCCCACCGTGAGCGCGGACCAACTGCGTGAGGAACTAGCCGAATTCGCCGCGGCCTACCACGCCTGGTACGTGGGCCAGAGGTCCGTCGAGGTGCCGGCCTGGGGCCAGGAGGCCGCGGAACGGGTCCTCGGCCGGGTGCGTCAGGCCGTCACCCGGATCGAAGCGGGGGTGCGTACCCTCTGCGACCCGGCCAGGCCCGAACTCCTCGACGCCTTCCGCATCGCCCAGCGCGCCATGTTGCTCCAGATGCGGCACTCCGCCCCCGACCAGGCGGGCCAGCGGCGCCCCCGGTCCGAGTCCGTCGCCGTCGACCCGCCTGTCGACCCAACGGCGTCCTGGCGGCCGTTCCAGCTCGCCTTCTTCCTCCTCGCGCTCGACGGCGTCGCCGACCCCGGTCACCGTGACCGCGAGACCACGGACCTGATCTGGTTCCCGACCGGTGGCGGCAAGACGGAGGCGTACCTGCTCCTCGCCGCGTTCACCGTCGCGCTGCGCCGGATCCGCGGCGAGGGCGGCGGAACCACCGTGCTCAGCCGCTACACCCTCAGCCTGCTGACCACCCAGCAGTTCCAGCGGGCAGCGACCACGGTCTGCGCCCTGGAGCACCTCCGCCGGCGCGAACCGGGACTCGGGCTCGGCGACGAACCGATCACCGTCGGCCTGTGGGTGGGCGAGACCACCACCCCCAACAGCTTCCAGGCGGCCAAGGACGCCTTCGACCAGCAGCGCGAGGCCAGCCACCCCGAGGACGTGTTCATCCTCGACCGCTGCCCCTGGTGCGGTACACGCATCCTGCCGCCGGCCCGTTCCACCGTCCGTTCCGACTACGGGATCAAGGCCGAGACGGACGCGTTCGCCTTCCACTGCACCCGGGACGAGTGCGCCTTCCACGACGTCCTGCCCGTCGCCGTGGTCGACCAGCACCTGTACGAGCGGCCGCCCACCTTCGTCCTCGGCACGGTCGACAAGTTCGCCCGGCTCGCCTGGGAGCCTCTGTCCGGCCGACTCTTCGGAGCGGGCACGGGGAACCCGCCCCCGTCGCTGATCATCCAGGACGAGCTGCACCTCCTCACCGGGCCGCTCGGCACCACCGTCGGCCTGTACGAGGCGGCCGTACTCGAACTGTGCACCGGCCCCGACGGCCGCCCGCCCAAGATCGTCGCCGCGACGGCCACCATCCGGCGCTCGGCCGAGCAGGTGCGCGCCCTGCACCACCAGGACGTCCAGCTGTTCCCGCCGCCCGGACTCGACGCCGACGACAGCTTCTTCGCCGTTCCCGACACCGGCCGTCCCGGCCGGCTCTACCTCGGCGTGATGGCGCAGGGTCACACCGCGGGCCGTGGTGCCGTCACGACCACGGCCGCCATGCTGCAGGGCGTCCACCAACTTCCCGAGGAGCACCGCGACGACTACTGGACGCTCGTCGCGTACCACCACAGCCTGCGCGAACTCGGCCGGACCGTCACCGCGGCGGGCGACGACATCCCCGCCCAACTCCGGGGACTCGACGAGGGCACGGGCACCCGCTCGCTCGGCGGCGGTGACGTGCAGCAGCTGGACAGCACGGTGGCGCGCGCCGACCAGCCGATCCTCCTCGACCGCCTGGAGAAGCCCTGGACGGACCCCCGGGCCGTCTCCTTCCTGCCCTGCACCAACATGCTCTCCGTCGGCGTCGACGTGAAGCGGCTCGCCTACATGCTCATGCAGGGCCAGCCCAAGACCACCGCCGAGTACATCCAGGCCACCAGCCGTGTCGGCCGCCACCAGGTGCCCGGCCTCGTCGTCACCTACTTCAACGCCACCCGTCCGCGCGACCGGTCCCATTACGAGACCTTCATCGACTACCACCGGGCGCTGTACCGGTACGTCGAGCCCGCCAGCGTCACCCCCTGGTCCGTCCCGGCCCGACGCCGGGCCCTGCACGCCGCACTCGTCGTCCTGGTCCGCCACCGGCTCGGCCTGGCGGCAGAGAACCGGGCCGGACGGATCACCGGCCACCGGGCGGAGGCGGACCGGATCGCCGACGCGCTCGCCCTGCGGGCGGCGATCGCCGAGAACGGAGCCACCGGCCGCGACGGCGACACCGTCCGTGCCGAGGTCCGCGCCGAACTCGGCTACCTCCTGGACGACTGGTACGAGCAAGCCGCCAGAGCCGAGGCGGAGGGCAAGGACCTCTACTACCGCGGCCAGGGCAAGGGCCACTACAACCTGCTCAAGGCCTTCGAGCAGCGCTACGGCCTGTGGGAGACCCTCAACTCCATGCGCAGCGTCGACCGGGAGTGCCAGATCACCGTGACAGGAGCGGGAAAGTGAAGCGTAAACTCCGGGTCCGCCAGGCGCAGACCGTGCTGCCGTTCGGCGTCGGGGCCGTACTCGACGTCCAGGGCGAGTCCTTCGTGGCCGCCGGAATCGCCAACTGGCCGCAGAACAAGACTCCCGTGGCTTCCGAGCGGCTCGCCAAACGCCTCGGCGTCACCGGATTCTTCGCGGCCCCCCACACCCTCAACGACCGGTACGACGACCACGACCGCCCCGGCGTTCCCTACGTCCGCTTCCCCGGCTGGCTGTTCTGCGGTGCCTGCCGGACCATGGTCCGCTTCCTGCGCGAACACGAGAAGCCCGGCGAGCCGCCCGTCTGCGCGTCGTGCGCCGCCGCGCCGCGCCTCACCCCGATGCGCTTCGTCCGTATCTGTCCGGACGGGCACCTCGACGACATCGACTGGTGGTACTGGGCCCATTCCAAGCTCACGCCCGAACAGCGGACCACCTGCTCCGAGGAGAAGCGGGCATGGCAGGCCCGCCGCCTCAGCTTCCGCGTCGCCGACCGGGCCTCCGGCCTCGAAGCGCTCTCGGTGCGCTGCGGAGCGATCGGAGCGGCCGGCGGGACCTGTGGCGCGGAGCGCGACCTCCTCGACGTCCTCGGCCCGCAGGCCGGACGTTGCTCCGGCCGCAACCCCTGGCAGCGCTGGGAGGAACGTGCCACGTGCGGCCAGCAGGTCCACAACGTGCAGCGCACCGCCGGCAACGTCTATTACCCGGTCGTCTACTCGGCGCTCGACATCCCGCAGACCGCCGAGGCCCCGCGCGCGGAGCGGGACGCGGCGGAGTCCGTCCTGGGCCATCAGTACTGGACGAACCTGCTCGACGCCCTCGGCACGCCCCGGGCCGACCTCTTCCGCGGCCTCATCAAGGAAGACACCCAGGCCCCCGACAGCCTCATCGACCAGCTCGTCGGGGAGGCCACCGGGGCGTCCGCGCCATCGACCGCCGCCCGCCCGAACGCCGGAAAGATCGACCTGAGCCGCGACGAGTGGTACGCCTTCGACGCCGAACACCTTCCGGAAGCCACCCAGGAGTTCGCGGTCCGCCGGAGCGGCCTCGGCCTCGACGGGGAGACCGAGGAACCGTGGGCCTCCCTCGACGCCCACATCGGCGGAGTGGTCCTCGTCGACCGGCTCCGCGAGGTACGGGCACTCAAGGGATTCCGTCGTCAAACGGTGAGCGGCACCCTCGTCCCCGCCGACACCAGTGCCCGGCTGCGCTGGCTGCCGGCGACCGAGGTGTACGGCGAGGGAATCGTCCTCACCCTCGACGAGCAGCGCCTGACCGCCTGGGAGAACGACCCGCGCGTCCAGGCCCACGTCAACGGGGTCCGCGCGGACCTCGACGCGTCGTTCCGCGACGAACAGCTCGCCGAGACCGTCGGAGCGGAGCTCTCCCCCCGCTTCCTCCTCCTGCACACCCTCGCGCACCTGCTCATCCGCCAGCTCTCCTTCGACTCCGGCTACACCACCGCGAGCCTGCGCGAGCGCGTCTACGGCCGCCCCGAACACGACCAGCGCGGGCTGCTGGTCTACACGGCCGCGGGCGATGCCGAAGGCACCCTGGGCGGGCTGGTCCGGCAGGGCGAGAAGCCGCACTTCTCGGAGACGCTCATCCGGATGCTGGAGGCGGCGGCCTGGTGCTCCGCCGACCCGCTGTGCGCCGAGCACACGGGCCAGGGCTTCGGAAACCTCAACCGGGCCGCCTGCCACGCCTGCACCCTGCTGCCCGAGACGAGCTGCCAGACCGGCAACACCCTCCTCGACCGTGCCCTGGTCGTCGGCTCGGCCCGTGTCCCCGGCTACTTCGCCGACGTCCTCACCGCGAGCCGTGAGTACGCGGCCGCCACGGCCCTGGGACGACGCCCATGACCGCCGCGAACGCCCCCGTCCTCCACCCCGATCTCTCCCAGGCCCAGCGTGACTGCCTGGACGCCCTGCCGCTGACGGGCCACCACCTGGTGAGCGGACCGCCCGGGAGCGGCAAGAGTCTGCTCGCCGCACACCGCACGGTCCACCTCGCCCTCACCGGCCGTCCGACACTCCTGCTGTCCTACTCCAACCTTCTGCGCCGGCTCCTCGAAGGGACGCTCCAGGGCCTCGCCGTCCCCGGTGTCCCCGCGGTCGCGGCCACCGTCCACAGCTGGATCCACCGCCACTTCGGACGGGACGCCCGGAGCACCGCGGACGGCTGGTTCGACTGGCCGGCCCTCATCAACCGGGCGGCCGCCTCGTACGGGAACGACGATCCGGCCACACCGCACCTCGTCGTCGACGAGGGACAGGACCTGCCGCCCGGCTTCTACCAGCTGGCCCGCCTCCTCGGCACCACGGTCACGGTCTTCGCCGACGAGTGCCAGCGCCTCACCGAGACGAACTCCACCCTCACCGAGATCACCACCGCCCTCGGACGGCCCACGCGGCACCTCGAGATCGTCGGCAACCACCGCAACACCCGGGAGATCGCCGCCCTGGCCGAGCACTTCCGCACGGGAGGCCCCCACCCCGAGGTCCCCGGGCGTGGTGGACGGCTCCCGCTCGTCCGTCACTACACCGGTGACGGGGCCCTCGTCGAGCACATCGTCACCCTGGCCGCCCAGCGGCCGTACCACCGGATCGGCGTCATCGTCGGCTCCTCGCGCACCGCGGCCGACCTCATGCCACGCCTGGAGCGGGCCGGTCTCGCCCAGGAGCCGCAGCTGTACAGCTCGGCGGCGGCTTCCGGCCGCTACCGGGACCTGGACCTCACCCGCCCCGGTGTCGTCCTCGTCCACCGGGCCAGCGTCAAGGGCCAGGACTTCGACACCGTCGTCATCGCCGACGCCGAGACCGACGCGGCCTGTGACCCCACGGCGGCGGACCTCCGCATGACCTACTACGTCATGATCACCCGCGCGCGGGAGGAACTCGTCCTGGGCTGGCGGGGCAGCCGGCAGCCCCGCCATCTGGAGGGGCTGCACGGGCTGGTCAGGACGGCCTGAGGCGCTGTCGGCGCCCCCTCTCACCGCCGGGAGGGCAGGACGATCTCGGAGTTCGCGAGAGCGCCGCGTGTCGCGGACTGGTCGCGGCCCTGCTTGCCGAGTCGCCCGAGGCGGACGATCTGGGTGTCCAGGGCGTTCCGGTCGTCGCGGGCCACGGCGCCCTGCAGGGCATCCCGGGCGGCGATGACCTCGGTGTGCAGAGTCGCCGGGTAGGCGCCCTGTTCAGCGAGGCGAATGGTGTAGAGCGCGTTGCGGATCGCCGGGTCGATGCCTGCCGAGAGGTCCTCCACCCGTTCTGTGGCGGCCTGCATCGCGGCGGTGTCCATGCCCTCGCGTGCGTCCTTGACGGCCTCGGCCGCGTTCCGCAGGTCCGTCAGGAGCGCCGTCGGCAGCAGCCCGCGTCCGCCCTGGGCGAAGATCCCCGCCGAGGCCTGGGCGACCCGGGCTGCTGTGCACAGGGCCAGGGTGTCGCGGGCGGATTCGAAGAATCCGTCGAGGGAGCGGCTCACGGGCTCCCCGCGGCCGAGTGCCGCGAGGTCGTCTGCGATCTCGGTGAGGGCGTCGTGTTCGGCGTGGGTGAGCTCCCGCGACCATTCCTTCAGGAACGTGGCGTACTCGCCCCGGAGGGCGGCGGCCCTCCGGCCGACGGCGGGGGAGACCGGGTTGCGCCGGAGCCGGGCCCCGTGCTCGTCGCCGGAGCCGATGCGGTACCGCAGGGCGATGGTCCGGTCGCCGTCGAGCCTCACCTGGAGGGTGAGCGGCAGATCGCCCCCGAGCCCCTCGGACTGTTCGTGGAGGTAGCCGCCGCAGAACTCGTTGCGCCGCGCCGAGCGCAGGTGAGGTCCCTCCCAGACGTTGAACTGCACGGACGTGCCGTCGTCGCCGCGGATCGCGAGGTGCTCCACCCGGTGCCATTCGGTCGGGTAAGGGGTGCCGCCGGGGAAGACGACCTCCACGCTGCCGTCCGCCAGCTCGACGCCGATGTGCTGGGCCGTGACCTGCTGGGGACGGGTGGTGCCGAAGTCGCCGCCGCAGTACGAGCAGGCGCTGAGTCCGGCGGCGTTGATCATGGAGCAGCCGGGGCACTTCAGGCCGCCGGTGTCCAGGGCCGCGTCGCAGTCGCCGCACACGGTCGCGCCGGCGGGGTTGTCGTCCCGGCCGCATGCCGGGCACTCGGCGAGGACGACGGTCGGAGCGGCCGCGCGCAGCCCGGACAGGTCCGTGGTGCACACGGGGCAGGCGGCGGTGAGTTCGGGGGCGGGGACGTGGCAGCCGGGGCAGTCGACCGTGGCCGTGCCGAGCAGGGGGGTGGCGCAGGCCGGACAGGCGCCGGAGTCGACGGGGATCCTTTCGACTGTGCAGCTCTCGGACGGGCAGTCGAGCGTGTCGAGGAGACCGGCATCGACAGCGGCGCCGTGGGCGACGGCCGTCATGGGGTCCACCGCGTCGGACACCGTGTCCTCGCCGAAGAGGTCCTGGAGGCCGCGCCGGACGGCCGGGACCAGGGTGGAGCCGCCGACCAGCAGGACCCGCTGGATGTCCTCCGGCGTCGCGCTGTATTCCGTCAACACCCTGTCGACCGTCTCCCGCATCCTGCGCAGGTGGTCGGCGAGGAGCTCCTCGAAGTCCGCGCGCCGCACCGCTCCGGACCAGGAGCCGCCCTGTCGTCCGAGCGGGGCCAGAACCACCTCCGAGGAGTCCTGCGCGGACAGCTCGATCTTCGCCCGCTCGGCGGCGGCCCGGATGCGGGAGGCGTCGCCGTCCCCGTCGTGGTCGCGCTCGCCGAGCCGCTCCCGCAGGTGCCCGTCGAGCAGCGCGTCGAAGTCGGCACCGCCGAGGAGGTTGTCCCCGCCCAGCGCGGCCACCGAGAAGTGGCCGGGGCCGAGGGTCAGGAGCGACACGTCGAAGGTGCCGCCGCCCAGGTCGAAGACGAGTACGGTGGCGTAGTCCTTGAGACCGTCCTCGCCCGGTCGGACCCCGAAGGCGTGCGCCGCGGCGGTGGGTTCCTGCACGATCCGTGCCACGTGGAATCCGGCGAGCCGCCCGGCTTCGCGCACCGCCGCGAACTGCGGCTCGGCGAAGTACGCGGGCACGGTGATCACCGCGCGCCGGAACGGCACTCCCGCCGCCTCCTCGGCGTCCTTCCTGAGCCGGCGGAGCAGGACGGCGGAGACCTGCACGGGGGAGAGCCAGTGCGCGCCGAGCCGGATCTCCACCGAGCCCTCGGCGCTCTCCCGGACGGGCGGGGCGTCGTCGGGCCGGGTCTTCAGCACCCGCTGGACGAGCTCGTCGTCCCAGCGGCGTCCGATCAGTCGCTTGACCTCGGTGATCACGGAACCGGGGGCGCCGGAGCGCCAGTTGAGGGCCTCCTGCCCGACGAGCAGGCCGCCGTGGAGGTCGACTCCGACGGCCGAGGGGGTCGCCTCGCCGCCGTCCCGGTTGCGCAGGACGACGGGGACGCCGTCGCGCATCCAGGCCGTGACGGAGTTGGTGGTGCCGAGGTCGATGCCGAGAGTCCGGTGCATGAAGGGGTGCTTCCTGATCGTCGTGGTACGGCGGGGGCGGGGCGGGTCAGGCGCGGCGGGACCGGTGTCCCCGCGCGGCCGATCGCTTGCGGAGAAGCCGCCGCTGGGAGCGGGTGGTGCGCCGCGGCTGAGCTCGTGCGGGTTCGGACACGGGGTCGGGTTCCCGTACGGCATCGGGTGCGGGCTCCGGCGCGGGACCCGGCACCGCGACGACCACCTGCGCGGGCCGCAGGGTGGTGGAGCCCAGCCGGAAACCGGTGGCCTTCTCCCGCAGTACGGTGCCACCCGGCAGGCTCGGGTGCGGCTCCGTGCCGACGACGCGCATCTCCGCGGGATCGACGGCCTTGCCCACGACGTCCATCGGGCTGACGTCGTGCCGCTCGAACTCGACGCGCAGCATCAGGTGGGCCGCATCGATCTGCGCGCTCAGCGCGAGGGCCGCCGAGGCCGTCTCGCGGGCGGACCGCGCCTCGTGGAGGGCACCGGCCCGGCGGCGGGTGTCGGCGAGCACGTCGTCCAGCGACAGCAGCGAGCCCAGCAGGACGTGCAGCCGGGCCTCGGCCTCCTCGCGTTTCCCGGACAGGGCGGCGACCCTGCGCCGCAGCTTGTCGAGCTCGGACGGCGGACCGCCGGCGTCGGCGGGGAGGGGGCCAGGACCGGTCACGGGCGTTCCTCGGTGTCGGGGCGGGGCAGGGGCGGGGTGAGCATCTCGGCGACGAGGGCGGCGACGGGCGTGTGGGAGTTCTGGTCGGCCCGGTGGACGAGCGTGTGCCTGACCGGGTCCTTCCGGGCGCGGGCGGCGCTCAGTTCCCGGGCCGCCAGCGGTCGTAGCTTCACCGGCCGGGTGCCGAGCGGGGCGTCGGGCAGGAGTTCGTGGAGGGTGGGACCGAACCAGGGGAGCGGGGGCGGTTCGGCGCCGGAGGGCCGCGGGGAGGGGGTGGCGGTGCTCAAAAGAGGGTGTCCTGTCCGGGGTCGTTGCGGCGGGATGCGCGGCGGGCGGGGCCGAAGAGCGGGGTCTGGGGCGACAGTCCGTCGCCGATCCGTTCCGCGTGTTCGAGGTCGCGCAGCGCCCCGCCGAGGTCGCCCGCCCGTTTGCGTACGGCGGCACGGAGCACATAGGCGTTCTCCACGACCTTGTCGAAGCGCGCGCTGACCCCGGTCCGGATCAGGTCCCGGAGGAACAGTTCGATGACGTCGGAGGGGGAGGCGGTGGCCTCCAGGTGCTCGGCGAGGTGGAGGAGAGCCTCGTCGAGATCCTCTCGGACCCTGCCCTGGAGACGACTCGGGATCGCCGCAGCCGTGTGCAGGAGTTCGACGCGGCGTTCGAGACCGGCGCGGTCGCCGGAGTCGGTGTGCCGGGCCGCGACGACCAGGAGGCCCACGAGCATGTTGTCGTTCTTCTGGCCCGGCGGCCGTGTCGGGTCCTTGTACCGGAGCATCTCGCGGACGGCGCTCCGCGCCTCGTCCGTACGCCCGCTGACGGCGAGAGCCACGGCTTGCTCTTCGCTGTGGCGGCCCAGCCACTGCCGGGCCGGTAGACAGTCCGGGGCCCGTGTGAGAAGGTCCCGCACCTCGTCGGCAAGGGGCTCTTCGCCCACGTGCGCGCCGTCGAGCGTCCGGCGCAGGTCTGCTTCGAGGAGACCGTCGAGCCCTGCCTGGGCGGCCGGGTTCCCGGGCGTCACGACCAGGGCGCGGGTGAAGCGGTCCCGGCTCTCCCGGGGGTCGGTGCGGGCGACCTGCCTGCCCCGCCGTACCAGTTCGGCGGTCAGCTCGGCGGCCAGGGCGGAGTCCTGGGGCAGGAGTACGCGGGCCTGCTCGAGCCCGTCGATCCGTACGAGGGGGTCGTTGTCGCGGCCGGTCCAGCTTCGCCCGACGTTCTTCCACGCGCGGGCTACCGCTTCCTTCTCGTCGGCCTTGAGGGAGTGCCCGAGCCGTACCGCCGCACCGAAGTCGGCGAGCGCCTCGCTCCACTTGCCGCCTTGCGCCCGGTCCCGCCCCCGGCCCGCGAGGGCCCGGGCCAGCGGGACGGCACACGCACGGTGCTCGGGCGCGTCCTCGACCCAGGTGCCGGGGTCGGGGCGGCGGGCGGTGTAGGCGGCGAGGAAGGCGTCTCGGTGTCCGTACTCGACGAGGTGCCAGGCGGCTTCGTCGAGAGTGATCAGGGCATACGACCCGGGTTCCGCGGGCAGGTCGTCGAGGTAGACGATTCGGCCCTCGCACTGGGCCTCCCACGCCGTGTGCCAGGCCGAGAGGACGTCCCGCCCGGCCCGGGCGTCCAGGGCGCGCAGCAGGTCGGCGACGCGACCGCGCAGCTGACCGAGGGCCTGCTCCCAGAACTCGTCGGGCACGGGCGCGCCCCGTCGCTCGGTGAGCAGCGCGCGGAAGTCGCCGAAGTCGTACTCGTCCAGGAGGTACGCCCACAGCACGATCGCGACCGCCGCGGTGCCGGTGTCGGTGTGCCGGCCTTCCCGAGCCAGCTCGCGGAGGGCGCTGACCGCGAGGGAGTGGAGGACCCCGGTCTCCGCCAGGTCCAGGTCTCCGGAGTCGGGGCAGCGGCGGACCGCCTCCGGCCAGTTCTCGGCCCGCGCGGCCAGCGCGCCGAGGAGAGCGTCGTACCGCACGGCGGCCGAATCGGTGCCGGGCGCGCCGAACTCGCTCCGGAGCCGCTGCAGAAGCGGCCGTACGATGTCGAACTCGGCGCGCAGGAAGGCCTGCTCCGCAGCGTCCAGCAGGGAATCCGCTGTGACGTCCCGGCCGACCCCCCCGGCCTCGCCCACCTGCACGCGCGTCGCCCCCCTTGCTCCCCCACGCAACAAGAGTCACCGTATGGAGGTGTGTTGGCGACGTCAACGCGCTCCCCCCGAGGTAGTCAATCTTGGCGTGATTTCGCCTTGGAGGGCTCTTTTCGGGCGCGGAGGCCGGCCGGGTCCGGTGCCGTCAGGACGACCCGGACGGTCTTGCCGCCGGGCGGGTGGGGGACCGTCTCCCAGCGGTCGGCGAGCGCGGCGACGAGCGCGAGGCCGTACCCGTCCGTGGGGAGTTCCCCGGACGGGCCGTCCCCGTGGGGGAGCCGGGGGAACCGGGGAAGCCGCTCCCCGCGGGCGTCGGTCACGTCCGCGCGCAGCAGGTCGGTCACCGGGTCGAAGTGGAGTGCGAGCCGGAAGTCCCGACCCGGCACGTACCCGTGGACGACCGCGTTGGCGGACAGCTCCGCGACGACCAGCTCGGCACGCTCCGTGAGGTCCTGCGGCGCGCCCCAGGACCGCAGCGCGGAGGCGGTGAGCAGCCGGGCGAGCCGGGCGCCGCGGCGAGTGGACGACAAGAGCTGGATGAAGCCGCATGCGGGTGGGGCGAGTTGGGGGAGGGATTGGTTCATGGCGTCAGGGTGACGGGCGGAAGCGGCCGGAAGCGAGCGTCGAGCCCCGTACGCCGAGTCAGCGTACGGGCACGCAGGGTGGACGGTACGTGAGGCGACCCGTCACGCTGAGTCGTGAAGTCGAGCGACGTGCGCGCGAGTCGTCGCGGCTGCGGCGCGGAGGAAAGGGGCGGCGGATGAGCATCGCCGAAGAGGAGACGGCGGGGGCCGTCGAGACCCGGACGGTACCGGTGGGGGAGGGGGAGCGGGAACCCCGACCGTCGGACAGTCTGCGCACGTTCGGTGCCGTCGTCCAGGCCCTGCGCGAACACGCGGGTCTGAGCCGGGCGGAGTTCGCCGCCCTCGTCCGGTACTCCAGACACACCGTGGAGTCGGTGGAACTGGGCCGCCGCATGCCGGACGAGGCGTTCGTCGAGCGTGCGGAGGAGGCGCTCGGCAACACGGGTGCCCTGAGGAGGGCCGCTCGCTTCCTCAGCCGGGACGAGGTCGGCCTCGCGGCCTGGTTCCGGCGCTGGGCCCGCCTGGAACGGGAGGCGGTGAGCCTGTGCACGTACGAGTGCCGGCTCGTGCCGGGGCTGCTGCAGTCGGAGGCGTATGCGCGGGCGGTGTTCGAGGGCACGATCCCGCTGCGGACCGACGCCGAGCTGGAGGCCCAGCTCGCCGCGCGAATGGAACGGCAGCGGATGATGAGGGAACGGCCGACCGTGCCGTTCAGCTTCATCGTCGAGGAGCACGTGTTCCGGCGGCGGTTCGGGGACGCGGAGGCGATGCGCGGGCTGGTGGACCACGTCCTTGAGCTCACCGCTCCGCGCAACGTGACGCTTCAGGTGGTGCCGGTGGGGGCGGGGTTGCACGCGTGCCTGGACGGGCCGGTGCAGGTCCTGGAGACCCGTGAGGGCCGCCGACTCGGTTACTCCGAGGGCCAGGAGAACGGACGGCTCATCTCCGACCACAAACAAGTGAGTGTGCTCTGCCACCGCTATGAAACACTGCGCTCGCAGGCCCTGGGGCCCAAGGACTCCCGGGACCTGCTGGAGCGACTGCGAGGAGAGCTATGAACAGCGGTACGACGGAACTCGCCTGGTTCAAGTCCAGCCACAGCGGCAGCCAGGGCGACAGCTGCGTGGAGATCGCGGTCGCCGAGGACGCTGTTCACGTACGGGACTCCAAGGACCTGGCCCGCCCGGCCTTCGCAGTGGGGCGCGCGGAGTGGGCGCCCTTCGTGAGGTTCGTGTCGGGAAACTGACGGAACGACCGGTGTGCCGCTGCCGCAGCGGCACACCGGACTCTTGCTCAGGTGAGCGTGTTGCGCAGGTGCGGGCCGAGATAGCCCACGTAGACCTTCCCGGACCGGGGGCCGTCCTCGTAGAAGTGGAGGCGCGGGGCGACGGTGTTGCCACCGCCGATCTTCAGATGCGCCTGCATGAAGACCCGGCCGCCGGCGTCGACCGTCTTCGGGACGGGCAGCATGCGCTCGCCGCGCAGCTTGCCGTTCTTGGCGACCGTGTCGGACTCCCGCATGGCCACCTTGGCCGCCGGGAACGGGAAGTCGCCGGACGCCTCGGACTTGCACCAGCTCAGGAAGTCGCCGGAGACCTTGCCGAGAGCCGAGGCCTCGGCGAAGTGGTTGAGCGCCAGGAGACCGTCCCAGGCCACGTTCAGCCAGTTGTCCACCGACTGGCTGTCGAGCTTCTGGGTGGTCTTGTGGTGGCCCGTGAAGACGAGGAAGGGAAGCTCCTTCAGCCGGTCGAGAAGGTCGGCGAAGGTCTCCGGGTAGGTGATGACCGGAATGCCGGCCGCGCCGTAGGCCGTGGCGAAGTCGCCCGCTGCCTCAAGGCGTTCCCGCAAAAAGCGGATGAGGCGCTGGGACTCCTGGAACTTGTCGTAGAGCTCCTCGTTCTCACCGCGCAGATCATCGCTTCCCCGCTCGGTCCTGGCGAGTTCCGCGTAGAGGTCGTTGATCTCGTTGACGCGGATCGCCTCCGCCTGCTCCGCCTCGTCGAGGAGAGAGGTCAGGGCGAGGTTGTCCTTGCGGAGCTGGACGATGTCCGCGCCGTCCGAGCTCGGCCGCAGTCGCGCCCGTTGCTGCGGAACGCTCAGCAGGGCGGCGGGAAGCGCGTGGCGGGAGGCGAGCCGCTGCGGGAGCGCGGCGAGTATCTTCGCGGCGCGACGCACGTCGGCCTCGATGGTCCGGCGGGACATCACGGGATGCCGCTGGGCATCCGGTTTCCAGGCCGGGTCGAGCCCCGGCAGGTAGGTGCGGACGCCGCCGCCGAACACCGGGTGGTACTCCAGCGCGGTGTTGAACTTGGCCTGCGCCGCCGGCATGAGGACGTACAGCACAGCCAGCCCGTGCAGGTTCCGGAACAGCGGTTCCACGACCGTACGCGACCACTCGTCGGGATCCTTCCCGTACGGCACGGTGGCGATGACGACGGGCATGCGGCGGTTGGCGTCGCACAGCTCTTCGAGCAGGTCGTCGACGTCGTCGGCGTCCTCGATGAAGGACGGCGAGGTGGTGACGTCGGCCTGACCGTCCCGCGCCTCCAGGGCGTCGAGGAGAGACCGAGCGATGTTCGGGGTGTTGGCGGGCTTCGGGAACTCGTCCGTCTTGGCCGGCTGGTGCTCGATGTCGACCTGCACCCAGGTGCGGCCCTTGTCCTCGGGGAGCCCGGAGCGCACGACGAGCGTCGACTGCCAGGTGCCCGATGCGGTGGAGGGCGTCTCGCGCATGCGCCACCGGCTGTACGCGCCGTTCATGCCGGACTCGGAGTCGCGGTCGAGGGTCGCGTGGGCGGCGACCTCGGTCCGCCCCTCGGCGAGCCCGGACGTGTCGTACTGCTTGGAGTCGAGCCATGCGATCAACTCCCGCTCCGCTATGGCACAGGTGTCGACGTAGTCCGACTCGGTCGACACCACCATGCGGTAGCCGCGTGGTTCCATGACGGTCTCCCTTCAAAGGCTCGGTACGCGAGACGAGGTTGAAGAACTGGTCGGTGTCAGGGGGCCGACCGTGAGGGAAGCGCCCTGTCGAGCGTCCATTTCACGAGGTCGAATTGGTGGACGAGTGAACTGACTTCGGATTCGAGAGGAGTAAGCGGAGGGAGATCCTCCGCGCCCATGACCTCCACGGTGGTCCACTCGCCGGTGGCGCACCTCGTCGCCACGTGAGTGCTGCGGTCGCTGGGACCTTCCACCTCGTTCCGCGCGGTGGAGTAGAGAAGGCGTGCGGAGCCGTCGATCGACGGCGACTCTTCGCGGGGGAAGGTGAAAAGCACCTCGTCCTCGGCGACCAGACCGACCGTGTACCGGTGCGCTTCAATGTTCCGTTCCACCGACAGGTTCAGCACCTTGTCGAGCGTTGCGAAGAAGTCAATTCCCAGGTGGGGATCGGCTATTTGCCGCCACAGTGGAGTTTCGCACCGCGCTCTGACCTCATCGCGGTCACGCAGGGTGAGCGCGTGGAGGACCTCCTCCGGCTCGCGGTCCTCCGCACGGCACAGGGTGCGCAAGACGTCGTGAGCTGTCGCTCCATTCCCGCAAGGCCATGCCAGAACCCACGAGGCGCGGTCGTGAACGGGACAGGCGGAGTCGTTCAAGAGGGAGTCGTCGCAGTGCGGACAGAGGTCACGTGCAGCTTCTTGGCGGTACCAGATGTTGCGCGGACCCTCACCGAGGTTCCGCCGCCAGCCCTTGGACTCCAGATACGCCTCGATGACGACGGAGTCGTGGGAGCGGAACGTGGCGGCCTGGGCATCCGATATCTCGTAGGTCATGCGTCACGCTTTCTGTGGAGTTGAGTGGCAGGGCCCGGCCCGAGCGCCCACCACTCGACGTGCTCTTTACGGGGCGTCGTCCTCGGGGTCGTCGTCCTGGTCGGCCACGAGTGCGGCCGGCAACGGCAGCCCGTACTTCTCGCACAGGAAGCGGGTCTGGCAGTACCGCTGGGCGTCGGCGGCCACTCGGCCGAGGACCGCGGAGTTCATTCCGGCGCTGATGAGGACGCCGACGAACGGCACGACCTTGGCGACGCTCTTGACCGACACCTTGGAGCCGGCCGGGCTCAGCTGCTGCATCAACTTCTCAAGCGCGGCCACGAGTTGGTGGTCATTGCGAAGCTTGGCCGACCACCTTGTGCGCCCCTTGAGGGCCTGAGCCGCCTGTGCGGTCTTGTGCAGCGGCTCGGCTTTGGCCGCCTGCGTCATGAAGGACCGGCGCACCAGGCGCTGGATGAAGAGCTGCTCTTCGGGGTCCTTGGCGTCGTAGCCGTAGGAGTACGCGATGCGCGTGGCTATCGACGCGCTCAGGACCTGGATGACGAGGATGTCCGCCGTCATCGCGGCGGGGATGCCGGCGACGGGGACCATGGCCAGCAGGCCCATCACGCCCCCTTCGAACGCGCCGGCGGTCCGCCACTTCAGGGTGTTGGAGCTCAGCAGCCGGTCGCAGACCTTGAGGTCCTGCTCCCGCAGATCGGTGAAGCTGTCGACTTCGAGGCCCTGCTTACGGGCGAGCTTCTCGACGCTCTTCGGGTCGTTGAGCTCCAGCGCCCAGTCGTTGACCAGTTCGAGCAGCGCTGTCGCGCCCGCGACCGCCGGCCGCATGGTCTTGTCGGCGACCACGTCGCCCGCGCGACGTATCGGCTCCTTGACCGCTTCCGGCACGGCGTCCTTGATCCGACGACCGGCGTTTCCCGCGACCTCCCCGGTGCGGCCGAGGGCGTTGCTCGCCCAGTTCGGCAGACCACGGCGGTTGTTGCGGCGCTCCCAGTGCTCGTTGAGAACCTGCCAGACCTTCTCCTCGTACGCGCTCATCGAGGGCGGGCCCTCGACCAGTGGGGCCGCGTGAGTGCTCAATGAGGTTCTCCGTTTCGACGGTGATGACAAGGTCCACGGACCTGCCGGCCGGCAGGGGAGTGCAGCCGTGGTGCGGGGCCGATGCCCGTGGCCGAGTGAGCGGCGCTCTCCGGGGTGGCCGCAGATACGGCCACCCCGGAGGCGGATCAGTTGTGGCGGGGCCCCTGGCCGGGGGGCGGGGTGAGGGTGGACCGGTAGTCGGTCAGGCCCTCGGTAGCCATTCGGTCGTACTCGGCGAGGATGAGGTTCTTGGTGCGGTACTCGCCGTGCGCCTTGATGTCGTTGTCCCGGGTGACGTTGAAGGTGTCCAGGATGTAGGCGGTGTCGTCGCGGTTGATCCCGTAGAGGTGGAAGAACAGGGCGTCCAGCTCGGCCCGGATGACGGCACGACGGTCGGTGTCCCAGATGAAGGGGGCGCCGGTGTCGTTGAGGTCGCGGGCGAAGGGGGTCATGTCGGTTGCGGTGTAGGTGAGTTCGAGTACACGGGGGGCGATGAACTCTGTATGAGGCGCGAGCTGGTCGGGGGTGGGAACTGGTACCTGCTGCATGTAGCCATAGGTGAGGTGCGTGCCGCCGATCTTCTGGCGGACAGCGTAGTCGCAGACCATGGACGACCAGACGGCTGCGAGGAGAGGAGCCTGTTCGGGGCGGGTGGGAAGGGCCAAGAAGAACGAGTTTCCGAAGCCGTGGGCAGGTGCAAGAGCGGTGATCAACGTGCGCTCGTTGCTCTTGTTAGTGATGTCTCGCCACCCCATCAGCCAGTTCCGGTCCCACCCTCGGGCGGCCAGACGGCTGCGGACACCCGGCTCCATGATCGGTTTGCCGTTCTTGTCGACTTCCCCGGTCGGAACATCCTGCTCTGGCACCCAATAGCGCGGTAGCGGCACGGCGGAGGCATCCTGATGCTGCTCCATGGTGAAACGCGGGAGGGTGCCCTTGTTGAGCTGTTTCTCCGTGGCGTTCTCGTACGTGGAGAAGCGGTGGTCGTAGTGGTGCAGCATTTTTGCCTCGTACAGCGGGAGCAAACGCTCCTCGCCACGCACGAGCGCGTTGCCTTCGAGGGCCCAGCCGGTCTTGAGGAGATCGTCGAAGCTCTCGTTGTCCTGGGCGAAGGGGCGGAATAGGTCGGATTCGTTCGACATGTGGAACATCGTCATGAACCCGATATCCCAAGGATTCTGGTCCGCCTCACCGGCCTCGTTAATCAAGACCGGCATCCGGCGGTAGATCCCCAGCGTGATGTCTGCATCCCGCTTGTGGCTGAACACGGGGCAGGTGCCGGTGTTCGGGTTCATGGTCAAGATGTCCTCGGCTGCCAGCAGATAGCTCCGATCGGCGATCTGCTCGGGTTGCCGTACCTTGAATACCATCCGGATCGGTTCATGAAGGCTGCCTGAGCCGCGCAGCATAAACAGACAGAACCGCATCTGGTTGTGGACCTCGGGGAATACTTTGTCTTCGTTCTCGAAGTCGTACAGCGCTGTGAGCTGCCCATTCGTGACGATGTCTCTAACGAATAGCTGAGTCGTTGTATCCGTTGCGATACCTGTAGGAACGATCACGCCCGTCCGCCCCCGCGGCCCCGTCAGCGTCCGGTCCGTCTCCGTGAACACGGCGTACGTGTTGATGTCGCCCCGCCCCGTCAACGGGAACCGGGCGCTGGTGCGCAGGAAGTGGCTCTCTCCCTCTGCGCGCCGCTTGGCCGCCTCGAACTCGGTGTACAGATAGGCGCCGTCGCGGTCGTCGCGCAACTCCGCGATGAGCCGCTTGCGGGCGGCCGAGGTTTTGGCCTCGGCGATCCGGGGGTCGCGCTGGGCAAAGAACTCCAATTCCTGGAGCTTCACCCGCTCCCACGGCGGATTCCCCACCACCGCGTCGAACCCGCCGGCCCACCCCGTCCCCGCCTGCACGCCCGCCCCCGACTCCGGGACGGCGAACACCTCCGGGAACTCCAGGTGCCAGTGGAAGAACCGGTACTGGTCCCGCAGCTCCAGGATCTGCTGGTGCGTCGCGTCCGGCACCGACGCCTGGTCCCGTCCCCGCAGCGCGCGGAACACCTGGTCCGTCGGAGCCTCCGGCGCCCCCGCGTGCTTCGGCCAGACGAACGCGGCGCACCACGCATCCGCAGCATGCAGGTCCTGCACATACGCCGACGACTCCACGTACACCCGGTACGCGGCCTCCTGGGCGTGCACGTCTTCCAGCGACTCGGCCGGAGCCCCGGTGATGGCGGCGAGCTCGACCGCGTACCGCTCGTTCCCCGGCAGGGGCTCCGTGTCGAAGAGGAGCTCGTCCTGGCCTCCCCGCTGGGCCTTGTTGCGCTTGACGAGCACGGACGCGTGCTTCTTGTCGTCCCCCTCGATCGGCTTGAAGGCGTCATCGGGGACACCGCCCGCCAGGAGCTTCGGCGTGGCGCCGATCAGGCCGTTGCCGTGCTTCACGTGCGCGTCGAGGAAGCTGAGCGCCTTGCCCGGCTCCATGGCCTCCAGCCACAGAGAGACCTTCGCCAGTTCCACGGCCATCGGGTTGAGGTCGACGCCGTAGATGCAGCGTGCGACGACCTCGCGCAGCGCGTGGCGCATGGCGCCGTCCGTGGGCTCCGGGTTGTGCTCACGCACCGAGGCGACCCGCTTGGCGATGCGCCGGGCGGAGGCGACGAGGAAGTGGCCGGAGCCGCAGGCCGGGTCGCAGACCGTCAGGGACAGCAGCTCGTCGACGATGTCGTCGGCCGGGTCAGGGCGGCCGGCGGCGGTGGCCCGCTGCTCGCCCCGCTTGACGGCGTCGTCTATGACCGGGTCCAGCGTCGTGTCGAGGAGGCACTCGATCAGTGACGACGGGGTGTAGTAACTGCCCGTCGTCTTACGGCTGTTGCCCGCCACCTCCACCAGTTCGAACGACCGGTCCGTCGCCGAGTGCTTCGGCTCCAGCTCAAGCAGGGACTCGTAGACCGAGCCCAGTTCCTCGGCGTCCAGGTGGCGGTAGTCGACGGGCCGCCAGCGGCGGGCGCCGGGGTCGCGGACCTGGGCCAGGTGGCGTACGGCGGAGAGCAGCGACTCGTTGGAGAGCTTCAGGCCGTCGAGCGGGGCATCGGTCTCGGAGCGGGAGAACAGGCCGCCGAGGCCCGGCAGCGCCAGCTCGGGACGGCCGCCCTCCGTACCGAGGGCTTCGAGGACGATGCGCAGGGCCTCGTACTGGTCGCCGTGGGCCGTGCCCTGGCGGCGGCGGGCGCGTTCGCGGAGGCGGGCGGAAGAGAAGTACCGCTCGTACACCTCCCGGCGCGGGTCCTCCGGCTTGCCGTCGAGCAGCGCGCCCCGGTCCTCGGCGACGAAGACGAACAGCAGCCGGTAGACCAGGCGCAGCAAAGCGTCCCGGAGGGCCTTCGGGTCGGTGTTCTCCCGCAGCGCGGTGTTGTCCG
The DNA here is from genome assembly GCF_020400725.1 of Streptomyces sp. NK15101. Taxonomy (GTDB): domain Bacteria; phylum Actinomycetota; class Actinomycetes; order Streptomycetales; family Streptomycetaceae; genus Streptomyces. The sequence goes on along the minus strand of NZ_JAINVG010000003.1, from coordinate 138,331 downwards.
GGTGGCGGAGGAAACCGGTGCCCAGGACGGTCAGGGCGTTCTGCACGCCCAGGCGCAGCTGGTCCAGGGCGCGGGTGCCGGAGGTGACGGCCTCGGCGCGCCACTTCTCCAGCCAGCAGCCCGACGCCGCCGTCCCCTCCGGGACCGTGAACCGGGAGGCGTGCAGCAGGCTGTAGAGGAGCACGAACTCGCTGAACAGTTCACCGTCGAAGAGCGCTTCCAGGTCGAAGTCGACATACGCAGCCGTGGAGAAGGACGACGAGTCGCGCAGCAGGCGCAGCCGCCGGCCGTTGGTGACGATCGCCCACAGGTGGGCCTCGGTGCGGTTCAGGCAGTCCTGCACCATCGACTGGGGCGGGACCTGGCCGGCTGCCGGGCGCTTGTCCAGCTCCTGGTTCCAGGGGACCTGGTGGACGAGGGCCGGGCCGTGGCGGTGGGAGACCGGGAAGCGCTTCTCCGGGTCGGAGTCCGCGGGGATGCCCGCCGCGCCGACCTCCGTCAGCGCGCCGAAGTCCAGCTTGCGGAAGAGCTGCGCGAGCCAGTCCGTGCCCGCGCGGCCCGTCGGGTCGGCGGCGGGCGCGCCGGTCGCCGGGTCCGAGGGCAGCGCGGCGCGCAGGTCGCGCCAGAGCGGCTTGAGGTACTCCCACGCGCGCTCGGCCTCGTTGCGCACCGGCACCGAGGCCGGCAGGCCGTAGTCGGCGGGCTTGGTGCCCGGGAGGTTCCGCGCCTCGGCGATGCGCAGCAGCATGTCGGAGGGGAGCAGGCCGCCGACCGGGGTGACGGCGGTGAAGGCCAGGGCGTTGCGGGTGGCGGCGGACATCAGGCTTCGGCTCCGGACACGGTGGGGGCGGATGCGACGGGGGGCAGGTAGAGGTACACGCCGAGCACGTCGGCGGGCTCCTGCGGGACGACCTTCAGACCGCGGACGATCTCCTCGTTCGCCTTGCGGACCCGGCGGTGCGAGGCGTCGAGCTCGGCGGCCAGACGGGTGCCGTACTCGGTGAGGTGCGCGGCCAGGTCCGGCAGGCCGGCGAGGTCCTTGGAGATGTGGTTGCGGGCGGCCTGCTCGTGCGTACTGGCCGTCGCCCGGGCGGCGAGGAGTGCGGCCGCCGCGTCGTCGTCCAGCCAGCGGGCGCGCGCCGGCACGCCCTCGTACGCGAGGAGCCGCGCGTCCTCGGCGACCAGCTGCCGCTCGCCGGTACGGGACGGCAGCGTCAGGTGGAAGCGGTAGCGGACCAGGAGGAGCGTGGTGCGGACCTTCACCGCGTCCGTGGTCACGACACCGCAGCGGCGTGCCGGGCGGGGGCCGGGGGTGTTCGCGTCGAGGGCCGAGTCCAGGACGTACGCGGCGATGGCGCCGATCGCCGGGTCCGTACGGACCAGGGCGGCCTCGCCCCGGGCGATCGCCGGGGTCGTACGGAAGGGGATCTCCCGGTCCTCCTCGACGATCCGCCCGCCGAGCGTGGCGGCCAGCGCGTCCCGCAGACCGGCCGGGGTGCCGCCGGTCTGGGCGGTGAAGTCGCCGGAGCCGTCGCGTGGGTCGCGGACCAGCGCGTCCAGGTCGCGCAGGGCTTCCAGGGCGAAGCCTCGGACCTCGTCGGCGCCGCCGAGCGCGGCCCGTACGGCGGCGACCTCCCGGGCCACCTCCTCCGGGTGGATCGCGCGCTGGGCGTACTTGGAACGGGAGGTCTTCTCCCGTTCGGCGGCCGAGTTCCACTCGCGCTCGATGCGGTCGAACGACTCCTGGTGGCCGTCCAGGTCGAACAGGCTCTCCTGGCTGCCCTGTCGGCCGTGCAGCAGCAGCCACTCCACCACCGCGTCCGTGACGCCGGAGGCGGTCTCGTCGGGGACGGAGACGGAGATGCCCAGGTCCTTCAGGATCTGCCGGTGCTTCTTGAACAGCACCTCCAGGACCTTGCCGTCGATGCCGTTGTCCTCGCCGTACATGGTGATGACGCGGACCTGGTCGCGCTTCTGCCCGTACCGGTCGACGCGGCCCTCCCGCTGGTCGTGACGGGTCGGGTTCCAGGCCAGGTCGTAGTGGACGACGGCGTCGAAGTGATGCTGGAGGTTGACGCCCTCGGAGAGGCAGTCGGTGGCGATCAGGACCCGGCGGACGGCCGGGTCGCCGGCGTCCTCGGCGGACCCGGTGGCGAGCTGCTCGATCCGTTCGAGGCGCTGCTGCGGGGAGAGCGTGCCGGTCACGGCGGCGATGCGCGTCTTCTTGCCGAGCTTCCCCTCCAGCTGCGTGGCGAGGTACTCGGCGGTGGGGATGTAACGGCAGAAGACGATCGGGTGGTACCCGTCGGCGACCAGACCCTTCAGGTGCCGGATGAGCGCCTTCAGCTTCGCGTCCTCGGCGGGGCCGACCAACTCGGCCGCGCGCCGGGACAGTTCGAGGAGACGAGCACCCGCCTCCTCCGACTCGGCGGCGCCGGGCGCGACGTCCATGCCCTCCAGGCGGTCGTTCTCGGCGGAGTCGGAGGCCACCGGTGCGCCCAGGAGGTCCGCCTCCAGGGCGGTCCGGGCGGCCGCCGACTCGGAGCGGGTCTTCAGGGTCTGCGCGGCGGCCGCCGGCGAGGACACCATCGAACGCAACAGGGCGATCACCGACCACCAGGCGATCCGGGCCTCCCGCTTGCCCTGCTCACCGGCGGCCGCCACACGGTCCCGGGCATAGGCGATGGCGTCGTCGAGCAGCGCCCGGTAGGCGGGCGTCAGCTTGTACGGCTCGTCCTTCGTCCAGCGGTCGGACGGGAAGGCGGTCCGCTCCGCCAGGGAGTCGTCGGCGAGACCGTCCTCCTTGGTGAGGTACTCACGGACGTCGGCGCGCTTGCGGGCCACGAAGTGCTCGGCGAGCTTCGCCCGCCCGGCCGGGGACTCCAGGTCGAGCGTGGCGAGTTCGGGCCTCACCAGGCCGAGCAGGTTGCGGAACGCGGACTCCTTGCCGGAGTGCGGGGTCGCCGTGAGCAGCAGCAGGTGCCGGTCCTCCTTGGCCGACACCCTGCGCAGCAGCTCGTACCGGAGCTGGTTCGCCGCGGAGGAGGTGCCGCCGTTCGTGGCGTCGTCGGCGGCCACACAGGAGTGCGCCTCGTCGACGATCACCAGGTCGGGGCAGTGCTTGACGAAGTCCTCGCGGTGCCGGGTCGACTTGATGAAGTCCGTCGAGATGATCGTGTACGGGTGCTTGTCGAAGAGCGACTGGCCCAGTTCCAGGCCCCGCTCCAGGCGCGAGACCGTGGAGGCCAGGACCAGTTCGGCGTCGATGCCGAACTTCTCCCGCAGCTCGGCCTGCCACTGCTCGGCGAGCGCCGGGGAGCACAGCACCGCGAGGCGGGTCGCCTCGCCCTGCGCGAGCAGCTCCTTGGCGATCAGTCCCGCCTCGACCGTCTTGCCGATGCCGACGTCGTCCGAGATCAGCAGCCGCACCGTGCGCTGCCGCAGCGCCATCAGGAGCGGAACGAGCTGGTAGGCCCGGGGCTCCACGGCGATCGACGCCAGCGAGCGGAACGGGCCCGCGCCCGAACGGAACCCGATGCGCAGCGCCGTACGCAGCAGCCCGGCGGCCCGCTGGTCGCCCAGGTCCGTCGCGTTCGGCGCCGCGAACTCCGCCGGCCGCACCTCCTCGAAGGCGGGGAACACCGCCGCGATGTCGTCCTCGCTCCCGCCCAGGGGGCGCAGGACCAGCATGTCGGGGGCGCTCTCCGGCAGTACCACCCATTCCCGGCCACGGGCGGCGACCAGGGAGCCGGCTGTGTACGTGAGGCTCATCAGTTGTCTCAGTTCCTTGGGGTCGAGAGGCTGCGGGGCGGTCAGCGCAGGTGGAAGTAGGCGGCGTTGAGCGTGGTGATGGCGTCCCAGTCCGCGTCCGCGGGGAAACGCAGGACGTCCCAGCCGGCGTCCTCCAGGCGGTAGCCGGCCTCGATGTCGCGCGTCGAGTCGGCCGTACGTCCGGGGCCGTCGACGAACACGGCGAGGCTGGCGCCGTCCAGCCGGAAGACGAGGTCCGGGCGGGCCGCCGCCTCCGGGACGAGGACGTCGACCTCGTCCGGCAGCCGGTAGCCCTTCGCCCGGAGCCAGCCGAGCAGGTCGCCCTCCGCGACCAGCGCCCCCAGGTCCGCCTCGAGGGGCGTCGGATCCGTCGTACGGACGGGATCCGCCGGGGCCAGCCTGCGGAACTGCTCGCTGCGGGACTCGCCCCGGTCCTCCCGCTCGGTACGGGCACCGGCCAGGCGCAGCAGCAGCGGCCGGGCGCTGTGCCGGCTCAGCCGGCGGTGGTGCGTCTGGTTGCCGTAGGTGAGCAGGCAGGCGTAGCAGCCGCGGGCGCACTCCTCGTCGGCCGAGGGGCCGCCCTCGTCCTCTCCGGTGTCCGGGTCGAAGTGGCAGATCTCCAGAGCCGTCCGGGCCGCCTCGGAGAGGGCGCCCTTGTCGTGCTGGAGCCGCCGCAGCACACCGGCGCCGCCCTCGGCGGCCTCCGTGAAGAGGAGGCGCCGCCGGGGACCGTCGTCCGGAGGCAGCAGCTCCGCCGTCAGTTCGGAGTCCTCCAGCTCGAACGCCGCCTCGATGCCCCGCTCCAGGGCGTACAGGAACGACAGGGCGACCGGTTCGGGCTGCGGCTCGTCCAGGGTCACCACGAGGATGTTGCGGCGGTCCTCCACGTACGGGAGCACGCGCTTCTTGCGGCGCTTCTCGTTGCCGTCCTCGTCGACCACCGGCATGCCGGTGCCCTCGATGGCGTCCGCGGCGGCCCGGTCGTTCAGCCAGCGGCCGTCGCCCAGATCGAGCCAGTAGCCGTCCGGCTCGCCCTCCTTGTCGCGGACCCGGCCGAGGTTGGTGATGCGGACGGTCGCCGAATCGCCGTAGTCCAGGTCCAGGACGGGGGCGCCCTCGGAATCGGTGACGTGCGAGGAGAGCCGGCCCTTGCGGGCGCCGTGGTCCTGGAAGGCGTACGAGGTCTCCAATCGGAAACCGGCCCGGCGCCGCTCCTCCTCGTCGGAGGAGATCCGCTCACGCGGCGTCGTGTACACCGTGTGCAGGTGCAGCAGTCCGGTGCGCTTGCCCCGCAAAGACTCGCCGCACATGCCGCAGACGTCCGCGCCGACCTTGACGGCGTAGTGGTAGCCGCAGCCGTCGCAGCGCCGGGCCTCCGCCGTCGCCAGATCGCCCGAGGCGTCCGGCGGCAGCTGGACACGGGTCACCTGGTAGCGGGCGCCCTCGTGGTAGATGAGCGCGCCCGGGCCGAACTCGCGGATCGCGAGGAAGCGGGGACGCTGGAGGTAGTCCCCGTCGGCGTTGCGGCGGTTGCCGGAACGCGGGATGTACGCGGCCAGCGGCAGCCGGGGGAAGCTGTAGCCGGGCAGGAACCCCTCGGACGCCAGGTACCGGTACGGGTTGAAGTCGCTCATCACCGACTTGTTGTCGGACGACCGGTTCAGGAGCAGGTTCGTCTGGGTCTCCGCCTCGCGGCGGCGGGTGCGCGCCCGGCTCTGCTCGCCCTGCGAGAGGGTGTGGTCGACGACCCGCTTGTTCTGCTCGTACTGGTCGATGACAGCCGCCCGGAACAGCTGGCGCCACCGGTCGAAGGCGTCGTCGAACCGCTGCGGGGCCCGTTCGATCCGGTCCTCCACCCACTCGTCGTACCACCAGGTGGTGGCCGCCAGGTCCGGGGCCAGCGGTGCGAGGACGGTGTGGGCGGCGGCGATCGCGCGCCGGCGGGCCTCCTCGTCCAGGGACTCGTCGCGGATGTGGGCCACGAGCGGCAGCTGCATCTGCGGATCGGGCCGGTCGTCGCCGTCGGGGTCATAGGCGACGTCGACGATGTCCGGGATCGCGGTGCCGAGCTTCATCCCCGTCTCCGCCAGCCAGATGGCCTGGAGGTGGGAGCGGACCAGGTCCTCGTTGGCGAGGTCCAGGCGGGGCGGTGCCACCTGGCCGGCCACCATGTCCTGGGAACGGCGGAAGTAGTACTGGTCGTGGCTGTTGCCCGTCGCGCAGTACGTGGCCACCAGGGCGGGCTGGCCGGAACGGCCCGCCCGGCCCGAGCGCTGTGCGTAGTTCGCCGGGGTGGGCGGCACGTTGCGCATCAGGACGGCGTTGAGCGAGGAGATGTCCACCCCCAGCTCCATCGTAGGTGAGCAGTACAGCAGCGGCAGTTCGGCCGTACGGAAGTCCCGCTCCCGCTCCAGACGGTCCTCCGGCGGGACCTGGGCGGTGTGCTCCCGGGCGTACAGGCCGGCGAGCTCGGCCGCCGCCGTCCGGTACAGGTCGCGGAAGAACGGGTTGACGCGGGGGCCCTCGCCCTGGTTGTACGTACGGGCCAGCGGGTCGACCGCGCCGCGCTCACCGCCTCCGGCGCGCCAGACGAGCGCGGCCGCCGACACGCGGTAGCCGGTCCGCTTCTGCGCGGCCTGGCGGCGGAAGGCGGGCCCCGAGCGCTCGGGTGTGGCGTCCACCTCGCGGACCAGTTCCGCCTCCACCAGCACCTTCAGCAGGTCCTCGATGACACTCTGGACGTCGTCGAGGGGAAGGGAGCGCAGCTCGGGCATGTTCCGCTGGAGGTACTTGCCGAACTTGCCACGGGCGGACAGGAACAGCGCGGAGCGCTCCATGCCGGGCTTCGAGCCGTACGGGTAAGCGGTGCCGACGGTGGGCCGGTCGCTCTCGCTCAGCACCCACGGGCCGGTCAGCCGCTCCTCGCTCGCCCCCTGGAGGGTGTCGAAGTCGTCACGGAAGTACTGCACGTCGATGGCGAGGGCACGCCGCATGTGGTCGAGCAGCGTCCGGGCGACCTCCTCGCGCAGCGCGGGGTCGGCGTCGCGCAGCACGGCGTGCGCGGACTGCCAGCGGTCCGGCCGGGCCGCGATCCAGTCCAGGTCCTCGTAGTCGATGCGGAGCAGTCCCGTCTGCTCCAGGTTCGGCATCGTGATGCGCCAGCCGCGCTCCAGGTCACGGTAGAGGCGGTACCCCACGACGTCGCGGAAGGCCTTCGTCGCCCGGCGCTCCAGAGAGGGCGGCAGCGACGCGGACCCCGTGTACTCGCGCGGCGAAAGACCCATCACGGCGGTCACCGCCTCGGCGAGGTCGTCGTGGTGCAGCCCCTCCTCACCGGCCTGGAGCGCCGCCTGGTACAGGGCGCCGCGCAACTGGGTCACCTGGGCGAAGTCGTTGAAGTGACCGGCCTGGAGAGAGGCGTCCTGCCGGTTGTCGACGAAGGAGAGGAGCTTGCGCGCCTCCTTGCCCAACCCCTCCTCGGGAACGGCCCGCAGTGACTTCACGATCGACGCGGAGATCAGGGAGGTGGCCGAGGAACGCCCCTCCTGGTCCAGGGTGGCCAGCTTGGCGAAGTCCCGGCCGCGGGTCTGCTCGTACGAGACCTGGCAGTGCACGCAGAACAGGAAGGGCGCCGGGACGAACGCCGCGATCAGCCCCTCGCCCGACTCGTTCCCGAACGGGTCCACGACGACGCGCTTGGGCACCCGGGGGCGGTACGACTTCTTGAGGACGGTCACGCCCTGCGCGTCGGACTCCAGCCACGACTCCGGCAGTCTCCGGTCGTCCACGGCCGTCTGGGGGTCCGCCGGCCACTCGTAGTCCTCGCCGGGCACGCCGACGTACAGATAGCCCTCGCCGGCCCGGCCGCCCGAAGCGGAGGTGTCCCGGCGCGGCTCGTACCGGAACGAACCGTTCTCCTCGGTGCGCCACACGGTCAGGTACTCCTGCCCGCACTCACGACAGAACGCCAGCGGGAACAGCGGCATGCCGCCGCTCTTCGGTTGTTCCAGCTGGTAGGTGCGGGTGAGCGGTCGGCTGAGCGGGTCCTGCAGCGTCGTGTAGACGGTGTCGCCCTTGGAGAGGAACTGGTGCAGCCGAAAGGCGAACAACGGTCGTTCCGTCACCGGGTGCTTCGCCCGGGCGCCCGCCTCCAGGGTGGTGCGGATCGCTTCGGCGACCTGCTCCTCCGACACCCCGGACTCCGCGGCCAGCTCTGCCGCCGCGTCCTCGACGGTCCCCGGGGCGCAGCGGCGCAGCCGCCCCGTGCCGTCCTCGCGCTCCAGGCCGAACCGCGACTCCAGCCAGCGGGCCAGCGGGTCCTTCGTCAGCGCCTCGTACGAGAGGGGTGCCGCCGGTACCCGCAGCCGTTCGGCGGGCACGCTCGCCGGAGCCTCTTCGGTCGCCCGGATCAGGGTCTCGCCGATCACGCGCTGCGGCAGCACCGTCGTACCGAACAGCCGTGCGGCGACTCTGGCGACCTCGCGGCGCTGCTCCTCCCAGGAACCCTCGGTGGACATGGTCGCGGAAGTGCCGATGCACTGCAGGGTGGCAGAGGCACGGCAGGCCTCGCGGACCCGGCGGATCAGGAACGCCACGTCGGCGCCCTGCCGTCCCCGGTAGGTGTGCAGCTCGTCGAAGACGAGGAACTGCAGCCCGTCCGCCATGCGGATGAGGCTCGACCGGTCGTCCGGCCGGGTCAGCATCAGCTCCAGCATCACGTAGTTCGTCAGCAGGATGTCCGGAGGGTTCTTGCGCAGCTCCCGACGCTGCTCGTCGGACTCCTGGCCGGTGTAGCGGGCGAAGGTGACCGGCTCCCGGCCCGCTCCGAAACCATGGCGCAGGTACTTCTCCAGCTCCATGAGCTGGGAGTTGGCCAGGGCGTTCATCGGGTACACGACGATCGCGCGCACCCGGCCGCCCGCCTGGGGGCCCGCCGCCTCGCGCTCCTTCAGGACGCGGTCCACGATCGGCACGATGTACGACAGGGACTTGCCGGAGCCGGTACCCGTGGTCAACACGTAGGAGTCGCCCGCCTGGGCGGCCTCGATCGCCTGTCGCTGGTGCAGGTGGAAGGTGAGGGGCCGTCCGTCCGGACGCCGCGCGCCCTCCTTCTTGCCCGCCTGGAAGATCTCCGCGCACCGGGGGTGCAGCACACCGTCCCGGACGAGGTCGGTGACCTGGCCACCGTCCGCGAAGAACGGATTCAGCGACAGCCACGGGTCGGGCCACTGCGACTTCGCCCTCAGGTCCTCGTCGACGAAACCCTCGATGCGCGGGTCCCGGATGACCGTCGCGCTCTTGGTGAAGCTCTCGTACTCGTCGATCAGTTCGGCGTGGATGCCGAAGACGTCCATCGTCTCGGGCAGCCGGGGTGCCTTGCGAGGCACCGGCGCGGGTACGGCGGCGGCGCGCTCGGGGAGCAGGGCGCGCAGCCGCGCCACCGGGTCCATCGCCTGCCAGTGCGGGGCGAGGAGAGTGGCGGTGTCGTCCGGTGCGAGCGCGAGGGGGACCAGCGCGTCGTGGACCAGGGCGGCGTTCTCGGGCCGCAGTTCGGCGTCCTTCTCCAGGAGGCGCTCCACGAGCCGGACCAGCTCGGCGGGCAGGTCCGGGCGGACCAGGGTCAGCCGCGGCGGCTGTTCGTGCTGGTGCTGTTCACAGAGCTCGTAAGGGGTCCTGGCGGAGAACGGCGGCCGGCCGATCAGCAGTTCGTACAGGATGCAGCCGAGCGCGTAGAGATCGGCGAGGCCGGAGACCCGCTCGGCGCGGAACTGCTCGGGCGCCATGTAACGGGCCGTGCCCACACTGACGCCGTCGCTGGTCAGCCGCGTCTGGTCGGGATCGTCGACGATCGACCCCATGCCGAAGTCGAGGATCTTGACGCTGCCGTCGCCCGTCAGCATCACATTGGCCGGCTTCAGGTCCCGGTGAACCACACCGGCTGTGTGCGCGGCGGCGAGACCGGAGGCGATCTGCGCCCCGACGGCAGCGGCCCACGAGACCGGAAGCTGCGGCTCCTCGTCGATGAGGTCGGCGAGGGGGTGACCGTCGAGCAGTTCCATGGCCAGATAGGGCAGTCCCTCGCCGCTCGCGGTGAGGTCCACCCCGCCGTCGATCAGCAGGGTGAGGTTCGGATGCCCCTGGGAGAGCATGCGCATGATCCGTACTTCGCGGCGGAAGCGGTCGACCTCCTTGCCGGAGCCCGAAGCGTCGATCGAGGAGCCGGTCCGTCCGCGCAGGATGGTCTTGACCGCCACTTCCCTGAAGGGGGAGTCCGGCGTGGCCCGGAGGTCCTCGGCGCGGTGGACTTCTCCCATGTTGCCGCGCCCGACGGACCCCGTGACCCGGAAGCGTCCGTCGATGATCTCCAAGCTCACTGCCACTCCCGTTTCACCCGATCGCGCGCAAGGCGGGTCAGTCCCGCTGGGAGCGTATATCTTCACCCGTCGACGTTGACGGCGTCAATCCGTTGACGCCGTCAACGCGTACGTGGCGGGCTTGGTGTGTCACCTCCGTTGGCCGGATGTCGCGGGGTTCGGTACGCGCCGGTTGAAGACCCACACCCCCTGCGACTGCGTGGCCCCCATGACCCGCCCGGAGATCCGCAGCCACGGATTCGCCTTCTGGAACGGCGCGAAATTGTCGTTCGAGACGATGATTCCGCCGACCTCGTCGGCGATGCTGATCACCAGCGCGTCACCCCGGCCCTCGGTACCGGCCGGGGGCTGTACGACGGTGCCGTCGGCGATGGCCGTCTCCACGAGAGGCCGTTCCTCGGGGGACACGTCGTGGCGCAGGCTGGCGTCCACCACCACGTGGATGTCTCGGTCCGCGTGCTTGAACCGCAGCGACCGGACTGCCGCCTGCAACGCCGCGAAGCTCGGCCTGCCGCCCGCCGCGCGCGGAGGCCGGCCGTTCCATGCGAGGTTGGAGCCGTCGATGACGAGCGGTGCCGACGCCGTGACCGCACCGGCCGGCGCGGGGGAGGAGCTGGGGCGGGTGGGCCCGGGCGCGCCGCCCCCCTGGCTCCGGGGGGCGGCCTGCTGGGGGTGGGTCGGTGCGGTCGCGGGCCGTGAGGCCGGTGCGAGGGCACGCAACCGGTCGAGTTCCCTCGTCAGCTCCGGCAGGACGTTCCCGTCCCCGAACACCTTCACCTCGTCGTCGAGGACGACCTCGCCGGTCTTCTGCAAGGTCGCCTTCACCGTCAGCAGGCCTTCCTTGCTGTAGGTGTACTCCAGATCGAAGACACCCTCCTCGGCACTGCACCGCCGGGGGTAGGTCAGGACCAGGTCGGTCAGTTTGACGTTGTCCGGGTGATCGACCTCGCGGTCGGGGTCGCCCTCCCAGACTTCGACGGTCAGCTGGGAGAGATTGTCCTTCGTCGGCTCGTACGACTTCACGCGCTGCTGCGGAAGCCGCTGGTTCCGGTCGATGACGGAACTGAAGCTCCGCCTTCCTTCGCGGTCCTTGGTGACCGTGCCCAGGGCGTGTGTGTTGACCACCCGGATGATGCTCTTCAGCTCGCCGTCCATGGCGGCGGCGCTGATGGCCGCTCCCTCGGCCACCGCGGTCATCGGGTTGCACAGGGCGCTGTCCACGAGTTCGCAGTCGAGCGCCTCCGAGACGGCGGCGCGCACGGCGGGAATCTGGCTGCTGCCACCGATCATCAGCACCGCGGTGAGGTCCTGCGGATCGATCCGGGCCTGCTCCAGACACTCCTCCACCGGGTCGAGCGCACGGCTGATGAGGTCCTGGATCGCCTCGGAGAACTCGTCCTGTCCGATCTCGACGGTGACGTCGTCGGGCGTCAGGACGCGGACCGACTCCTGATGGGAGAGCAGGATCTTGGCCCGCTCGATCTCCAGGGCGAACATCCGCTTCTCGGAGTCGCTCCACCGCCCCCGCGCCGGTGCCCGATCGAGGACCATGCGGCGCAACCGCTCGTCGATCTCCAGGCCGCCGAGGCGGTTGACACCCCGGCTCGCCTTCTCGTCGAAGAACCCGTCGTCGTGCAGGAGGAGGGTGGCGTCCATGGTGCCGCCGCCCCAGTCGAAGACCAGGAACTCGCCGTCGGCCTCCATCTCGTGCGCGTACGCGATCGCGGCCGCGGTCGGCTCGTTCAGAAGGGTCCGGACCGTGATCCCCGCGGCACGCGCGGCCTCGCGGGTCCGGAAGCGGGCCGCTCCGGTCGCGTTGGCGGGAACGGTGACGACGGCCTCGCGGATCTCGGTGGCGGCCTCTTCCTCCGCCGCCCGCGCGATGGCGTGGAAGACGCCGGCGGCCGCGGTGGTCGCGGCGAACCGTTCACCGCCCAGCGTGACGAACGGTTCCTCGCGCAGCATCCGCTTGCACGCCTCGACGGCCTGCTCGGAACGGAGCTTCGCCTCCCAGCCGAACAGAGTGCCCGGCCGCAGGGAGCTCGTACCGACGACCGACGGGTACAGCTGCTCGAAGCCTTCGCGCCGCCAGTTCGCGTCCAGACCCTGTCCGCCGATCTCCAGCACCTCGACGAATTCGCCGTTCCACTGGGCGGCGACCGAATTTGTGGTCCCGAAGTCGATTCCGGCTGCCGTCATGCTTCCTTCCCCACCTTCATGCCCGCCTGCCCGGCGACGCGCCGCAACTGGCCGGCGAGTATGACCTTTCCTGTCAACTCGTCCACATACGCCGGACTCAGCAGCTCGAAGGCGCTCCCCTCGCCCTCGGTCACCACGAACCGGTCGCTCTCCTCGGGCTCCGTGACCCGCAGCAGCCGCAGCTCCCGCAGGTGCTCCGTCATCGCCCCCGCGACGGTCTCGCGGCTCTCTCCCGCCCGGGACCAGAGGAGCGCGTCGATCTCGGCGAGCCGTCCGGCGAACTGCGCGCGGGTACGGAACTCGTCCAGGACCGCCCTGCGCACCGCCGCGGTGAGCGCGCCGGCCGGAGGCACCTCGTCGGCCCCTGCAGCCTCCAGTGCCTCCGGCACGCGGGCGGCCACTCCCTTGATCACCGTCATCGCGTCGATCGGGTCGGGGCGCGGCGACGCTTCGACGGCCCTGTTCTCCGCGGGCTGGACCGAAGCGTCCCTGCGTCGCTCCCTGCGGCGCTTCAGCCCTCCGGCCTTGTGCACCGGCGGCGAGCCCTTCGTGCCGGGCTGTATCTGGCCGCACGCGGGGCACGGGCGGTGTGGCCGCTCCCTCTTGGGAATGTTCTTCTTGGGAGGCATCAGGTCCGCTCTGCTTCGTTCGGTTCGGGATCGTGGGTCGGATCAACGGCGTCGACGGGTCATCGCACGGAATGATGGCGGTCGAGGCGTGGTGCGGTGGTCCGGAAGTCGTCCAGGAGCTCGACGGCGGCACGGGCACGGATGGCCTCCAGCTCGCCGCCGCTCGTCACCGGGGTCCGGCGCGGCAGAGCTGCGAGCGGAGGCACCAGATGCCGTGGCACTTCGGAGGGCATGACGTATCGGGAGCGGTCGAGCGGCAGCCGGTAGAAGACGTCCCAGCCCGCGTCCCCACGCAGCGCGTCCCGGATCCGCCCCTCGGCCTTGTTCAGGTCCGACTGCGCCTTGGTGTCACCCTCGTGCTGCCGGTATATCTCCCGGCAACGTTCTTCCCAGCCGCCGTCCCCATGCTCCAGGCCGATGTCGAGAAAGGGATTGCTGAACGGATCACGGCTGTTCTTGTTCGTCCCTCTCCAGGCGCGAAGCAGCCGGAGGTTGAGTTCGGCGACGGCTCCGCCCTGAGCCGCCGCCGCCTCGGCGTTCTCCACGGCGGCGTCGAGGAGCTTGCCGCGGCCGGCGGGGGAACTGATCCGCTCGCTCTGCGCCACGGCCGCGTACGCTGCCAGGGCGTGGGCCTCCTGGACCAACTCCGCCGGGACCTTGCGGTTGTTCTTGGCCAGGGTGAGAGAGCGGGCCTGTTCGGCCGCGGCCTCCGGATCACCGGACTTCACCAGGTCATAGGCACGGTTCAGGGCGACAAGGGCGTAGAACGGACTCCGGCCGGCGTCGACGAGACCGGTCGGGCGCCACAAGGCGGCCATCAGCCTCCAGAGCCCCCGGTCCTCGGCCAGCGCCCGCGGCCACTGCCCGAGCAGTGCGCCGGACCTGAGGTCGCGCAGCTCGATCTGCTGGGTACGGGGCAGAGCCGCGTCGAGTGCGTCCATGGCCGTCACGTCGACGTCCATGACCACGTCGTACAGCAGGTCCCACACGTCGTCCGGTTCCTGCCGGACAAGCGTTCGGCCGTGCCGGAAGGCCCGCCGGCGCAGGTACGCCTGCCACCCGAGGTGCTCGGCCTGTTCGACGCCGATGTCGGCAGGGGCGAGACGGGCCCGCAGATAGAGGCTCTCGTCCTCGTTCCGCCCTTCCCACGGCGCGTCTTCGGCCATGAGGCCACCATGGTCGATCAGGTCGTCGACGACGGACAGCGGCGCCCACGCGAGGAGTTCGTCGAGGAACCGGTTCGGTACGGGTATCGCGCCGCGGGTGGCCGCGGTCACGAAGAGACTGAAGGCCGGCCCGCCCGACACCGCGTGGGAGCGCGTGCTGACGAGGTCCGGGCCGGGCGCCGTCGAACACAGCACGCTGCACCGCTCGAGACCCGGCTCGTTGAGCCATCGCACACCGGCGGCCCAGAGGCTCCGTAGGTGACCGAGGACCGACTCCGGCGGCAGGAGGTTCAGGCCCGAACGCACCACGGGCAGCAGGGCCTCGCGGTTCGGATCGCCTTCGACGGCCTGTGTGAGGACTGCCCGTTCGGCCTCGGACTCCTCGGTGACGGCCACGATCTCCGTCAGCATGGCCAGTACGGCTTCGACCGCCTCGCCGCCCCCGACGCCGAGCCAGCGCCACTTGCGCTGGGCGAAACCGCTCACGCCGGAGGACTCCTTGTTCTCCCGGCGTTCGCGCGCACGCTTCAGACGCTCTTGTTCGGCAGCTTTGGCCGCCCGGCGAGCGGCGACGGGGTCCGTCATGTCGTACACCCCGACAGATTATCCGGGTGGCCCGACAATCCGTACGGCCTCGTGCACATCGTGACCTGGGACGGAGGCGGGATGCCGCCCCTTCCGTGACCGGCCCCGGCAGGTCACGTGGGGAAGGGGCGGCAGCGGCCTCTGAAAGGGGCTCAGATGTCCCGGAAGATCTCGATCTGCGCGCCGATCGAGTTCAGGCGCTCCGCGAGGTCCTCGTAACCGCGGTTGATGACGTACACGTTGCGCAGGACCGACGTGCCCTCCGCCGCCATCATGGCGAGCAGGACGACCACGGCCGGGCGCAGGGCCGGCGGGCACATCATCTCGGCGGCGCGCCAGCGGGTCGGGCCCTCCACCAGGACGCGGTGGGGGTCGAGGAGCTGGAGGCGGCCGCCGAGGCGGTTGAGGTCGGTGAGGTAGATGGCGCGGTTGTCGTAGACCCAGTCGTGGATGAGGGTCTTGCCCTGGGCCGTCGCCGCGATCGCCGCGAAGAAGGGGACGTTGTCGATGTTGAGGCCCGGGAACGGCATCGGGTGGATCTTGTCGATCGGCGCCTCCAGCTTGGAGGGACGGACCGTCAGGTCGACCAGGCGGGTGCGGCCGTTGTCCGCCGCGTACTCCGCCGAGCGGTCGTGGTCGAGGCCCATCTCCTCCAGGACGGCGAGCTCGATCTCCATGAACTCGACCGGGACCCGGCGGATGGTCAGTTCGGACTCCGTGACGACCGCCGCGGCCAGCAGGCTCATCGCCTCGACCGGGTCCTCGGAGGGGGAGTAGTCGACGTCGACATCGATGTCCGGGATGCCGTGGACGGTGAGCGTGGTGGTGCCGATGCCGTCGACCCGGACGCCGAGGGCCTCCAGGAAGAAGCAGAGGTCCTGGACCATGTAGTTGGAGGAGGCGTTGCGGATGACGGTGACGCCGTCGTGACGGGCGGCGGCCAGCAGGGCGTTCTCGGTCACCGTGTCGCCGCGCTCGGTCAGCACGATCGGGCGGTCGGGGGAGACGGAGCGCTCGACCTGGGCGTGGTAGATGCCCTCGGTGGCCGTGACCTCCAGGCCGAAGCGGCGCAGCGCGATCATGTGCGGCTCGATCGTGCGCGTACCGAGGTCGCAGCCGCCGGCGTACGGCAGCCTGAAGCGGTCCATGCGGTGCAGCAGCGGGCCGAGGAACATGATGATCGAGCGGGTGCGGATCGCGGCCTCGGCGTCGATGGACTCCATGTCGAGCTCGGCCGGCGGCGTGATCTCCAGGTCCACGCCCTCGTTGATCCAGCGGGTGCGGACGCCGATGGAGTTGAGGACCTCCAGGAGCCGGAAGACCTCCTCGATGCGGGCGACCCGGCGCAGGACGGTGCGGCCCTTGTTGAGGAGCGAGGCGCAGAGCAGCGCGACACAGGCGTTCTTGCTCGTCTTGACGTCGATGGAGCCGGAGAGGCGGCGCCGGCCGACGACCCGGAGGTGCATGGGGCCCGCGTACCCCAGGGACACGATCTCGCTGTCGAGGGCTTCGCCGATCCGGGCGATCATCTCAAGGCTGATGTTCTGGTTGCCGCGCTCGATCCGGTTGACGGCGCTCTGGCTCGTGGCCAGCGCTTCGGCGAGCTGCGTCTGCGTCCAGCCACGGTGCTGCCGGGCGTCACGGATGAGCTTGCCGATGCGTACGAGGTAGTCGTCTGCCATGGCGTCACGTTATCTCAGATATGAGATGTGACTCGTCATCGGGGTGGGCTATTGGGGTGAACCGTCGTGCGCGGTCGGGTGGCGCGGTTCGTACAGGGGGAGTTCGGTGCCGCTCGGCAGCCGGACGGCGGCGAGCAGGCCCCAGCCCTGGTCGGTGATGGCCCGTGAGATCTCCGCGCCCCGGTCCTCCAGGGTTGTCAGGGTTTGGGTGAGGTCGTCGCACATGAGGTACACCTCGTGCTCCGGCTCGCCCGTCGTGGGGTGCACCGCGATCTCGGCGGGCGGCAGCTTGAAGATGAGCCAGCCGCCTCCGGCGTCCACGTGCTCGAAGCCGACGACGTCCTTGAGGAAGTCCCGGTCGGCCTCCGCGTCCCGGGTGTAGAGAATCACGTGCGCGCCGCTGAACATGAACCGATCGTCCGCCGGGGCGTCCGCCGCGGCAATCGGGCCGCATCCGTTCGGGGGCGGGGAGGGGGTGGGCTGCGGATCCCGCGGATCCGCAGCATGCCAGGCATGACCGGGCGGCGGTGATGTACTAGAGTTATCTCGACATCGAGATATCTGCCGAGGCGCACCGCTGCCGCCACCTTGGTAAGGATTACCTAACTTAGCCTTACCTTAGCGGATCGACGACGCGTACGTGGCGGCAGGATGTGGTGGAACGCGCACATATATGAAGGAGACTGTCGTGTCGGCGAACAGCTTCGACGCCCGCAGCACGCTGCGCGTGGGCGACGAGTCGTACGAGATCTTCAAGCTGGACAAGGTCGAGGGCTCCGCGCGCCTCCCTTACAGCCTGAAGGTCCTCCTGGAGAACCTGCTCCGCACCGAGGACGGCGCGAACATCACCGCCGACCACATCCGGGCCCTCGGCAACTGGGACTCGCAGGCCCAGCCGAGCCAGGAGATCCAGTTCACGCCGGCGCGCGTGATCATGCAGGACTTCACCGGTGTCCCCTGTGTCGTCGACCTCGCCACCATGCGCGAGGCCGTCGCGGCGCTCGGCGGCGACCCGGCGAAGATCAACCCGCTCTCCCCGGCCGAGATGGTCATCGACCACTCCGTCATCGCCGACAAGTTCGGCACCAACGACGCCTTCGCGCAGAACGTCGAGCTGGAGTACGGCCGCAACAAGGAGCGCTACCAGTTCCTGCGCTGGGGCCAGACCGCCTTCGACGACTTCAAGGTCGTCCCGCCGGGCACCGGCATCGTCCACCAGGTGAACATCGAGCACCTGGCCCGCACCGTCATGGTCCGCAACGGCCAGGCGTACCCCGACACCCTCGTCGGCACCGACTCCCACACCACCATGGTCAACGGCCTCGGTGTGCTCGGCTGGGGCGTCGGCGGCATCGAGGCCGAGGCCGCGATGCTCGGCCAGCCGGTCTCCATGCTCATCCCGCGCGTCGTCGGCTTCAAGCTGACCGGCGAGCTGCCCACCGGCACCACCGCCACCGACCTGGTGCTGACCATCACCGAGATGCTGCGCAAGCACGGTGTCGTCGGCAAGTTCGTCGAGTTCTACGGCGAGGGCGTCGCCGCCACCTCGCTCGCGAACCGCGCCACCATCGGCAACATGTCGCCGGAGTTCGGCTCCACCGCCGCGGTCTTCCCGATCGACGACGAGACCCTGAACTACCTCAAGCTCACCGGCCGCTCCGAGCAGCAGGTCGCGCTCGTCGAGGCGTACGCCAAGGAGCAGGGCCTCTGGCTGGACCCGAAGGCCGAGCCGGACTTCTCCGAGAAGCTGGAGCTCGACCTCTCCACCGTCGTCCCGTCGATCGCCGGCCCGAAGCGCCCGCAGGACCGCATCGTCCTCGCGAACGCCGCCGAGCAGTTCGCCCAGGACGTCCGCAACTACGTCGACTCGGTCGACGAGGCGGGCCAGGAGTCCTTCCCGGCCTCCGACGCCCCCGCCGTCTCCAGCACGGTCCCGTCGAACCCGGTCCAGGTCACCGCCCCCGACGGCTCGACCTACACCCTCGACCACGGTGCGGTGACGGTCGCGGCCATCACCTCCTGCACCAACACGTCGAACCCGTACGTCATGGTCGCCGCCGCGCTCGTCGCGAAGAAGGCCGTGGAGAAGGGCCTGACCCGCAAGCCGTGGGTCAAGACCACCCTCGCCCCGGGCTCGAAGGTCGTCACCGACTACTTCGACAAGGCGGGCCTCACCCCGTACCTCGACAAGGTCGGCTTCAACCTCGTCGGCTACGGCTGCACCACCTGCATCGGCAACTCCGGCCCGCTGCCGGAGGAGGTCTCCAAGGCCGTCAACGACCACGACCTGGCCGTGACCTCGGTGCTCTCGGGCAACCGCAACTTCGAGGGCCGCATCAACCCCGACGTCAAGATGAACTACCTGGCCTCCCCGCCGCTGGTCGTCGCGTACGCCATCGCGGGCTCCATGAAGGTGGACATCACCAAGGACGCGCTGGGCACCGACACCGAGGGCAACCCGGTCTTCCTCAAGGACATCTGGCCCTCCGAGGCCGAGGTCAACGACGTCGTCGCCAGCGCCATCGGCGAGGACATGTTCGCCAAGTCCTACCAGGACGTCTTCGCCGGCGACGCCCAGTGGCAGGCGCTGTCGATCCCGACCGGCAACACCTTCGAGTGGGACCCCGAGTCGACCTACGTCCGGAAGCCCCCGTACTTCGAGGGCATGACGATGGAGACCACCCCGGTCACCGACATCACGGGCGCCCGCGTGCTCGCGAAGCTCGGCGACTCGGTCACCACCGACCACATCTCCCCGGCCGGCGCCATCAAGGCCGACACCCCGGCCGGCAAGTACCTCACCGAGCACGGTGTGGAGCGTCGCGACTTCAACTCCTACGGCTCGCGCCGAGGCAACCACGAGGTCATGATCCGCGGCACCTTCGCCAACATCCGCCTGCGCAACCAGATCGCGCCGGGCACCGAGGGCGGCTTCACCCGCGACTTCACCCAGGCCGACGGCCCGGTGTCGTTCATCTACGACGCCTCGCAGAACTACCAGGCCGCCGGCATCCCGCTGGTCATCCTCGGTGGCAAGGAGTACGGCTCCGGCTCGTCCCGCGACTGGGCGGCCAAGGGCACGGCCCTCCTCGGCGTCAAGGCCGTCATCACCGAGTCGTACGAGCGCATCCACCGCTCGAACCTCATCGGCATGGGCGTCCTCCCGCTGCAGTTCCCGGCCGGCCAGTCGGCCGACTCGCTCGGCCTGACCGGCGAGGAGACCTTCTCCATCACCGGCATCACCGAGCTGAACGAGGGCACCACCCCCAGCACGGTGAAGGTCACCACCGACACCGGTGTCGAGTTCGACGCGGTCGTCCGCATCGACACCCCCGGTGAGGCGGACTACTACCGCAACGGCGGCATCATGCAGTACGTGCTCCGCAACCTGATCCGCGGCTGACGCCACCGGATCCGGTAGACGGAAAGGCCCCGCTCCTCGGAGGAGGAGCGGGGCCCTTTCGTTCGTCACGCGCGCCGTCTCACGACGGAGCGAGGATCAGAACATGAGGCGGTAGGTGTTCCAGCCGCTGGTGCCGATCTTCACGCGCGGCTTGAACGGCACGGTGCCGTTCGCGGTGCCCTTGTACAGCCACAGGGCGCCGTTGCTCTCGCGGGCGACCAGGTCGGTGATGCCGTCGAGGTCGATGTCGCCGGTCGAGACGAGGGCGTTGTAGGCGTTCCAGCCGCCGCCGATCTTGGTGCGGGCGGCGAACGGCGCCGTGTAGCTGCCGGTGCCCTTGTAGAGCCACAGCACACCGGCGCTGTCGCGGGCGACGATGTCGTCCTTGCCGTCGCCGCTCAGGTCGCCCTTGCCGGCGATCTGGCTGTAGGCCTGCCAGCCGCCGCCCACCCGGTAGCGGGTGGTGACCTTGCCGTTGCCGTAGCCCAGGTACAGCCACAGCACGCCGTAGCTGTCACGGGCGAGCAGGTCGTCGGCGGTGCCGCCGCCCAGCTGGCCCGCGGACAGGACCTTGTTGTAGATGCTCCAGCCGCTGCCGATGGCGATCGGGTCGCCGCCGTAGGCCATGTACGACAGGCGGCCCGAGGTGACGTCCCAGATGCCGTCGGCGCTGCCGTCGTGGTCCTGGTCGACCTGGGTGATGAACTTGGCGTTGCTCCAGCCGTAGCCGGTGTAGACGCGGGCGTCGAGGCCGCCCTCACCGTTCGGCGCGTAGCCGTACATGTCGCCGCGGGAGTCGACGCCGTAGAGGGCGTTCACCTGGGCGTCGGAGGTGCTCTCGGCGGCGAAGGCGCTCGCGTTGCCCGAGGGCTTCTGGACGGCGGCGGACGCGGTCCGCTCCTGCGGCGCGTCGGCGGCGACGGCGGCCGTGGTGGTGCCGACGAGGGCGGCCGTTATCGCGGCGACCGTGACACGGGACAGGACGCCCGTGCGGTTCAGGCCAGAAGAGTTGGCCACGTAGTACTCCAGATCCGTATGGGATGAGACAGACCCCGCCGCGCGCCCGTGCCGGAGGCAGGGGAGGGCGGGACCTCTATGATCCCGGATCCTTCTCACGAGATCTTCACCGGGCAACTGGTTTGTGACACAACTGTTTCGATGTCGGTCGTATGCCCCATTTGCGCGTTTCCTTCCGCGCGCCTTCCGCCGCCTGCCGCGCCGGTCCCGGTCATGGGGTGACCCTGATGACATGTCAAGGGTGTTGTGCGGCGAATGCTTGGACGAAACGCCGCAGATCCAGCGTGCTTATCCCGGAGGTCTCAACTCGGGAAAGATGGTCGTGGAAACCTGGTTTCGATCTTGCTCCCGTGAAGGGAAGTGGACTATACCTGTCGGCGTCCAGCCAGTCGGAGCAATCCGGCGACGGCCCGACGCGTGCACGACCCGGCTGCAAATGACCGCGGTGGCGGGGCCCTTCGCCTGTGGCGAGTGAGTACGGGCGACCGGTACACCGCCTGAGTCCTGAATGAAGGCGAGGACTTGAGCATGGGATCCACCTCCGCACACAACAGTGAGGGCCTCGGCCGTCGCGATCTGATCAAGCGTTCCGCCGCCATCGGTCTGATCTCCGTGCCGACCATGGGCTTCCTGTCCGCCTGTGCGAGCAGTGACAGCGGTGGCAACGGAAAGGTCGAGAAGGGCGCGAAGTCCGATAAGAACCCGCTCGGGGTGAACGAGTCGGCACCGCTCGATTTCGTCCTTTTCGACGGCGGATTCGGACAGCAGTACGCCAAGGACGCGATCAAGGTCTACGAGACGAATTACCCCAAGGCGAGCGTCAAGTTCACTCCGACCCAGAAGATCACCACCACGCTGCAGCCGCGCTTCAACGGCGGCACCCCGCCGGACCTCATCGACAACTCCGGCGCCGAGCAGATGGACATGGGCGTCCTCGTCGGCCAGAAGCAGCTGGCGGACCTCACCCCGCTCCTGGACGCGCCGTCCATCGACGACCCGAGCAAGAAGGTCCGCGACACCCTGCGGCCCGGCATCGTCGAGATGGGCCAGTTCGACGGCGACCCGGTGTGGGTCATGTACTACGCCTACACGGTCTACGGCGTCTGGTACTCGCAGAAGCTGCTCGACTCCCTCGACGCGAAGTACCCCGAGACCTGGGACGAGATGCTGGCCGTCTGCGAGAAGGCCAAGAAGAAGGGCATCGCCGGCTGGACGTACGCCGGCAAGCACCCGTACTACGTGCCCTTCTCGCTCTACCCGATGATCGGCAAGGTCGGCGGACGCGAGGTCCTCGACGCGATCGACAACCTGGAGCCGAAGGCCTGGGAGCACCCCGCGGTCAAGGCCTGCTTCGAGGCGTACTACGAGCTGGTCAAGAAGGGGTACATCCTCAAGGGCACCCCCGGTCTCGACCACATCCAGTCGCAGACCGCCTGGACCGAGGGCAAGGCGCTGTTCATCCCGAACGGCTCCTGGGTCGAGAACGAGGCCGCGAAGACCATGCCGGCCGACTTCGACCTGGCCGTCTCCGCCCCGACCGGCATCGACTCCTCCGACAAGATGCCCTTCGGCACCATCTGGGCCTCCGGCGGCGAGCCCTTCATCGTCCCGGCGAAGGCGAAGAACCTGGAGGGCGGCCTGGAGCAGCTGCGCATCATGCTCAGCGAGGCCTCCTCGAAGAACTTCACCCAGTCCGTGAAGTCCCTGACCGCCTTCAACGGCGGCACCGACGGCATCGAGCTGACCCCGGGCCTCAAGTCCGGCGTCGCCGCCCTGGAGAAGGCGGGCCAGAACGTCGTCAACCCGCGCCTCCAGGACTGGTACGTCGCCCTCCAGAAGGAGAAGATCGGCGTCGCGGGCATCGGCGAGATGATGGCCGGCCGCGCCACCCCGGCCGAGACGATCAAGAAGATCCAGAAGTTCGCCGACGAGGCGGCCAAGGACTCGAGCATCAAGCACTACAAGCACTGACGCACAAAGCGCCGGGGCCCCTTCCCGCCGACCGGGAGCGGGCCCCGGCCCCTTCGCGCGCGGCACCGGCGGCGCGCCCGGCGCGGGAAAGATCGGGGTCGGTAGGAATGCAACACGGCAAGTACCGTTTCATCGTGGGGTTCCTCGCGGCCCCCCTCGCGCTCTACGCGCTGTTCGTGATCTGGCCGTTCATCCAGTCCATCTACTACTCGTTCACGGACTGGTCGGGACTGAGTCCCGAATTCGGGATGATCGGATTCGACAACTACAGCAGGATGCTGGACGACGAGGTCTTCTGGAAATCGCTCCAGCACAGCCTGACCTTCGCGGTGGTACTGCCGCTGGTGACCGTGGGGCTCGCGCTTTTCTTCGCCTTCATGCTCAATGTCGGAGGCCGGCGCCGCAGGGGCGCGGCGATCGCGGGCGTGCGCGGTTCCTCCTTCTACAAGATCGTGTATTTCTTCCCGCAGGTGCTGTCGATCGCGATCGTCGCGCTGCTCTTCCAGTTCGCGTACAACCCGAACAGCGGAGCCATCAATTCCGTATTGAAGGGCGTGGGGCTCGGCAGCGTCCAGCCGGACTGGCTCGGCGACCCGGACCTGGCCCTCATCTGCGTGATGGTGGTCCTCGTCTGGTCCACGGTCGGATTCTTCGTCGTCCTCTTCTCGGCCGGCATGGCGTCCATTCCGAGGGACTTCTACGAGGCGGCCCTGCTCGACGGCGCCAACCGCATCACCACCTTCTTCAAGATCACCCTGCCGCTGCTCTGGGACACCGTGCAGTCGGGCTGGATCTACATGGGCATCCTCGCGCTCGGCGCGGAGTCCTTCGCCGTCGTCCAGATCATGACCGTCGGCCCCAACGGCGGCGGGCCCGACTACTCCACCATCGTCCTTCCGCTGTACGTGTACCAGAAGGCGTTCCGGGACGGTCAGGCCGCCTACGCAACGACCATCGGCGTCGCGCTCCTCGTCGTCACGCTCGCCTTCGCGGCCGTCGTGATGAAGCTGGGCCGGCGCGAGCGGCTGGAGTTCTGATGAAGACGACCGACACTGCCTCCACCGGCGTCGAGATCCCCGGCTCCCCGGCCGGCCCGGGCCCCGCGGTCACCAAGACGACGGCGTCCGTCCCGCGCAGGACCGCCAAGGCCGAGGGCGCGACCCTCAACGTCTTCTCGCACGGCGTCCTGATCATCTGGGCGATCATGGTCGTCATGCCGCTGCTCTGGGCGGTCATGACCTCCTTCAAGACCGACAGGGCGATCTTCACCTCCCCGTGGTCGCTGCCCGACAGGCTGCACTTCGAGAACTGGTCGCGCGCCTGGACCGAGGCGCACATGAGCGACTACTTCCTGAACACCCTCCTGGTGGTCGGCGGCTCGCTGGTCGGCACGCTCCTCTTCGGCTCGATGGCGGCCTACGTCCTGGCCCGCTTCGACTTCCCGGGCAACCGCTTCATCTACTTCCTCTTCATCGGAGGGATGAGCTTCCCGGTCATCCTGGCGCTCGTGCCGCTCTTCTACGTCCTCCAGAACATGGCCCTGCTCAACACCCTGCACGGCCTGATCCTGGTCTACATCGCGTACTCGCTGCCGTTCACGGTCTTCTTCCTCACGGCCTTCTTCCGCACCCTGCCGACCTCGGTGGCGGAGGCGGCCTTCGTGGACGGCGCCTCGCACACCCGGACCTTCTTCCAGGTGATGCTGCCGATGGCCAAGCCCGGCCTCATCAGCGTCGGCATCTTCAACTTCCTCGGCCAGTGGAACCAGTACCTGCTGCCCACGGTGCTCAACACCGAGCCGGAGCGGAAGGTGCTCTCGCAGGGCCTCGTCCAGCTGGCCGTCAGCCAGGGCTACAAGGGCGACTGGTCCGGCCTCTTCGCCGGCCTGGTGATGGCGATGCTCCCGGTCCTCGCCGCGTACATCGTCTTCCAGCGGCAGGTGGTGGCCGGCCTCACCGCCGGCGCCGTGAAGTAACCCCGCCACCGCGTTCTCCAGGGCCCCCGGCGCACCCGCGCCGGGGGCTCCGCGCGTCGTGTGACGCTCGCCGCCCGATACTCAAGGTCTTGACGGGGGCCAAGCCGAAAGCGTCCCCTTAGAGTTCACATGTTGGAGAAAACGGTGGGAGTGAGTGGGTCGATGGAGACTCCGGGGTCGCAGACGTCTCTGCACAGGGCCAATCTCGAACGGGTCGTCCGGGCGGTACGGATGGCCGGCTCGCTCACCCAGGCGGAGATCGCCCGGGCGACGGGCCTCTCCGCCGCCACGGTCTCCAACATCGTGCGGGAACTGAAGGACGGCGGCACCGTCGAGGTCACGCCGACCTCCGCCGGGGGCCGCCGGGCCCGCAGCGTCTCGCTCTCCGGCGACGCCGGCATCGTGATCGGCGTGGACTTCGGCCACACCCACCTCCGGGTCGCCGTCGGCAACCTCGCCCACCAGGTGCTCGCCGAGGAGGCCGAGCCGCTCGACGTGGACGGCTCCGCCGCCGAGGGCTTCGACCGCGCCGAACAGCTGGTCAAGCGGCTGATCCGGGCCACCGGCATCGGCCCCGACAAGGTGATCGGCGTCGGCCTCGGCGTGCCCGGCCCGATCGACGTCTCCTCCGGGACCCTCGGCTCGACCTCGATCCTGCCGGGCTGGAGCGGCATCAACCCCGCGGACGAGCTCTCCGGCCGGCTCGGCGTCCCCGTGCACGTCGACAACGACGCCAACCTCGGCGCGCTCGGCGAGCTCGTCTGGGGCAGCGGCCGGGGCGTCAAGGACCTGGCCTACATCAAGGTGGCCAGCGGCGTCGGCGCCGGACTCGTCATCGACGGACGGGTCTACCGGGGGCCCGGCGGCACCGCCGGGGAGATCGGGCACATCACCCTGGACGAGTCGGGACCGGTCTGCCGCTGCGGAAACCGCGGCTGCCTGGAGACCTTCACCGCCGCGCGGTACGTCCTGCCGCTGCTCCAGCCGAGCCACGGCCCCGATCTGACCATGGAGCGGGTCGTCCAGCTGGCCCGGGAGGGCGATCCCGGCTGCCGTCGGGTGATCGCCGACGTCGGACGGCACATCGGCAGCGGCATCGCCAACCTCTGCAACCTCCTCAACCCCAGCCGGGTGGTGCTCGGCGGCGACCTCGCCGAGGCCGGTGAGCTGGTCCTCGCGCCCATCAGGGACTCCGTCTCGCGGTACGCGATCCCCAGTGCCGCCCGGCAGCTGTCGGTGGTCCAGGGGGCCCTGGGCGGCCGCGCCGAGGTGCTCGGCGCCCTCGCCCTCGTGCTGAGCGAAATGGGCGATTCGACCCTGTTGGAGAGTGCGCTGCCGACGGCCGCTCCGGTCTCCCGTCTTGTCTTCACTTAGATAACGAACACCGTCGTTGTCATCTCGTTAAGAATTTACTTCTTGACGTCAACGTTGCAGCCGAGTTGACTTCGTGCCACCTCGGCCGCACCGTCGCGGCCTCGTCAGGGAGGCAACCCCACATGAACGCAGTGACGCGTCGTGCCGTCATAGCCACGGCCGCGGTCTCGATGGCCCTCTCGCTCGCCGCCTGCGGCCAGGCCGGTGGCGACGACAGCGGTGACAAGGGCAGCTCGACCAAGATCGGCCTGCTCCTGCCGGAGAACAAGACCTCGCGCTACGAGGCCCTGGACAAGCCCCAGTTCGAGAAGGCCGTGAAGGCCGCCTGTTCCGACTGCGAGATCGTCTACAACAACGCGGTCTCCGACGTCGTGAAGCAGAAGCAGCAGTTCGACCAGCTGATCGCCGACGGCGTCAAGGTCATCGCCCTCGACCCGGTCGACGCGGCCAAGGCCGAGAGCTGGGTCAAGGACGCGAAGGCCAAGGGCGTCAAGGTCGTCGCGTACGACCGCGCCGTCCCGGGCGCCGACGCCTACGTCAGCCACGACAACAACAAGGTCGGCGAGCTCCAGGGCCAGGCCCTGCTGACCGCGCTCGGCGCGAAGGCCGCCACCGCCAACGTCGTGATGATCAACGGCGACGAGAAGGACCCGAACGCCGCCCTGTTCAAGAAGGGCGCCCACACCGCCCTCGACGGCAAGGTCGGCAAGATCGCCTACGAGGCCTCCGGCGAGTGGGACCCGAAGGTCGCGGGCGAGAAGATGTCCGCCGCGATCTCCTCGGTCGGCAAGGACAAGATCGGCGCCGTCTACTCCGCGAACGACGGCATGGCCGGCGGCATCATCACCTCCCTCGAGAACGCCGGCGTCAAGGGCATCCCGGTGGGCGGCCAGGACGCCGAGGTCGCGGGCATCCAGCGCATCATCGCCGGCACCCAGACCTTCACCATCTACAAGTCGCCGCTCCAGCTGGCCCCCGAGGCCGCCAAGTTCGCGGTGAACCTGCTCAAGGGCAAGGAGCTCGGCGCCCAGGGCGAGACGGACGGCGTGCCCTCCACGCTCTTCGCCCCGGTCGTGGTCGACAAGACCAACATCCAGTCCACGGTCGTCAAGGACGGCATCTACAAGGCCGCCGACCTCTGCACGGCGGACCTCGCCGCCAAGTGCGCCGAGCTGGGCATCAAGTAACCCCGCCCGACCCGGCCGGGCCCCGCGAGGGCCCGGCCGGCACGGATCCCGGCGTGAGCCGCCCCCGAAGCGGGCGCCGCACGGCCCCGAGTACAGAGGGTGAAGACCCCCGGTAACAAGGCCGGCGCACGACGCCCGGATCCGTCCCCCAAGCCCGTCCGGCCCCCGGCCGACCCAGACCCCGCTGTCGGTCCGGGGGCCGGACGAGCCCAGCCCCCCTCGAAACTTCGGCGCTGCACCGGCGGCGCGACATGCCGCTGCCCTTCCCCGGGCGGCGAAGGAGTTGGTTCACGTGTCCCAGACGCCCGTGTTGGCGTTGCGCGGGATCTTCAAGCGGTTCGGAGCGGTTCAGGTCCTCTCCGGTGTCGATCTCGAAGTCCACGCAGGAGAGGTCGTCGCGCTCGTCGGCGACAACGGAGCGGGAAAGTCCACGCTGGTCAAGACGATCGCCGGTGTGCACCCCATCGACGAGGGCGTCATCGAGTGGGAGGGCGAGCGCGTCGAGATCCAGCGCCCGCACGACTCCCAGAACCTCGGTGTCGCGACCGTCTACCAGGACCTCGCGCTCTGCGACAACCTCGACGTCGTCGCCAACCTGTTCCTCGGCCGCGAGCTCAAGAAGGGCGGCGTCCTCGACGAGGTCGCCATGGAGAAGCGGGCCAAGGACCTGCTCTCCACGCTCTCCATCCGCATCCCCAGCGTCCGCATCCCCGTCGCCGCCCTCTCCGGCGGCCAGCGGCAGGTCGTGGCCATCGCCCGCGCCCTGGTCGGCAACCCCAAGATCGTGATCCTGGACGAGCCCACCGCCGCGCTCGGCGTCGAGCAGACCGCGCAGGTCCTCGACCTGGTCGAGCGGCTGCGCGAGCAGGGCCTCGGCGTCATCCTCATCAGCCACAACATGGCCGACGTCAAGGCCGTCGCCGACACCGTGGCCGTGCTCCGCCTCGGCCGCAACAACGGCACCTTCCCGGTGGCCACCACCACGCACGAAGAGATCATCGCCGCGATCACCGGTGCCACGGACAACGCCGTGACCCGCCGCCAGGCCCGCAACGCGGAGGTAGCGAAGTGAGCACGACCCCCAGCACCTCCGAGGACACCGTGCCCGAGCCGCGCGCGGGCGAGGAGGCGGCCCCGGCCGCCGCCGCGGTCCCCGCCGTCGACCCCCGCCTCCTCGTCCGCGAGCAGGGCTTCAAGGGCTACGTCGACGAGTTCAAGCGCAAGATCCGCTCGGGTGAGATCGGCTCGCTGCCCGTCGTCGTCGGCCTGATCGTCATCGGCGTCGTCTTCCAGGCCCTCACCGGCAACTTCATCACCTCGTACAACCTCGACCAGATCACGCTGTACGCGGTCGGCCCCGGCATCATGGCCGTCGGCATCGTCTTCGTCCTGCTGCTCGGCGAGATCGACCTCGCCGTCGGCTCCGTGGCGGGCCTGGCAGGCTCGGTCTGGGGCGTCCTCGGCACCGACATGCCCGACGGCCTCGCCATCCTCCTCGGCATCCTGTCCGGCACCCTGATCGGCGCCTTCCACGGCATGGTCTTCGCCAAGATCGGCGTGCCCGCCTTCGTCGTCACCCTCGCCGGCTTCCTCGGCTGGGCCGGTCTGCAGACCTGGGTGATGGGCGACCGGTCGACCATCCCCACCCCGATCGGCAGCTTCGTCGAGGACCTCACCAAGTACTACTTCTCCGACGTCGCCGCCGCCTACGGCCTCGCCGTGGCCGTCATCGCCGGCTTCTACCTCGCCCAGCTGCGCGACTCCCGCCGCCGCAAGGCCGCCGAGCTGCCGCACCGCCCGCAGAGCGAGATCATCCTGCGCACCGCCGTACTCGCGGTCCTGGTCCTCGTCGCCGCGTACGGCTTCAACCAGGAGAAGGGCCTGCCGCTCTCCCTGGTGATCTTCCTGGTGATCCTGCTCGCCACCGACTTCGTCCTGCGCCGCACCACCTACGGCCGTCAGGTCTTCGCGGTCGGCGGCGGCATCGAGGCCGCCCGCCGCGCCG
Organism: Streptomyces sp. NK15101; assembly: GCF_020400725.1. Taxonomy (GTDB): domain Bacteria; phylum Actinomycetota; class Actinomycetes; order Streptomycetales; family Streptomycetaceae; genus Streptomyces. The sequence goes on along the minus strand of NZ_JAINVG010000003.1, from coordinate 108,993 downwards.
GCATCAACGTGGACTGGATCCGGATCTCGGTCTTCATGATCTCCGGCACGCTGGGCGCCGTCGGCGGTCTCTTCCTCGCCTCCGCGACGGGCGGCGCCGACCGCTCCCTCGGCGGCGGCAACCAGCTGATGATGTGCATCGCGGCGGCGGTCATCGGCGGCACGTCCCTGTTCGGCGGCCGCGGCAAGGTCTGGTCGGCGCTCCTGGGCATCCTGGTCATCCAGTCGATCGTCCAGGGCCTCAACCAGATGAACCTGTCCTCGAACGCGATCCAGTACATGATCACCGGAGCGGTCCTGCTCATCGCCGTGATCATCGACTCGGTCTCCCGCCGCACGCAGAAGACGGCGGGCCGCGCGTAACACCCGTCACAACAGCCCGGCACCGGGAAACCGGTGCCGGGCTGTGGCGCGTCCGGACCAGTGCACGCACGCGTACAGAGCCGTACAGATCAGCGGATTGTCGGCCGTGAGGGTGACGCCCCACCCCCCGGCCCGATGCCCACGATCCAAGACGGAACATTAGACTCGACAAATCGGCAAGCTCGACCAGCTCAAAGCAAGGAGGAACGGGTGGCTCTGCTGACCCGTATCAGGGGACCGCGAGATCTGGACCGGCTCTCCCCGGAACAGCTGGACCAGCTGGCCGACGAGATCAGGACGTTCCTCGTGGACGCCGTCTCCAAGACCGGCGGGCACCTCGGCCCCAACCTCGGCGTGGTCGAGCTGACCATCGCCCTGCACCGGGTGTTCGACTCCCCGAAGGACAAGGTCCTCTGGGACACCGGCCACCAGAGCTACGTCCACAAGCTCCTCACCGGGCGCCAGGACTTCTCGAAGCTCAAGATGAAGGGCGGCCTCTCCGGCTACCCCTCGCAGGCCGAGTCCGAGCACGACGTCATCGAGAACTCGCACGCCTCCACCGTCCTCGGCTGGGCCGACGGCCTGGCCAAGGCGAACGAGGTCCTGAAGAAGGACGACCACGTCGTCGCGGTCATCGGCGACGGCGCCCTCACCGGCGGCATGGCCTGGGAGGCGCTGAACAACATCGCCGCCGCCAAGGACCGCCCGCTCGTCATCGTCGTCAACGACAACGAGCGCTCCTACGCGCCCACCATCGGCGGCCTCGCCAACCACCTGGCCACCCTGCGCACCACCGACGGCTACGAGCGCTTCCTCGCCCGCGGCAAGGACATCCTGGAGCGCACCCCGGTCGTCGGGAAGCCGCTCTACGAGACCCTGCACGGCGCCAAGAAGGGCCTCAAGGACTTCATCGCCCCGCAGGGCATGTTCGAGGACCTCGGCCTCAAGTACGTCGGCCCCATCGACGGCCACGACATCGAGGCCCTGGAGTCCGCCCTCACGCGCGCCAAGCGCTTCGGCGGCCCGGTGATCGTCCACTGCCTCACCGAGAAGGGCCGCGGCTACCAGCCCGCCCTCCAGGACGAGGCCGACCGCTTCCACGCCGTCGGCAAGATCCACCCCGACACCGGCCTGCCCATCGCCTCCTCCGGCGCCGACTGGACCTCGGTCTTCGGCGAGGAGATGGTGGCGCTCGGCAAGGAGCGCGAGGACATCGTCGCCATCACCGCGGCCATGCTCCAGCCCGTCGGCCTCGACAAGTTCGCCAAGGCCTTCCCCGAGCGGGTCTTCGACGTCGGCATCGCCGAGCAGCACGGCGCGGTCTCCGCGGCCGGCCTCGCCACCGGCGGCCTCCACCCGGTCTTCGCGGTCTACGCGACCTTCCTCAACCGCGCCTTCGACCAGGTCCTGATGGACGTGGCCCTGCACAAGTGCGGCGTCACCTTCGTCCTGGACCGGGCCGGCGTCACCGGCACCGACGGCGCCTCGCACAACGGCATGTGGGACATGTCGATCCTCCAGGTCGTGCCCGGCCTGCGGCTCGCCGCCCCGCGCGACGCCGACCAGGTCCGCGCCCAGCTGCGCGAGGCCGTCGAGGTCACCGACGCCCCGACCGTGGTGCGCTTCTCCAAGGGCGCGGTCGGCCCGGCCGTCCCCGCCGTGCGCCGCGTCGGCGGCATGGACGTGCTCCGCGAGGCCGACAGCGAGCGGCCGGACGTCCTCCTGGTCTCCGTGGGCGCCCTCGCGCCGATGTGCCTGGAGATCGCCGACCTGCTCGACAAGCAGGGCATCTCCACCACCGTCGTCGACCCCCGCTGGGTCAAGCCGGTCGACGAGGCGCTCGCCCCGCTGGCCGAGCGCCACCGGGTCGTCGTCACCGTCGAGGACAACAGCCGCGTCGGCGGCGTCGGCTCCGCCGTCGCCCAGGCGCTGCGCGACGCCGGTGTGGACGTACCGCTGCGTGACTTCGGCATCCCGCCGCGCTTCCTGGACCACGCCTCCCGCAGCGAGGTCCTGGCCGAGATCGGGCTGACCGCTCCGGACATCGCGCGCCAGGTCACCGGTCTGGTCTCCCGGCTCGACGGACGCTTCGAGAGCAGCGCCAAGGCCGTGGAGCCCGCCCGCGACTGACGGACCACCGTCACGAGCCGTCACCATTGGGCCGGTCGGATCACTCTTCGGAGTGCCGACCGGCCCTTTCGCGTGCATTCTGGCCACAGGGCGGGCAGCCCCATGGCAGGGAGGTGGACGTGAGTACGGACCAGCAGCCACGCGCCAATACCGGAATGTTCCGGACCAAGACGGTCGAGCAGTCGATCCGCGACACGGAGGAGCCGGAGCACGCGCTCCGGAAATCCCTGTCGGCCTGGGACCTGACGGTGTTCGGCGTCGGCGTCATCATCGGCACCGGCATCTTCGTCCTCACCGGCAAGGTCGCCAAGGAGAACGCGGGGCCGGCCACCGCCCTCGCCTTCGTCGCCGCGGGCATCGTCTGCGCCCTCGCCGCGCTGTGCTACGCCGAGTTCGCCTCGACGGTTCCGGTGGCGGGATCGGCGTACACCTTCGCGTACGCCTCGATCGGCGAGCTGCCCGCCTGGATCATCGGCTGGGACCTGGTCCTGGAGTTCGCCCTCGGCACGGCGGTGGTCGCCGTCGGCTGGTCGGGGTACGTCAGATCCCTGATGGACAACGTCGGCTGGCACCTGCCGTCCTCGCTCGAGGGCCCGGACGTCGCGGGCGGCACCTTCGACATCCTGGCGTTCCTGCTCGTCCTCGTGCTGACCGTCGTCCTCGTCCTCGGCATGAAGCTCTCCGCCCGGATCACCGCGGTCGTCGTCGCGATCAAGGTGACCGTGGTGATGATCGTGATCATCGCCGGTCTGTTCTTCATCGTCGGCGACAACTACAAGCCCTTCATCCCGAAGGCCGTCACCCCCGAGGGCGGCGGCGACAACTGGAACTCCCCGCTGGTCCAGACGATCTTCGGCTACGACCCGACGAACTTCGGCGTCATGGGCATCTTCACCGCCGCCTCCGTGGTCTTCTTCGCCTTCATCGGCTTCGACGTGGTGGCCACCGCCGCGGAGGAGACCAAGCTGCCGCAGCGGGACATGCCCCGGGGCATCCTCGGCTCGCTCTTCATCTGCACCGTGCTGTACGTGGCCGTCGCCCTCGTCGTCACCGGCATGCAGCACTACACGAAGCTGTCCGTGAGCGCCCCGCTCGCCGACGCCTTCAAGGCGGTGGGACATCCGTTCTACGCGGGCGTGATCAGCTTCGGCGCCGCCGTAGGCCTCACCACAGTCTGTCTGATCCTGCTGCTCGGCCAGACCCGCGTCTTCTTCGCGATGAGCCGCGACGGCCTGCTGCCGCGCTTCTTCTCCGTCACGCACCCCCGGTTCAGGACCCCGTACCGGCCGACCATCCTGCTCGGTGTGGTCATCGCCATCGTCGCCGGCTTCACCAGCATCAACGAGCTGGCGACCCTGGTGAACATCGGCACCCTCTTCGCCTTCGTCGTCGTCGCCATCGGCGTCATGGTGCTCCGCCGCACCCGCCCCGACCTGCCGCGCGCCTTCCGCACCCCCTGGGTGCCGGTGCTGCCGATCCTCTCCATCGCCGCCTCGCTCTGGCTCATGCTCAACCTGCCGGGCGAGACCTGGTTCCGGTTCGCCGTCTGGATGGTGATCGGCTTCGTCGTGTACTTCCTGTACGGGCGCGGTCACAGCCGGCTCGGCAAGCAGGGCCGGGACGCCCGGTACTGAGCGGCCCGGGGCCGTGGGGCCCCGGGCGCGGCGGAGACCGTCCGGGAGGGCGACTACAGTCGGTTCGTACCCGAACTCCTCCCGACGACCGGAGTGCTGGATCCCCCCATGGCGAATCGATCCCACGCCCCCACCGACCGTTCTCACGGCCCCGCCGCCCCCGTGCTCCAGGGCGGCTGGCTGACCAGAGGGGAGGAGGGCCGGTTCAGCGCCTACCTGCCCCGGGACGGCGAGGTGGTGCGCTGGACCGAGGAGCCCGGTGGCGGCTGGAGCGGCCCCGTCTCCCTCGGCGGCGACGGCCTGACCCCCTTCCTCGCCGTCGGCCAGGGCGCCGACCGCTACGTCCACCTCGTCGGCCTGCGGCCGACGGGCGGGGACGAGGGACACGTCGAGCTGGTGCACGCCGTCCAGTTCCAGACGGGCCGTCCGGCGGCCGCCTGGCGGCCCCTGGGGCACTCGAACGGCAAGGGCCCCTGGACCGGCAACCCCGCCGTCGCCGTGGACGCCCAGGGCCGCGTCTACGCCTTCGTACGGAACGGCGGCGGCGGCATCAGCGTCCGCGCGCAGAAGGACGTGGGCGGCTGGCACCCCTGGTGGGACCTGAAGGGTTCCAAGACCGACCCCTCGCCGGTCGCCGTCACCAACGGCTCCGGTCTCGTCGAGCTGTACAGCTCGCACGCCCAGGGCCTCGTCCGCTACGTGCAGCGCGAAGCCGGGGCGAAGCCGCTCCGCGAGGAACTCCTGCCCGCCTCGGTGACCATGGGCACCCTCGCGGCCGTGACCGGGCCCTCCGGGCACGTGACGCTCTTCTACCTCGACCAGGAGGGCCAGGTCACCGCCTGGTCGCCGGAGCGCTCCCTGCAGCCCACGCCGCTGGGCAAGGCCGTCGGCACCGGCCGGCTGTCCGCCACCCGCTGTCTCATCGACGGCTTCGACTGCACGGTCCTCGCCCAGCAGTCCGAGGACGGCCGGCTCGCCCTCGCCGCCTACCCCAGCGAGCAGGAGGCGGAGGGCCTGAACTGGTCGGAGACCGGGGAGCGGCACGGGAACCTGGAAGCAGTCCTCACCCGGGGCCTCGACGGCGGCCTGGTCGCGATGGCCGTCGCCGACGGGCGCACGCCGGTCACCACCCGTCAGAAGGTGGGAGCCGAGGGGCTGCTGCTCGAAGGCTGGCGCTCCATAGGGTGAGTCCGCCCCCCTGACGTACGAGGAACGGCCCCGGCACCTGGGAAGGTGCCGGGGCCGTTCCTCGTACGCCCTGAGGTGTTACGCCGGGACGCTCGCCACGCCCTGCGCCAGGAAACGCTTGCCGTTGACGCGCTCGGAGACGCCCTCACGGTCCAGGTACGGCGTGATGCCGCCCAGGTGGAAGGGCCAGCCCGCACCGGTGATCAGGCAGAGGTCGATGTCCTGCGCCTCGGCGACGACACCCTCCTCCAGCATGAGGCCGATCTCCTGCGCCACCGCGTCGAGGACGCGGTCGCGGACCTGCTCCTCCGTCAGGACGGTGTCGCCCTGCTTCAGGAGCGCGGCGACCTCGGGGTCGAGCTCCGGCTTGAAGCCGTTCTCCGGCTTGTAGACGTAGAAGCCGCGCTTGCCGGCCTCGACGACGGCCTTCAGGTTGGGGGAGACCTTGAAGCGCTCCGGGAAGGCGCGGTTCAGGGTCTCGGAGACGTGCAGGCCGATGGCCGGGCCGACGAGCTCCAGGAGGACCAGCGGGGACATCGGCAGGCCGAGCGGCTCGACGGCCTTCTCCGCGGTCTCGACGGAGGTGCCCTCGTCGATGACGTTCTGGATCTCGCCCATGAAGCGGGTCAGGATGCGGTTCACGACGAACGCCGGGGCGTCCTTGGTGAGGACCGCGGTCTTCTTCAGCTTCTTGGCGACGCCGAAGGCGGTGGCCAGGGAGGCGTCGTCGGTCCGCTCGCCCTTGACGATCTCCAGGAGCGGGAGGACCGCGACCGGGTTGAAGAAGTGGAAGCCGACCACGCGCTCCGGGTGCTGGAGCTTGGACGCCATCTCGGAGACCGACAGCGAGGAGGTGTTGGTGGCGAGGATCGCGTGCGCCGGGGCGACGGCCTCGACCTCCGCGAACACCTTCTGCTTGACGGACATCTCCTCGAACACGGCCTCGATGATGAAGTCCGCGTCCGCGAAGCCCTCGGCCTTGTCCAGGACGCCGGAGACCAGGCCCTTGAGGCGGTTGGCCTTGTCCTGGTTGATGCGGCCCTTGCCGAGCAGCTTGTCGATCTCGCCGTGGACGTAGCCCACGCCCTTGTCGACGCGCTCCTGGTCGATGTCGGTCAGGACGACCGGCACCTCGAGGCGGCGCAGGAAGAGCAGGGCGAGCTGGGAGGCCATCAGACCGGCACCGACGACACCGACCTTGGTGACCGGGCGGGCCAGGGACTTGTCCGGGGCGCCGGCCGGGCGCTTGCCGCGCTTCTGCACCAGGTTGAAGGCGTAGATGCCGGAGCGCAGCTCGCCGCCCATGATCAGGTCCGCGAGGGCCTGGTCCTCGGCGTCGAAGCCCTTCTGCAGGTCGCCGTCCTTGGCGGCCTCGATGATGTCGAGGGCGCGGTAGGCGGCCGGGGCGGCGCCGTGCACCTTGGAGTCGGCGACGGCGCGGCCCTTGGCGACGGCCTGGTCCCAGGCCTCGCCGCGGTCGACCTCGGGACGGTCCACGGTGACGTCGCCCTTGAGGACCGAGGCGGTCCAGAGCAGCGACTGCTCCAGGAAGTCGGCACCCTCGAAGAGGGCGTCGGCGATGCCGAGCTCGAAGACCTGCTTGCCCTTGAGCTGGCGGTTCTGGTTGAGCGAGTTCTCGATGATGACCGAGACGGCCTTCTCGGCACCGATCAGGTTCGGCAGGATGGCGCAGCCGCCCCAGCCGGGCACCAGGCCGAGGAAGACCTCGGGCAGCGAGAAGGCCGGCAGGGCCTTCGACACGGTGCGGTAGGTGCAGTGCAGACCGACCTCGACGCCGCCGCCCATGGCCGCGCCGTTGTAGTACGCGAAGGTCGGCACGGCGAGCGCGGAGAGACGCTTGAAGACGTCGTGGCCGCCCTTGCCGATGGCGAGCGCCTCGTCGTGCTTCTTGAGCAGCTCGACGCCCTTGAGGTCGGCGCCGACGGCGAAGATGAACGGCTTGCCGGTGATGCCGACGCCGACGATCTCACCGTTCGCGGCTTCGGCCTCGACCTGGTCGATCGCCGTGTTCAGGTTGGCGAGGGACTGCGGGCCGAAGGTGGTCGGCTTGGTGTGGTCGAAGCCGTTGTCCAGCGTGATCAGCGCGAACCGGCCGGCGTTCGCCGGGAGTTCGAAGTGCCGTACGTGGGCCGAGGTGACTACCTCGTCCGGGAAGAGCTCGGCGGCGCCCTTCAGAAGCTCGGCGGTGGTGCTCACTTGCCCTCCCAGTGGGGGTTCTCCCAGATGACCGTCGCGCCCATGCCGAAGCCGACGCACATGGTGGTGAGGCCGTAACGGACCTGCGGGTTCTCCTCGAACTGGCGGGCCAGCTGCGTCATCAGACGGACGCCGGAGGAGGCGAGCGGGTGGCCGTAGGCGATGGCGCCGCCGTACTGGTTGACGCGGGCGTCGTCGTCGGCGATGCCGTAGTGCTCCAGGAACGCGAGGACCTGGACCGCGAAGGCCTCGTTGATCTCGAAGAGGTCGATGTCCTCGATGGACAGACCGGCCTTGGCGAGGGCCTTCTCGGTGGCCGGGATCGGGCCGTAGCCCATGACCTCGGGCTCCACGCCGGCGAAGGCGTAGGAGACGAGGCGCATCTTGACCGGGAGACCGTTCTCGCGGGCGAAGTCCTCGGAGGCGATGATCGAGGCGGTGGCGCCGTCGTTGAGGCCGGCCGCGTTGCCCGCGGTGACGTTGCCGTGGACGCGGAACGGCGTCTTCAGGTTCGCCAGCGACTCCAGGGTGGTGCCCGGGCGCATCGGCTCGTCGGCGGTGACCAGGCCCCAGCCGGTCTCGCCGGTGGAGGCGTCGGTGCGGCGCACCGAGATCGGCACCAGGTCCTGCTGGATCTTGCCGTCGGCGTACGCCTTGGCGGCCTTCTCCTGCGAGCGCACGGCGTACTCGTCGGCGCGCTGCTTGGTGATGGTGGGGTAGCGGTCGTGCAGGTTCTCGGCGGTCATGCCCATGAAGAGGGCGGACTCGTCGACCAGCTTCTCGCTGACGAACCGCGGGTTCGGGTCGACGCCCTCGCCCATGGGGTGGCGGCCCATGTGCTCGACGCCACCGGCGATGACGGCGTCGTACGCGCCGAAGGCGATCGAACCGGCGAGGCTCGTCACGGCCGTGAGGGCACCGGCGCACATGCGGTCGATGGAGTAGCCCGGCACCGACTGCGGCAGCCCGGCGAGGATGCCCGCCGTGCGGCCGAGGGTCAGGCCCTGGTCGCCGATCTGCGTGGTCGCGGCGATGGCGACCTCGTCGATCTTCGCGGGGTCGAGGCCCGGGTTGCGGCGCAGCAGCTCCCGGATGGCCTTCACGACGAGGTCGTCGGCGCGGGTCTCGTGGTAGATGCCCTTCGGGCCCGCCTTGCCGAACGGGGTGCGGACGCCGTCGACGAAGACGACGTCCCTGACGGTACGAGGCACGATGGCTCTCCTCCAGGGTGCGGGATGGCACTGCTGCTGCGGCCCACGCCTAAGCGTGCGCTTGCTTCCCCCCATGCTACTTGTGGGTAACCAGGCTGCCCACCCCTTGAGGGCCAAGCGGTGAAGGTCACATCCCGCACCCGTCGCGCGCCCCCTCCGCGCGCCCCTCCGTTGGGACGGTCCGGCAACCCGATGGGCTCAGGCGGGCGGCCGTGGCCTGGCGTCCGTCCACCGTCCGGAAGACGCTGGCCGGGCCGGGGCGCGCGGCCTCGGCCCTCCCACACGGAAGGGACTTCCATGGCGAAGGTCATCACCACCGACCACTGGGTCTGGCACACGTCCACCGTCCCCGCGAACGAGGGCGAGGAGGTCGAGCTCTTCGTACGGGAACGCAACGGCACGCCCGAGGGCCAGGAACGCAAGCCGGTCCTCATGCTCCACGGCCGGAGCGTCCCGACGCTCCCGGGCTTCGACCTCCGGTACAAGACGTACAGCTGGTCAGGGGCGCTGGCGCAGGCCGGCTACGACGTCTTCATGATGGACCTCCAGGGCTCCGGCCTCTCGGCACGGCCCACGATGGACGACCCCCACAACGTCAATCCCAACCAGCAGAACCTGCTCACGCCGCGGCCGCCGGGATTCACGCCTGGTGGCCAGCTGAACTACCCGTACCAGCTGAACAACTCGTACAGCGACTGGGACGAGCTGCACACCGTCGTGGAGTTCATCCGCGGGCTGTGCGGGGCGGACAAGGTCGCCTTCATCGGCTGGTCCGCCGCCGCGTTCTGGATGGGGCCGTACGCGGTCAAGAACCCCGACAAGGTCGAGAGCCTGTTCCTGCTGGCGCCGATCTTCCCGGCCGAGGGCAGTCCGAACCCGCCGGCCTCGCTGCCGGCGCCGGGCTTCCCGACCAACCTCAGCACGAAAGGCGGACTGTCCTCCCCGGCCGGCTGGGGCGGCGAACTGCTCTGCGAGGGTCAGCGTGAGGACGGCATCGTCGACGTGGTCTGGGACGCGCTCCAGAAGAGCGATCCGGTCGGCAGCGTCTGGGGAGGCATCGACGGGCTCAGCCGGTTCAGGAGCTTCACCCGGTGGGGATGGAACAAGGCCACCGCGGCGCAGGACGAGGTGCTCGGCGGAAGCGTGCCCGTACTGATCGTGTACGGGGAGCACGACAAGCAGGCGAACACGAAACCGCCCAACCCCAACCCGGAACTCAACTTCTCGGTCCCCGCGCTGTACCACTCCGTCGCGGGCGCCCACAAGCTGATGGTCAAGCTGGCCTGCGCCGGGCATTCCGTGCCGTGGGAGGTCCAGCACAAGAACGTGCACGAACTCTCGAAGCACTGGCTCAAGCACCTCAAGGTCGACGGCAAGACCCAGGGCGTCTTCGACATGGACGTCGACGGCAACCTCAGCCCGGCCCCGTAGGAAGGGGAGAGCCCCCGGCGCCTCTCGGGGCGCCGGGGGCTCTCCCGACCCGGTCACGCGCTCGCCGACAGCGCCTTCACGAGCAGCGGGGTCACCAGTTCCACCTGCCACGGGCGGGCGCCGTAGCCCGTGAGGGCGGCGGCGACCGTCTCCGGGGTGCCCGGCGACGGCGGCTCCCAGCAGACCCGGCGCACGGTGTCCGGGGTGATCAGGTTCTCCTGCGGGAGGTTCAGCTCCTCCGCGAGCGCCGAGACCGCCGCGCGCGCCGCCGAGAGGCGGGCCGCCGCGACCGGGTCCTTGTCCGCCCAGGCGCGCGGCGGGGGCGGGCCCGCGACCTGCTGGCCCGGCTGGGGCAGCTCGCTCTCCGGCAGGGCCCTGGCGCGGTCCACGGCGGCCTGCCACTGCTCCAGCTGACGGCGGCCCATCCGGTTGCCGAAGCCGGGCAGCGCGGTGAGCGCGGCCACGTTCACCGGCACCGCGAGCGCCGCCTCCACGATCGCCGCGTCGCTCAGCACCTTGCCGGGGGAGACGTCGCGCCGCTGGGCGACCTTGTCACGGGCCGTCCACAGCTCCCGCACGACCGCCATCTGACGCCGGCGGCGCACCTTGTGCATGCCGGAGGTGCGGCGCCACGGGTCCTTGCGCGGCGGGGCGGGCGGGGCCGAGGCGATCGCGTCGAACTCCTGGCGGGCCCACTCCAGCTTGCCCTGCCGGTCGAGCTCCTTCTCCAGGGCGTCGCGCAGGTCGACGAGGAGTTCGACGTCGAGCGCCGCGTACCGCAGCCACGGCTCGGGCAGCGGGCGGGTGGACCAGTCGACCGCGGAGTGGCCCTTCTCCAGGGCGTAGCCGAGGACGGACTCGACCATCGCGCCGAGGCCGACCCGCGGGAAGCCCGCCAGGCGCCCGGCGAGCTCGGTGTCGAAGAGGGAGGTGGGGAGCATGCCTATGTCGCGCAGGCACGGGAGGTCCTGGGTCGCGGCGTGCAGGATCCATTCGGCCCCGGCGAGCGCCTCGCCGAGCCCCGAGAGGTCGGGGCAGCCGACGGGGTCGATGAGCGCGGTGCCCGCGCCCTCGCGGCGGAGCTGGACGAGATAGGCGCGCTGGCCGTAGCGGTAGCCGGAGGCGCGCTCGGCGTCCACGGCCACGGGACCGCTTCCGGCGGCGAACGCGGCGATCACCCCGGCGAGGGCCTCCGCGGTCTCGACGACGGGCGGAATCCCCTCACGGGGCTCCAGCAACGGGATCGGAAGCCCATTCGCAGGGACATCGTCGTCCGGGGGGCCGCCCCCGGTGGTGCGCAGTGCTGTGTCTGCTGCGGTCTCTTGGGCGTCGGTCACGTGTCAAGGGTATCGGTCGACGGCAAGCGCCTGCCGACGGAACGTTCCGTCGGCAGGCGCGGGCCCGGGTCCACCGGCCGTCAGTGGATGATCCCCGTCCGCAGGGCCACCGCGACCATGCCGGCGCGGTCACCGGTGCCCAGCTTGCGGGCGATGCGGGCGAGGTGGCTCTTGACGGTGAGGGCGGAGAGGCCCATGGAGACGCCGATCGCCTTGTTCGACTGGCCCTCCGCGACGAGCCGCAGCACCTCGACCTCACGGCCGGAGAGCTCGCGGTAGCCGCCCGGGTGGCTCGGGGCACCCGGGGGGCGGCGGTGGCCGAGGCGGGCCGCCGCGGCGCCGATGGGGGCGGCGCCGGGGCGGGTCGGGTGGCCGATGTTGGTCCGGGTGCCGGTGACGACGTAGCCCTTCACGCCGCCCGCCAGGGCGTTGCGCACGGCGCCGATGTCGTCGGCGGCCGAGAGGGCGAGGCCGTTGGGCCAGCCCGCCGCGCGGGTCTCGGACAGCAGGGTCAGGCCGCTGCCGTCGGGCAGGTGGACGTCGGCAACGCAGATGTCGCGCGGGTTGCCGACGCGGGGACGGGCCTCCGCGATGGACGAAGCCTCGATCACGTCGCGTACTCCAAGGGCCCACAGGTGGCGGGTCACGGTGGAACGGACGCGCGGATCGGCCACGACGACCATGGCCGTCGGCTTGTTCGGGCGGTAGGCGACCAGGCTTGCGGGCTGCTCGAGGAGAACGGACACCAGGCCTCCTGGGGGGAAGGGTGCGGGACGGAGCCGGCTCGGGGAAGAAGCCGGGGGCGAACCCGTGCTGTGAAGGGGTCACTGACTCCTTCGGCAGCAGGGCCGCCCGCCTTTAGGGAAAGATCACGATTTGGTGAGTAACAATTAGGGCAATTCGGACGCGTGATCGATCATCCTACGAGCGGCCCCCGCGTCGTCACCCCCACGAGGGAGCGCCGGGGCACCCTTCCGAAGGAGCCCGCGGGCCGCACCGGTTCCCCCACCCGCGGGCCGCGCCGGGCCCCTCGCCCGCGGGCCGCGCCGGGCCCCTCGCCCGCGGGCCGCGCCGGGACCCCTCGGGCCCCTGCGGCCCCGCCGGAACCCCTCAGGCCCCCTGAGGCCCCCGCCGCTGGGGCAGCGAGACGACGCCCGCCCCCGTCACCGTCCCCGATCCCGGGTCCGCCGGCGCGGGCGGCAGTCCCGCGATCTGGCAGAGCAGGTCGCACCAGGCCGCCAGGTGCGCCCCCGTGTCCGGCACCCCGCCCAGGCCCTCGCGCGGGGTCCAGGACGCCCGGATCTCGATCTGGGTGGCCGGCCTGCGGTCGGCGAGCCCGCCGAAGTAGTGCGAGCCCGCCATCGTCACGGTCCCGCTCGCCTCCCCGTACAGGAGCCCCCGCGCCTCCATCGCCCCGGTCAGCCAGGACCAGCAGACCTCGGGCAGCAGCGGGTCCGCCGCCATCTCCGGCTCCAGCTCCGCCCGAACCAGGGTCACCAGGCGGAACGTGCCCTTCCAGGCCTCGTGGCCGTCCGGATCGTGCAGCAGCACGAGCCGCCCGTCCGCCAGGTCCTCCTCGTCCTCCACGACGGCCGCCTCCACCGCGTACGCGTACGGGGCGAGCCGCTGCGGCGGCCTGGTCGGGTCGATCTCGATCTCGGACCGCAGCCTCGCCGAGCGCAAGGCCTCCACCGCCCGCCGGAACGCGGGCGGAACCCGGTCCGCCTCCGTACTGTCCGCCGTTTCGTCCGTCCCTCGATCGCCGTCGGATTGATCGGAAAAATGTCCCTGAGCCGCAGCCATGCGGGGAAGAGTAGGCGGAACGGGGCCTCCGTGCAGGGAGGACACCCGGCCCGGACGAGCGGCTTCCCGCCGCATGCGAAGATTTGGGCGTGAGTGCCACGGACAGCCCGCAGGGCCAGCAGACGAAGCAGCAGTCGCGGACGTACGACTCCGCGTTCCTCAAGGCATGCCGGCGCGAGCCGGTGCCCCACACCCCCGTCTGGTTCATGCGACAGGCCGGGCGCTCCCTCCCCGAGTACCTGAAGGTCCGCGAGGGCATCCCCATGCTCGAGTCGTGCATGCGGCCCGAGCTGGTCACCGAGATCACGCTCCAGCCGGTCCGGCGCCACAAGGTCGACGCCGCCATCTACTTCAGCGACATCGTCGTCCCGCTCAAGGCCATCGGCCTCGACCTCGACATCAAGCCCGGCGTCGGCCCGGTCGTCGCCGACCCGATCCGCACCCGCGCCGACCTCGACCGGCTGCGCGACCTGACCCCCGAGGACGTCCACTACGTCACCGAGGCCATCGGCATGCTCACCGAGGAGCTGGGCGACACCCCGCTCATCGGCTTCGCCGGCGCGCCTTTCACCCTCGCGAGCTACCTCGTCGAGGGCGGCCCGTCGCGCAGCCACGAGCACACCAAGGCGCTCATGTACGGCGACCCGCAGCTCTGGGCCGACCTGCTCGACCGCCTGGCCGAGATCACCTCGGCCTTCCTCAAGGTCCAGATCGAGGCCGGCGCCTCCGCCGTGCAGCTCTTCGACTCCTGGGTCGGCGCCCTCGCCCCGGCCGACTACCGCCGCTCGGTGATGCCCGCCTCCACCAAGGTCTTCGACGCGGTCGCCTCCTACGGCGTCCCGCGCATCCACTTCGGCGTCGGTACGGGCGAGCTGCTCGGCCTGATGGGCGAGGCCGGCGCGGACGTCGTCGGCGTCGACTGGCGCGTCCCGCTCGACGAGGCCGCCCGCCGCGTCGGCCCCGGCAAGGCCCTCCAGGGAAACCTGGACCCGGCCGTGCTCTTCGCCTCGCGCGAGGTCGTGGAGGCCAAGACGGACGAGGTCCTGGCCGCCGCCGAGGGGCTGGAGGGGCACGTCTTCAACCTGGGCCACGGCGTCATGCCGGCGATGGACCCGGACGCGCTGAGCCGTCTCGTCGAGTACGTGCACACGCGGACGGCTCGCTGAGGCGAGCCGCCCGCGCGGCGGACGTCGGGTGCGCTCAGAACTCGCAGTTGATGGGCGGCCTGCCCGTGTTCACCCGGCAGACGTCGAAGCCGTCGCCGCCGTTGGCCGTGCCGTTGTTGACGTTGACCTTGAGGTAGTCGTTGCCCGTCCCGCCGCGGACGATCCCGCCGGAGGTCAGCAGGCCGTCGACGACGAGGTAGTCCGAGTCGGTGTTGCCCTCGATGAGGCCGCTGACCGTCACGTTCGACCGGGACGTGATGTAGTCGCGGCCCGCGCCGCCGGTGACGGTGCCGAGGACCGGGCCGGTCAGCACGATGTAGTCGTCGCCGCCGAGGCCGTTGACCGCGTTGCCGGCGGCCACCTCCGAGCACACGATGTAGTCCGGGCCGGCGGTGCCGTTCACCACTCCCATGGGGTCGGGGGTGACGGAGGCCCCGTTGAGGGTGCACGTCGTCGCCGCCTGGGCGGGGGTGGCCGTCAGGACGATGGGGGCGAGGACGAGGGAGGCGGCGCAGAGCGCACGCACGCTGTGTCTGATCATGTGAAGAGTCACGCATGGTGACGCGATGCGTGCAAGTCGTCACCATGCGTGAGTCCGCCGCTCGGGTCAGCCCGCCGCCCGAACGGCCGCCGACGCCTTCCGCGCCGCGATCAGCACCGGGTCCCACACCGGCGAGAACGGCGGCGCGTACCCCAGGTCCAGGGCCGTCATCGCCTCCACCGTCATCCCCGCCGTGAGCGCCACCGCCGCGACGTCCACCCGCTTCGCCGCGCCCTCCCGGCCCACGATCTGCACCCCGAGCAGCCGGCCCGTGCGCCGCTCGGCCAGCATCTTCACCGTCATCGGCGCGGCCCCCGGGTAGTAGCCCGCCCGGCTCGTCGACTCGACCGTCACCGCCACGAACCGCAGGCCCACCTCCCGGGCGTCCTTCTCCCGCAGGCCCGTCCGCGCGATCTCCAGGTCGCACACCTTCGACACCGCGGTGCCCACGACACCCGGGAAGGTCGCGTAACCGCCGCCCACGTTGGCGCCGATCACCTGACCGTGCTTGTTCGCGTGCGTGCCGAGCGCCACGTGCCGCTCCCGGCCCGAGACCAGGTCCAGCACCTCCACGCAGTCGCCGCCGGCCCAGATGTTCCCGTGGCCCCGGACCCGCATCGACAGATCGGTGAGCAGCCCGCCGTACGCCCCGAGGGGCAGCCCCGCCGCCCGCGCGAGCGAGGTCTCCGGCTCCACGCCCGTGCCGAGCACCACCACGTCCGCCGGGTACTCGTCCGCCTCCGTCGCCACCGCCCGCACCCGGCCGTCCGGACCCGTCAGGACCTTCGTCACCGGCGCCGAGACGACCGTCCTGATGCCGAGACCGTCCATCGCCCGGTGCACGAGCCGCCCCATGTCCGGGTCGAGGGTCGCCATCGGCTGCTCGCCCCGGGTCAGCACCGTCACCTCGTAGCCCCGCCTCAGCAGGGCCTCCGCCATCTCCACCCCGATGTACCCGGCGCCCACGACGACCGCCCGCCGCCCCGGCGTCGCGGACAGCGAGTCGATCAGCGCCTGGCCGTCGTCGAGGGTCTGCACCCCGTGCACCCCGGGCGCGTCGATCCCGGGCAGCGGCGGGCGCAGCGGCCGGGCCCCGGTCGCGATCACCAGCTTGTCGAAGCCCGTCCAGGCCTCCGTGCCCGCCTCCAGGTCCCGCGCGCGGACCCGCTGCCCCGCGACGTCGATCTCCGTCACCTCGGTCCGCGTCCGCAGGCCGATGTCACGGGCCCGGTGCTCCTCGGGGGAGCGCGCGACCAGCTCCCCCCGCTCGGCCACGTCCCCGCCGACCCAGTACGGGATGCCGCATGCCGAGTACGAGGAGAAGCGCCCGCGTTCGAAGGCGACGATCTCCAGCTCCCCGGGAGACCTGAGCCTGCGCGCCTGCGACGCGGCGGACATGCCCGCCGCGTCGCCACCGATGACCACCAGTCGTTCGCTCATGGGGGAGACGCTACTTCTCGGGGTCCTCCCGGGGCCGCGGGGGCTTCGGCGCCCCGGGGGCCACGGCGGCTCCGGCGGCGTTCCGAGGGGTGTCCGGCAGGGTGGGGGCGGGGGCCTCCGGCCGGGGACGGGCCGCGAGGCGCGGGCGGACCAGACGGCGCCACAGGACGAAGAGGACCAGGGCGACCGCGAGCCACGGGGCGAGGGCGGTCAGGACGATCCCGATCCAGGCCGCCGAGCCCACCAGCGCGTCCCAGCCGCCGCTCAGGGCGTCCCCGAAGCCGGGGCGGCCCTCCTCCCGCTCCCGTGCCGACGGCTTCTCCTCCTCGGAGAGCCACAGGGTGATCGTCGCCATCGTCGTCCGGTCGCTCAGCGAGGCCCGCTGGGCGAGCAGCGCCTCCAGGTCCGCCTGACGGCGACTCAGCTCGCCCTCCAGGGTCACCACGTCGGACAGCTTCTCCGCCCGGTCCATCAGGGCCCGCACCCGCGCCACGCTCGCCCGCTGGGTGGCGATCCGGCTCTCCACGTCCACCACCTGGTCGGTGACGTCCTTGGCTTCCGCCTTGCGGTCGAGGAGCTTCCCGGTGCCCGCGAGCTCGGTGAGGACGGAGTCGTACCGCTCCTGCGGCACCCGCAGCACGACCCGCGAGGTGAGGCGCGCGTCGTCGACGCGCTCCGTCGACTCGCTCTCCACGCGCCCGCCCACGTCCGTCGCCACCCGGCGGGCCGCGGCCAGGGCCTTCGCCGCGTCCTTCACCTCCACGGAGAGCTCGGCGGTCCGGATGACGTGCTGCCGGGCCGGCGTCTTCGGGGCGGGCTTCCCGGCGGCTCCCGCGCCGCCCTCGGCCGCCGAGCCGTCCGCGGCGCCCCTGTCGGCGGGCTTCGCCGCCGCCGCGCCCCCCTTGGCGTCCGCGCCCGTGTCCGTGGCGCCCGCGCCGCAGCCGGCCAGGGCCAATGAGGCCGCCAGCAGGACCGCGGCCGTCGTTCTCGTTCTTGCTGCCCGCACGAGGATCCCCCCAGGGTGGTGACGAGTGATGCCCCTTGGACGTACGAGCCCTCGGGGCGGGTTGCCCTCCGGCGGTAGCGATGCGGTCACGGTCCGGCCTCGGAACGGGAGCGGGCGGGCGATTTGAGAGAGTGGTGCCATGAACGCGGACACCACGGGACACCACGCAGGGCCTCACGCCGTCGTCGCCGGAGGCGGGATCGCCGGCCTCGCGGCCGCCCACCGACTGGCCCTCGCCGGCCACCGGGTGACCCTCCTCGAAGCGGACGGCCGGCTCGGCGGCAAGCTCCTCGCCGGGGAGATCGCGGGCGCGCCCGTCGACCTCGGCGCCGAGTCCCTGCTCGCCCGCCGCCCCGAGGCCGTCGCCCTCGCCCGGGCCGTCGGCCTCGGCGACCGGCTCCAGGCCCCCGCGACGACCACCGCGTCCGTCTGGTCCCGGGGCGAGCTGGTCCCCATGCCCAAGGGGCACGTCATGGGCGTCCCCGGCGACCCCGCCGCCGTCGAGGGGCTCCTCTCCGCGGAGGGCGTGCGCCGCATCGGCGGCGACCTGGAGCTGCCGCCGACCGAGATCGGCGAGGACATCGCCATCGGCGCGTACGTCGCCGCGCGCATGGGCCACGAGGTCGTGGACCGGCTCGTCGAACCCCTCCTCGGCGGGGTGTACGCCGGTGACGCCCACCGCATCTCGATGAAGGCAGCCGTCCCCGCCCTCTTCGAGGCCGCCCGCGCCCACCCCACGCTCACCGCCGCCGTCCACGCCGTCCAGCGGGCCGGCGCCGCCACCCCCACCGACGCGGCGGGCGCCGCCACCGGCCTGGGCGGCGCGGCCTTCCTCGGCATCGAGGGCGGCATCGGCACCCTCCCCGGCGCGGTCGCCGACGCGATCCGCGCCGCCGGCGGCGAGATCCTCACCGGGACCCCCGTGGACGCGCTGGTCCGCACCGGCGCCACCGGCTGGCGGGTCGTGACCCCGCACCGGACCTTCGACGCCGACGCCGTCGTCCTCGCCACCCCCGCCGGCACCGCCGCCGGACTCCTCGGCGGGCACGCCCCGGCCGCCGCCGCCGAGCTCGACGCGATCGACTACGCCTCCATGGCCCTGATCACCCTCGCCTTCCGCCGCTCCGACGTGCCCGCCCTGGAAGGCTCCGGTTTCCTCGTGCCGCCCGTCGACGGCCACACCATCAAGGCCTCCACGTTCTCCGGCCGGAAGTGGCGGTGGGTCTCCGACAGCGCCCCCGACCTGTTCGTGCTGCGCACCTCCGTCGGCCGCCACGGCGAGGAGGCCCAGGTCCACCGCGAGGACTCCGACCTCGTCGACGCCTCCCTCAAGGACCTCGCCGCCGCCACCGGCCTCTCCGCCCGCCCGGTCGCGAGCACGGTCACCCGCTGGACCGGCGGCCTGCCCCAGTACCCGGTCGGCCACCTCGCCCGCGTCGCCCGCGTCCGCGCGGCCGTCGCCGCCCTCCCCGGACTGCGGCTCGCGGGCGCCGCGTACGACGGAGTCGGCATCCCCGCCTGCATCGCCTCGGCCCACCGCGCGGCCGACGAGATCATCGCCACGTCGGGAACGGGGCACCCCGGTGCGGGGCACTCCTCGTGACGGGCGAGAATAGGCGTATGAGTGCGCCCGAAAAGATCCCGAACGCCGGTAAGAAGGCGAAGGACCTCAACGAGGTCATCCGCTACACCCTGTGGTCCGTCTTCAAGCTGCGCGACGTTCTCCCCGAGGACCGCGGCGGTTACGCCGACGAGGTCCAGGAGCTGTTCGACCAGCTCGCGGCCAAGGACATCACGATCCGCGGCACGTACGACCTCTCCGGTCTGCGCGCCGACGCCGACGTCATGATCTGGTGGCACGCCGAGACGAGCGACGAGCTCCAGGAGGCGTACAACCTCTTCCGCCGCACCAAGCTGGGGCGCGCCCTGGAGCCGGTCTGGTCGAACATGGCGCTGCACCGCCCCGCCGAGTTCAACAAGTCGCACATCCCGGCCTTCCTGGCCGACGAGAACCCGCGCGACTACGTCTCGGTGTACCCCTTCGTGCGCTCCTACGACTGGTACCTGCTGCCGGACGAGGACCGCCGCCGCATGCTCGCCGACCACGGCAAGATGGCCCGCGGCTACCCCGACGTCCGCGCCAACACGGTCGCCTCCTTCTCGCTCGGCGACTACGAGTGGCTCCTCGCCTTCGAGGCCGACGAGCTGCACCGCATCGTCGACCTCATGCGCCACCTGCGCGCCTCCGAGGCGCGGATGCACGTCCGCGAGGAGGTCCCGTTCTTCACCGGTCGCCGCAAGAGCGTCGCCGACCTGGTGGCGGGCCTGGCCTGACGGCCGTGTGAAACCTGGTGGCGCGCCCGGCTCCCGGCCGGGCGCGCCACCCCTTGACCCGGAAGATCAGACGGCGGGCGGCAGCATTGCCCGTCGCTCCAGCGACACCGGGTCCGGCTCCGGGTGCGGCGCGCGTCACGCGCGCCGCACCGGCGTCATTTCCGGGACCTTTCAGGACTTCAGGGCCGCGCGGAGTTCCGGCTCCAGTACGGAGGGACCGCGCGTCGCGAGGGCCGTCAGCGGATCGGCCGGCGACAGCCCGGAGAGCAGCCGCTGCCCGGCCGGGGACGCCCATCGGGTGTACGGGTACACCTCGGTGCGCCCGATCAGCAGGCAGAGCCCCGACCCGACCAGCGGCAGCGCGAAACCGGCGAGGACCGGGGCCCGTTCGCCCGCCGGCACCAGGAGCGCCGCGACCGTCCCGAGCGCCAGGGTCAGCAGGAACCCCGTCCGCACGGCGCGCACCCCGGCGGCGAGCTCCCGGCGCCCTTCCTCGGACACGGCGAGGCCCCGCTCGACGAGGCCGTCCGCGAGGCGCCGTACGGGCTCGGCGGCGGCGACCACCGGACGGACGGCGGGGATCGGCGACTGCCCGACGGGCCCGATCGCACCGAGCACCGCGCGCTCGATCGGGTCTCCGTCACCCGTGGCGTCCACGACCGTCGCCCAGCCGGTGCGGGCGAGCAGCACCCGCCTCGTCCGGTGCATCGACACCAGGGTCAGGTCGGTGACCCGCAGCGGCCCCCCGGCGAGGTAGGCCGCCTCGCGGAGGGTGAGCTCGTCCGTGCCCCCGGGCGTCCCGTCGGGCCGGGCGGTGGCGAGCGAGGCACGGCAGACCCGCGCGCAGCCGATGCCGGCGGCCGTGAACGCCACGAGGAGGAGCGGAACCCAGAGCATGTCCCGGTTGTACGGGAGGACGGACGGGCCCGCCACCCGGATGGCCGCTCAGCCGCTGGAGCTTGAGCTGGAGCACGAGCTGGAACTCGAACTCGAACACGAGCTGCTGGAGCTGGAGCAGGAACTGCCGCCGGAGCAGGACGAGCCCGAGGAGCAGGACGAGCCCGAGGAGCAGGACCCGGACGAGCAGGAGGCGCCACCGCCCGAGCAGGAGCCTCCTCCTCCGCAGGAGCTGTTGGTCGCGCACCACTCGGCCGCCACTCCGAACGCGGCCGCGTCCGAGGACGAGAAGTGCGACGGGGAGTGCCTCCGGCCGCGCTGGTTCCGCCGCGGCGGCGCGTGGAAACGGGCGGCGGCGACGAGCTGCTCCCGGAGCACCGGGTCCGGCACGGCCCGCAGCCCGTGCAGGGCCACGAGGTGCCCGGCGTCGGCGGGACGACCGTGCGCCCGCCCGTACGCGAAGACCGCACGGCGGCCGGCCGGGGTGACCTGCCGGGCGGAGACCGACCCGCAGACGATGCCGGTGATCAGCGCGGCGAACAGGACCGGCGCCACCTTGAAGACGAACGGCAGCCGGAACCCCGTGTCGGTGGAGAAGTCGATCACCGTGAGGACGATCGACAACGGGAACAGCGCGAAGGCCGTGATGACGAGGGCGCCGCACCAGCGGGCCGTGGTCCGCCGCGTCGCCGGATCGACGATCAGCCCGCGCGCCGCGAGGCCGTCGCCGATCTCCTGGACCGCCGGGTGGCGCATCACGCCGAGGCGCAGATGGTGCAGGGCGCCGTGCGGGGCGGCGGCGTGCTCCTGGAGGACGGCGCGCTCCACCGGGTCGTACGCGGTGGGGCGGACGACCGCGACGATGCCCGGGCCGCCGATCGCGATCCTGCCGTCCGCCTGGAGGGCCGCGAGGGCGGTGTCGACGACGCGGGCCGGGCCGCCGTTGAGGAAGGCGACCTCGTACCGGTCGTGGACGGGACCGCCGGGACCGCCGCGCGTCCGGACGACCCGGGTGATGACGAGGGCGATGCCGACGGCGCCCGCGATGTAGATCAGGACGAGGAGGAAGTTCACGGTCATCTCCGTACGAGGGCGTGGCGGGCGGCCCGGACGAGCCGGGTGGCGCGGCCCGGCGGGCGGCTGCCGGAACGGTCCTGCCACCACTCGGTGAGCCGCCGCCGTGCCGCCGGGTCCTCCGGCCGGCCGGCGAGCAGCAGGTGCTCGACGAAGTCGAGCGCGTCCCGGCGGTAGCCACCGGTCATGGGACGGGACCGGGCGTACGCGAGGAACGCGGGCCGGAAGCCCTTGCCGAGGATCTCCGGCAGCTCCGGCGCGACCTTCGCGACGACCCCGGCCCGCTTGGCCGCGAGGGCGCGGCTCTGGACCCCGACCCGGCGGGTGTCGAAGCCCTCGGGGACGGGGGTGCCGGCGACGAGCGCGGAGAGGAGGGCGGCCTGGGTCACGGCCAGGCGCTGGCGCGCGGCTTCGCGCGGTGCGGGCGGCTCCGGCGCCTCCTGTCCGGCGGGGGCGACGACCGGCATCGGGCCGCCCGAGGCCCGGGCGCCCGCGCCGATCAGGAGCGGGGCCCGTCGGGGTGCGGGTATCAGCGGCCGGGCGCCGTGCCGGCGGGGTGTGCCCGCCTTCCCCCGGACTTCGTCCGGGGGGACCCCCTCCGCCCCGGCGGAACGCGTGCCCACGGCGGCGATCGCCTTCAGCTCCTCCGCCAGCTCCTCCGCCGGCGGGAAGTCGTCGTCCCTTTCCAGGAGCACCCCCGGCGGGGACACCCGGGAGGCGAGGTCCGCCAGGATGTCGAGGACGGCGGGGGGCACCGGGTGGGCGTGGGTGTCGTGCCAGACGCCGTCCCGCTCGACACCGCCCGCCACGTGCACGTACGCGATCGCCTCGACCGGCAGCTCGGACAGGGCCCGCGCCGGGTCCTCACCCCGGTTGACGTGGTTCGTGTGCAGGTTGGCGACGTCGACGAGGAGCCGCACCCCCGTACGCTCCACCAGCTCCGCCAGGAACTGCCCCTCCGTCATCTCCTCGCCCGGCCAGGCGATCAGGGCCGCGATGTTCTCCAGGGCGAGCGGCACGGGCAGCGCGTCCTGCGCGATGCGCACGTTCTCGCAGAGCACGTCGAGGGCGTCCCGCGTGCGGGGCACGGGCAGCAGGTGGCCCGCTTCGAGCAGCGGGGTCGCGGTGAGCGGCCCCCCGGCGCGTACGAACGCGATGTGCTCCGTGACCAGCGGCGCCCCCAGGGCCACAGCCTTCTCGCCGAGCGCCGCGAGCCGCGCCGGGTCCGGCCGGTCCGCGCCGCCGAGCCCCAGCGAGACGCCGTGCGGCACGACCGTCACGCCGCGCTCGCGCAGCCGGGTCAGGGAGTCGGGCAGATGGTCCGCGCAGATGTTCTCCGCGACGACCTCCACCCAGTCGACGCCGGGCAGCGCCTCCACCGCGTCCGCGATCTCGGGACGCCAGCCGATGCCGATGCCGAGTTCCGTCATGTCCCCCTCCTTCGGTCCCCAGTCCCTCACGTGATGGCCCCGGCGCCTCCGTCCGAACCGTGAGGAGCCCAGGTTCAGAGCTTCATTTGAGCTTCGGCCGCTGTGATCGCCCGGACGGTCACGCCGCGCTTCGTCTCCAGGGACCGCCCCGGCCGGCCTGTGCCCGTACCCGGACCGCTACCGGTACGCGTACGACGACCGCCCTGCCTTCGGCCCCGCCGGCAGCCCGGCCGCCCTCGCCTGCCGGACCTCCGGCCCCGTGCCGCTTCCCGGACGCCCGCCCGCCGTCGTCCGGCCCGCACGGTCGGTCACCGGACCGGTTCCGGCTCTCCTCGGACGGCCACCCAGACGTGCACGGCGTCGCCCGCCTCGGACGCCGTCGCCCAGGCGCCGTCTCCGAGCGCGGCCGGCGGGCCGGAGGGCGGGGACGGGTAGGCGATCGGCCGGAGTCCGTGCCTGCCCGTGGTGTCGAGCAGCCAGTGCCTGCCCTCGCCCCACTCGTCGTCGCTCTCCACGGTCGAGACGACGAGGGTCGTCTCGTCGACGAAGCCGCCCGCCCAGTCCCAGCAGACGGGTGCTTCGTCCTCCTCGCCCGAAGGGGCGTCGGGATGCGGCGGCAGCACCGACTCCGCGTCCCATTCCAGCCCCTCCAGCGGGAGGCCGCCGAAGTCGCGGACGGAGAGCGCGTCCTGGTCGTGGGAGACCGTCATGAGCCGCTCTCCCGAGGGACTCACGCCCAGCAGGCAGAGGTCGCCCTCCACGTACGTGACGTCCAGCCGCTCTCCGTCCCAGCTGCCCAGGCGCAGGGGCGCGCCGTCCTGGCCCTCGCCGATGCCGAGGCCCATCCGACGGGGATCGGTCGGGTGGGGGAGGTGGAGGCTGCCGGCCGCCGCGGCCCCGGCGTCGCCGCGGGCGAGCACACGACCGTCACCGGCGTCGATCACCAGCCATTCGTCGACGGTGTCCGGGCCCAGCCCGCCCTCGGGCAACGGGCCGCGCACGTGGGCCCAGACGAGCTTCCCGTCCGCCGAGAAGCCGACCGAACCCCCGTCCGGGTAGCGGTGGTCCCGCGCCTCCGCGTAGTCCTCGTACGACTCGTGCATCTCCCGGCACGCGCCGTACCAGCAGCCGTGCCGGACCTCCCAGCGGGTCGCGCCCGAAGGCTCCACGGCGCGCACCGCGTGCACCCCGGCGAAGACGGCCAGGCTCGCGTCCGGCGCCACCTCCCACGTCCCGCGGCGGCGGGGCCAGGGGGCGGGGAAGCGGACCCGGGCCGCCGGGACCGCGGCGAAGGCCTCGTCCAGGGGCTGCGCCACGACCTCCTCGTCGCTCGCCTGGACGAGCATCCTGCGCCCCGGCGGCCCCGCGATCTCCGGCGGACCGGCCTGCGGCGCGGACACGAGGGCGGGGACGGTGGCCCGGAGCCGGGCGTGAACGGGCATGCGGATCTCCTCGGGACGCGACACCCGCCGCACGCTACGGCACGGGTCCGACGCCCGGCCGCGCGGCCGCCGGCCCGCCGCCGGTCAGGCCCGGGGGAGACGCAGCTGCGGGGCGAAGCGCGTGCTGCCCTCGGACACCACCGTGCACGAACCCGGGGCGATCTCCGTGAAGCCCGCGTCCCGCACCACCGGGAGGCCGCTCGCCGTCAGCTCCGACCAGTCCCCGGCCGTCGCGGTCCGCACCGCGAGCGGGAAGCCCGCCTCGCGCCAGGCCTTCCGGTCGGCGTCCGGCATCGCCCACCACAGCAGCTGCGCCCCGTGGCCGGCCTGGGCCATCGCCTTGCCGGCCGACATGTCGAGCTCCGGGTTGAGCCACAGCACCACCGCGCCCTCCGGCACGGGGCCGGGCGCGGCCGGGTCGTCCAGGTCGGTGCCCGACACCTGGAGCCTGGCGAGCTCCTTGGGCCAGCCGTCGAGCGGGACCGGAGGGAAGACCCGTACCTCCGCCTCCGCGCCGCCGACGGTGATCCCGGGCAGGGCGCCCGCCCGGCGCCACTCCGCGCCGCGTGCCCGGCGCACCACCTTCCGGATCCGGGCGTCCTGCCAGTCGGCGATCGCCCGCGCCCACTCGCCCTCGCCGTGGGAGCGGTCGTCGCCGAGGATCTCCAGGACGGCCCGCGCCGCGGTCTCCAGGGCGTCGGTGCGGCCCGGGGGCGCGTCGCGCTCGATCCGGACGACCAGGGGGAGGACGAACTGGGGCTTCTCGTCGCGGAGATCGGTCTCGTTGCTGCTCACCCGGCAAGTCTGCCATCGGTGCCAGGAGCGATTCTTGTGGGAATCATCCCTTCCGGGCCAGGATGCCCCCCATGAAGAGCGATCTTTTTGCCGGCGAGCACCTCGCCGAGGCGGCGGCCTTCCCGGGGATGACCCTGCAGAACGCCAAGTCGGTCAAGTACACCGTGAACGGCGAGATGCACGCCCGCCAGGGTTCGATGATCGCCTTCCGCGGCGACCTCCAGTTCGAGCGCAAGGGCCAGGGCATCGGCGGCCTGCTCAAGCGCGCCGTCACCGGCGAGGGCCTGCCGCTGATGGCCGTGCGGGGCCAGGGCGAGGCCTGGTTCGCGCACGAGGCGCAGAACTGCTTCATCGTCGAGATCGAGCAGGGCGAGGCCTTCACCGTCAACGGCCGCAACGTGCTCTGCTTCGACTCCACCCTCCACTACGACATCAGGACGGTGAAGGGCGCCGGCATGACCGGCGGCGGCCTCTTCAACTCCGTCTTCTCCGGCCACGGCAAGATCGCCCTGATGTGCGAGGGCAACCCGATCGTCATCCCCGTCACCCCGCAGGCCCCGGTGTACGTGGACACCGACGCCGTCGTCGGCTGGAGCGAGCAGCTCCACACCTCCCTGCACCGCTCGCAGTCGCTCGGCTCGATGATCCGCGGCGGCTCGGGCGAGGCGGTGCAGCTCAAGCTGGAGGGGCAGGGCTTCGTCGTCGTCCGGCCGAGCGAGCTCACCCCGCAGAAGAACTCCTCGAATTGAGGCTGGAGCACGTCGGGCGGCGGCACGGCCTCCGCGGGCCGTGGGTGCTGCGGGAGGTCTCCCTCGACCTGCCCGCCGCCGCGCTCGTCCGGGTCGTCGGCACCAACGGCACCGGCAAGTCCACGCTGCTCCGGCTGCTCGCCGGGGTCGACGCGCCCACCGAGGGCCGCGTCACCGGCCGTCCGGCCCGCACCGCGTACGTCCCCGAGCGCTTCCCCGTCGCCCTGCCCTTCACGGCCGTCGACTACCTGGTCCACCTCGGACGCGTCCAGGGCCTCGGCCGGTCGGCGGCGCGGGCCCGGGCGGGGGAGTGGCTGGAGCGCTTCGGGGCAGGCGAGCACGCCGGAACCGGGCTCGCGGAGCTCTCCAAGGGCACCAGCCAGAAGGTCGCCGTCGCCCAGGCCCTCCTCGCCGACCCTGCCCTGCTCGTCCTCGACGAGGCCTGGACCGGCCTCGACACCGGGGCCCGCGCCGAACTGGACACCGCCGTCCGCGAGCGCCTCGCGACCGGCGCCACGGTCGTCTTCGTCGACCACGACCCCCGCCGCCTGGAGGGGGAGGCGACGGTGGTGTACGGGGTGGAGGGCGGCCGGGTACGGGAGACGACGCCTCCCGGGCTCGCGGGGCCGGGGCCCGGAGTTCCGGCGGCCGGGCCCGCGGCCGCGGCGACGGGCGCGGGCCTCCGGGCGGCCCGGCCCGGGCCCGGGCCGACGGTGGCCGGTCCTTCGACGGGCGGGTCCGGGCCCGCTGCCGCCGTGCCCCTGTCGGTGTCCGCTCCCGCGGCCTCCCGGCCCTCCGTCCGTATCGTCGCCTCCGGTGCACGACCGCTTCCCGGACGCCTGCCCGGCGACCCCGCGCTCGCCGCCCACACCGACGGCACCACCCTCCTCACCGTCGACCCGGCGCACTCCGACGCCCTGCTCGGCTCGCTCCTCGCCGCGTCCTGGCACATCCACCACCTCGGCACCGAAGGCGTACGGTCATGACGGCGCTGCTGCGCTACCAGTCGGGTCTGCTGCTCCGATCCCAGCGCTGGCTGGCGCCGCTGCTCCTGTACGCGGCCTTCATCGGCGTCGGCGTCCAGGCCGGCGAGCCGGTGCTCGGGGCGCTCGGGTTCACCGCGGCCGCCCTGCTCCCGGTCTCCGCCTGGACCGTGCGGATCTGCCTCACGCAGGAGCCGCCCGCCGCCCGGAGCGTGGTCGCGGCGGCCGCCGGCCGGGGCCGCGCCCATCTCGCGGCGCTGCTCACCGGAGCCGCCTGGCCGGTGCTCGTCGGCACGGTCGCCGTCCTCGCGGTGACGGCGGTCGGCGACCGGCGCGGGCTCACCGCGCCCGCCGCCGTCCTCACGGGGCTGCCGGCGGTCCTGGCCTGCGCCCTGACGGGCGCCGCCGTCGGCGCGCTGACGGCCCGCCCCTTCCTCAGGGCCCCCGGCTGGTCCCTCGCCGCCCTCGTCCTCGGCTCCCTCCTCGCGCTCGTGACCACGGGGTCCCCGGCGAAGCTCGCGATGACCGTCCTGGTCACCGGGACCCGCACGGCGGCCGCCGATCCGCCCTGGCTCGCCTGCGGCGGCGCGCTGCTCCTGGCGGCGGCGACGGCGGCGCTCGCGTGCCGGGCCACGGCGCGCCTGGAGTGAGCCGCCGGGTCAGCGGCTCATGAGCTCCGAGACCTTGACGAAGCGGTAGCCGCGGGCGCGGAGCTCCGGGACGATCCGGCGGATCGCCCGCTCGGTCACGGGGGCGGCGCTGCGCGTGCAGTGCATGACGACGAGCGAGCCGGGCCTCACCCCGTCGAGGACCTGTTCGGCGACGGCGTCCGCGTCCTTCGCGAAGGCGTCGCCGCTGACGACGTCCCACTGGACCGCGGTGACCCCGGCCGGGGCGAGGGCGCGCAGGGCCGCGTCGTCGTAGCAGCCGCCGGGGAAGCGGAAGTACGGGACGACGTTGACGGCCCCGGCGTCCCGGAAGGCGTCGAAGGCGCGCTGCACGTCGGACGCCATGTCGGGCGGGGGGACGGTCGGCAGGCCGTAGCAGGGGGACGCGAAGGCGTAGTGGCTGTAGGAGTGGTTGGCGATCTCGAAGCGCGGATCGCCGCCGATGGACTTGGCCTGGTCCGGGTACTCCTCCGCCCACCGGCCGGTCATGAAGACGGTCGCGTCCACCTCGAGCCGGCGCAGGGTGGCGATGAGCCCGGGGTTGTCGAAGCGCTCGCCGCGGGCGGCGCGGGGGCCCTGATCGGCGGTCATGTCGGCGTCGAACGTGAGCGCGACGACCTTCTCGGTGCCCTTCGCGCGGCGCGAGTAGACGGGGGTGAGGCCGCCGGGCCCGGGCGCCATGGTGGGCGGGGCGGCGGGGACGCGCGCGGGCTTGGGGCCGGGGGCCGCCGCGCTGGGCCCGGGCGAGGGGCTGTCGGCGGCGGCCGTCTTCGCCTTCGGCGGCGGGGTCTCGGCCGCGCCGCCGCCGCAGCCGACGAGGGCGGCACCCAGGAGACCGAGTGCCGCCAGTTTTCGTGCAGAAGTGTTCACGACCGGAAGTTAACCGATCAAAGTGATGATCGGTCGGCGGCTCGACACTCACCCCCCGCCCGCCCGCCGGATCGGCTCACGAAGCGAGGAGCCGCGCCCGGCACTCCTGCACGTCGAAGTCCCCCGGCGGGTACCGCGGGTCCAGCGCCTCCAGGTGTTCGAGCAGCAGCCTGCTGATCGCCCAGTTGCGGTACCACTTGCGGTCCGCCGGGACCAGGTACCAGGGGGCCTCGTCCGTGGTGCAGCGTTCGAGGGCCAGCTCGTACGCGTGCTGGTACGCCGGCCACAGCGCCCGCTCCTCGATGTCGCCCGAGTCGAACTTCCAGTGCTTCTCGGGGTTGTCCAGGCGCGCGAGGAGCCGGGCGCGCTGTTCCTCGTACGACAGGTGGAGGAAGACCTTGACGAGGGTCACCCCGTCGTCGGCGAGGGACTTCTCGAAGCGGTTGATCTGGCCGTAGCGGCGGCCTAGCAGACGGCGGGGGACCAGCTCCCGGACCCGGGCGACGAGGACGTCCTCGTAGTGCGAGCGGTCGAAGATGCCGATCTCGCCCGGCTGGGGGAGCGCCCGCTCGACCCGCCAGAGGAAGGGGTGGTTCCGCTCCTCCCGCGTCGGCGCCTTGAAGGCGTGGATGCGGCAGCCGGACGGGTTGAAGAGCCCGATGACGTGTTTGACCGTGCCGCCCTTGCCGCTGGTGTCCATGCCCTGGAGGACGAGGAGCAGCCGCCGGCGGTCGCCGGCGGTGCTCGCCGCGTACAGCCGCTCCTGGAGGTCGGCGAGGCGCGGCCCGAGGGCGGCGGTGGCGGCCAGCCCCGCCGTCTTGTCGGCGGGGCCGGCCGGGACCGCCCGGGTGTCGTACGCCCCGAGGTCGATCCGCTCGCCCTCGGGGACGCGCAGGAGGTCCCGCAGCACGGGATCGGGAGCCCCCGGCTTCTTCCCCCCGCGGCCCTTCTTCGGCATCGGTCGCCCCTTCCGCCGCGCCGGTCGTCTCTCCCGGCCGTCCTCTCCCGATCGTGCGACGGATCCCGGGCGCCCGCTAGCTCAGCACCAGGGGCCCGTCACCGCGAACGTCGTGCCGGGCGTGTAGCAGTTGACGTACATGGTCGAGCCGTCCGGGGAGAAGGTGACGCCCGCGAACTCGCCCCACTCCGGGGCCTCCGGGGTGCCGATGTTCTGCGCGCCCCTCGCGACCGGGTACACCTCGCCCTTCTCGCTCACCCCGAAGACGTGCTGCGCCCCGTCGCCGTCCTCGCAGACCATCAGGCCTCCGGTCGGCGCCAGACAGATGTTGTCCGGGGACTCGCCGGGGAGCCGGACGTCGGTGCTCGGGCCGAAGACCACGACGAGGGTGAGCCGCCGCCTGTGCGGTTCGTACTTCCACACCTGGCCGAAGTGCGTGGCCGCCGAGCCGTCCTTGGCCCG
This sequence comes from Streptomyces sp. NK15101, assembly GCF_020400725.1. Taxonomy (GTDB): domain Bacteria; phylum Actinomycetota; class Actinomycetes; order Streptomycetales; family Streptomycetaceae; genus Streptomyces. The sequence continues at coordinate 78,865 of NZ_JAINVG010000003.1, read as the reverse complement.
CGCGAAGGAGGACACGAAGTAGACGGACCGCCCGCCCCAGTAGCAGCCCTCCAGCTTCTGGGCGTGCGTGATGCCCCTGGGCCCGAAGTCCTGGTGCCGGATCGGGGTCCCGGTCGCCAGGGGGTCCGGTACCGGGACCCACTCGACGCCCTCGAAGCGGGCGCCGGTCTCCTGGACGGCGGAGAGGTCGGGCACGCCGGGCACCCGCATGGCCTCCAGGGCGCCGCCGGCGCGCAGCGAGCCGGTGCCGCCGAGCGGCTTCTCCGGCAGGAACCGGTAGAAGAGCCCGAAGGGCCGCTCGAAGGCGTCCTCCGTCTCGTACACGATGCCGCTCGCCGGGTCGACGGCGACGGCCTCGTGCTGGAAGCGGCCCATGGCGGTGAGCGGGACGGCTCCGGTGCGGTGCGGGTCGGCGCCGTCGACCTCGAAGACGAAGCCGTGGTCCTTGGTGTAGCCGTTGGTGCCGGCCCGGTCCTCGGTCTCCTCGCAGGTCAGCCAGGTGTTCCACGGGGTGGGACCGCCGGCGCAGTTGACGGCGGTCCCGGCGATGGCGACCCGCTCGCCGAGGACGTTGTTGCGGCCGTCGAGTTCGAGGGCCGTGCAGCCGCCCTTGCCGGCCGGGTCGTAGGTGAGGCCGGGGACGGTGGGGACGGCGATCTTCCCGGTGACCCGGTTCTCGTGGTTGCGGACGAGGTGCACCCGGCCGCGGCGGCCGGCGAAGGCGCCCATGCCGTCGTGGTTGCCGGGGACCGGTCCCTCGCCGGAGCGGAGCGGGTCGCCCTGCCGGGAGAGGACCTTGTAGCGGAAGCCGGCCGGGAGGTCGAGGAGACCGTCCGGGTCCGGTACGAGGGGACCGTAGCCTCCCCGACGGCCCGCGGCCGCGGCGCTTCCGGCGAAGAGCTCGGAGAGGGCGCCCGTGAAGGCGATCCCGGCGACGGACGCTCCGGTGCGGGAGAGGATCTGACGTCGTGTTGCGGACATGAGGCAACCCACTTTTCCTGTTGGCGGACAGGTGTGTGACGTGTGACCCGCATGTGTGTATCACGCACGGTGGTGACAGGAGAACCATGCGGGTCGCAACGGCCCCGTGTGGCGTCCGTTCTGACTGGGTGTCAGTCCAGTTCGGCGCTGAGCGTGATCGTCACGCCGGTGAGGGCCTGGCTCACCGGACAGTTCTTCTTGGCGTCCTCGGCCAGCTCCTGGAACTTGTCCGCGTCCAGACCCGGGACCGTGCCGCGCACGGTGAGGTGGCTGGTGGTGATGCCCGTGCCCGGCACGAAGGTCACGTCGGCCTTGGTCTCCAGACGGGCCGGCGGGTTGCCTGCCTTGGCCAGGACGTTGGAGAAGGCCATGTTGAAGCACGAGGAGTGCGCGGCGGCGATCAGCTCCTCCGGGCTGGTCCTGCCGTTCGGCTCCTCGGTGCGGGCGGGCCAGGACACGTCGTACGAACCGAGACCGGAGGAGTCGAGCGAGACGGTGCCGGAGCCCTTGAGGAGGTCGCCCTCCCAGACGGCGTGGGCGCTGCGCGTTGCGGCCATGGTGGATCCCTTTCGATCGGGTACGGCCCCAAGCTACTGCGCGACGAGCCCCTTCGCGTCGCGGGCGAGCGCGGTGAGCCGCGAGATCGCCCGGAAGTACTTCTTGCGGTAGCCGCCGTTCAGCATCTCCTCGCTGAACAGCTTGTCGAAGGGCAGGCCGGAGGCGAGCACGGGTATCTCGCGGTCGTAGAGCCGGTCGGCGAGGACGACGAGCCGCAGTGCCGTCGACTGGTCCGGGACCGGCTGGACGTCCGTGAGGCAGACGGCGCTGAGCTCGTCCGTGAGGGCGCCGTACCGGCTCGGGTGGACCCTGGACAGGTGTTCGAGCAGATGCGGGAAGTCGTCGAGGGAGGCGCCCGGCGTCGCGTACGCGGTCTGGGTGACGACCTGGTCGGAGTACGGGGCCGGGGCCTCGGGCAGACCGCGGTGGCGGTAGTCCTCGCCGTCGATCCGCAGCGGCCGGAAGTGGGCGGAGAGGCCCTGGATCTCGCGGAGGAAGTCGGCGGCGGCGAAGCGGCCCTCGCCGAGCTTGCCCGGGAGCGTGTTCGAGGTGGCGGCGAGGGCCACGCCCGCCTCGACGAGCTTGCCGAGGAGGCTGGAGACGAGGACGGTGTCGCCCGGGTCGTCGAGCTCGAACTCGTCGATGCAGAGGAGACGGTGCCCGCTGAGCGTCTTCACGGTCTGCTGGAAGCCGAGGGCGCCGACCAGGTTGGTCAGCTCGACGAAGGTGCCGAAGGCCTTCAGGGCGGGCTCCGCGGGGGTCGCGTGCCACAGCGAGGCGAGCAGGTGGGTCTTGCCGACGCCGTACCCGCCGTCGAGGTAGACCCCGCGCGGGCCGCTCGGGGCGGCCGGCTTCTTCGCGAACCAGCGCCGCTTGCCGGCGCCGGAGGCGTGTGCTCCGCCGAGGCCCTCGGCGAAGGAGCTCAGCGTCTTGACGGCGTCCGTCTGGCTCGGCTGGTTCGGGTCGGGCAGGTACGTGTCGAAACGGACGGAGTCGAAGCGCGGCGGCGGCACCATCTCCGCGACGAGGCGGTCGGCGGGGACGTGGGGCTCTCGGGAGCAGAGCGAGAGCGGGGCCGCTTCGGAGGAAGCCGCTTCGGTGAGGGCACGGGTCGACACAGTTCCCCACTGTAAGCGCCGTGCCAGACTGCGAGGATGCGCCAGCTCTTCCCTGTGACGGACATGACAGCCTCGACCGCCGCCGGCCAGGGGTGGTCGCCCGCCTCCGACCGCGAGTGGTCGCTCGACGCCCTCGCCGACGCCTACGCGTATCCGGAGGGCGGCGGCACCTGGCTGCGGGCCAACATGGTCTCCTCGCTCGACGGCGCCGGTCAGCACGAGGGGCGCTCCCGGCCGCTCTCCTCCGAGACCGACATGCGGATCTTCGGCGTCCTGCGCGGGCTCGCCGACGTGGTCGTGGTGGGCGCCGAGACGGTGCGGCTCGAGGGCTACCGCCCGGCCCGGGCGCGGGAGGCCTTCGCGGACCGCCGGGCCGCCGCGGGACAGGGCCCGGCACCCGTGATCGCCGTGGTCAGCGCCTCCCTCGACCTGGACTTCTCCCTGCCGCTCTTCACCGAGCCGCTGGTGCCGACCGTGCTCCTCACCGGCTCCGGCGCGCCCGCCGACCGGATCCGGGCCGCCCGGGAGGCGGGCGCCGAGGTGCTGTTCGCGGGCGACGGGGCCCGGGTGGTGCCGGCCCGCGCGGTGGCGGTGCTCGCGGAGCGCGGGCTGCGCCGCCAGCTGACCGAGGGCGGGCCCCGGCTGCTCGGCCAGTTCGTGGGGGCGGACGTCCTCGACGAGCTGTGCCTGACGATCTCGCCGACCATGACGGCGGGCGACGCCCAACGGATCGCCGGGGGGCCCGCGGTGGCCGTCCCGACACGCTTCCAGGTGGCTTCCGTGCTGGAGCAGGACGGCTTCCTCTTCACCCGCTACCGTCGGATCTGACAATCGGCGGAATTTGTCGTTCCGCTTAGTGTCGGCTGGGCACACTTACCGTCGCAGACCCCGTGCGGGCACGGGGAAGGATGGTTTCCGCAGAAGGGCTCCCCAGGTGTTCACAAGCGTTCTGATGATCGAGAAGCCCCTCACGTCCGTCGACGTGGAATTCGTCACCACCCTGCACGGCGACGAGGGCATGTCCTTCATCGTTCTCATGCAGCCGCGTGGTGACCAGGCCGATGTACTGCTACGTGCCATCGACGACGTCGCCCTGGGTGAGCTCAAGGACGCCGCCCACGAGGGCGACGAACCGGAGGGCAAGGCGGCCAGGGGTCCCGCCGAGCAGGCCCTGGAGGTCTCGCTCCAGGCGCTGAGAAAGGCCGGCTGCGAAGCGGTCGGCCAGGTGGTCGAGGACCACCCGCTCGACAAGTTGAAGGCGGTGGTCGACGAGTCGAAGGCGGACGAGGTGATCGTTCTCACCGCCCCGCACTACGTGGAGGAGTTCTTCCACCGGGACTGGGCCTCCCGGGCCCGCCACAAGGTCGGCGTCCCCGTCCTGAAGCTCTTCGCGCACAGCGAGTAGCGGACGCTCCGTGTCCGCGCCCCGTGCAGGGGGCGCGGACACGGACCCGCCGCCCGCCGGGTCCCCGGCCGGGAGCCACTAGGCTGGGAGCTTCCAGACGCCTGTCCGTCGCCCGCGCGGCAGACAGCCACGAACCACCCCGGGGAGAGATCCGCATGGCACCCGCCATTCCCGCCGCCATGGAACGGCCGCACTTCATCGGCATCGGCGGTGCCGGGATGTCGGGCATCGCGAAGATCCTCGCCCAGCGCGGCGCCAAGGTCGCCGGCAGCGACGCCAAGGAGTCCGCGACCGCCGAGTCGCTGCGCGCCCTCGGCGTCACCGTGCACATCGGCCACGCCGCCGAGCACCTCGCCGACGACGCCTCCGCCGTCGTCGTCTCCAGCGCCATCCGCGCCGACAACCCCGAGCTGGCCCGCGCCGCGGAGCTCGGCATCCCCGTCGTCCACCGCTCCGACGCCCTCGCCTCCCTCATGGACGGCCTGAGCGCGATCGCCGTCGCCGGCACGCACGGCAAGACGACCACCACCTCCATGCTGGCCGTCGCCCTCACCGAGCTCGGCCTGGACCCGTCGTACGCCATCGGCGGCGACCTCGCGGGTCCCGGCACGAACGCCCGGCACGGCGACGGCGAGATCTTCGTCGCCGAGGCCGACGAGAGCGACCGCAGCTTCCAGAAGTACGACCCCCAGGTCGCGATCGTCCTCAACGTCGAGCTGGACCACCACGCGAACTACGCGTCGATGGACGAGATCTACGAGTCCTTCGAGGCCTTCACCGCCAAGATCCGCCCCGGCGGCACCCTGGTCGTCGGCGAGCACGCCGGCGCCCGTGAGCTGGCCCGCCGCGTCGCGGACCGCGACGGCCTGCACGTCGTCACCGTCGGCGAGTCCGAGGACTCCGACGCCCGCATCCTGAAGATCGTCCCGAACGGCATGAAGAGCGAGGTGACCGTCCTCCTCGACGGCGTCGAGCACACCTTCACCGTCTCCGTGCCCGGCCGCCACTACGCCCACAACGCCGCCGCGGCCCTCGCCGCCGGCGCCCGCGCCGGCATCGACCCGGCCGTGCTCGCCCAGGCCCTCACCGCCTACACCGGCGTCGGCCGCCGCCTCCAGCTCAAGGGCGAGGCCAAGGGCGTCCAGGTCATCGACTCGTACGCGCACCACCCCACCGAGATGACCGCCGACCTGGAGGCCATGCGCGGCGCCGCCGGCGCCTCCCGCCTCCTCGTCGTCTTCCAGCCGCACCTCTTCTCCCGCACCCAGGAGCTGGGCAAGGAGATGGGCGACGCGCTGGCCCTCGCCGACGCCTCCGTCGTCCTCGACATCTACCCGGCCCGCGAGGACCCGGTCCCGGGCGTCACCAGCGAGCTGATCATCGCGGCCGCCGAGCGGGCCGGCGCCGATGTGACGGCCGTCCACGACAAGGAGTCGGTCCCCGACGTCGTCGCGGGAATGGCCGGCCCCGGCGACCTCGTTCTCACGATGGGCGCGGGCGACGTCACGGACCTCGGTCCGAAGATCCTCGCCCGCCTGTCGAACTGAGGGAGTGGACGAACGATGGCGTACGAGGTCGAGAAGCCGGACGAGGAGTGGCAGGCGCAGCTGACCCCGGCGGAGTACCAGGTGCTCCGGCTGGCCGGCACGGAGCCCGCCTTCCGCGGTGAGTACACCGACACGAAGACGAAGGGCGTCTACTCCTGCCGCGCCTGCGGTGCGGAGCTCTTCACGTCGAACGAGAAGTTCGAGTCGCACTGCGGCTGGCCGTCCTTCTACGACCCGAAGGACAGCGAGGCCGTCGAGCTCGTCGCGGACACCTCCCACGGCATGATCCGCACCGAGGTCCGCTGTGCCCGCTGCGGCTCCCACCTGGGCCACGTCTTCGAGGGCGAGGGCTACCCGACCCCGACGGACCAGCGGTACTGCATCAACTCGATCTCGCTGCGTCTGGAGCCCACCGAGTAGCACGGAGCGGCCGCGGGCGCGAGGGGCCAGTCCGGATGCGGTTCCGGGGTGAGCCCCTCGCGGCCGATCCGGGAACCGGACGTGCAGAGGGAGACGGTGTTCTTGTCGGTCACGTGGCGGTGCGGCTCCTGGCCCGCAAGCGCTGAGCCGCCCGTCTGCCGGGAAGCCGCCCTCCACGAAGACCGCCCACACGACCGAGGAGCCCCTCGTGCCCCGTCTCCAGGTGCCCGCGGACGTCGACGCCTGGTTCGCCGAGTACGGCTGGTCTCCCGGCCGCAACGCCGCCGAGCAGGCTGCCGCGTTCGTCGCGGAGGCCGTCGAGCAGAGCCGGAAGCGCGGGTTCCCGCTGGAGCCCGTCGCCGCCGCGACCGCCTTCCTCACCGAGCACGCCGGGCTCCGGGTGATGCACGACGTCGAGCGTGACGCCTACATCGACTTCACGCCCGTTCCCGGCTGGGGCCGTCTCTTCGAGGACATGGCGGAGCTGGGCCGCAGGCTGGGCGTGCGGCTCTTTCCGGTCGGCTGGGACTCCACGGACGGGGAGGTGTACGTCGTGGACGAGCGGAACCGGTTCTTCTGCATGCACCACACCGGCGACTACTACATGGGCACCGGCAAGCACGGGGCGATGACGGGCCTCTACGCCTTCCCCATGCGGGACGCGGAGGACTTCTACGTCGTCTGACCCGGACCCGTCGTCCGACCCGGATCCGTCGTCCGACCCGGCCCCGTCGTCCGGTCCGGCTCCGTCGTCCGGTCCGGCTCCTCAGTGCACCGAGAAGCCGCCGTCCACGAAGAGCGACTGGCCCGTGACGTACGCGGAGGAGGCGCTCGCCAGGAAGACGGCCGCGCCCGCGAAGTCCTCCGCCAGGCCGTTGCGGCCGACCATCGTGCGGGCCGCCAGGGCGGCGACCTTCTCCGGGTCGGAGGAGAGGCGCCGGTTGAGCGGGGTCATCACGAAGCCGGGGACCAGGGTGTTGGCGGTGACCCCGTACGGGGACCAGGCCTCGGCCTGCGAGCGGGCCAGCGACTCCAGGGCGCCCTTGGACACCCCGTACGCCCCGCTCTGGACGAACGCGCGGTGCGCCTGCTGCGAGGTGATGTGGATGATCCGGCCGAAGCCCCGCTCGGCCATGCCGTGCCCGAACCGCTGCCCGAGCAGGAACGGCGCCTCCAGGTTCACGGTCATCGTCGTGTCCCACACCTCCTCGCCCACCTCGCCGAACGGCGGCCGGAGGTTGATGCCGGCCGAGTTCACCAGGACGTCCGGCTCCCCGAAGACGGCCGCCGCCGCCTCCGCCCCGGCCCTGATGCCCTCCCGGGTGCTCAGGTCGGCGCTCACCCAGGCCGCCCGGCAGCCGTCGGCCGTCAGCTCGTCGACGGTCGCGGTGAGCTCGGCCTCCTTGCGGGCCATCACGACCACCCGCGCGCCCGCGCGGGCCAGTGCCCCGGCGATCGCCCTGCCGATGCCCGAACTGCCGCCGGTCACGAGGGCGTTGCGCCCTTCGAGGGAGAAGAGACCGGAGAGGTATCCGCCGGGGGTGGTGCTCATGCTGTCGCTCCTCGGGTCGTACGGCCCCCGCCCGACCGGTGAGGTGAAGGGCAGGTACACGCATCCTGGCACACGGCCGGACGCGCCCTGTGTGATGATCTCCTCTTCGCGATGGGGATCCGCCAGGGACCCCGGGGGAGAGAACCATGGGAAAGACAGACGCCAACGGCGTCGACCTGTCCGGCGTCACCGGCAGGCTCATCCAGACCGTCGACCTGGTGAAGGGCCCGGCGCCGCAGGCGATCGCGACCGACACCCGCAACGGGTACGTCTTCGTGCTGCAGATGGAGAGCGGCAGCCAGGAGGACATCGAGCAGGGCAACATGCGGCTCAACCGCATCGACCGTCTGACCGGCAGGGTCATCGACTCGATGCAGCTGAAGGGCTTCGGGCACGGCATCTCGATGGGCGTGGAGCCGCAGGGCACCGAGACGTACGTCTGGACCGAGGTCGGCCCGCTGCACCTCAGCAAGAGGGCCGACGGCACGGTCAAGGCCGCCTTCGGCAAGGCCGTCACGCGGTTCCTCTACCAGGAGAACACGATCCTCGACGGGAACTCCCCGACGCTGCGGAAGTTCACGCCGCCCGGCAGCACCTCGAGCACCGGGCCCTCGATCGACCCGGTGAACAACCTCCTGTGCGTCATGTACCACAAGGACGGCAAGCGCACGTTCACCCGTTACGACCTCGCCGCGGCCGCCGCCGGCAACTGGGTCCCGGTGGGCACCACCTTCGTCATGCGGGACTGCGACGGCCTCCCGTCGACGTGCGTGGACGAGGAGACGACGCCCCCCGTGCCGTCGCCCTACCCCCTGGAGGCCAGGCTCACCTCCCAGGGCTTCACCGTCCTGGGAGACGTCCTCTACTGGTACCAGTGGGCGCCGTACTTCGTCGACGAGGACCCGGCCACGCTCCCCGTCGACGGCTTCCCGGGCGTCGCCTTCCTCACCTCGTACTCCTGGACCACCGGCGAGCGGTTCGACCGGCAGGTCGTCACCAGCGCCGACGGCCTCACCCGGCGCGAACCCGAGGGCGCCGCCATCGAGGTCGACCCCGCGACCGGGGAGAACCGCCTGCTGTTCGGCTTCAGCAACACCGTCCCGGGGACGACCGGCTCGCGCGACGTCACGATCAGCTGGTACCCGACGAAGCCCGCCGTCGACGGCGTCAAGGTCCTCGCGGACTGGGAGGACCTCGCCCTCGAACCCGGCGTCACGCCCGGCGCCCAGCCCCCGCGCGGCCGCCTGATCGCCCTCGCCGGCACCACCTACCTCCAGCTGCGCGGCACCCTCACCTGCTCGCCCGGCCTCACCGCGGACAGCAAGATCGCCACCCTGCCGCACCGGCTGCGCCCCACCCACGTGACGCGCGCGAACGTGCCCCGCAACAACAACACCGGACGCTGCGTGTGCCGCGTCGAGGCGAACATCGCCGGCGCGCTCACGGCGTACGGCCCCACCAGCGACAACGCCGTCACCTGGATCGACCTCGACGGCTTCTCCGTCGCCTGGCGATGAACCACCGCCCGGCCGCCGCCACGCACCAGACCGCCCGCCCCGCCCGCCCCGCCCGATCCGGAGGATCGACCATGACCCAGCGCACGACCAGCCGCCGCTCCCTGCTCGCCGCGGCCCTGGCCGCCCCCACCGTCGCCGTCGGCGCCCCGCTGCTGACCGCCACCCCCGCCGCCGCCGTCGACCCGGTGGACGGCTGCCAGACCGTCGTCGACTGGACGCCGATCACCCTGGCGGCGGGCGTGCAGAACGACCCCCTCTCACCGGCCGAGGCGCGCGTGATCCGCCTCGCGGGCACGGAGTTCCTCCAGCTGCGCGGCCTGGTCACCTGCTCGTTCATCGCCGACGGCCCGCTCGGCACGCTGGACCCCTCGATCCGTCCGCCCAAGCTGACCCGCGGCGTCTGCCCCCGCAACAACAGCCAGGGCGTCAACTCCCTGCGCATCGAGGCCAACACGGCCGGCACCGTCAACGTCCTCGGCCCCCAGTCGACGAACAAGGTCACCTGGATCCAGCTGGACAGCTTCTCGTCCGTCATGCGCTGACCCCCACCACCCGCCGCGGGCCGGCGCCCGTGGTTCCGGGGCGCCTCGACGAGGGAGGGCGGGGCCCGTTCCTCGTCGAGGCGCTCGCCTCACGGCGGGCGGTGCCCGACCGCGCACCGGCCGGGAAGACCGTGCGGGCCGGGCCCGACCTCAGCCCCGAAGGGCCTCGTACCCGGCCGGCCGGGTGGTGAAGGTGCCCCGGCCCTGGGTGCGGCCGCGGAGGCGGGACGCGTAGCCGAAGAGCTCGGCCAGCGGGACCGTCGCCGACACCACCGCCGTACCGGAGCGGGTCGTCGAGTCCGTGACCCGGCCCCGGCGGGCCGCGAGGTCGCCGAGGACCGAGCCGACCGACTCGGCGGGGACGGTGACCGTCACCTCGGCCACCGGTTCGAGCAGGGTCATCACGCTCGCGCGGAGCGCCTCGCGCAGGGCGAAGCGGCCCGCCGTGCGGAACGCCATCTCCGAGGAGTCCTTCGGATGCGTGGCGCCGTCCGTGAGCGTGACCCGGACGCCCGTCACCGGATGGCCGCCGAGGGGACCCTCGACGAGGGCGTCCCGGCAGCCGGCCTCGACCGCGCGGACGTACTCCTGCGGGACGCGGCCGCCCGTGACCGTCGAGCGGAACTCGAACTCCTCTCCGTCCTCGGTCGGTTCGACGTCGATGACGACGTGGGCGAACTGGCCCGCGCCGCCGTCCTGTTTGACGTGGCGGTGGAGGAGATCCGTGACGCCCTTCGTCACCGTCTCCCGGTACGCGACCTGCGGCCGGCCGACCGTGACCTCGAGGTCCCGGTCGCGGCGCAGCTTCTCCACCGCCACCTCCAGGTGCAGCTCGCCGAGACCGGACAGGACCGTCTGGCCCGTCTCCGGGTCGGACCGCACCACCAGCGACGGGTCCTCCTCCGTCATCCGGGCGAGGGCCGTCGCGAGCCGGCCCGTGTCCGTGCCGCGGCGGGCCTCCACGGCGACCGAGACCACCGGGTCGGCGGTCGTCGGCGGTTCCAGGACGACCGGCGCGTCCGGGGCGCACAGCGTCGCCCCGGCGCGGGCGGACTTCGGCCCGACGACGGCGACGATGTCACCGGCGCGCGCCGTGTCCACCTCCGTCGCCCGGTCGGCCTGGACGCGCAGGATGCGGGCGATCCGCTCCGTACGCCCGGCGGTGGTGTCGAGCACGGTGTCCCCCTTCCCGATCGTGCCCGCGTAGACGCGGAGGTAGGTCATGCGGCCGGTTGCCGTCGCGTTCACCTTGAAGGCGAGCGCGGTGAACGGCGCCTCCGGGTCCGCCGGGACCTCGCCGCGCACCGGCGGCATGTCCGACGGGGCCGGGAGGTACGCGACGACGGCGTCGAGCAGCGGCTCGATGCCCCGGTTGCGGTACGCCGAGCCGCACAGCACGACCACGGCCTCCCCGGAGAGGGTCAGGTCGCGCAGGGCGCCCGTGAGGACGTCCTCGGAGAGGGCGTTCCGCTCGCAGAACTCCTCCAGGGCGCCCGGGTGCAGCTCCGCGACCGTCTCCTCCAGGTGCCGCCTGCGGCGCCCGGCCTCGTCCCGGAGCTCGTCGGGGACCGGCAGGTCGGCGAAGGCGTCGGTGCCGTCGGCCCACACGTACGCCCGCATCCGGACCAGGTCCACGACGCCCGTGAAGCCGTCCTCGCGCCCGATGGGCAGCTGGACGGGGAGCGGCACGGTGCCCAGGCGGGTGCGGATCGACTCGACCGCGCCGTCGAGCTCCGCGCCCGCGCGGTCCAGCTTGTTGACGAACGCGAGGCGCGGTACGCCGTGCCGGTCGGCCTGGCGCCACACCGTCTCGCTCTGCGGTTCGACGCCCGCGACGGCGTCGAAGACGGCGACGGCGCCGTCGAGGACGCGCAGCGAGCGCTCGACCTCGTCGGAGAAGTCCACGTGACCGGGCGTGTCGATCAGGTTGATCCGGTGGCCCGCCCAGTCGCAGCTGACGGCCGCGGCGAAGATCGTGATGCCCCGGTCCCGCTCCTGCGGGTCGAAGTCGGTGACGGTCGTGCCGTCGTGGACCTCGCCGCGCTTGTGGGTGGCGCCGGTCAGGTACAGGAACCGCTCGGTGACGGTGGTCTTGCCGGCGTCGACGTGGGCGAGGATGCCGAGGTTGCGGACGCTTCGGGTGGTGGTGTCGGTACGCACGGTGTGTCGTGCCTTTCGCTGCTGCGTGGAGAACGGGGCAGCGCGATTCCCGGACGTCGGTCAGGGGTGTGACGGCGTCACGGGCGGCGATGACGGGCGCGCAGCCGTCACCGCTCGGCGGAGGAGGCGAGGATCACGTCGTACCGGGCACGGGAGGACGACACGGCGGCGGCGCTACGGCAACGCACGGTCGTCTCCCCTCGGTCGGACGTCTCACGACGGCACACCGGTCGGTGCGCCGTGACGGGAGCGTAGGGAAGCGAACAGGCCGTGCGCCACCGGTTTTTGGCCGCTTCTCTCCTGCCCCGCGGGGCCCCTCGGGTGCTTAATGGTGCTCCCGCCATGGGCGGGTACGACGGACGTGAAGACGGGGGTACACATGGGAACTGCCGCGCCGCCGCCCGACGAGTCGCCGGCCGGGTCACCCGACCGGCCGCCGACCGGGTCACCGAACAGGACGCCGCCGACAGGGGCGACGCCCCGGCACGTTCCGCCGCCCCCCGCGGAACCGCCGATGCCGCCCCTCGTGTCGAAGTCCCGCCGGAGACGCGTCCTCGAGCTCGCGGTCCGGCGCCGGATGCTGTGGGTGGGCTCCGCGGCCGTACCGCTCCACAACATCACCTCGGTCGAGGCCTACAAGGACCAGCCCGACGCGGGCGCGATCCTCCTCCGCCTCCTGAAGTGGGCCTTCGTCGCCGTCTTGCTCTACGCCGGAGTCAACTACCTCACCGGGGGCGAGGCACGCATCGGGGAGAGCGGGAACCCCCTGATGATCGTCCTGCTGCTCGTCGTGGTCGGGTTCGCCCTCAAGGACGTGTTCCGGATGTCGAAACCGGTGCTCGCCATCGGCACGGCCGGCGGCAACACGGTGACCGTCACCCTCCCGACGGTGGACGAGCTGCGGCACATCGCGGGCCAGATCGTGAACGCGATCGACAACCCGGCGGCGGAGTTCCGCACGGTCGTGGAGCACACCACCACGAACCACTTCGGTCCCGTCGTCAACATCCGCGGCGGCCGGGGGCACACCGGGATCAGCAACAACTGAGCGCGACGGACCCTGCCGCTGGCGGCCCTGCCGGCCGGGCCTCAGGCGGCCGGGTCCGCCGGCTGCAGGAGGTCCCAGCGGTTGCCGTAGAGGTCCTCGAAGACGGCGACCGAGCCGTACGGCTCGTGGCGCGGCTCCTCCAGGAACTTCACCCCGGCGGCCGACATGCGCTCGTGGTCGCCGGCGAAGTCCTCCGTGTGGAGGAAGAAGCCGACCCGGCCGCCGGTCTGGTTGCCGACCGAGGCCTCCTGCTCCTCGTTCTTCGCGCGGGCGAGGAGCAGCCCGGTGTTGCCGAGGCCGCCGACGCCGGCCGCGCCGCGCGGACGGACGACGACCCAGCGGCTCCCGTCGCCGCGGTCGGTGTCCTCGACCAGCTCGAAGCCGAGGGCGTCGGTGTAGAAGGCGATGGCCTCGTCGTATTCGCGGACGACGAGGGTGACGAGTGCGATGGACGGCATTTCCCCAACGTAATACGCGGAAGGGTGGGAACCCACCCGCGTCGACCCGCGTCGTGACGGGGGATGACCCTTGCGGGACGGAGGGTCGGAACGAGGGTCCGGGGAGGGTGGGGAGAGGGTCGGCCCCGCCCCCGGTGCGAGAATGCCCGGCATGGACGCAGAGGGGTTCGACCGGCTCGCCGCCCGGGCGCGGGGGCTCGCCGTGCCCGGGAGCCGGCGGATCCTGGGCCTCGCGGGTGCCCCGGGCGCCGGGAAGTCGACGCTCGCGGAGCGGCTCGTCGCCCGCCTCGACGGGCTGGCGGTCCTCGTCCCGATGGACGGCTTCCACCTCGCCCAGGCGGAGCTGGAGCGACTCGGCCGGGCGGACAGGAAGGGCGCGCCCGACACCTTCGACGCCGCCGGGTACGCCGCGCTCCTCACCCGGCTCCGCACTCCCGAGCCCGGCGTCACCGTGTACGCCCCCGCCTTCGACCGTTCCCTGGAGGAGCCGATCGCCGGGGCCGTGCCCGTACCGTCCGAAGTCCCGCTGGTCGTGACGGAGGGGAACTACCTCCTCCACGACGAGGGCCCCTGGGCGGCGGTCCTCCCCCTCCTCGACGAGGCCTGGTACCTGGACCTGGACGATCGCAGCCGCGTCTCCCGGCTCGTCGAGCGGCACGTCCGCTTCGGCAAGGACCGGGACCGGGCCGAACGCTGGGTCAGGGAGTCCGACGAGTCGAACGCCCGCCTCGTGGTCCGGGGCCGCGACCGCGCCCACCTGGTCGTCGCGATGTCGTAGGGCCTGTCCGACCGTTCCCGTCGGGTCCGGCCCGCCCGGCACGCACGCTCGCCGCACGGCCGAAACGCCCGAGTGGCTCCTTCCCCGGGCTCTCGGCTTCGTTCGAGCAGGGGAGACCCCATCCGAGGGCGTCCCGGCCGCACGCCGATCGCACGCACCGGACGCCCCGGCCTGATCCGACGCGAATGGCTGGACAGGCCCTAGTTCTCCCACGCGGCGGCGCCGCGCAGCAGGTGGTGATCGGCGATGCCGCCGCAGGCCACGGCGTCGCCCCGTACCGTCGTGAACCAGTGGTGGCTCAGGAAGATGTAGTCGATCTTCCTGTTCGCCGTGGTGTGCTCCGAGCAGGTGGTCGTGACGGTGTCCTCGCCGCTGCGGCAGCGGTCCGCCGTCTGCGGACAGTCCGTGCCCGTGAAGCGGTCCTTGTCGTTCTCGTCGACCTCCTGGAACACACCGGTCGATCCGGCCCCGTGGTTGTACAGCGGGTCCAGGTCGGAGTGCTTCGGCACCTGGTTGAAGTCGCCGGCGAGGACCACCGGGTCGCCCGCGGCGGCGTGCGCGCGGGTGATCTCGGCGACCTCGGCGATCTGCGCCGTGGTGTTGGCAGCGTGGAAGTCGATGTGGGTGTTGCAGGCGCGGACCGGGCGGCCCGTCACCGTGCTCCTGGCGCAGAGCAGGATGCGGTTCTCGGCGTTCGTGGGCTCCGGTAGGAAGTCGACGGTCCGGGTGGAGAGGTCGAACGTGCCGGGGCCGCCCTTCGCGAAGATCGCGAGGCCGAAGCGCAGGTCGGGAGCGACACCGTCGTCGGGGTCGGGGTCCCAGCGGGCGCAGCCGGACGCCGACGGGAGCGCCGCGCCCCAGACGGAGTCGTACCTCGTGCCGGAGCGGTTCGCCAGGCGGTCGCGGAGCAGCTTCCACTGCTCGTAACAGACCTCCTGGAGCATGACGAGGTCCGTCTCCCAGTAGTCGACGGCGTGCACGACGGCGTCGAGCCACTCCGTCTTCGCCGCGCTGGTCGGCCGGTCCTCGCAGGTGGAGGAGGCGCCGCACACGTTGTACGTGATGAAGCGCGGCCTGGGAGCGGTCTCCTTGTCGACGACGTCCGCCTGGGCGGGCACGCCGGCCGCGGCCATCAGTCCGACGGAGAACAGCGCGGCGAGCAGCGCTCTGAGTGATGCGCGCACCGACAGCCCCTTTCATGATCGGTGGGCAAAGGCGCATCGTGGCACGACCCCGGTCCGGCCGGCCGGGCGGGTCGGCAGTACGCTCCTCTGTCATGGTCATGAGCAGCGGAAGCCAGGACGCGACGCGGGGCACGGTCGGGCTGGTCTTCCGGCCGACGCGGGCCGACCTCCTCACGGCCGTCCTCGTACGGGAGCGGCTGCGGCGGCTCCACATCCTGCGCTGGGCGTTCGTCCTGCTCTTCGGGGGCTTCGCCGTGCTCGCGGCGATCGCACAGGCGACCGTCACGGTCTCGACCGGGCTCTTCCTCCTCCTCGCCGGCCTCATCTGGGCGATGCCCCACTTCCAGGCCAACCACGCGCTGCGCACGGTCGAGTGGCAGGGCGAGTACCGCGCCTCGGTGAGCGAGACCGGGATCGAGATGGAGACCGCCCACGTGTCGCTGCTCCAGCGCTGGTCGGTCTTCCGCGGCTACCGCGAGACCCGCGACCACCTGGTGCTGCTCAGCCGCGACCCGAACATCCTGCTCGCCGAGGTGCTGCCGCTGCGCGGACTGCGCTCCCCGGAGGAGGCGGATCGGCTGCGCGTCCTGGTGGACGGGCACCTGCCCCGCCTCTGACCGTCGACCGGGCCCTCGCCGCCCCCTCGCCCGCGCCGGAGGCCCCCGCGACTCCGCTCAGCCGGCGGATCCGGCCGACGCGTGCTCCGCCGCCGCCACCGCGAGCGCCCGGACCAGCGGGTGCGGAACGGTGCCGTCGCCCGCCAGTTCCGGCTGGAAGAGGGTCGCCAGGAAGAAGGGGTGCGAGGGGAGTTCGGCGATGCGGATGCCGCCCTCCTCGTCCGCGCCGGTGAAGCGCAGGCCGTGCGCCCGCAGGGTGTCCAGGTGGCGGCTGTCCGGGCCGTAGTTGCAGTGGTACCGCTCCGTCGTCCGCTCCGCGCCGAGCGCCTTCTCGGCGAGCGAGCCGGGGGTGATCCGTACGACGCCCTCGTGGCCCACCAGCGAGCAGGCGAGCGGTGCGATCAGCAGGTCGCCCGGATCGGCCGCCGGGTCGTTCTCGGCGTGCGCCGCCCGCTCCAGGCCGCAGACGTCCCGCGCGTACTCGATCAGGGCGTGCTGGAAGCCGGCGCAGGTGCCGAGGAAGGGGATGCCGTCCTCGCGGGCCGTACGGATCGCCGCGAGAGCCCCCGCCTCGCTCGCGTACGGGCTGCCCGGCAGCACCCACACCGCGTCGAAGCCCTTCACGGCGCCGGGGGCCTCCGCGTCGCCCGTGGGGATCCAGTACGCGTCGAGCGCGAGCCCGTCCCGCTCGGCGAGGGCGTCCAGGAGGACCGGGATCCGGACGTGGGAGCGGACGTGCGGGGAGCGGTCGCCGACCAGGGCGATCCGGGGGGCGTGCGTGTTCGTGTTCATGGCCACCATGCTGGGCGGCGATCGTCGTTCACGTCCAACGATGATTCCTGCACTCTCCATCACGGACGCTAATGAACCTCCGGCTAGGGTGGCCGCATGACGAACGATCACGACTGGGAGACCCGCGTCGCCGCGCTCTGGGAGCACCTCGACGACCACGAGCCCGCCGACTTCCGCGCCCGCGTCGCCGCCCTCGCCGCCGAACGGCCCGCCGACGACCCGGCCGCCGTCTTCGAGCAGGGCGCCGCCCACGACTCCACCGGCATGCCCGAGGAGGCCGTCGCCCACTACGAGCGGGCCCTCGCCCTCGGCCTCACCGGACTGCGCCGCCGACGGGCCGTCATCCAGCTCGCCAGCAGCCTGCGCAACCTCGGCCGCCCCGACCGCAGCGTCGAACTCCTCACCGCCGAACGGGCCCTGCCCGCCGACCGGCTCGACGCCGACGAGCGGGCGCTCTCCGGTGCCGTCGACGCCTTCCTCGCCCTCGCCCTCGCCGACACCGGCCGCGACCGCGAGGCCGCCTCCCTCGCCCTCGGCGCCCTCGCGCCCCTGCTGCCCCGCTACAACCGCTCCCTCGCGCACTACGCCAAGGACCTGCTGAAGACCCCCTGGGGGTCCTGAGCCGGTGGACCCGCACCTCCTCCGCACGTACGTCACCGTCGCCCGTCTCGCCTCCTTCTCCGAGGCGGCGCGCGACCTCGGCTACACCCAGTCCGCCGTCTCCCAGCACATCGCCGCCCTGGAGGCCGACCTCGGACTGCCCCTGCTCACCCGGCGGCCCGTCGCCCCGACCCCGGCCGGGGAGCGGCTCCTCGAACACGCCGGGGCGCTGCTGCTCCGCCTCGACGCGGCCCGCGCCGACCTCGGCCGGTTCGCCGCCGCGCCCCGCGCGACCCTGAGCGTCGCCGCCTCCCCGCTCGCCCTCACCGCCCGCGTCCTCGCCGCCCTGCCCGCCACCGGGGTCACCCTGCGCGCCCTGCCCCGCGAGCGGGTGCCCGTCGCCGTCGCCACCGGCGAGGCCGACGCCGGACTCGTCGACGGCATCGCCGCCCCCAGCGACCCGCTGCGGCTGCCCGACGTCGCCCCGCTCGCCACGACCGGCGTCGCCGAGGAACCGCTCGCCGTCGTCCTGCCCGGCCGGCACCCCCTCGCCGGACGCCCCGGGCTCCGGCTCGACGACCTCGTCGACGCCCGCTGGCTGGACGCTCCCGCCGCCGGCATCCCCCTCGACCGGCTGCGGGCCGTCCACGCCGGCCCCGCCGGGCGCGGCTTCCGCACCGCCCTGCGCTACGAGGGCACCGACACCCGCACCCTCGCCGCCCTGGCCGCCGCCGGGCACGGGCTCGCCCTGCTGCCGCCGTCCGCTACGGAGGGCGTCCCCGGCGCGGCCGCCGTCCCCCTGGTCGCGCCCCGGCTCGTCCACCGCACCGAGCTCCTCCTGCCGGCGGGCGCCCACGGCGAACCGTCCGGGCCGGTGGCCGAGTTCACGGGACGGCTCAAGGGCTGACACCCGCAGTCGCTACCCTGGGCGCAACGGCGACGGAAGGCGGACGGGCGTGGGGTGGCTGCGGCGAGGACCCAGGCGGGACGGCGACGACGCACCGAGGGATCCCGAGTTCGCGTACTTCTCCCAGCGCGAGGCCGCGCTCTTCCGCGGCCGGGTCCGCGAGACCTTCGCCGAGCTCGGCCTCGAGGTCACCGTCTACGCCGACCACGTCATCGACGACAAGGGCCGCCGCTTCGGCCTCGGCAACCTCGCCGCCGTCTGCCACCAGGACCGGCGCGGCCCCCGCGTCTGGCCCGACACGATCCACCGTCACATCGGCCTCGTCGTCCGCGCCATGGACGGCCCCTCCGCGCTCGACACCCTGCCGCCCGAGCAGATCCGCGCCCAGCTCTACCCCCGGATCGTCAGCGGCGACGGCATCGACGCCGGCGCCTTCGGCTACGCCAGGACCGTCGCCCCCGGCCTCTACGAGGTCCTCGCCCTCGACCTGCCCGAGAGCGTCATGATGCTCACCGACGAGGCGCTCGAACGGCTTGGGGACCACGCGCAGCTGCGCGACCGGGCCCTGCGCAACCTGCGCGGACTGCCCGTCGAGGAGCACGAGACCGTCCGCGACGCCGACGGCATGTGCTTCGAGATCATCCTCGGCGACTCCTTCTACACCGCGAGCCGCGTCCTCGACCTCGACGGCGTCGTCCAGCGGGTCACCGGCCTCCCGCTCGGCGAGCACGGCGCCCTCGTCGCCCTGCCCTTCCGGCACCAGCTCGCCTTCCACCCCATCCGGGACACCTCGATCATCCCGGCCCTCGGCGCGATGGCCTCCTTCGCCGCCGCCGGGTACGAGGACGTGCCGGGCGCCATCAGCCCGTACGTCTTCTGGTGGCGGGACGGCACGCTCACCCAGCTCAGCGAGCACGACGAGGAGCGGGGCGACCTGCGGATCGTCGTCGGCGACGACTTCCACGAGCTCCTGGAACGGCTCATCGCCCAGGGCCCCGACCGCCGCTGATCCGGTCGCGGCCGTCCGCCATCCGGTCGCGGCCCGCGCCCCCGCCCGGCAGGATGCTGTACGTCGCACCGGACGATGACGTCGAGGAGGAGCCACCATGCCGAGCACGGACGCCCCCGAAGAGGTCGTGCCCTTCACCGCGGACGACTACCGGGCCCGGATGGCCCGGGCCGTCGAGTCGGCCGCCGAAGCCGGACTCGCGGGCGTGCTCGTCGCCCCCGGACCCGACCTGGTGTACCTCACCGGCTACCAGCCCACCGCGATCACCGAGCGGCTCACCGTCCTCGTCCTCGCGGTCGGCCAGGAACCGGTGCTCGTCGTCCCGACCCTGGAGGCGCCCGACGCCGAGAAGGCCGCCGGGGCCGCCGCGCTCACCCTGCGCGACTGGACCGACGGCAAGGACCCGTACGCCGTCACCGCGCCGCTCCTCGACGTCGACGGCCGCTTCGGCGTCAGCGACAACGCCTGGGCCATGCACCTCCTCGGCCTCCAGCAGGCCCTGCCCGGCACCTCGTACGTCTCCCTCACCGAGGCCCTGCCGATGCTCCGCGGCGTCAAGGACGCGCACGAGCTGGCCCGGATCGCGGCCGCCGGTGCCGCCGCCGACCAGGCGTACGGCGAGATCCTCAAGGTCCGGTTCGCCGGCCGGAAGGAGACCGACGTCGCCGCCGACCTCGCCCGGCTCCTCATGGAGGCCGGCCACTCGCAGGTCGACTTCACCGTCGTCGGCTCCGGCCCCAACGGCGCCAACCCGCACCACGAGGCCGGCGACCGGGTCATCGAGCGCGGCGACATGGTCGTCCTCGACTTCGGCGGCCTCAAGCACGGCTACGGCTCCGACACCACCCGCACCGTCCACGTCGGCGAGCCCACCGACGAGGAGCGCCGCGTCCACGACCTCGTCCGCGAGGCCCAGCAGGCCGGCTTCGAGGCGGTACGCCCCGGGGTCGCCTGCCAGGAGGTCGACCGGGCGGCCCGCAAGGTCATCACGGACGCCGGCTACGGCGAGTACTTCATCCACCGCACCGGCCACGGCATCGGCGTCACCACCCACGAGCCGCCGTACATGATCGAGGGCGAGGAGCTCCCCATCGTCCCCGGCATGTGCTTCTCCATCGAGCCAGGCGTCTACCTCCCCGGCCGCTTCGGCGTCCGCATCGAGGACATCGTCACGGCCACCGAGGACGGCGCGGGGCGCCGCTTCAACAACACCCCGCGCGAGATGGCCCTCGTGGAGTAGGAGACCGGGGCTCAGCCGTCCGCGAGGACGATCGCCGACTCCCCGGGGAGGGTCAGCAGCCCGTCCGCCGCCGGCGGCTCGACCGGGTCCCAGGAGGCCAGGACCCGGTCGCGGCCGTTGGAGCCGAGGGGGATCACCGCCGGCTCCTTGCCCAGGTTCACGGCCACCCGCAGGTCACCGCGCCGGAAGACCAGCCAGCGGGACTCCTCGTCGAAGGCCGCCTTCACGCCCGCCAGGTCCGGGTCGGTCAGGTCGGGCAGGGTGCGGCGCAGCGCGATGAGCTGACGGTGCCAGGCGAGGAGCCGCTTGTGCGGGTCCCGCTCGCGTTCGCCCCGGTCGAGGACCGAGCGGTCGCGGGTGGCCGGCTCCTGGGGGTCGGGGACCTCGTCCTCGGACCAGCCGTGCGCGGCGAACTCCCGCTTCCGGCCCCGTCGCACGGCCTCCGCGAGCTCCGGGTCGGTGTGGTCGGTGAAGTACATCCAGGGCGTGCTCGCCCCCCACTCCTCGCCCATGAACAGCATCGGCACCGAGGGGCCGGTGAGGACGAGCGTCGCCGCGCAGGCGAGCAGGCCGGGGGAGAGCGAGGCCGAGAGGCGGTCGCCGAGGGCCCGGTTGCCGATCTGGTCGTGCGTCTGCGCGTAGCCGAGGAAGCGGTGGGCGGGGGTCCGCTCCCGGTCCACCGGACGCCCGTGGTGGCGGCCGCGGAAGGCGGAGTACGTGCCGTCGTGGAAGAAGACGCGGGTGAGCGTCTTGGCGAGCGCCGCCATCGGGGCGCGCGCGAAGTCGGCGTAATAGCCCTGGGACTCGCCGGTGAGCGCGGTGTGCAGGGCGTGGTGGAAGTCGTCGTTCCACTGCGCGTGCACACCGAGACCGCCGAGCGTGCGCGGGGTGGTCGTGCGCGGATCGGCGAGGTCGGACTCGGCGATCAGGAAGTGCTGGCGGCCCTGCTCCTTCGCCAACTCGTCCACGGCCGCCGACAGTTCCTCCAGGAAGGTCAGCGCCCGCGTGTCGGCGAGGGCGTGCACCGCGTCGAGCCGCAGCCCGTCGATCCGGTAGTCCCGCAGCCAGGCGAGCGCGCTCCCCAGGAAGTACGCCCGGACCTCGTCCGAACCCGGTGCGTCCAGGTTCACCGCCGCGCCCCACGGCGTGTGGTGGGTGTCCGTGAAGTACGGCCCGAAGGACGGGAGGTGGTTCCCGGACGGGCCCAGGTGGTTGTGCACCACGTCGAGGACCACGCCCATCCCGAGGCCGTGCGCCGCGTCCGTGAACCGCTTCAGCGCCTCCGGCCCGCCGTACGGCTCGTGGACCGCCCACGGAGCCACCCCGTCGTACCCCCAGCCCCGCACCCCGGGGAACGGGCACAGCGGCATCAGCTCCACATGGGTGATGCCGAGGCCCGCGAGCTCCCCGAGCCGCGCGGCCGCCGCGTCGAGCGTGCCCTCCGGGGTGAAGGTGCCGACGTGCAGCTCGTACAGGACGGCGCCGCGCAGCCGCAGCCGCGGGGACTCGTGGAGCCAGGTGTACGCCGAGTGGTCGACGACCGCGCTCAGGCCGTCGGGCCCGTCGGGCAGCCGGCGCGAGCGGGGGTCGGGCAGCACGGGCCCGCCGTCGAGCGAGAACCCGTACCGGTCGCCGTCCTCGGCGGGCACCACGCCCGTCCACCAGCCGTCCCGTTCGGCGTCCCGGTCCAGGGGGTGGGTGGAGCCGTTCAGCTCCAGCGTCACCCGGTCACGGGCGCTCGGCGCCCACACCTCGAAGAGCACGGGAATCCCCTCGTCGACGGTCCAGTCACTCCACCACCGCGACCATCCTGGCAGTCAGGACCCCGACTCGCCCGGCGCGTCCCACACGTAGTTGATCGCGCGCTCGAACGTCACGTAGCCCGCCCGGGCGAAGGACGCCGCCATCGGAACGTTTCCCAGGTCCGTCGCCGCACGGATCCGGGGCACGTCGGCGGCGGCCAGGACCCGGGTCCCCTCCGCCAGGATGTCGTCGATGTACCCGTGCCCGCGGTGGGCGGGCACCACACCGACGTACGCGATGATGTGGTGGTAGTTGTTCCGGGCGGGCACGACGAAGCCGACCGGCTCGCCGCTTCCCGGCAGTTCGGCGACGCGCCACCACTCGCGCGGCGAGGAGTGGAGCGCGAGCTCCTCGTCGAAGTGCAGCTCCGCCGCCTCCCGCGCCGAAAGGCCCGAGGCCAGATCGGCCCGGCCGTGCGCGTCGAGCGTGCCCTCCATCACCGGCGTCATCAGCGCGAGGAGGTCCTCGCGGTCCCTGACGGGACGGAACTCCAGCCGGTCCGTCGGCTCCGGCACGGGGGTGCCGGGGCGCCACTCCAGGCGCAGCCGCTCGACCAGCGGACGGGCGCCCGTGCGCTCCAGGACCGAGAACAGGGACTCCAGGAGCGACCGGGTCTCCGGGACCTCGCGCCAGTCCGCCGGCATGAACCGGCCGTACTCGGGGCGGCGCGTGCCCGCCGGGATCACCGCGGCCGTCGCCGTCGCCAGGAGCCGCAGGCCGACCTCGGCGCGCTCCTCGGCGGACAGCTCCGGCGCGAGGTCGAAGAAGTCGAGCGCCTGCGGTCCGGCGCCCGCCGTGTGCGTCCACCAGGCGAGCCGGCCGAGGAGCCGGTCGCCGTCGAGCGCCACCCACATCCACGAGGGCAGGCGACGGCCGGCGGCGAGGTCGTCGGCGAGCTCGTGGTCGAGCGAGTAGGTGAGGCGGAGGAAGAGGTCGAGCTCCTCCGGCCCGGCGAGCGGGCGGACGTACAGGTCGGGGACGAGGGAGGAGGAGACCGCGGCGGCGGGGTCGTGCGGGTCTTGCTCGTGGTGCTCGTGGTGCGGGTCTTGCTCGTGGTGCGGGTCGGGCTGGTGGTGCGTGGACGAAGAAGACGTGGTCACGTCCGGGTTCCCCCTGGGATCTCTGGTGCGAGGACCGCAGACCGTAACAGCGATCCCGCCCCGGCCGTTACGGAGTTTCCAGCTCAGCGGCCCTTCTGGACACGTCGGGGGCGACGGACCGACAATCTCGGGTGTGACGACCCCTTTCGAGCTTCCGGCGAACTCCCCTCGGCTGACCGACGCCGAGCGGGACCGCGCGCTGGTGCTGCTCCGTGAGGGTGCCGCCCAGGGCCGCCTCTCGCACGACACCTTCCTCTTCCGGATGGAGCGCGCGCTCCAGGCCCGCAGGCCGGACGAACTCGCCCTGCTCACCGCCGACCTGCGGACCGAGGGCACCTGGACCCGGCGGGTGGTCGGCGCGGTGGAGCGGATGTCCGCGTTCACGGCGCGGATCGGGCGGGCCTGGAGCGCGGAGCGGCTGCCGAAGCTGCTGCTGCCCCATCCCGGCCCGCACCCGCTGCGGATCGGGCGGGACCCGGTCAACGGGCTGCGGCTCAGCCACGAGACGGCCTCCCGGCTGCACGCCGAACTCTCGTTGCAGGGCGGCATGTGGGTGCTGCGCGACCTCGGCTCGACGAACGGCACCACCGTCAACGGGCGGCGGGTCACCGGCGCCGTGGTCGTGCGGCCGGGGGACGTGGTGGGCTTCGGCCAGATGTCCTTCCGGCTGTCGCACGACTGAGCCCCCGCATTCACCCGTTCGGCGGTATGCGACGGGCGGTGCGGCCCGCGCGGTGATGGGCTGGGCAGACGCGCGCCACGATCTCCGGCCGCGGCACCCACCGCCGATCGACAGGGGGCGAGATGAGCGACGCGTCGAACCGCGAGCCGGACCGGAGCATGCGGAGCGAGCGGCCGGAGGAGTCCGGGGACCCCTGGACACGACTGCCGCCGATGGCTCCGGCGAGACCTTCGGCCGCGGCCCCCGAGCAGCCGGCCCGGGCCGGCGGGCCACCGGCCGGCGCTCCCGGCGCTCCGCCCCGTATCCCCGGCACCGGCGGTCCGGCCGCCCCCGGACGCGTGCGGACCCTGGTCGACCCGGCCGCCGCCGGGCTCCTCCCGCCCGGCGGACGGACCGTCGCGCCGAGCCCCCTCACACCCGGCGCCACGCTGGACCCGCACGGGATCCACCGGACCCTGCGCGAGGAGTTCCCGCTCACGTACGACCCGCTGCTGCGGGCCTGGGTCCTCAGTCGGTACGCGGACGTGGCCACCGCGCTCACCGACGAACGCTTCACCCACGGGCACCGGCCCGGCGACCCGCCGTGCGCGCGGGCCCACGTCGACGTCGACGTCGAGGCCCTGCGCGCCGTCACCGAACGCACCGCCCACGTCCTGGCCCGCCGGATCGCCGAACGGTCCCAGGCCGACCTGGTCGCCGACTTCTGCCACTGGCTGCCGGCCGGCACCGTCGCCGCGGCCGTCGGCGTGCCCTACCGCGACATGATGCGGCTCGTCCGCGGCCGGGCGGCGGGCGCGCTCGCCGGGGAGTGCGGCGGCCAGATCGCCGTACGGGAGAAGGCGCTCGCCTCCTTCCTCGGCAACGTCCTCGCCGACCCCGACCAGGTCGCGGCCCTCCGCGACGCGCCCGCCGGCCTCGTCGCCCGGGCCTGGACCGAGTCGTTGCGCCGGGACCCGCCCGTGCAGATCGCGGTGCGCCGCACCAGCGCCGAGGTGCCGGTGAGCGGCGGCGTCGTCCCGGCGGGCGCGTCCGTCGCCCTGCTCGTCGGCTCGGCGGGCCGCGATCCGGAACGCTTCCGCGAGCCCGACCGCTTCGACCCGTTCCGCGACGACCCGGGCCAGCTCACGTACGGGGCGGGCTTCTGCCCGGCGGTCCTCCTCGCCGGGTTCGAAGCGGAATACGCCCTGCGCGCCCTCTTCGCGGCCATGCCGCGGCTGCGCCTCGCCGACGGTTTCCGTCCCACCTTCACGGGCCTCATCACGCGCGCCCCGCGGAGCCTGATCGTCCGCCCGGGCGGCTGAGCGTCCCCGACCGCTGTTAGGGTGACGTGCGCTCGTCAACGGGCGCCCGTTCCACCACTTTCCACGGGGATTCAAAAATGAAGATGCGTCATGTCCGCGCGATCGCCGTCTTCGGCATCGCTGTCGTCGCCCTGACGGGTGCCCGCGGCTCCCACGGCGCCAGCTGCGGCGGCAGCAGCAGCTCCGGCAGCCACAGCAGCGGCAGCGACCACAGCGACAACGACGGCACCACGGGCAGCAGCTCCGGCGGCTCCGTCTCCGGCGGCTCCGGCAGCTCGAACAAGGCCGTGCGCGACGTCACGATCGACGAGTGCAAGTACGACGAGGCCACCAAGAACCTCGTCGCCCGGGTCACCATCAAGAACGACGGCCTGCTGGACTACGACTACGACGTCACGATGAAGTTCACCGGCGACGCCGGCGGCACCGCCGTCCCGGCCACCGCGACGAAGACCGCCGTCGCCGTCGCGGCGGGCGCCTCCCAGAGCGCCGAGCTGACCACCCCGTACACGGGATCCGGCGACGGTTCCGAGTACACCAAGTGCGAGGTCACGCGGGCCTCCCGCTCCTGATCGGTTCCGGCTTCCGGTCAGGACCCGGTCCGCGGGCGCGGACCGGGTCCTGCCGGCCGGAGGGCCGGACCGACGCGAGCAGGAAGACGCCGGAGAGGATTCCGGCGGTGGCGGTGCCGGCCGTCCCGCCCCGTCACTCCGTCCGGGCCAGCAGCGCCACCGGCCGCTCCTCGAACAGTTCCGCCAGCTTCACCTCCGTCGCCGGGCCGCCCGTGAACTCCCGCACGCCGTCGAGCGCGTCGACCCACCGCCCCTCGGGCAGCACCAGCTCCGTGTCCTGCCAGCCGCCCGCCTGGGCGAGCCGCAGGGAGAGCCGGGTCACGGCCGTGACCACCCGGCCGGAGCGGGCGAAGGCCAGACAGTGCGCGGCCGCGGGGCCCTCCGCCGCCAGCGGGACGTAGGTGCCGTCCGCCCCGAAGGCCTCCGGGTGCGCGCGCCGCAGCCGCAGCGCCGCCCGGACCAGGGCCGTCCGCTCGTCCTCCGGGCCGACCGCGAACGGCGCCCGGTTGTCCGGGTCGACCAGCGCCCGGTACTCCCGCTCCGTGTTCTGGTACAGCTCCGGCACCCCCGGCATCGTCAGCTGGGCGAGCGCGGCCCCGAGCGCGTGCGCCCGGATGTGCGGCTCCAGCGCGAAGGCCGCCTCCGAGGCCGCCCGGAGCGGGATCCGGCCGGGCCCGGCCGCCGCGAACTCGGCCACCGCCCGCTCGTACTCCTCGTCCGGCTCCGTCCAGCTGGTCCTGAGCCCCGCCTCCCGCACGGACTTGAGGATCGCGGGCACCAGCCGGTCCGGGTCCGGGGCGCCGAAGCCGAAGGCCGTCTGCCAGGCCGTCCACGCCACGTGCGGATCGGGCGCGGGCACCCCGGCGACCTCCGCCAGGAGCTCCGCCCACACCTCCGGGCACTGGGCGAGCACCGCGATCGCGGCCCGGACGTCCGCGCTGCGCTTGGTGTCGTGCGTGGAGAGCACGGTGCCGGTCCCGGGCCAGTCCCGGGCGATCCGCAGGCAGTACGCGTGGAACTCCTCCACCGGCACCGCCGGGCGCCCCGCGTCGCCGCCGACCTCGTTCGCGGAGAGCAGCGGGGTGTACCGGTAGAAGGCGGTGTCCTCCACGGACTTGGCCCGCAGCGCGGACGAGGTCTGCGCGAACCGCGCGCGGAACGCCCGGTGTTCGGGCCCGTCGCCCCGTCTGCCGAGCGCCAGGTCCCGTACGACGTCGACCGCCGCCGCCTCCTCCGGCACCGCGAACGCGGCCTTCGCACCGCGCGCCGCCTCCGGGGTCAGCACCTCCTCGCCGCCGGTCCGGTAGGGGCGGTAGACGGGGACGCGGACGAGGAGCTCCCGGACCGCGGTGCGCAGCGCCCAGGGGGCGTGGTCCCGGAGCTCGGGGTCGGCGGCGCAGATCCGGCCGGCGATCCGGGTCAGCGCGGCCGTCTCGGCGGCCAGGTCATGGCCGACCACCTCGTACGCGGCGCGGTGCGCGGTCGCCTCCCAGCGGCCGCCCCGGTCCCCGGTCCTGCCCACGAACTCGCGGTAGAGGTCGGCCAGTTCGTCCGCCCCCACCGGGTCGGTGAAGACGCCGTCGAGCTGCCGCAGCGCGTCGTACCCGGTGGTGCCCGCGACCGGCCAGTCGGCGGGCAGCGTCTCGGGTCCCGTGAGGATCTTCTCGACCACCGTCCAGCACCGCCCGCCGGTCGCCGCCGCCAGGTCCTCCAGATAGCCCTGCGGATCGGCGAGTCCGTCCGGGTGGTCGATGCGCAGGCCTTCGACCACCCCGTCCGCGACCAGCTCCACGATCTTCGCGTGGCTCGCCGCGAACACCTCGGGGTCCTCCACCCGCACCCCGATCAGGTCCGAGACGGTGAAGAAGCGGCGGTAGCCGAGCTCGGTGCGGGCGAGCCGCCACCAGCCGAGCCGGTACCACTGGGCGTCGAGCAGCTCGTCGAGCGGCAGCCCCTCGGTGCCCGCGCGGAGCGGGAACTCCTGGCCGTCCAGGTGCAGGGACCCGCCGGAGACCCGGAACCGGTCCCGCACCTCCGGGAGCCGCGCGGGCAGCACGGGGAGCAGCACCCGGCCGTCCCCGGCGCGCCAGTCGATGTCGAACCAGCGGGCGTACGGCGAGTCGGGGCCCTCGCGGAGCACGGCGCGCAGCGCGTGGTTGTGGCGCGGGGAGGCCGCCATGTGGTTGGGCACCAGGTCCACGACGAGCCCGAGGCCGTGCGCCCGCGCGGTCGCCGCCAGGGCCCGCAGCCCCTCCTCGCCGCCCAGTTCGGCCCGTACCGAGCGGTGGTCGGTGACGTCGTAGCCGTGGGCCGAGCCGGGCACCGCCTCCAGGACGGGGGAGAGGTGCAGATGCGAGACCCCGAGGCCGGCCAGGTACGGCACGGCGCGCTCGGCGGCCGCGAACGGAAACTCCGGCTGGAGCTGCAGCCGGTAGGTCGAGGTGGGTGGAATGGGCGTCATGCGAACGTACGTACCCCGTCGGGAGGCTTCTGTGTCATCGCCCCATGCACCCGTTCGAGTGCATCGCGTTACGTTCGCGTGATGCTTCGGACGTATCGCGACACGCTGTCCCTGCTCGGCCCGGCCCTGCCGGTCGTCTCCTTCCTCGGCCGGCTGCCCACCGCGATGTGCCAGCTCGGCAGCCTCCTCCTGGTCGCCGAGACCAGCGGGTCGCTCGCCACCGCGGGTCTCACCGGCGGCGCGCTCGCCGCCGGACAGACCGCCGCCGGACCCGTCATCGGCCGGCTCGCCGACCGGCACGGCCAGCGCGGGATCGTCCTCGCGGCCTCCCTCGCCAACGCCGTCGCCGTCACCGCCCTGGTCCTCGCCGCCCTCGCCGGGGCCGCCACCGGCCCGCTCATGGCGCTCGGAGCGCTCGCCGGTGCCACCGTCCCGCAGGTCGGACCGCTCGCCCGGACCCGCTCCGTGGCCCTCGCCCGCCGCTCCGGCGCGGACGACCGGCTCGTCGGAGCGGTGCTCTCCTTCGAGGGCACCCTCGACGAGGTCTCCTTCGTCCTCGGCCCGGCCCTCGTAGGACTCGCCGCCGCCCTCGCCCACCCCGCCGCCGCGCTCCTCCTGGCGGCGCTGCTGCTCGCCGTCTGCGGGACGGCCTTCGCCCTCCACCCGACGGCCCGGGCCCTCGCGCCGGCCGTCTCCACCCGTACGGGTGCCGCCGAACGGACGCGGCTGCCGGGATCCGCCCACGCCCTGCGCGCCACGATGGTCCTCCAGGGCGCCATGTTCGGCGCCTCGCAGGCCGGGATCACCGCCCTCACCGAGGAGCTCGGCGCGCCCGCCCAGGCCGGGCTCGTCTACGCGGCCATGGGCGTCATGAGCGCGGCCGTCGGCCTCTCCATGGCCGCCGTGCCCGCCCGGATCGGACTCACGACCCGCTGGCGCGCCGCCACGGCCGGGCTCGTCGTCCTCTCCGCACCGCTGCTCCTGGTGGACTCCCTGATCGCGCTGTACGCGGTCGTCGTCGTCCTCGGCGCGGCCTACGCCCCGCACCTGATCACCGTCTTCGGGCTCACCGAGCGGACCGTGCCGGCCGCCCGGCTCGCCGAGTCGATGGCCTTCCTCACCAGCGGGATCGTGGGCGGCCAGGCCCTCGCCCTCGCCCTCTCCGGCCGGCTCGCCGAAGGCCACGGCGCCCCCGCCGCCTTCGCGGTGGCGGTGGGAGCGGCCGCGGCCTGCGCGGTGCTGTCCTGGACGGTGAGGGCCGCGTCTCCCGTACGGGAGCTCAGGCCGGCCGCCTGACCCCCGTACGGGAGCTCAGGCCGGCCGGCGCAGCACGGTCAGGCTGAGCGGCGCCAGCGTCACCCGCTCGCCGCCCTCGAGCTCCGGGCCCTCCCGCGGCGGCATGCCCTCCGGGTCCGAGGTGTCCACCACCATGCGCCAGCAGCGCCCGTGGCTGTCCGGCACCGCGAACTCCAGCTCCTTCGAGGAGGCGTTGAACATCAGCAGGAAGGAGTCGTCGGCGATCCGCTCGCCCTGCGGGCCGGGCTCCGAGATGGCGTTGCCGTTGAGGAAGACGGTCAGCGCCTGGGCGTGCGCCGCCTGCCAGTCGCGGGAGGTCATCTCCTCGCCCTCGGGCGTGAACCAGGCGATGTCGGTCAGCTCGTCGTGGGTGCCCTCCACCGGCCTGCCGTGGAAGAAGCGGCGGCGCCGGAAGACCGGGTGCTCCCGGCGCAGCCGGACCATCGCCTGGGTGAACCGCAGGAGCGTGGCGTCCGCCTCGCCGTTCTCCTTCGGCCACCGCACCCAGGAGACCTCGTTGTCCTGGCAGTACGCGTTGTTGTTGCCGCCCTGCGTCCGCCCGAACTCGTCGCCGTGGCTGAGCATCGGCACGCCCTGCGAGAGCATCAGCGTGGCGAGGAAGTTGCGCATCTGGCGGGCGCGCAGCTCGGCGATCCCGACGTCCTCGGTCTCGCCCTCCGCCCCGCAGTTCCAGGAGCGGTTGTAGCTCTCGCCGTCCCGGTTGCCCTCGCCGTTCGCCTCGTTGTGCTTGTCGTTGTACGAGACGAGGTCGCGCAGGGTGAAGCCGTCGTGGCAGGTGACGAAGTTGACCGAGGCGAGGGGGCGCCGCCCGTCGTCCTGGTACAGGTCGGAGGAGCCGGTCAGCCGGGAGGCGAACTCGGCGAGGGTGCGCGGCTCGCCGCGCCACAGGTCCCGCACGCAGTCCCGGTACTTGCCGTTCCACTCGGTCCACAGCGGCGGGAAGTTGCCCACCTGGTAGCCGCCCTCGCCCACGTCCCACGGCTCGGCGATCAGCTTCACCTGGCTGACCACCGGGTCCTGCTGCACCAGGTCGAAGAAGGAGGACAGCCGGTCCACCTCGTGGAACTGGCGGGCCAGGGTGGCCGCCAGGTCGAAGCGGAAACCGTCCACGTGCATCTCGGTCACCCAGTACCGCAGGCTGTCCATGATCAGCTGGAGCACGTGCGGGGAGCGCATGAGCAGCGAGTTCCCGGTGCCGGTGGTGTCCATGTAGTACCGGCGGTCGTTCGCGAGCCGGTAGTACGAGGGGTTGTCCAGGCCCCGGAAGGAGAGCGTCGGCCCCAGGTGGTTGCCCTCGGCGGTGTGGTTGTAGACCACGTCGAGGATGACCTCGATGCCCGCCTGGTGCAGCGCCCGGACCGCCGACTTGAACTCCAGGACCTGCTGGCCCCGGTCGCCCCAGGAGGCGTAGGCGTTGTGCGGGGCGAAGAAGCCGATCGTGTTGTAGCCCCAGTAGTTGGAGAGCCCCGCGTCCACGAGCCGGTGGTCGTTCACGAACTGGTGTACGGGCATCAGTTCGAGCGCGGTCACGCCCAGGTCCTTCAGATGGCCGATGACCGACGGGTGCGCGAGTCCCGCGTACGTCCCGCGCAGCTCCTCCGGAAGGTCAGGGTGCAGCATCGTCAGGCCCTTCACATGGGCCTCGTAGATCACCGTGTGGTGGTACTCGGTGCGCGGGCGCCGGTCGTCGCCCCAGTCGAAGTACGGATTGACCACGACCGAGGTCATGGTGTGCGGGCCCGAGTCGAGGTCGTTGCGCGCGTCGGGCCGCCCGAACGGGTAGCCGTACACCGCCTCGCCCCACTTGATCCGCCCCGACACCGCGCGCGCGTACGGGTCGAGCAGCAGCTTCGCCGCGTTGCAGCGCAGCCCGCGCTCCGGCGCGTACGGCCCGTGCACGCGGAACCCGTACCGCTGACCGGGCATCACGCCCGGCAGATAGGCGTGCCGCACGAACGCGTCGGTCTCGCGCAGTTCCACCGCCGTCTCCGAGCCGTCGTCGTGCAGCAGACACAGCTCGATCCTGTGGGCGGCCTCCGAGAAGACCGCGAAGTTGGTTCCCGCTCCGTCATAGGTGGCGCCCAAGGGGTACGCCTGTCCCGGCCAGACCTGCATGGATACGACTCTTCCTCTTCTGTCCGGGTTTTGTAGGTGTTCTTCGGCCAGATCCTGCCCGAAAGAGTGGCAACCTCCTAGGACTTCGCCCCGTCCTACCGGGTGACCGCAGACCAAGAGGGGGATAGAGGGGGAAATGTGTACGAAATAGCGCGCCGCCACCTGGGGAAGGTGGTGGCCGGAGCGGCCATGGCGGTGACGGGGACCGCCGTCGCGGTCGCGATCAGCCTGCCGGGCCCGGCGGGAGCGGACGAGGCGCCGGGCGGCCGCGGCGCTGCCGCGGCGGGTTCCTCCGCGGGGGCCGGAGCGACCGGTGCGGCGGGCGGGGCCGGTGCGTCCGGTGCGTCCGGTGCCTCCGGAGAGGGGGAGGGCGGCTCCGCGCCGCAGCCGGCCACCGTGGCCCCGCCCGCGGCCGAGGGGGAGAAGGGCGTCGGCGGCGACCCGCTCACGGACGACGAGCTCGCCCGGGCCGAGGCGCTGGCGCTGACCCCGCCCGCCGCCTCCGCCCAGCAGGACGTCACCGGCGGCCGGGGCCCCCAGCGCCTCGGCACCCGGCTCGCCGACCCGCGACCGGGCGACCCCGCGCGCCGCGCCGAGGTCCGCCTCTACGACTACGGCCGGGACGAGCTCGTCACCAAGACCGTCAACCTCGACACCGGCAAGGTCGAGAAGTCCGGAGCGCAGCGCGGGGTCCAGCCCTCCGCCCACCCCGACGAGCTGCGCGAGGCCCTGGAGCTGATCCTCGCGAGCCCGCTCGGCAAGGGCGTCGAGGAGGACTACGAGGACGCCACCGGCAAGAAGCTGACCTCCGGCGAGCAGCTGTGGTTCAACGGCGACGTGTACCGCCCCTACCGCGAGAGCGAGGTGCCCGAGCGGCTCGCCCGCTGCGGACAGCACCGGTGCGTCCGGCTCGTCACCAAGGTCCTCAACGGGCCCTGGATCGACACCCGGAACCTGATCGTCGACCTCTCCGCGAGGACCGTCACCCGCGTCGGCTGACCACCGGCCCGGCCACTCCACAGCCTCACGACACGTACGAGGGAGCACGTCCCCATGCCCACCCAGCGAATCCGGAGCCGGCGCACCCCCAAGCGGGGCGCCGTCCTGACCGCCGCCGCCCTGCTCGGCACCGCCACGGCCGCCGCCGGGCCCGCGACCGGCGCCACCGCCGCACCCAACCCGCCGGTCCCGACGCGCACGGCACCCGCCGTGCCCGACTGCTCGGCCGCGTACCGCATCACGCAGAAGCTCGACGGTGGCACCACCTGGCGCATGTGCTGGCGGTACGACACCGACGCCGGGCTCACGCTCGACCGCGTCACCTACCAGCCGCCCGGCGCCGCCGCGCCCATCCCCGTCCTCGACAGCGCCCGGCTCGCCCAGATCCACGTGCCGTACGACGACGGCGGCGCCGAGTACGACGACCTCACCGGAGCCGGCTTCGGCTACGGCCTGCAGAACCTCAAGCCGGCCGAGTGCCCCGGCGGCACCCTCACCACCGTCAAGGTGGCCGAGGTCGGCGAGGTCAAGGGTCTGTGCACCACCACGCGCGCACGCGGGCACGCGTACCGCATGGCCAGCGACAACGGCTCCAAGGTCTGGGCGGCCCAGGCCAAGGACCTGCTCGTCTACACCGTCAACAAGGTCGGCTGGTACGAGTACATCACCGAGTGGCGCTTCACCGCCGACGGCACCATCGGCGCCAACGTCGGGGCCACCGGCAGCCTCTCGCCCGTCGACTACAACGCCACCGACGGACGCGGCTGGCCCATCGGCAAGGGCGCCCGCGGCTACGCCACCAGCCACGCCCACAACGTCTTCTGGAAGCTCGACTTCGGCCTGGACGGCTCCACCAAGGACCGGATCGAACAGTTCGACTCCACCGTCACGGCGCCCGCCGCCGGCGGCGGCGGACCCACCGTGAAGACCAAGCGCACCGTCGTCACCAAGGAACTCGCCGGCGACGCCCGCAACATGCGCTGGTGGCGGGTGGTCAGCGGCACCGGCAAGAACGCCGACGGCCACGCCCGCTCCTACGAGATCGTGCCCGGCCACACCGACACCCACGCGGGCCGCGGCTTCACCAAGCACGACGTGTACTTCACCCAGTCCCGTCCCTGCGAGAAGTTCGCGAGCGACAACATCGGCGACTGCGCGCCCGGCGCCGGTGACAGCGTGGACAAATGGGTCAACGGTGAGACTCTGACCAAACCGTCCGTGTGGGTCAACATCGGGTTCCACCACATCGCCCGGGACGAGGACCAGCAGCCGATGCCGGTCCACTGGCAGGGCTTCCAGCTCGCGCCCAGGGACGTAACCGCTATGAATCCGCTCACTCCGGCCGATCTCGCCTCCCAGAACGGGCAGCCCGATCTGGGGAGTTGAGGAAGCAGCCTGACGATCCTGCTGCACCGCCTCCCGCTCGCGGAGTACCCTTCCTTGATCGTTGTCACATGGTCATCCTGTCCACCGGAACGGGTGTCCGGGAGCAGAAGGCGGTGCACGGGTGAGCTCGGGAGGTCTGGAGCTGCCCCCAGGCGACGCGGGTCACGAGGGGGGCCCGGCCGACCCGGCAGAGGCGCCGCCCGGAGCGGTCGCGCCGCCGGGCGTCGTCCTGCCGCCGGGCACGGCCGTGCCGCCCGGCACGGTCACCGTCGGGCGGCCGGTGGAGATAGGAGCGGAGCTCGACTGGGGCCCCGAGGCCTGGAGCGAGGTCCGCACCCGGGCCCAGCGCGCCGGCCGCGCCTACATCTGGCTGAACCTCGTCGAACAGCGGCTGCGGGCCGTGGTCGCCGCCGTCCTGCGACCCGTGTACGAACCGGTGCACGGCGAGGAGTGGGTGGTGGCCGCGGCCGGGCCCGCCGGTCAGGAGTGGGTCCAGCGGGCCGTCGCCGTCCGCGAGGTCTCCCGGCGCAAGGGCTACCTCCTCGACCCGGCCGACGACAACGTGCTGAGCTTCCTCACGCTGCCCCAGCTGCGCGAGCTGATGGTGCAGCACTGGCCCTGCTTCGAGCCCTACTTCGACGACCGGCGCGAGGTCGAACTCGCCCTCGACGAGCTGGAGGTCACGCGGAACGTGGTCTCCCGCAACCGGGCCCTCTCGCTGACCGTCCTCGCCCAGGCCGAACGGGCCTCCGCCCGCATCCTGGAGATCCTCGGCGGCGGCGCCGGAGTGCCGTCCGCCGACCGGCTGCCCGTGGACGCGGTCGAGGACCTCGTCGGCGACCGGTACGCGGACGTCGTCTCCGTCCACCCGGACCGGGTCCGGCTCCAGCGGCAGCTGCCCGCCGAGGACCTCTTCGGCGGCGCCCGCCGCCTCGACGCCACCGGCATAGGCCTCAACCTGCTGGTGCAGAACTTCTCCGGCCGCCGCATGGTCCGGCTCGCCGAGTCCGGCTGCCGGACCCGGCTCCTCTTCCTCAACCCCGCGAGCAGCGCCGTCAAGCGCCGCGAGCGGGAACTCGGCCTGAAGAAGGGCGAGCTGAGCCGCTCGGTCGAGATGAACATCCTGCACATGCGCCGGGTCCGCTCGAAACTGCGCGACCCGGGCGCCTTCCAGATCCACGTCTTCGACGAGACCCCGCGCTTCACCGCCTACCTGGTGGACGGCGACGGGCCGGACGGGGTCGGCGTCGTCCAGTCCTATCTGCGCCGGGCCCGGGGCATGGAGGCACCGGTCCTCGTCCTGCGCGGCGGCGGACGGAACGTCGTCCGGCACGGACAGTCCGCCCGTGACGGAGATCACGGACTCTTCGAGACGTACCGGGAGGAATTCGAGTCGGTCTGGCTCGACTCCCGGCCCGTCTCCTGACCCGTCCCCGGGGGCGGCCGGGGGCGTTGTCAGTGGTGCGTGCAAGGGTGGTCAGCACCACGGGGGAGATCACGTAAGGAGGACCCGATGGCTTGGCACGGCTCGACCCTTGTCGGCTTCGACCTGGAGACGACCGGCACCGACCCGCTGGAGGCCCGCATCGTCACGGCCTCGATCGTCGAGGTCGACGGCGACGGACAGGTCAGGCGACGGCGGGACTGGCTCGCCGACCCGGGCATCCGCATCCCGGAGCAGGCCTCCGCGATCCACGGCATCAGCACCGAGCGGGCGGCGGCCGAGGGCCGGCCGGTCCGCGAGGTCGCCGACGAGATCGCGAAGACCCTCGCCGCGTACTGGGAGGACGGCGTCCCGGTCGTCGCGTACAACGCCTCCTTCGACCTCACGCTCCTCGCCGCCGAGCTGCGCCGCCACGGACTGCCGTCGCTGGAGGAGCGGCTCGGCGGGACGGCCATCGGCCCGGTCGTCGATCCGTACACCATCGACCGGGCCGTCGACCGCTACCGGCGCGGCAAGCGCACCCTGGAGGCGGTCTGCGGGGAGTACGGCGTGGTGCTCGAAGCCGCCCACCAGGCCGCGGCCGACGCGCTCGCCGCCGTCCGGGTCGCCGTCGCGATAGCCGAGCGGCACCCGCAGGTGGCCGGCCTGGACCCGGCCGAGCTGCACGAGCGCCAGATCGGCTGGTACCGCGTCTGGGCCGAGGGCCTCCAGGCCTTCCTGCGCGGCAAGGGCGACGCGGAGGCGGTCGTCGACTCCACGTGGCCCCTGCGCGAGACGGTCGCGGCGGCGGTCTGACCCGCCGGGCGCATCAGCCGAGCGGCAGCCTCAGACGGGCGGCCACGCCGTCGACGGACGTGACGGTGGTCGTGCCGCTGTCGACGCCGGCGTCGGTGAGGGCGTCGGAGTAGAGCGCGTCCTTGCTGTTGACCACGAGCATGAGCCGGTGGCCCGCGGCCAGGTCGTAGCCCGCGGCCTGGAGCCTCCAGGTGACGGTGTGGTCCTCGCCGGCGGTCAGGTTCGTCAGGGTGAGGGGCTCGTGGGTGATGATGCGGGCCGTGTTGTCGGCGCTGACGTCGAAGAGATAGGCCACGATCGTCACCGAGGCGGCGCTGCCGCTGCGGACGGCGAGCCTGAGCTGGGGGACGCCCCGGATGCGGCGGGCCGCACCGTTCGCGGTCGCGTCCAGGGGGCCCGTGGTCCAGACGGCGAGGTGCTGCCGGTCGAACTTGTCCGTGGCGTAGGCCTTCGGGTTGCCCTTCCACTCGGCCTGGCCGGTGGCGATGATCGCGTCGACCGCGGTGGCGTCCGTGAGCTCGCCCGCGGTGAACTCCCGCTTCCAGCCGGTCTCCGCCTCCTGGGCGAGGCCGCCGTCACGGCTGTCGGAGCCGACCGACGTCAGGTACCAGTCCTCGGTGGAGGTGGTCACCTCCGACCAGGAGGACGCGGGCTCGCGGACGGCGGGCTCGGTGATGACGTTCTGGCCGGTCTCCGGGTCGGTCTCGGTCCGGTACGTGAACATGATCTGGTTGTGGACCGAGGGCCACTCGGGCACGCCGTTGGAGGCGCCGAGCACGTGGTGGTCGAGCCAGGCGAGGGCCTCCTCGACGGGCAGGTTCGGCCCGCTCCACGGGATCGAGAGACCGGCGCCCTCGGGAGCGGCGTGGTCACCGATCCACAGGTTCAGATGCTTGGGCACGGTCAGCCGCTCGAAGTGCTCGGCGACCTGGTTGACCGGGAAGAGCGTCTCGTGCCAGGTGTTCGAGAAGAACGTGGGGATGTTCCGGTCGTTGGTGACCTGGGCGTATTCGGCCGGCGCGCGCTCCGTGCCCCAGGCCACCACGGTGTCCAGGTTGCGTCCGGCCCTGAAGTCGGCGAGGAGCTCCCGGGTGGCCGCGTCGAACTTCCGCTCCTCGGGCCCGCCGGTGAAGTTCACCAGGGCGTCCACGGCCGCCAGGTGCCGGGTGTCGTTGTCGTAGAGGCTGGTGGCGAGATTGCCCCAGGTGCTGAAGGCGACGACGGCGTCGACGCGGTCGGCCGGGTCCTTCGCCGCGACGAGCTGGCTGATGCCGGAGCCGTACGACTCGCCGAGGAACGCGATCTTGCTCGGGGCGAGGTGCTGCTGCGCGTAGTCGATGACCGTGGAGCCGTCTGCCCAGTCCTTCGGTCCGGCGACGTCGATCGTGCCGCCGGAGGTGAAGAA
The DNA here is from genome assembly GCF_020400725.1 of Streptomyces sp. NK15101. GTDB lineage: Bacteria > Actinomycetota > Actinomycetes > Streptomycetales > Streptomycetaceae > Streptomyces. The sequence goes on along the minus strand of NZ_JAINVG010000003.1, from coordinate 41,052 downwards.
CGCGTCGCGGTGGCCGCCTCCGATCAACGGGTACGTCAGGCCGATGCCGCGCGGGGTGTACGCGAGGACGTGGTACCCGCGCTGCGCCAGCTGCAGGTACAGGTACGCGAAGATGGTCCAGCCGAGCGGTGTCCAGCCCGCCGGCACGATCACCACCGGGCGGGGTTCGTCGTCGTTGAGCTTGATCGTGAAGGCCGACAGCTCCACGCCGTTCGAGTCGATCCTCGGAAAACCGAAGGTCGCCTTCGCCCGCACCTGCTCCGTCAGCCGCTGGAGCTCGGGGGGCAGCAAAGCGCTGGTCGCCTCCCCCTTCAGCGTGGCGACCAGCGCCAGGGCCAGGTTGACGGCGTCCGGGTCGAGCTCGGTGGCGGAGGCGTAGATGCCGTGGTCGGCGAGCCGGGCCATCTGGGCGGGGGTTACCGCGCTGATCTCGTTGTCGTCCTGAGGGTTGCTCACGAGGCCGTCCTCTTCACTGTGGCCGACCAGTCGGCCGGCGCCGGGTACCGGGACGTCTTCGCCCCGCCTGCCTGAGGGCACGCGGGGCGAAGACGACGGCATCGTTCCAGCTCAGAAGGCACGTCGGCGTGGAAACCGGACACGGCTCCCGCTCCCCGTGACAGGGGCGGACTCACTCTCCGGGCGGGTTTGAAATCGGCCTCCGCCGGCCCCGCCCATGGAAACGGTCACCTTTCGCCGGCCGCCCGACGGAAGCGGTCACCCGGGATCAGCGACGATCGACCGGAACCGGACCGTCAGGAGTTCTCCTTGAGGAAGGACAGCAGCAGCTCGGAGACCTTCTCCGGCTGGTCCAGCTGCAGCCAGTGCCCCGCGTCCTCGACCCGCTCGTAACGCCAGCTCCCCGACACGTACTCGCCCGTCCCGGACATCGAACGCTCGGTCAGGAAACGGTCACCGGTCGACCACACGCCCATCACCGGGACCGTCTCCGGCAGCGGGACCACCGGAGCGTCGGCGCCGAACTGAGCCTCCGGCGGGATGCCCGCCCGGTAGATGTCCAGCGCGGCGGTCAGCGCGCCCGGCGCCCGCAGGGGCTCGATCACGGCCTCCGCGTCCGGGTGCTCGCCCAGCATCTCCCGCAGGTTGGCGAAGTCGTCCCGCGCGAGCCAGTCCTCGGCGAGCCCCGCCAGCTGGAACAGCAGCATGTACCAGGAGCGCTGCTTCTGCTCCCAGCCCGCCGACCGGATCGACGCCAGATGGCCCACGGACAGGATGCTCAGGCTCCGCACCCGGTCCGGGAAGAACTGGGTCACGGCCTGCGCGATGCCCGAACCCCAGTCATGGCCCACCAGATGGACCCGGTCCAGGTCGAGCCGCCCCAGGAGCTCGATCAGGTCGCCGACGTGCTTGCCCGGGTGGTACGCCGCCGGGCCGCCCCCGGGACGGTCCGAGGCGCCGAAGCCGCGCAGGGTCGGGGCGACGGTCTGGAAACCGGCCGCGTTCAGCGCCGGGACCTGGTGCCGCCACAGGTGGTGGCTGTCGGGGAATCCGTGCACCAGCAGCACGGCCGGTCCCTCCCCGCTCACCTCGACGTCGAGGGTCACCTCGGACAGTTCGACACGCATCTCAACACCCCGTTCGTCACCGGCCGGTTCGACGGGGAACATGATGTCAGAAGGGGTACCAGCGCACTTCGGGGTCGCCGTCCCGCAGCGAGGCCACCCGCCGCTCGAACTCGGCGAGCGCCTTCGGGTTCGTGGGCGCGTGCTGGGCCACCCACGCGCAGCTCGCGGTCTCCCGCGCCCCGCGCAGCACCGCGCACCCCTCCCACTCCCGGACGTCCCAGCCGTACGCCCCGGTGAAGGCCTCGTACGCCGCCGGGTCCAGGCCGTACCGGTCCCGGGAGAGGGCGAGGACCACGAGGTCGTGCTCGCGCAGGTCCGAGGAGAAGGTCTCCAGGTCCACCAGGACCGGGCCGTCGGGGCCGACGTGCACGTTCCGGGGGAGGGCGTCCCCGTGGATCGGGCCCGGGGCCAGGTGCGGGGTGAGAGCGGCCGCCGCCGGGGCGAAGGAGTCGCGCCGTTCCCGCAGGAACGCCGCGTCCGCCGGGTCGATCGCGTCCCCCGCGAGCCGCAGCCACCGCTCGACCCCGCCGAGCAGCTCACGGCGCGGGAGCGTGAACCCGGTCGGCTCGGGCATGGCGTGGACGGCTCGGAGCAGCGGGGCGAGATCACGGGGCTCCGTGGGCCGCACCGCCTCCGGCAGCCGGTGCCAGACGGTCACCGGATGCCCGTCCACCAGGCGCGGCTTCTCCTCGGCGGCCCGGACCGCCGGGACCCCGGCGGCTTCCAGCCAGGAGGCCAGCGCGAGCTCCCGCTCGGCCCGTTCGAACAGCTCCGGGCCCCGGCCGACCTTCACCACCAGGTCGCCCAGGGCGAAGACCGCGTTCTCGCCCAGGGCGAGCAGCCGCGCACCCGCGACCGGCAGCCCCGCCCCGCCCAGGATCTCCCGTGCCCGCGCCTCGTCCATCGACCTCTCCCTCACCCGTGTCTTTGCGCCAAAGTCTCCCATCCACGCAGCTCACCGCGCCCGTCGCCTTGACGGGCCGACGCACCGTCAGCACCATGGCGGGATTCCGGACGGCGGCAGCAGCGGTGTGGACGGGGGGCGGATCGTGAGCGCGGTGACCGCGACCGAGCGGCCGGAGGCCCCTCGATGAGCTCAGTGACCACGGTCAAGCGGCCCGGCCGTGCGCGCACACCCCGCGCCGCCCCCGCGGCACGGCCACGCGGCCCCGACTTCGGCGCCTGGTTCCTGGTGCTCCCGGCGCTCCTGCCGATCCTCGTCCTCAGCGTCGGACCGCTCCTCTACGGCATCGCGCTCGCCTTCACCGACGCCCAGTCCGGCCGCACCCAGGCCACCCGATGGGTCGGCACCCTCAACTTCCAGGACCTGCTGCACGACACCCTCTTCTGGGAGTCCTTCCGCATCGGCGTCGTCTGGGCCGTCGGGGTGACGGTCCCCCAGTTCCTGCTCGCCCTCGGCCTCGCCCTCCTGCTCGACCAGAAGCTCCGCTTCCGCTGGCTGGCCCGGGCCCTCGCCATCGTCCCCTGGGCGATGCCGGAGGTCGTCGTCGGCATCATGTGGCGCCTCGTCTACAACCCCGACGCCGGCATCCTCAACGAGACCCTCCGGAACCTGGGCCTCGGCGAGGGCCACGACTGGCTCTCCGGACTCACCACCGCCCTGCCCGCCGTCATCGTCGTCGGCGTCTGGGCCGGCATGCCGCAGACCACCGTCGCCCTGCTCGCCGGACTCCAGAACACCCCGCGCGAACTCCATGAGGCCGCCGCCCTCGACGGCGCCGGAGCCTGGCGCCGCTTCCGCGCCGTCACCTGGCCGGCGCTCCGGCCGGTGGCCCTCGCCATCACCGCCCTCAACCTCATCTGGAACTTCAACTCCTTCGCCCTGGTCTACGTCCTGACCAACGGCGGACCGGGCGGCCGGACCCGGCTCCCCATGCTCTTCGCCTATGAAGAGGCCTTCCGTTACGGGCAGTTCGGCTACGCCGCCGCCATGGGCTGCGTGATGGTCGCCGCCGTCTCGGTGCTCATCGCCCTCTCCCTCGTACGCCGACTGAAAGGGGACCAGGACCGGTGAGCGCCCTGCGGACGAGCGGGCCCGCGCGAGCAGGCCAGTACCTGGCCCTCCTCGCGTACCTGGTCTTCCTCGCCTTCCCCTTCCTCTGGCTGCTGTCCACCGCCTTCAAGCCCGCCCCCGAGCTGGCCTCGCTCCACCCCACCTGGATCCCGGAGGACCCCACCCTCGACAACTTCCGGCAGGCCTTCGACGAGCAGCCGCTGCTCGGGGCCGCCGCGAACAGCCTGCTCGCCGCGGTCTGCGCCGCCCTGATCGCGGTCGTCGTAGCGACCCCGCTCGCCTATGTGACGGCCCGCCACCGAGGCCGGCTCGCCGGCGCCGCCACCGGCTGGGTGGTGATCAGCCAGGCCTTCCCCTTCGTCCTCGTGATCATCCCGCTCTTCCTCGTCCTCAAGAACCTGCACCTGATCAACAGCGTCGCCGGGCTCGTCCTGGTCTACGTGGTCTGGTCGCTGCCCTTCGCCCTCTGGATGCTCATGGGGTACGTCAGGGCCGTCCCGGCCGAGCTGGAGGAGGCCGCCGCCGTCGACGGCGCCGGCCGGATCCGCACCCTCGTCTCGGTCACCGCCCCGCTGCTCGCCCCCGGCGTCGTCGCCACCGCCCTCTTCGCCTTCGTCACCGCCTGGAACGAGTTCTTCTTCGCGCTCGTCCTGCTCAAGTCCCCCGAGAAACAGACCCTGCCGGTCGTCCTCACCCACTTCCTCGGCGCCGAGGGCGTCGCCGACCTCGGCCCGCTCGCCGCCGCGGCCTTCCTCGCCACCCTGCCGTCCCTCGTCGTCTTCGGAGTCCTCCAGAGACGGATCACCGGCGGGATGCTCACCGGGGCGGTGAAGTCATGAGACGGATCCTCGCCCTCGCCGCCGCGCTCGCCCTGCTCCTCACCGGCTGCGCCGCCGGGGGAGACGGACCCGACGACGGGGTCGTCCGGCTCCGCTTCCAGTCCCTCGCCTGGCAGAAGGAGTCCGTCGACGCCAACCGGCAGCTGGTGAAGGAATGGAACGCCGCCCACCCCGACATCCGGGTCGAGTACGTCCAGGGCAGCTGGGACTCCGTCCACGACCAGCTCCTCACCTCCTTCGAGGGAGGCGAGGCGCCCGACATCATCCACGACGCCTCCGACGACCTGGCCGACTTCGCGTACGGCGGCCACCTCGCCGACCTGCGCCCCCTCCTCTCCGAGCGGCTGCGCGCCGACATCCCGGCCCGCGGCTGGGAGACCACCACCTTCGACGAGGGCGTCTACGGCGTGCCCTTCCTCCAGGAACCGCGCGTCCTCATCGCCAATCGGAAGATCCTGGAGTCCTCCGGCGTCCGCGTCCCCACCCCGGAGAAACCCTGGAGCTGGACCGAGTTCCGGCAGATCGCCCAGGACCTCACCCGCACCATGGGAGGCGGCCGCCACGCGGTCGCCTGGCCGCTCAAGGAGCCCGTCTCCGTCAGCCTCAACCTCGGGGTCTCGGCCGGCGGCCGCCTCTTCCACCGGGACCCCGACGGCCGGGTCACCGTCGACTTCACCGAGGCCGACGGCATCGTCCCCGGCACCATCCACGACCTGGTCGTCACCGACCGGACCGCCCCGCGCACCACGCTCGGCAGCGGCGGATCCGACACCCTGCCCGGCTTCTTCGCCGGCAAGTACGCCATGGTCCCCCTCGGTTTCGCCTACCGCCAGCAGATCGCGCAGCAGGCACCCAAGGGCTTCGAGTGGACGGTGCTGCCCGCGCCCGTCGGTGCCGAAGGCCTCGCCCAGGGCGTCTCCCCGCAGACCCTGTCCATCGCGGCGGACAGTCTCCACAAGAAGGAGGCGGCCCAGTTCCTCGACTTCTTCCTGCGCCCGGCGAACATGGTGCGGCTCGCGCGCGGCGACTGGATGCTGCCCACCGGCACGGCCGCGCTCGCCGACCCCTCCCTGCACACCGCCAGGGACGGCTGGGCGACCGGCGCGGCGGTGGCCGAACACCTGCGGCCCGCGCCCGCCCAGTCCGTGCGCGGCTACCCGGAGTGGAAGGACAAGGTCGCGACCCCGGCCTTCCAGGAGTACTACAGCGGCGCCATCGACGGTGCCGAACTCCGCAGACGCCTCGTCGAGGACGGCAACCGGGTCCTCGCCCGCTATCAGCGCAGATGACGGATTCGCGATTACGAAACCTTGTTGAATAAGTCACAGATGGGTGAAGGGTCTTCTCCGGAACCCCCGCATCCGACAGTGTTCGAACCGGCCACCGCGCCGCCCCCCACGCGGCACGGTGGCCGACTAGATTGAGCCCATGACGAAGACCTACGTGGCCCTGCTCCGCGGCATCAACGTGAGCGGGCACCGCAAGGTCCCCATGGCCGAACTCCGCAAGCTCCTCGAAGAACTCGGGCACACGGACGTCCGCACCTACCTCCAGAGCGGGAACGCCGTCTTCACCACCGACTCCGGCGCCGGCGAGGACGAGCTCAGGGGCTCGCTCGAAGACGCGATCGAGGAGCGTTTCGGCTTCCGCGTCGACTGCCTCGTCCGCGACGCCGACTACCTCGTCGCCGTCGCCGACGCCTGCCCCTTCCCGGCCGCCGAACTCGAAGGCAAGCAGCTCCACGCCATCTACTACTCCGAGGTCGCCGACCCCGAGCGGTTCGCCTCGATCGACCGCGAGGCCCACCTCCCCGAGGACTTCGCCCTGGGCGACCGCGTGCTCTACCTCTACACCCCCGAAGGCCTCGGGAAGTCCAGGCTCGGCGAGGCGGTCTCCCGCCCGTCCGTGGTGAAGGGCCTCGTCGCCACCGGCCGGAACTGGAACACGGTCGTCAAGCTCATCGAGATGGCGCGGGGCGACTGACCTCGAAGTGGCCCATTCGAAAGGGTGGGGAATGGCCCGTGGTGGCGGGCCAAATCATGGCTAGATTCAACGACATGACGATCGCAGAGACCACGCCCCGCCCCACCGTCGACTTCTACTTCGACCCCGTTTGCCCCTTCGCCTGGATCACCTCCCGCTGGATCCTGGAGGTCGAGGCCCACCGGGACATCGACCTCCGCTTCAAGGTCATGAGCCTGTACGTCCACAACGAGGGCAACACCCTGCCCGACTGGTACCGCGAGCTCGTCGACGCCTCCATCGGCCCGGTCCGGGTGGCCGTGGCCGCCGCCGCACAGCACGGCGAGGAGATCCTGCGCCCGCTCTACACCGCGTACGGCACCCGCATCCACGAGAAGAAGCAGAAGGACTTCGACGCCGTCATCGCCGAATCGCTCACCGAGCTCGGCCTCCCGCCGGAACTCGCGGCCGCCGCCCACGACCCGGCCCACGACGAGGCGGTCCGCCGCAGCCACGACGCGGGCAAGGACCCCGAGGCCGACGGCTACGTCGGCACCCCGACGATCCACGTCGACGGCACCGTCTGGTTCGGCCCGGTCCTGCGGGCGATCCCGCGCGGCGAGAAGGCGGCCGAACTCTTCGACGGCTTCCGGGTCCTCGCCGGCCACCCCGACCTGTTCGAACTCAAGCGGACCCGCACGGGGGGTCTGGACTTCAGCTAGTCGAAGGCGACGCACCCGATCGTCACGGGGACCCGGGGCGACCACCGGTCCGTGGCCTCGTCGTACCCGCGGGCATAGCCGTTGCTCGGGCCGGCGCAGGGGGCCTTCAGGCCGGTCGCGGTGTTGACCCAGCCTCCGGCGAGGTTCGGGTGGTTCTTGGAGAAGACCCACTTCTTGAAGGCGATGGTGCCGTTGTTGTACTTCACCACGAGGAAGACATGGCGGTTGAGCGTGAAGCAGCCGCCGTTGAGATGCAGACGGCCGCCGAACTCGTAGGGCGACAGCCACGGCAGGGTGGTCCCGCAATTCACGAGGGAAGGGGCGTTGGGCGTGCTCGCGGGCGCCGCCTGCGCCGATGCCGCGCCGGGGACGGCGAGGCTGATGGCGGCCGCTACGACCGCCGTCATGGCGGCGGTCGTGTGCCGCCGACGGTTCATTTTCGAATGAGTGAGGACAGTCATGTTCGTTCCTCTGGGCTGGATCCGAACAATCTTCTGTTCAGTCTAGTGACGACTACGGAAAGCCAGCAAATCGCGCAAAACGCCCATTGAATGTTCAATGGACGGGCCGTTCACGCTCAGTTGTCGCGAAAGTTCAAGACCAGGGCCGCAAGCGCTCCGTACGGTCGCGGCATGAACGAGATCCACCACCACCTCACGCTCTGTGCCGCCGAGGCAGGCCGGGTCGCCCGCGCCGTCACCGCCGAACAGCTCGGCGCCCCGTCCGTCTGTGCCGGCTGGACGGTCCGCGAACTCGCCAACCACCTGGTGCTGTACTCCGCCCACGGGCTCGAACACCGCGCCCTGCGCACGAAGCTCCCGGACGAGACCACCGAGCGGGACTTCACCGCCGACACCGACTGGGCCGAGCGGTACGCGGCCCAGCTCGACCGGGCCCTGGCCGCCTGGGAACGGCCCGGCGTCTGGGACGGGGAGGTCGACACCGGGTACGTCACGATGCCGGCCCCCGCCATCGCCTCGCTGCTCGTCAAGGAACTCGCCCTGCACGGCTGGGACCTGGCCCGCTCCACCGGCCAGGAGTTCACGGTCCCCGAGGACACGGCGGTCTTCGTCCTCGGAGTCGTGGAGGAGCACGCCGAGGTCTACCGCCGGTACGAGGGCTTCGCCCAGCCGGTCGACGTACCCGACGACGCCTCCGCGTTCGTCCGCGCGCTGGCCCTGAGCGGCAGGAACCCGAAGAGTTAGGCGGTCCGGGCGACCGGACGGCGTACCGCGCGGGCACCGTCGTACCGCTCCAGGAGCAGGCGCGCCAGTTCGGGGGAGGGCCCCAGGACGTCCGCCAGGACGTCGGCCCCGGCCGCGCCCGCCGCGATGCGGTCCGGGAGGCGGCCCGGGGCGATCACGTACGGGGCGACCGCCACCCGGCGGACGCCCGGTTCCGTCCGCAGGGACCACACGGCGTCCTCCGTGCGCGGAAGAGATGCGGAGGCGAACGCGGGCCGCACGGAGCACCAACCGGTGCGCCTCAGCTCCCGCGCCGTTTCTGCGATCACCGCGATCGCCTCCGGGTCGGTGGAGCCCGCCGAGGCCAGGACGACCCCGGTCGCGCTCTTGTCGGCGGGTGTGAGGCCCGCCTCGTACAACCGCCGCTCGACCGCCGCGATCAGCAGCGGCGACGGGCCGAGGACCTCCGCCTGGCGGATGCTCAGGGACGGCGGTGCCTGGCGGAGCACGGCGGGGATGTCGGCCTTCGCGTGGAAGGCCCGGGTGAGGAGGAGCGGCAGGGCCACGACCTCCCGCACCCCGTCGGCCGCGAGGCGGTCCAGCACCCCCGGCACCGACGGCAGGTTGAAGTCCAGGAACGCCGTCTCCACGCGCAGCCCCGGCCGCAGCGCACCGGCCCGGCGCACCAGCGCCTGGACGGTCGCCGCGTGCCGCGGATCGCGGCTGCCGTGGGCGATCACGAGGAGGACAGGGCGGTTCACGGTCCGGTCAGCCCTTCACGAGGAGGCCGCGGCGACGGAGCACCGCGCGCTCCAGCGGGCTGAAGACGAGCAGGTCGATGGCGATGCCGACGATCAGGATCAGGATGATCGCCAGGAAGATCCCCGCCATGTCGATGTTGTTGCGGCCGTTCTCCAGGAGCTGGCCGAGGCCCAGGCCCAGGTCCGGCGAGGACGCGATGATCTCCGCGGCCATCAGCGAACGCCAGGAGAACGCCCAGCCCTGCTTGAGGCCGGCCAGGTAGCCGGGGAGCGCGGCCGGCATCACGATGTACCAGGCGCCCTTGACGCCCGACGCGCCGAGCGTCTTGCCCGCCCGCAGGAAGAGCGGCGGGACCTGGTCGACGCCGGCGACGAGGCCGTTGGCGATCGACGGGACGGCGCCGAGCAGGATCACCGCGTACATCATGCTGTCGTTGAGGCCGAGCCACAGGACGGCGGGCGCGACCCAGGCCACCGAGGGCAGCGACTGGAGCCCCGCGAGGATCGGGCCGATCGCCGCGCGCACGAACTTCACGCGGGAGACGAGCAGGCCCAGCGGGGTGCCGATCGCGAGCGCCAGGACGAACCCGTACAGGGCCCGGGACACGCTGGTCCACAGGACGCCGAAGAGCGTTCCTTCCCGCCACATCACGGTGAGGCTGTCCCACACGGCGGACGGGGCCGGCAGCTTGTACTCGTCGGTGACCTTCAGGGACACCAGGAGCTGCCACACCACCAGGACGAGCACGACGGCGACGACCGGCGGGACCACCTTCTTGACCAGCACCTCGCGGACCGGGGTCCGCCGGACCTGCACGCTGTCGAGGGCGTCCAGGCCGGCTTCGAGACCGGCGAGGTCGTCGGTCTTCTGCTCCTTCGGGGCGGTTTCAGTGCTGGCCATGGCGGCGGATCTCCTCACGCAGGTGCTCGGTGATCTCGAGGGACAGCTCCGCGACGGCGGAGTCCTCGATGCGGCGCGGCTGAGGGATGTCGATGGTCCACTCGTGCGCGATCCGGCCCGGCCGGGACGAGAGGAGGACGACGCGCTCGGCCAGCCGCACGGCTTCGCGCACGTTGTGGGTGACGAAGAGCACCGACAGCTTCGTCTCCCGCCAGATGCGGGTCAGTTCGTCGTGCAGTACGTCCCGGGTGATGGCGTCGAGCGCGGCGAACGGCTCGTCCATCAGGAGCAGGTCGCTGTCCTGGGCGAGCGCGCGGGCCAGCGCGACCCGCTGCCGCATGCCGCCGGACAGCTCGTGGACCCGCTTGCCGTACGAGCCGCCGAGCCGGACGAGGGTCAGCAGGCGCTCGGCCTCGTCGCGGCGCTCGGCCTTGGGCACCCCGCGCAGCCGCAGGGCCAGTTCGATGTTCTTGCCCGCGGTGAGCCACGGGAAGAGGGCGTGCTCCTGGAACATCAGGGCCGGCCGGCCGCCGGGGGTCTCGATGGACCCCGCGGACGGCCGGTCGAGCCCGGCGACCAGGTTGAGCAGGGTGGACTTGCCGCAGCCCGAGGCGCCCAGGAGGGTGACGAACTCGCCGGGGGCGACATCGAGCGAGATGTCGTCGAGGACGAGCTGTCCGCCGGCGGGTCCGCCGAAGGACTTGGAGACATGCTCGATGCGGGCGGCATGGGTCACCGCCGCACGGTCCTCGGCCTTGGCGAGCGTCGCGGTCGTGGCCATGGTCGTCACCTCCTGGGGATCAGCTGCGGGCTGTTACTTCGCGCCGAGACCGGCGTCGGAGACCTCGGGCTGACCCGCGGCCTTCAGGACCTTGTTGAGCGGCTTCAGGTCGTAGATGCCGGACAGCTCCGGCTTCTCCAGGAGACCGGCCTTCACCGCGTGGTCGGCCTGGGCCTGCAGGGTGGCCGCCAGCGGGTCGTTCGTGAACTGGATGGACGGCCACGCGGCGTCGATCACCTTCGCGCCCAGCGCCTTGCCCGAGAGGTCCTTCAGCTTGGCGTTGGCCGAGGCCTTCGCCTTGTCCGGGTTGGCGTTGATCCACTCGTTGGTCTTCACCGAGCCGCGCAGGAACGCCTCGACGACGTCCGGGTGCTCCTTGAGGAACTTCTGCGACACGATGATGTTCGTGATGACGAACTTCTTGTCGGGCCACAGGTCGGACTCGTCGAGCAGCACCTTCGCGCCGTCGCTGACCAGCTTGGACGCGGTCGGCTCGGGCACCCAGGCACCGTCGATGGCGCCGGAGGCGTAGGCGTTCGGAGTGACCTTGTTGTCCGTGCGGACCACGGAGACGTCGCCCTTGCCGCTCTGGGCGTCGACCTTCCAGCCCTTCTCGGAGATCCAGTTGAGGAAGGCCACGTCCTGGGTGTTGCCGAGCTGCGGGGTGGCGATCTTCTTGCCCTTGAGGTCGTCCACGGTCTTGATCTTCGCCGGGTTGACCACGAGCTTCACGCCACCGGAGGCGGCGCCGCCGACGATGCGGAGGTTGGTGCCCTTGGTCTTGACGTAGCCGTTGATGGACGGCGAGGGGCCGATGAAGCCGATGTCGATCGAGCCGGCGTTCAGCGCCTCGATCTCGGACGGGCCCGCGTTGAAGGTGGTGGGCACCAGCTTGGTGCCGCCCAGCTCCTTCTGGAGGATGCCCTCCTGGTCGCCGACGAGCGCGGTGGCGTGCGTGAGGTTGGGGAAGTACCCGAGCCGTACGGTGTCGGCGGAGAGCTTCTCGCCCTCGGCGGCCACCTTCTTCGTGGCGTCGTCGTCGTTCTTGGCCTCGGAGCCGTAGCCGCAGGAGGCGAGGACGCCGATCAGCAGCGGCAGGGCGGCGGCGGCGGCCAGGCCGCGGCGCAGGGTGGTACGGGTGGTGGCAGGCACGGGTGGTCCCCTCGGTTCAACTTCTCAGCGAAGTCTGCGTTTATGTCTTTCGGGGTGGAGCGGGTGGAGCCGTGTCGCACCGCCGGGGCGGTGCACAGAGGTCAGCACGCACATCGCGCCACACCTCCCCGGCCCGCGCCGAGGGCACCGGAGCCCACCCGGCCGCCCTCCTTCGCGAAGGTGGCCCAGAAGTCCTGACCCGTCATCAGAAGTCCCACCCTTCTTCCTCGTCCACCGCGACGACGGCCTTGGCCGTGGCGAAGGACTCGCCCGCCATGCCGGCCGCGAGCGTGGTGCCGTCCGCGGGGTCGATCAGCAGGAACGAACCCGTACGGCGGGAGTCCGCGTACGCGTCGAGCGCGAGCGGCTCGGCGGTGCGGACCACGACCCGGCCGATGTCGTTGGCGACCAGCTGCCCGGGGTTCGGGTGCTGGGAGAGGTCGTCCAGGGTCAGCCGCGAGGGGATGTCCTTGACGATCGCCTTGACCGTGCGGGTGGTGTGCTTGAGCAGGACCCGCTGGCCGACGGCGAGCGGCTGGTCCGCCACGTGGCAGACCGTCGCCTCGACGTCCTGGCTGGTGGCCGGGGCGTCGCCGCTCGGCGCGAGCAGGTCGCCGCGGGAGATGTCGATGTCGTCGGCGAGCCGGATCGTCACCGACTGTGGGGCCCAGGCGATGTCCACGGACTCGCCGAGCGCGTCGATGGCGGTGATCGTGGACTTCTTCCCCGACGGCAGGACGGTGATCTCCTCGCCGACCCGGAAGGCACCGGCCGCGATCTGACCGGCGTAGCCCCGGTAGTCGGGGTGCTCGGCGGTCTGCGGGCGGATCACGTACTGCACGGGGAAGCGGGCGTGGCAGGCCGTCAGGTCGTGGCTGACCGGGACGGTCTCCAGGTGCTCCAGGACCGTCGGGCCGCCGTACCAGTCCATGTGGGCGGACGGCTCCACGACGTTGTCGCCGGCGAGCGCGGAGATCGGGATCGCGGTGATCTCCGGGACGCCGAGCTCGGAGGCGTACGTCGTGAACTCCTCGGCGATCGCGGCGAAGACGGACTCCTGGTAGTCGACCAGGTCCATCTTGTTCACGGCGAGGACCACGTGCGGGACGCGGAGCAGCGCGGCGACGGCGGCGTGCCGGCGGGTCTGCTCGACGACGCCGTTGCGGGCGTCGACCAGGACCACGGCCAGCTCGGCGGTGGAGGCCCCGGTGACCATGTTCCGGGTGTACTGCACGTGCCCGGGGGTGTCGGCGAGGATGAAGCGGCGGCGGGGCGTCGCGAAGTAGCGGTAGGCCACGTCGATCGTGATGCCCTGCTCGCGCTCGGCCCGCAGGCCGTCGGTCAGCAGCGCCAGGTCCGGGGCCTCCTGGCCGCGGGAGCGCGAGGCGTGCTCCACGGCCTCCAGCTGGTCGGCGAGGACCGACTTGGAGTCGTGGAGGAGCCGGCCCACCAGGGTGGACTTGCCGTCGTCGACGGACCCGGCGGTGGCGAAACGCAGCAGGGTGGTGGCCGCCAGCTGGTCGGACAGCTGCTCGGTGGACGTGCTCATTAGAAGTACCCTTCGCGCTTGCGGTCTTCCATCGCGGCCTCGGACAGCTTGTCGTCGGCCCGGGTGGCGCCCCGCTCGGTGAGCCGGGAGGCGGCGATCTCGGCGATGACGGCGTCCAGTGTGGTGGCGTCGGAGTCGACGGCGCCGGTGCAGGACATGTCGCCGACGGTGCGGTAGCGGATCAGCCGCTTCTCGACCGTCTCCGACTCCTTCGGGCCGCCCCACTCGCCGGCCGTGAGCCACATGCCGTTGCGGGCGAAGACCTCGCGCTCGTGGGCGAAGTAGATCTCGGGGAGCTCGATCTTCTCCCGCTGGATGTACTGCCAGACGTCCAGCTCGGTCCAGTTGGAGAGCGGGAAGACCCGGACGTGCTCGCCGGGGGCGTGCCGGCCGTTGTAGAGCTGCCACAGCTCGGGGCGCTGGCGGCGCGGGTCCCACTGCGAGAACTCGTCGCGCAGCGAGAACACCCGCTCCTTGGCTCGGGCCTTCTCCTCGTCGCGGCGGCCGCCGCCGAAGACGGCGTCGAAGCGGTGCTGCTGGATCGCCTCGGTCAGCGGGACGGTCTGCAGCGGGTTGCGGGTGCCGTCGGGGCGCTCGCGGAGCTTGCCGGCGTCGATGTACTCCTGCACGGAGGCCACGTGCAGCCGCAGTCCGTGCCGGTCGACGACCCGGTCGCGGTACTCGATGACCTCGGGGAAGTTGTGCCCGGTGTCGACGTGCAGCAGCGTGAAGGGGACCGGCGCGGGGGCGAAGGCCTTCAGCGCCAGGTGCAGCATGACGATGGAGTCCTTGCCGCCGGAGAAGAGGATCACCGGCCGCTCGAACTCGCCCGCCACCTCGCGGAAGATGTGGACGGCCTCGGACTCCAGGGAGTCGAGGTGCGACAGCGCGAACGGACTGTCCGTGGTGTCGTGGGCGTGGGCGACGGTGGTCACAGCAGACCCCTCTCGGTGAGCAGCGCGTGGAGCTGCGCCGCGGACTCCTGCACGGTCTGGTTCTGGGACTCGATCCGCAGATCGGGGCTCTCGGGCGCCTCGTACGGGTCGTCGACGCCGGTGAGGCCGCTGATCTCGCCCGCGGCCTGCTTGGCGTAGAGGCCCTTCACGTCACGGACGGAGCAGACCTCCACGGGGGTGGCCACGTGGACCTCGACGTAGGCGGTGCCCTCGGCCTGGTGGCGCTTGCGGACCGCCTCGCGGCTGTCGTTGTACGGGGCGATGACCGGGACCAGGACCTTCACGCCGTGCGAGGCGAGCAGCTCGGCGACGAAGCCGATCCGCTGCACGTTGGTGTGGCGGTCCTCGCGGGTGAAGCCGAGGCCCGCGGAGAGGAACTCGCGGATCTCGTCGCCGTCGAGGATCTCGACGGGGTGGCCCTCGTCGCGGAGGCGGCCGGCCAGCTCGTACGCGATGGTGGTCTTTCCGGCGCTCGGCAGGCCGGTGAGCCAGATGGTGGCACCGGTCACGTGGTTCTCCTGGGAGGTCTGAGGGGTGGGGGTCATCAGCCGTGCAGCCCGCACTCGGTCTTGGCGCGGCCCGCCCAGCGTCCGGCGCGGGCGTCCTCGCCCTCCAGGACGCGGCGGGTGCAGGGGGCGCAGCCGACGGAGGCGTACCCGTCCATGAGGAGCGGGTTGGTGAGGACACCGTGCTCCGTGACGTACGCGTCGACGTCGTCCTGCGTCCAGCGGGCGATGGGGGAGACCTTGACCTTCTGCCGCTTCTCGTCCCAGCCGACGACCGGGGTGTTCGCCCGGGTCGGGGACTCGTCGCGGCGCAGGCCGGTGGCCCAGGCGCCGTACGCGGTGAGGCCGTCTTCGAGGGGCTTGACCTTGCGCAGCGCGCAGCACAGGTCCGGGTCGCGGTCGTGGAGCTTCGGACCGTACTCGGCGTCCTGCTCGGCCACGGTCTGACGCGGGGTCAGGGTGATGACGTTGACGTCCATGACGGCGTCCACGGCGTCCCGGGTGCCGATGGTCTCCTCGAAGTGGTAGCCCGTGTCGAGGAAGACGACGTCCACGCCGGGCTTCACGCGCGAGGCGAGGTGGGCGACGACCGCGTCCTCCATGGAGGAGGTCACGCAGAAGCGGTCGCCGAAGGTGTCCACGGCCCAGCGGAGGATCTCCAGCGCGGAGGCGTCCTCCAGATCACGGCCGGCCTGCTCGGCGAGTGCCTTCAGGTCGGCCGCGGTCGCGTCCTGAGCGATCGTCATATCTCTTTCCTCCCAGTGGTGTTGCCCGAAGTCGCCGGGGCGAGGAGCCCCAGGAACTTCAGCTGGAAGGCTCGACTGCACGCGGCGCATTCCCACGCGCCGTGACCCTGCTCGTTCGGACGCAGGTCCTCGTCCCCGCAGTAGGGGCAGAAGAAGGGGGCCGCACGCTCGCTCACGGTGCCTCCTTGTTCGCTTCTCCGCCCACGCGGCGCAGAGGTGCGGCCTTCGTCGTCGGCTGCGGCCCGGCGGCCGCGTGCGCGTCGCTCACGACAGGGCCTCCTCCGACGCGCGGGCCGCCCAGGTCGCGAAGCGCTCGCCGGTCTCGCGCTCCGCCTGGAAGCGCTTGAGGACCCGCTCCACGTAGTCCGGGAGCTCGGCCGCCGTGACCTTGAGGCCGCGGACCTTGCGGCCGAAGCCGGCCTCCAGGCCGAGCGCGCCGCCCAGGTGCACCTGGTAGCCCTCGACGCGGTTGCCCTCGTCGTCCAGGACCAGCTGACCCTTGAGGCCGATGTCCGCGACCTGGATGCGGGCGCAGGCGTTCGGGCAGCCGTTGATGTTGATCGTCAGCGGCTCGTCGAACTCCGGGATCCGGCGCTCCAGTTCGTCGATGAGCGAGGAGCCGCGGCCCTTCGTCTCGACGATCGCGAGCTTGCAGAACTCGATGCCGGTGCAGGCCATCGTGCCGCGTCGGAACGGCGAGGGGGTGACCCGCAGGTCCAGCGCCTCCAGGGCGGAGACGAGGGACTCGACCTGCGCCTCCTCGATGTCGAGGACGAGCATCTTCTGCTCGGCGGTGGTGCGGACGCGGCCGGAGCCGTGCTCCTCGGCGATCGCGGCGATCTTCGTCAGGGTGGCGCCGTCGACGCGGCCGACACGGGGCGCGAAGCCGACGTAGAAGCGGCCGTCCTTCTGCTTGTGGACGCCCACGTGGTCGCGCCAGCGGCCGGCGGGCTCCGCGGGGGCGGGGCCGTCCGTCAGCTTGCGCTTCAGGTACTCGTCCTCCAGGACCTGGCGGAACTTCTCCGGGCCCCAGTCGGCGACGAGGAACTTCAGGCGGGCGCGGTTGCGCAGCCGGCGGTAGCCGTAGTCGCGGAAGATCGAGATGACGCCCTCGTAGACGTCCGGGACCTCGTCGAGGGAGACCCAGGTGCCGAGGCGGACGCCGAGCTTCGGGTTGGTGGAGAGACCGCCGCCGACCCAGACGTCGAAGCCGGGGCCGTGCTCGGGGTGCTCCACGCCGACGAAGGCGATGTCGTTGATCTCGTGCGCCACGTCGAGGAGCGGCGAGCCGGAGACCGCGGACTTGAACTTGCGGGGCAGGTTGGAGAAGTCCTTGTTGCCGACGATCCGGCGCTGGATCTCGTCGATGGCGGGGGTGCCGTCGATGATCTCGTCGGCGGCGATGCCGGCCACGGGGGAGCCGAGGATCACGCGCGGGGTGTCGCCGCAGGCCTCGGTGGTCGACAGGCCGACCGCCTCCAGGCGGTTCCAGATCTCGGGGACGTCCTCGATGCGGATCCAGTGGTACTGGACGTTCTGCCGGTCCGTGATGTCGGCGGTCCCGCGGGCGAACTCCTCGGAGATCTCACCGATCACCCGGAGCTGTTCGGTGGTCAGCCGGCCGCCGTCGATGCGGACCCGGAGCATGAAGTACTCGTCGTCCAGCTCCTCCGGCTCCAGCACGCCCGTCTTGGTGCCGTCCAGACCCTGCTTGCGCTGGGTGTAGAGGCCCCACCAGCGCATGCGTCCGCGCAGGTCGTTGGGGTCGATGGAGTCGAAGCCGCGCTTCGAATAGACCGTCTCAATACGTGTCCGCACGTTGAGACCGTCGTCGTCCTTCTTGAACTGCTCATTGCCGTTCAGGGGGGTGAAGTGCCCCACGGCCCACTGACCCTCGCCACGGTGGCGCCCGGCCTTGCGGCGGGCGGCGGCGGGAGTGGGGTTTTCCGGGGTGGCGGCCATGGCGTCTTGTCCTTCGGGACTGCGAGAGGGCGGCTCTGACCTGCACACTCGCGCTCAGGTCAGAGGGTGGCGCGTCAGTGCGCAGCAGGGTGGGGCAGAGTCGGGCGGTAAGGAGATCGCGGCGGTGCTGGTTCTCTCAGCGCGCCGGACAAATGGCGCTGGACATGCGGCCGAGGTCGACGTGCCGCCGACTCACCAAGGCAATTCCAGTTCCAGGCATGACGGAAGCGTGTCACGGGACTTTGGACCCAGTCCAGCATCGTCCAGCATTCGGACATAGTCGTCTCGCTGAGTGAGACAGTGTGCTCCAGGTCACGTGAAAGGGGCCCTGTTCAGGGCCCCTTCCGCGGCTCGGTGCGTACGGCCGGGTCGTACGGCTCAGGCGTGAGCCCCCGGCCAGGGGCCGGGGGTCTCCGACTCCTCGACCTCCTCGACCTTGGTGTCGAAGAGACGGAAGCCGCGCCGCTCGTAGTTGGCCATGGCGTGCGGGCCGTCGAGCGAGCAGGTGTGCAGCCACACCCGCTTCGTGGCCTCCCGCTCCGGCCAGCGCTCGGCCAGGTCCCAGGCGCGCGCCACCCCGTAGGAGAGCAGGTGGCCGCCGATCCGGCGGCCCCGGAAGGCCGGTATCAGGCCGAAGTAGATGATCTCCACCACGCCGTCGTCCTGGGGGTCGAGCTCCACGTACCCGGCCGGCGTCCCCCTGTCGTACGCCACCCAGATCTCGGCGCCCGGCTTCTCCACGATCTCCTGCCACTGCTTGTACGTCAGCGACAGCCGGTCGGTCCAGTGGATGTCACCGCCGACCGCCGTGTAGAGGAAGCGGCTGAACTCCACCGAGGGCACCTCGGCGCGCCGGATCGCCACGTCCTCGCCCTCCGGCGGGGTGGCGGGACGGAGGTCGGACGGGGAGGTCTGCTCGAGGGACCAGGTGGTGAGAGTGATGCTCATGGGCTCATCGCATCATGCGGAGTGCCGGATTCCCACTCTGTTCGGTATCGGCGGACAGGCTGTCCGCCATACGGACATGCGGGTTCGTCCCGCGTTCCGGCGCCCGAACGCCGAGGCGCACGACTCCGGCGTGACCTCGGCGCGGCCCCGGCATGACCTCAGAGGTAATCGACCCCCGCACCGCCCTCCCGGCAGGGTGAGCGCACCGGGACGGCACACGGCCGCACCCGGTGATCGACGACATGAGGGGTACGACATGGGTACGGGTCGGCGTGGTCTGGCGGGCATCGCGATGGCGACGGCACTCGTCG
The DNA here is from genome assembly GCF_020400725.1 of Streptomyces sp. NK15101. Taxonomy (GTDB): domain Bacteria; phylum Actinomycetota; class Actinomycetes; order Streptomycetales; family Streptomycetaceae; genus Streptomyces. Next base: position 22,154 of record NZ_JAINVG010000003.1, on the reverse strand, counting down.
CGGGAGCGGCGGTCACCGTGACGACGGCTGAGGCGCTGCCGGGCGGGGCGGCCACGGCGGCACGGGACGACTGCCCGGCGGCGCGGGAGAAGGTCGAGCGGCTCGAAGGCCGCGTCACCCCCAACGCCTGCGCCTTCCTGGAGAGGCAGATCACCTTCGGCGAGATGCCGACCGGCACGCCGCCCGCGCCCGGCGACCTCGCCCACCCCCGGGTCGGCGCCTACCTCGACATCTTCGACCCCGAGGCCACCCTCTGGGAGGCCGGGAGCGCCCCGCAGCGCGGCCGCACCACGATCGGCACCTCCATCAACGGCTCCCTGCGCCTCGCACCCGACCTCGCCTACCGGGGCACGGACGTGGTCGCCGACGGCAGCACCGTGATGTTCGGGCAGTGGAACGAGGTCACCCTCAAGGGCCACACCGTCGCCTATCCGCAGATCGCGCGGAACGTCCTCGGCGACGAGGGGCGCACGCTCCAGGCCCGCCGCTACTACGACCGGGCCGTCCTCTTCCGGGACACCCTGCCCGGGGCGGCGCCCGCCCCCCTCTTCGAGGGCGTCACGGACGCGGGATCGCCCCGGGACGGCGAGCGGATCCAGGGCGGTGAGCGGATCCGAAACGGCGAGCGGATCCAGGACGGCGAGCAGCCCCGGCCCGGCTTCCGGGCCCGGGCCGGAGAGGTCACGGAGCGTCTCGCCGCCTGGAACGCCGAGGACGCCGACGCCCTCCTCGCCCGCACCCGGGGCGCGCGGCTCGGCGGACCCGGACTCGCCGCCCCGCTCGTCTCCGAGGCCGGCAAGCGCGCCTACCTGGAACGCCTCTTCGCCACCGCCGACCTCCGCCTCAAGGCGGGCCAGGTCGCCGTCGGCGAGACCACCGCCTACGTGGAGTGGCACGGGACCGTCTCCGTGCACGACGGCGCCGAGACCCGCACCGGCATCCCCTTCGGGATCGTGGAGCGCTTCGGCCCCGGCGGGGAGTGGGAGCTGTACTTCGACACCCTGCCGCTGGTCGCGGACCAGGCCGAGATCGACGCCCTCTTCCAGAAGCTCGCCTCCTGAAGCGCGCTTCCCGAGGCACGTCTCCTGAAGCGCGCTTCCCGAAGCGTGTCCGCAGAGCCCCGCCCGGCCCGCCGGTCAGGCGGGGTCCGCGGCGCGGACGGCGGGGGCCGTCGAGTGGGGGAGCAGGTCTTCCGGGCGCTCCGGGCGCAGTACCTCCACCGCGACCTCCTCCCGGAAGCGGTACGGGCGGTGTGCCAGGACCCCCGCCAGGTTCCGCCGCACCCGGGACATCTCCGCCCGTACGGTCACCGTCCGCGTACGGTCCCCGAACACGTCGTCCGCCAGCTCCGCCGCCGTCCGGCCGTCGCGGTGCAGCGCCAGTACATAGAGAAGCTCCGCGTGCCGGGGACTGAGCTCCTGCTGCCAGCTGCCCGCCACCCCGGACACGGACACCGTCCAGCGGCGCGGCCGGCTCAGGTCCAGGACGACCCGGCTCGCCGCCCCCGCGCCCGGCTCCTCGGGCAAGGCCTCCTCCTCGACCCGCAGCAGCCAGCCGCCCGGCAGCGGCTCCACCGCGCACACGCCGAGCGAGGGCAGCCAGACCCGGCCGGCCCGGAACGACTTCGGCAGCGGGATCCGCTCCATCGGCGCGAGGCCGGTCACCGCGGCCGTCCAGCCGTGGTCGTCCACCGCGACCGCCCGGCCGCCCACCCGGCACAGGATCGGCGCCGCCACCGCCCGCAGCCGCTCGATGGACCGGTGGTGCCGCTCCCGCATCTCGGCCTCGGCGAGCTGCGCCACCGAGCCGACCAGGGCCAGCATCGCCGGATGGAAGCTGGACGCGGGACCGGACACGTCCAGGATCCCCAGCAGCCGCTGGTCGCGCGGGTCGTGCACGGGCGCGGCGGCACAGGTCCAGTTGTGCAGCGACTGCACGTAGTGCTCGGCGGAGTGCACCTGCACCGCACGGCCCAGGGCGAGCGCCGTGCCCACCGCGTTCGTCCCGGTGGCGTGCTCGGCCCAGGCCGCGCCCTCCTCCAGGCAGATGCCGTTCGCCTGCCGCAGCACGGCGAGGTTCCCCTGGCGCCACAGCACCCGGCCGTGCTCGTCGGTGACCACCATGATCTGGAGGGAGGCGTCGGCGATGCCGGCGATGCCGCCGCTCAGCGTCTGCATCACCTCGGAGAGGAGCGTGGTCCTGCGCCGCTCCTCCAGCTCGTCCCGCCGGAGCAGCACGGTGCTGGTGCTCTGGTCCGGGTCGAGGCCGAGCCGGGCCATCCGCTGCCAGGAGGCGTCGATCACCGGCCGGGGCGCGATCGGCGGCCGCCGGCCGGCCAGGGTCTCCTCGCGCACTCGGTGCAGCAGCCGGCTGGCCTGGGCTGCGTCCATGGCGGCGAGCCGCTTCATGTCGAGCTGCGTGTTCTTCATCGGTCTCTCCCAGCCACCCGGGGTGCTGTATCGGTTCTGCACGGGGCAGATGTCCGGAGTGTCGGTGCCCATCGTGCCGTCCGGGAGCGTCCGGCGAGGCCCGGTTCGGGTAATCCTGCAACCCTTTGCAACTCTGGCGACCGACCGGCCCTTTGGGCGAGGCTGGGGACAGCGGCGGGTGGTGCCGTGTCGGCGCAGCACCACCCCCGCTTTTTCCGCGCGTGCCGACCTGACCGGCCCGGCACCCCCTCAGGTCCACCCCTCGCACGCGCGGTACAGCGCTCGACCGCTCACGCCGTGACGGTTCACACGGCGGCCCGCGCCCGTTCCACCACCGCCCGCAGGTCCAGCGTGTGCGGGAGCGTCCCGAAGGCCGCGCCGCCGTCCCCGCCGAGCCGCGCCGCGCAGAACGCGTCCGCCACCTCCGGCGGAGCCCACCGCACCAGCAGCGAGCCCTGGAGAACCAGCGCCAGCCGCTCCGCGAGCCGCCGCGCCCGCGCCTCGATCCCCTCCAGGTCCGCCAGTTCGACGAGGAGCCCCCTGATGGCCCGGTCGAGCCGGTGGTCGGCGCCCCGCGCCGCCCCCACCTCCCGCAGCAGCGCGTCGAGGGCGGCGGGCTCGGTCCGCAGCGCCCGCACCACGTCGAGCGCCTGCACGTTCCCCGACCCCTCCCAGATCGAGTTGAGCGGCGACTCCCGCAGCAGCCGGGGCATCCCCGACTCCTCCACGTACCCGTTGCCGCCCAGGCACTCCAGCGCCTCCGCCACCACCGGCGTACACCGCTTCGTCACCCAGTACTTCGCCGCCGGTACGGCGATGCGGAGGAAGGCCCGCTCCTGTTCGGGGTCGCTCCTGCCGTCGCTGCCGGCAGGGCGGCCGCTGCCGCTGCCGCTGCCGCCGTCGCTGTCGGTGGCGTCGTAGGCCGCCGCCAGCCGCATGCCGAGGACCGTCGCCGCCTCGGACTCGACGGCGAGATCGGCGAGCACGTTCCGCATCAGGGGCTTCTCGACGAGCAGCCCGCCGAAGGCCGAGCGGTACGAGGCGTGGTGCACGGCCTGCGCCACCGCCTGCCGCATCAGCGCCGCCGAGCCGAGGACGCAGTCCAGCCGGGTCGCCGCGACCATGCCCATGATCGTCCGGATCCCGCGCCCCTCCTCGCCGACGCGGCGCGCCCAGGTCGTCCCGTCGAACTCCACCTCGGCGGAGGCGTTCGACCGGTTGCCCAGCTTGTCCTTGAGCCGCTGGATCGCGAAGGCGTTGCGCGAGCCGTCCGCGAGCACCCGCGGCACCAGGAAACAGGTCAGCCCCGCCGGGGCCTGGGCGAGGACCAGGAAGGCGTCCGACATCGGCGCCGAGCAGAACCACTTGTGCCCCGTCAGGACGTACTCGCCGTCGGCCGCCAGCGGCCGGGCCTCCGTCGTGTTCGCCCGGACGTCGCTGCCGCCCTGCTTCTCCGTCATCGCCATGCCGAGCAGCGCCCCCGGCTTCTCCGCGACCGGACGGAGCTCCCGCTCGTACACGTGCGAGAGCGCCGCCGGTTCCCAGACCGCCGCGAGCTCCGGCTCGGCGCGCAGCGCGGGCACCGCCGCGTGCGTCATCGACACGGGGCAGCCGTGCCCCGCCTCCGCCTGCGACGCCACCATGAACCCGGCGGCCCGCCGCACATGACCACCCGGACGGCCCCACGCGTGCGTGAGCCCCGCCGACACGGCCTTCCCGAGGAGCCGGTGCCAGGCCGGATGGAACAGGACCTCGTCGACCCGCCGGCCGTACCGGTCGTGGGTCCGCAGCCGGGGCGGGTGCTCGTTCGCCTGCTCACCCCACTCCCGCACCTGCGCCGAACCGGTGGCCCGGCCCAGCAGGCTCAGGTCGTCGCGCGCCTCCGCCAGGAGGTCCGGAGCGAGGTGCCGCTCGACGGCCTCCGCCAGCGCCCGGTCGCTCGTGAAGACGTCATATCCGACCAGGGGCGGAGCCTGATTGGTCACGGTGTGGGTGCTCGCTGCCATGCCGATACGGTAAGCAGGTGCAGGCAGCAAGAGAAACACCCGATCGACCCGAGCGTCGCCCCTGGAGCAGGCTCCACCGCGCGCGTGTCCTCTACCGCAACGTCTCGAAGCGGAAGATGGCCTGGCTGCTCCTCAAGGACACCGTCAACTCGTGCATCGAGTACCGGATCCTCGGCCTCGCCGCCGAGGCCGCGTTCTTCACCCTGCTGTCGCTGCCGCCCCTGCTGCTCGGCCTGATCGCCGTCCTCGGCTACGCCGACGACTGGACCAACACCGACACCGTCGCCAGCATCCGGGAGAACATCCTCCGCGCGGCCGGCACGGTCCTCTCCGACCGGGGCGTCCACGAGATCGCCGAACCCCTCCTCGACGACATCACCCAGGGCAAACGGCCCGATCTGATCTCCCTCGGCTTCGCCATCGCCCTCTGGTCCGGGTCGCGCGCGGTGAACGTCTTCATCGACACCATCACCGTCATGTACGGCCTCGACGGGCACCGGGGCATCGTCAAGACCCGGCTCCTCGCCCTGCTCCTCTACATCGTGGCGCTGCTCATCGGAGCCGTCGTGCTGCCGCTGGCCGTCGTGGGCCCCGACCGGGTCGTCGAGCTCGTCCCCTGGGGCACCGAGGTCGTCGCCGTCCTCTACTGGCCGGCCGTCATCCTGCTCTCCATCGCCTTCCTCACCACGCTCTACCACGTCTCCGTGCCCGTCAGGTCGCCGTGGATCGAGGACATCCCCGGCGCCCTCGTCGCCCTCGGCATGTGGGTCCTCGGCAGCTTCCTGCTGCGCATCTACCTGACCAGCCAGGTCGAGGGCCCGACGATCTACGGCTCCCTGGCCGCGCCCATCGCCGTCCTCCTCTGGATCGGCATCTCGGCCTTCGCGGTCCTCGTCGGCGCCGCCGTGAACGCCGCCATCGACCGCGTCTGGCCCTCCGTCGCCACCGCCGCCGCCCGCGAGGCCAACGAACGGGCCCGCGCCATCCAGGCCGCCGAGCTCGTCGCCCGCGTGCGCGCCGAGGCGGAGGAGGTCGACGAGGACGACCCGGACATGCCGTCCGAGTTCCCCGAGCGCTGGTCCAGGTTCCTCCCCCCGGACGACGTGAGGTCCCGCCTCCACTCGGGCTGGGAGAAGGACTGACCGTCCTCCGGGACCGGGGCCCGTCCGGGCCGGGGAGCCGACCGCCGCCCCGCGCCTCTGGTCCCCGCCCCGGGGCCCCGGCCCTGCTGCTCACCGGAGTACTCACGGGTGCCGGGGCGAAGGGCAGGGGGGTACGCCTCCGCGGGGCCGGGGTCCGTCATCGGCGCGGGACCGCTCGTCCTCGGCCGCGTTCCTCGGGGGAGGTGCGGGCGGGAAACCCCTGAGACGCCTCGCCCCGGCCTCCGGTTCACAGACCGCGGTCCGACATGACCTTCCGCTCGGCCCGCTCCACGGTGATCCGGCCGGCCGGATCACCGCCGGCGCGCTCCACGGCACCGCGTACCAGGGCGAGATAGAAGAGGGTCGGAGCGCAGGGTGTCCACCGCTCTTCCGGCTCGTCCGCGATGAAGCCGAACACCGACTCCGGGTCCGCGTCCACGAACTCGAACCGGTCGTGCTCCCACTTGTCGGTGACACCGCGCGTCCAGCGGAGACGCAGCGCCGGCTCGTCGAGCTGGGGCGCCACCGCGCGGAAGAACGCCGCCCACTGGTGGTTGACCAGGTCGATCCCGAACCCGAGCAGCTCCACCTCGGCCTCGTCGTCGTGCACGGCGAGCTCCTCGAAGATGGCGCGGCGCGCCACCGCGTGCAGGCTGACGGGACTGCCGTCCCGGGGCAGATCGTGCTGCCGGGCCAGACCCTCGTTGGCGGAGGAGTTCCACCGCGCGCTGTTCGGCCCGGCGACCTGGGCGCTGCGCCGGGAGAACAGCATCTTGCCGTCCTGGCCGGTTTCCAGGGCCACGTTGACGCCGAAGCTGCAGTTCATCCAGGAGGGGGCGTCGGCCGGGTCGCCGCCCTCCAGATACTGCTGGCGCAGCGTGAGGCCGTTCCGTTGCCGCCGGTCCAGGTTGAGAGAGGTGGTGAGGAAGTCGAAGTAGTCGGCGTCCCGCATGGCGAGGGACACCACGGGCTCCTCGTCCAGGTGCGTACGGGTGACCACGACCCGCTCGACCGCGAAACGCGCGTTGTTCCACCGGTGCGGCAGCCCGCCGGCCTCCTTGCGCTCCTCCTCCGCCTCGATGGACCGCCGCCAGGCGGCGATCTCCTCCGGGAACTGCACACGCTTCGGCGTGTACTTGACGTGGACGTTCTCTTCGTCGATGGGCCGGATCCCGTCACCTTCGAAGAGATGGCAGCCTGTCGTCCGGCCGACTACGGTGAATCTGTCGCGCATCGCCAACTCCACTGATAAATAAGCCGTGATGGACACTCAGGGGGGTGCTGCCGATCTCATGGTACGAAACGGCGCGGTCGACCGGCCGGCGTTGCTGAGGGCCGAGCGACGATCCTCTTCCCTGGTGGGCACGATCGCCGTATCGGAGTACTTCCATCCGGACGCGGAGGAGCAGCAGGGGCTGCGCCGTCCGCAACTGGCGGAGGTCCGTGACCGCTTCACGGAGACGATGAGGGAGGGGCTGGGCTTCGGGGAGACCCTCCGGGTCGACCGGGGCGGAGCGACCCGGCGGCAGCTGTGGGCCGGGCTGGAGGAATTCCTGGCCGACGGTGCCCAGAGGAAGACCCTCTACTGGACGGGGCACGGCGTCCAGCGCGGCGACGAGGGCTACTTCCTCGCCTGTGCCGACTCGTGGCAGTCGGGCGAGTTCGACCCCGCCCGGGCCGTCCCCCTGCTCGAGCTGGTGGGACTCCTGCTGCGGCCGGAGTACGAGACGGACACCCTGCTGATCGTCGACGCCTGCTCCTCGCAGAGTTACAACTCCCTGGGCGAGGCGGTGCGGCACGCCGTGGAGCTGGATCGGGACCCCGCGGTGGTCCGGGCACGGGAAAGCCGACGAAAGGGCTTCGCCGTCATCGGCACCTCGGGGGCGGACGCACAGGTGCCGGCGGGCCGCTGGGTGACATGGCTGGAGGAAGCGCTGGCGAAGCCGGACTTCGTGGCGGACGACCAGGCCCGCCCGTTCGAGCCGTCCGCGCTGTATCTTCCGCTGCCTTATCTCTGCCGTGCCGTGGACGCGAGGGCCGCGGACGACGGTCTGGACGACCCCGCGCAGCGGCCGGACTGCCGGGAGGTCCGGGCGCTCCCCAACAACTTCCTCGACAACCCCCATTACCACCAGTCCGACCGACCGGTGTACACGCCGGCCGTGCTGACGCGGCGGAAGCCCTGGATCGAGGCCGATCAGTTCGGTCTCGAGGAGAACAGCCATCTCAACCGCCACTTCGCGGGCCGGCGGGACGCGCTGAGCCGGATCGTGCGCTGGATGGACACCCACCCGAAGGGGCTGCTCGCTGTGACGGGCCTGGCGGGCACGGGGAAGACCGCGCTGCTCGGCCGGCTGGCCCTCACCTCCCTTCCGAGCTGGCGGGAGGCCCTCGGCCAGGACCTCGACCCTGCGACGCTGCCCCGGGCGGGGACCATTCACGCGGCGCTGAGCTGCCGGGGGCAGTCCGCCCATTCGCTGGCCGCGCACCTGCGGGAGGTACTGGCGGACATCGACGGGGCACCGTCGCTGCCGGAGGAGCCGGTGACGTCTGAGAAGTTCACCGACGCGTTCGAGGAGCTGGTCGGCCGGGCGGGTTCGGTGAACCTGCTCTTCGACGCGCTCGACGAGGCCCTCCCGGACCAGGCGCACGCGATCGCCCGGCACGTCCTGGGCCCCCTGGCGAACACGCCCGGTGTCCGGGTGATCGTCGGTACCCGGACACAGCCCCGTCGGCGTACCACGGCGCCCGCGGAGGAGGAGTCGCTCCTGGACACCCTGGAACTCAGCGTCGAACCCGTGGTCCTCGGGGACGACGAGGAGGCGCGCGCGAGCATCACCGGCATGGTGCTGTCCGTGCTGGACACCGAGCACTCCCCGTACCGGGGTGAAGCGCGGCGGGAGGACCGCGACTGGACGGCAGAGATCGTCGCGGCGCAGAGTCACGGCTCGTTCCTGGTGGCCCGGCTGGTCGCGACCGGGCTCGCCCGGCGGACCACGGTCGCCGCCGAGACCGAACTGCCGGCGTGGCTGCGTGACGGCGGCATGGATCTGCGCACCCGCCTGGCGGAGGAGACGCGCCACCTGAGCGAGCAGCCCGGCGCACAGCGGGCCCACGAGGTGCTGCGGGCGCTCACGGTGATCCAAGGCCCCGGGCTGGCCCCGGACGCGACCTGGCTGACGCTCGCCAACGCGTTGCGCGAGGCCGACTCGCCGGAGCTCACGCTGGAGGATCTGAGACAGGTGTGCCGGAGCGCGGACGGCGGCATCGTCGCCACCCAGAAGGACGGCCCGCGGCGGACGGCCGGGCGGATCCGCCATCAGCTGGCCCATCCGAGTTACGGCGAGTTCTTCCTCTCCGATGCCGGGCTGACCGCCCGGGAGGCACACCGCAGGGTGCTCGACGCGCTGCGCGCCCGTGCCGGCGGCGACTGGAGGGGCGCCGACGAGTACACCCTCGAGTACCTGGGTGCCCACGCCGCCCAGGTGGGGTCGGACGCCCTGCGGGAGCTCTTCGAGGACGTGGGCTTCCTGCTGCGCACGAACCCCGAGGTCATGCTGCCACTCGCGGCGGGTCTGGCCCGGGACTGCGACGGCGCCGCGCTCTACGGCAGGGTCGCGAGCTCGTTCCCCCGCGTGTCCGGCCCGCTGCCGGAGTCGGTCCTGCTGGAGCGCAAGGCCTTGCTCAGCGCCACCGCCTTCGTCAGCCACCGTGACGCGACGTACCGGACGCTGCGGCACACCGACGGCTTCCTGCCCTGGCAGGAGTACTGGACCGATGTCCCGCCGGACCCGCCGGAGTGGCGGCGCGCGGCACCCGCGGGCGGCGCGCGGGCGCTGAGCTGGCGCGCCGGGACCGGAGCGGTGGGGTCGGCCCACGCGGACACCCTGACCGCCGGCGGACTGGGGGAGATCCAGGTCCTGCACCCGCAGTCGGGCGCCCGGCTGCTGACCCGCCGGCTGCCCCGGACCGGCGGGGAGCGCGGACGCCCGCTCAGCGAAGTGCGCGAGGTGGGCGCGGGAGTCCGCTGGGCCACCGTCGCCCGGGACGATCAGGCCGTGTACTTCTGGCGCGCGGGTGCCCGGACGCCCGATCAGGAGTTCCGGTGGGGCGGCAGTGTGCGCGCCCTGTCGGTGGCCGAACTGGAGGGCGAGCGCGTGACCCTGGCGGCCGACGGGAACCGGGTGTGGGTGTGGTTCTGGGAGAGCGGAACGCACCTGGACACGCGGCTGAAGGAGGTCCGTACGGCGGATGTGCGGCAGCTCGCGGCCCTCACCCTGGGCACGCGGATGTTCGTCCTGGCGGCGGGCACCGAGCGGGTGGAGCTGTTCGAAGTGGACCGCACCCGCAACGGTGACGGCGGTCTGCGTGCCTGCCGGACCGATCCCGGCGTGACCCTGGCGGCACCCGCGATGGCCGCCGCGGCGTTCACGGTCTCCCCCCGGGAGGGCTTCCTCGCCGTGGCCGACGGGACCGCTGTGTACGTCTGGCGGTGCGAGGCCGTATCCGGCCGGCCGGTCGTGGAGGAGGTGGCGACGTACCCCTCGAACGCGCGCGGCCTGGCCTTCGGACGGTACGGCGACGAACTGCTGCTCGCCGGATACGAGGAAGTGGCCGTCCGGATCTGGTCCGTCGAGCGGTCCGGACGCGAGGCCACGCTCGTTCTGAACGCCCCCCGGGAAGGCGCCATGGCGTTCGAACCGGACGGTCAGGGACTGCTCGCGGTCGCCGACGGCCCGTACATCCGGGTGGTGGACGTGGTCCCCGCGCTGGAGGCCGGCTACGGGATCCAGCGGCGGCCGAGCAACGAACGCCCGGTCCTTGCCCTGGCGGCCGCACCGGACGGTCCCCCGCTGCTGTGCCGGGCCTGGCACGACCGGATCCGGATCTCCCGGCCGAAGCAGGGGGATCCGGCCGCCCTCCCGGCCACGGACCTCGCCCACGACGGGTGCACGGTGACGGCGGTGGCCGCGGTGCGGGCGGCGGACGGCTGGACGGTGGCCGCCGCGGCCGGCCGGGCCGTACGGCTGTGGCGGCTCGACGACAGCCTGTCGGTCGTCACCCACCGGGACGTCCCGCTCGGCGGGGACGCCGGCCAGCCGGCCCGCGCGCTGAGCCTGGCGGGCGACCCGGCCGCCCTCACGCTGCGGCTGAGCGTGGCGGACGGCCGGCGGCTGGTACGTCACGAGGTCCCGGCCGATGTCTCGTCCGCAGGGATCGCGGGGCGCGCGATCCGGACCGACCGCGGGTTCTGCGGGATCGACACGAGGGTCCTGCGGGACGGTTCGTACTGGATGGCCGGCGACCTGAGTGACCAGCTGCGGGTCTGGACCGAGGGCGAGCACGGCGTCGAGCAGCGCGTCCTGCTCACGGCCGACCCCTCTTGCCTCGCCCTCGGGGAGCTGTACGACGACGAGGACGACGCCTCGATGCCCATGCTGGCCTGGGCGGACCACGGCAGCGTGTACCTCAAGGACTGTTCCGGCGAGAGCCTTCACCCCCCGGAGCGGCTGCCGGGGGACTTCCCCGACGTGACCTCCCTGGTGTTCGCCGGCCCCGTGGAGCGGCCCGTGCTGTTGCTCTGTACGCCGAGGACGGTGTCACGCGCGTGGGACGTCTGGTCCCGGGAATGGCTGGACGGGCCTGGGATCCCCGGGCGGGGGTACGACGTGCACGCCGTCCGTACGGCGATGGACCCGGAGGGTCTCGTGATGGCGCTGCAGGGGGAGGACCGTTGCGATCTGATCCGGCTGCCGCACATGTTCTCCGGTGCCGGGACAGGGGGAGGGTGAATGGAACACGATCTGGTGGTCTTCGTTCCAGGGTTTCTGGGCACCCGGTTGTGTCGGGACGGCCGGGACGTCTGGGCGCGATGCGGCGAGCGGTTGATCGGCTCGGAGGCTGCGGCGCTCACCGAGGTGGCCCTCCCGCCGGGGCTGGGGGACGCGCTGCCCGAAGGCCCCTTCCGGCTGGACGCCGGCGCGCTGCTGCAGGTCCCGGACTCCGTGCCCGGGCTGCTGTCCTGCATGGGCTATCCCGATGTCCGCGCCGCCCTCGGCGACCCGCTCGACGCGCAGTTCGTGCCGTTCGGGTACGACTGGCGGCTGTCCCACCGGCTGGTGGCCCGGCAGCTGAAGGCGTGGGTGGCGCGCGAGCTCGACCGGTGGCGTGCGGAGGTCGGCGCGTACTACCCGGACCGGACCGATGACCCGCGCGTCATCCTGGTCTGTCATGCGACGGGCGGTCTGATCGGACGGCACTATCTGGAGTGCGAGGGCGGTCGGGAGACCGCCCGGACCCTGGTCACCCTCGGCACCCCGCAACAGGGGCTGGCCCAAGCCGCTCGGCTGCTGGCCGGTCACGCGGTCCCCGGCGACGCGGGCCCCGGCGCAGCCGTGGCCGCCCGGCTGAACGAGGCGCTGCGCGACTGGGCGCTCAATCTGCCGGCGGTCGTCGAGATGCTGCCGGTGTATCCCGCCGTGCGGGTCGAGGGGAAGAGCCGCGAGCGGCAGATCACCGACAACCGCTACCCGGTTCCCGGGTTGCCGGGCGACGCCGTACGCGAGGCGCTGGCCTTCCGGGAGGAGTTCCGCTCGGTGTGCGACGAGCACCGGAGCGTCGGCCCCCTCCCGTACACCGTGCACTGCCTCGGCAGCGCCGACTTCCCGAGCCCCGAGGCGGTCGTGCTCTCCTCCGACGGGTCACGGATCGCCGACAGCCTGCTGGGGCCCGGCGACGGGACGGTGCCCCGCCGGTCGGCCGTCGCCGACTGGACCGGTGCGGACCCCATGCTGTGGACCGGTTTCCGGAACGCGGATCTGGCGAGCGGCCCCGCGCTCCGGGACGCGATGCTCGCGATCCGCGCGGGACGCCCGCCCGGCGGCACGCTCGCCGGTGAGGAGGGCATCGTCCTGCACTTCCCCCGGGACCCGGTCGCCGCCGGCCGCCCGTTCGTGATCGAGCTGCTGGGGCACGACTTGCCGCGGCGCAATCTGCGGACGTTCGCGTGGCGTTCGGGCCGTACCGACAGGCTTCCCGTCGCCTTCCGGCAGTACGAGCCCGACCGCTATCGGGCGGAACTGGAAGTCCCGCCCGGACGCTGGGTGGTCGAGGCGCTGGTCGACCGGCCGAAGGGGCGTGACCGGAGAGACGTGACGGTCGTGGCGGTATGAGGCGGGAGCTGGGATGACCGGAACCGACTCCCCCGCGTGGCCGCAGTGCGGGCACCTTGACACCGGGAAACGCTGCCGGGGGCACAGAGTGGGCTCGTACACGGCCTGCCTGGCGCATCTGGACGGCGTCGAACGGGCCGCCTACCTGGCCTCGTTGACCCCCGGCGCGAACCTCGACCACCGGGGCACCCCCTTCACCCAGAGCCTGCTCGACGAGCTCCTCGCACCGCTCAGGGATCCGGGGAGCGGGCGGGCGCGGGTGGGGGATGCGTCGTTCGACGAGGTGCGGTTCGCCGGGGACGCGGAGCTCGACGGGATCGACTTCGGCGGCTCCTGCTCCTTCGGATCAGCCGTGTTCGGCGGAGGTGTGTACGTCCATGACGTGCGCGCCGGGGGCGATTTCCGCCTCGGTGCGGCGCAGGTCGCGGGAGATGTGTGGTTCGACGACACCGAAGTGGGCGGTGACGCCTGGTTCTACGAGGCGCGGATCAAGGGGACGTTGCGGTTCTGCGTCCGAGAGGTCGGCCGCGGCGCGATGTTCAAGGGCATGACATGCGGGGACGCCTACTTCTCGGGTGTCCGGGTGCGCGGCGTCTCCTCCTTCAGCGGGGCGGTCATCGAGGGGGAAGCCGCCTTCGACGGCGCGGTCTTCGAGGACGGTGCCGACTTCGGGAAGGTCCGGATCGCCGGGCGGGCCTGTTTCGACGGCACGCATTTCCACCGGAGCAGAGCCTGCTTCGACGGGGCGGACATCGTCGGGGACATGCCCTTCGCCGAGGCTCACTTCGAGGTGGAAGCCACGTTCGACGGAGCCGCGATCGGCGGTGACCTGTCCTTCTCCGGGGCCCGGCTGGAGGCCGGCGTGGGTTTTCGGCGAGCGCTGTTCCGGCGTACCGCCCGGATCGGCCCGCTGGTCTGCCAGGGGACGGTGGACTTCTCCGGCGCCGTGTTCGAGGCCGCGGTGACGCTGGAGGCCGCCGCGCGGGAGGTGCGCTGCCGACAGACACGGTGGGCGTCCACCGCCGCGCTGCGGCTGCGGTGCGCCGGGGTGGATCTGAGCGACGCCGTGGTGGAGTTCCCCGTGACCGTCGTCGGCCGACCCCGTCCGTTCGTCTCGCCGGAGGGCGAGGTGATCGCCGAACCGGGGCTCACCGATGACCGGGTGCGGGTCACCTCGGTCAAGGGCGTGGACGCCGCGCACCTGGTGCTGGCCGATGTCGACCTGACCGGCTGCCTCTTCGTGGGGGCGGTGCACCTGGACCAGTTGCGGCTCGAAGGCCGCTGCCTCCTGTCGCCACCACCCGCCGGGCCGCGCTGGATACGCCGCCGGACCCTCGCCGAGGAGCACCACTGGCGGGCGACCCGGTACGGCGACGGCTGGACGTCCGCGCCACCGGGCGTCGAGACGCATGGACCCGGCGTGCTCGCGCCGGTCTACCGACAGCTCCGCAAGGCGCTCGAAGACGGCCGGAACGAGCCGGGCGCGGCCGACTTCTACTACGGCGAGATGGAAATGCGCCGCCACGACGCCGCGGCGTCCCGCGGGGAGCGAGCACTGCTGCGGCTGTACTGGGGCCTCTCCGGCTACGGCCTGCGCGCCGTGCGTGCCCTGGCCTGGCTGGTCCTGGCGATGACGGCCACCGTGTTCGCGATGATGCTGTGGGGGCTGCCGCGGGCCGATCCGGACCCGGTCAGTGCGGGGACCATCGACGGCCGCCGGGTGAACCTGACGACCAGGAAGCCGACACCCGTCAACCCGGAAGGGCCGTACGCGAAGCGACTGTCGGCCGAGCGGTTCGAGAAGTCCGTGAGGGTGGTGACCAATTCGGTGATCTTCCGGGCCTCCGGACAGGACCTGACCACCACCGGGACGTACGTCGAGATGACTGCCCGCCTCGTCGAGCCGGCCCTGCTCGGGCTTGCCGTCCTCGCCGTGCGCAGCCGCGTGAAGCGATGACGTGCCCGGGCGATCGCCGGGCGGGTGAGGGGCTGAATTTAATCGGTGGTGCCGTGCCCAGGGGTGGGGCTATGGTGCTGTCCATCCGTCCCCCGCAGGGGCGGTGTCGGTGCGTCGAGAAGAAGCAGGAGGTGAGGACATTGATGACTGTCACGGTGACGGGCTCTGCCCGCATTCAGGAGTTCATCGTTCCCACCCCTGTGGTCTCCGGCTGACACCCACTCGATCCGCGCGCTCGGAGCGCGCCGCCGGGGCCACCCTTCGAAGGGTCCCCCTTGTCTTTCCCGCTTTCCTCCGTCTCCTCTTCCTCCCTGCTCGACGCCCACGGCTGGGACTCCGGCTGGGCCGCCGACTTCGCGCCCCACGCCGCCCGGGGGCTCGTCCCGGGGCGGGTGATCCGCGTCGACCGGGGGCAGTGCGACGTCGCCACCGCCGAAGGGGTCGTTCGCGCCGACACGGCGTTCGTGACGCCGCACGATCCACTGCGGGTCGTCTGCACCGGTGACTGGGCCGCCGTCGACCCGGAGGGCGTCGGCGATCCCCGGTACGTGCGTGCGTGCCTGCCCCGCCGTACGGCCTTCGCGCGCTCCACCTCCTCCAAGCGGTCCGAGGGCCAGATCCTCGCCGCCAACGTCGACCACGCCGTCATCACGGTCTCGCTCGCCGTCGAGCTCGACCTCGGCCGGATCGAACGCTTCCTCGCCCTGGCCTGGGAGTCCGGCGCCCAGCCGACCGTCGTCCTCAGCAAGGCCGACCTCGTGCCCGATCCGGTCGGGCTCTCCTACCTCGTCGAGGACGTGGAGACGGTCGCGCCCGGCGTGCAGGTGCTGCCCCTCAGCTCCACCACCGGGGAGGGGCTCGACGTGCTCGCCGCGACGATCGCGGGCGGCACGACCGTGCTGCTCGGCGTCTCCGGCGCCGGCAAGTCGACCCTCGCCAACGCCCTGGTCGGCGAGGACGTGATGGACGTCCAGGCCGCCCGCGACGTCGACGGCAAGGGCCGTCACACCACGACCACCCGCAACCTCTTCGTCCTGCCCGGCGGGGGAGTCCTCATCGACACCCCCGGGCTGCGCGGCGTCGGACTCTGGGACGCCGAGGCCGGGGTCGGCCAGGTCTTCTCCGAGATCGAGGAGCTCGCCGGAGACTGCCGCTTCCACGACTGCGCCCACGAGTCCGAGCCGGGCTGCGCGGTGACGGCGGCGATCGAGGACGGCTCGCTGCCCGTGCGCCGCCTGGAGAGCTACCGCAAGCTGCTCCGCGAGAACCGGCGGATCGTGGCCAAGACCGATGCCCGGATGCGCTCCGAGATGCTCAAGGAGTGGAAGCGCGTGGGCGCCGGTGGCCGCGCGGCCCTGGAGTTCAAGCGCCAGGGCCGGCTGCGGTAGGCCGTGCGGGCGGCTCGCCCGTCGCCACCCGCAGCGCGGTGTCCGAAAACCGCGAGCCGGGTGGCGGCGGCTCCCGCACACTGGGGGCCATGAGGGACGACGACACCCGCTACGAGGCGGTCAGCAGCAGGGACGCGCGGTTCGACGGAGAGTTCTTCTTCGCCGTCCGGACCACCGGCATCTACTGCCGTCCCAGCTGCCCCGCCGTCACCCCCAAGCGGCAGAACGTCTCCTTCTACCCCACGGCCGCCGCCGCCCAGGGCCACGGCTTCCGCGCCTGCCGCCGCTGCCGCCCGGACGCCGTGCCCGGCTCCGCCGAGTGGAACGTCCGGGCCGACGTCGTCGGGCGCGCCATGCGGATGATCGGCGACGGCGTCGTCGACCGCGAGGGCGTGCCCGGCCTCGCGGGCCGGCTCGGTTACAGCACCCGGCAGGTGCAGCGCCAGCTCACCGCCGAGCTCGGCGCCGGCCCGGTCGCGCTGGCCCGCGCCCAGCGGGCGCACACCGCGCGGCTGCTGCTCCAGACCACGGGACTGCCCGTCACCGAGATCGCCTTCGCGGCCGGATTCGCCAGCGTCCGCCAGTTCAACGAGACGATCCGCGCCGTCTACGCCCGCACCCCCACCGCCCTGCGCGCCGAGGCGGGCAGCGGCGCGGGAGCCCGTACCGCGCTCGCCGCCGGGGTGCCGCTGCGGCTCGCCCACCGGGGGCCGTACGCGACCGGCGAGGTCTTCGACCTGCTCGCCGCCGAGGCCGTTCCCCGGGTGGAGGAGGTCGTCGGCGCTCCCGGCGCCCGCACCTACCG
Organism: Streptomyces sp. NK15101; assembly: GCF_020400725.1. Taxonomy (GTDB): domain Bacteria; phylum Actinomycetota; class Actinomycetes; order Streptomycetales; family Streptomycetaceae; genus Streptomyces. The sequence goes on along the minus strand of NZ_JAINVG010000003.1, from coordinate 5,255 downwards.
GCGCACGCTCCGCCTCCCGTACGGCACCGGTGTCGTCTCCGTCGACGAGCGCTCCGGCGGGCGCTGGCTGGAGGCCCGGATCCACCTGGCCGAGCTGCGCGACCTGACCACCGCCGTGCACCGGCTGCGCCGCCTCTTCGACCTCGACGCCGACCCGTACGCGGTCGCCGAGCGCCTCGGGGCGGCCCCCGCGCTCGCCGCCGAGGTGGCCGCCCGGCCGGGCGTGCGCTCCCCGGGCACGGCCGAGCCCGAGGAGTTCGCGCTGCGGACGGTCCTCGGCGCCGAGGAGTCGGCCCGGCTCGTCGAGCTCCACGGCACCCCGCTGGCCACCGCCTGCGGCACCCTCACCCATGTCTTCCCGGAGCCCGCCGCCCTGACGGAGCACCCCGTCGCGGGGCCGCTGGCCCGTGCCCTCGCCGACGGAGCCGTACGCCTCGATCCCGGAGCCGACCGCGACGAGGCCGAGCGCGCCCTGCTCGCCGTCCCCGGCGTGACCGCCGAGGCCGCCGCGCTGATCCGGATGCGGGCCCTCGGCGACCCCGACGTGCCCCCGACGGGAGCCCCGGAGGCGGAGGAGTGGCGTCCCTGGCGCTCCTACGCGGCGCGGTACCTGAGCGGGAGCGCGGGGCCTTCGGGGACGTAGTCAGCCCCAGATCACCGCGCCCGCCCAGGCGCCCACGATCAGCAGGCAGGCGAAGAGCTCGACGAGCACGCTCGTGCCGGCCGCCCGCATCACCGTCCGGGTCGCCGCCCTGGCCTGGCCGTGGCCGCCGAGGCGGAGCCGCTCCGAGAGGTAGATCCCGCCGACGAAGCCGGGGATCGCGCCGACCACCGGGAGCAGGACGAAGCCCAGGAGGGCGCCCACCCCCGCGTACGTCACCATGCGCCGGGTGATGCCGACGCCCCTGAGGCGGCGGGGCGGCAGCTGCCAGACGATCACCTGGGTGAGGAGCAGCAGGCCGGTCGAGGAGGCCAACAGGATCCAGGCCAGGTCCGTGCGCTCGTGCAGCGCCCACCAGAGCATCGCCGCCCACACCAGCCACGTCCCCGGCACGCCGGGCGCGAGCACCCCGAACAGACCGAGCAGCATCACCGTCGCGATCATCAGGAGCTGCCACACACCCACATTGCCCAGCGTGCACGACGAGCGGGATCTCCGCAGGTCGCGCGGGGCGGACGGGGTACGGGGCAGGGGTTCAGGGCGCCAGGGGGAGGGCGGCGGCCACGAGGTTCCGCTCCTTGCGGGCGATCAGCGGGAAGACGATCTTCAGGACGGCCTCGCCGTGCGGTGAGGAGAGGACGAAGGAGGAGTTCAGGATCCGTTCCCTGATCGCCGAGCGGACCAGGCCGTCGCGCGGGATCGTCATGGTGTGCTCGACCGGCTTGGCGAAGACCGGATCCGCCCGGAAGACGAGGAGCCGGCGGTCGGTCATCGCCAGGTACATCGGGACCGGAACCGGTATCACCGCCATCGCGCCACCGTTGAGGACGGCCGACGCCACGCCGAACGCGGCGGTCCGGCGTGCGGAGACCGTGCTCAGGTTGACGACGCACGTCACCTCCACCCGCTCGCCGGGCTCCAGGATCGGGGTCACGGTGGCCAGCAGGGCGCGACGGCGGCGTCCGTTCATGGGGGCGGAACTCCAGGAGACGAGAGGGCGGGAGGACGAGGGAGGAAGTGGAACCGGCCGCTCACCTTCCCATACGTCCCCGCGTCAGCCGCGGGCGACCCAGCCCTTCTCGTACGCGTGCCAACCCAGCTGCAGCCGGGTCGTCACCCCGGTCAGCTCCATCAGCCCCTTCACCCGCCGCTGCACGGTCCGCAGCCCCAGGTCCAGCTGCTTGGCCACGCTCGCGTCCGTCATCCCGGCGAGCAGCAGCGACAGGATCTCCAGGTCCATCGCGTCCGGGCCAGGCGCCTCGTCCTCGGTGATCTGCGCGCCCGCCCCGAGCCGCAGCGGCAGCGCCTCCCGCCACACCGACTCGAAGAGGCCCATCAGCGATTCCAGGAGCCCGCTCGCGTGCACGACGATCGCCGCCGGCTCGGCGCCCCGGCCGGTCAGCGGGACCATGGCCAGGGACCGGTCGGCGACGACCAGCTTCGTGGGGACCCGGTCGGCGACCCGGATCCGCTCCTCGCGGCCGAGCGCCGCGGAGAGTTCGAGCAGCCCCGACGGGAGCGTGAGCACCTCGCGCTCGATCACCACCCGGTAGCGGACCCCGCGCCCGGCCGCCTGCTCCTCGGCGTGGTTCTCCAGGCCGGAGACCGCGATCGGCTTGCCCGTCACCAGGGCGCAGACCTCCTCCTGGGCGCCCAGCTGCAGCTGGAGGAAGCGGTGGGTCACCGCGCTCGCGCCGACCACCACCTCCACCAGGTCGTGCACGGCGGCCTCCGCGGCCTCCGCCCGGTACTCCTCGGCGAGCAGCTTGGCCGCCAGCTCGGCCTGCTCCAGCTCGTGCCGCTGCTGGGTCAGCAGGGCGCCGAGCGCGACCCCGGGCGGCGCCGCGACCCACCGGCCGGTGCGGGCCGAGGACTGGGCGGCGAGTCCCTGCGACTCCAGACGGCGCAGCGCCCGTTCGGTCTCCTGCTCGGGCAGGGCGAGCCGGTGCGCGAGATCGGTGACCTCGGCCGCGCCCAGCGCGACCAGGGCGCGGTACGCGGACTCCTGGCGTTCGTCGAGTCCTATCGCTCCCAGCATGGATGCCCCACCCCTCGCCGTACCTCCGGCGGGCGGTCCCGGACGTTCCAGGGACGTTCACCGGAGGCATTCGTTCCGTTGGTGACCTGGCGGGAAACGGCCACGGCGTATTCCCGCCTCTCCCATCATCCCTGTACCGCCCTCACCTCTGCCAATGTGGCGCCACCGCAGCACCAACAGCCTCCGGAAAAGGCTGCCTTATGCCCTTTTTCCGGATTCAGATGGGGAGAGCGATGCGCCCGATTTCGCGTACGGTCCTGGGGGCGGCGACCGCCGTCGTCCTGGCCGTCACCGCGGTCGCGCCGTCCATGGCCGATGAGCCGCAGGACGACACGGCCGGCAAGCGACCGCTGGTCGGCAGCGAGGCCTCGGCCCGCGCCGGTGACGGAGCGAAGAGCGCCACGGTGACCCTGGTCACCGGCGACCGCGTCCTGGTCACCCGGGACGCCGAAGGGAACCCGGCGGCCACGGCCCTGCCCCGGGAGGACGGGACCGTCCCCCTGGTACAGACCCGCCGCTCCGGACCGGACCTGTACGTCTACCCCGAGGACGCCACCGCCGCGCTCGCCGCCGGCCGCGTCGACGAGGAACTCTTCAACGTCACCGGCCTGATCCGCCAGGGCTACGACGACGCCGCCACCACCACGCTGCCCCTCATCGCCGTCTACGGCTCCGACCTCGCCCGCTCCGTCCCCGCCACCCCCCGCGGCGCCAGGCGCGGCCAGGTCCTCAAGGCCGTCGACGGCGTCGCCCTCAAGGCGGAGAAGAAGCAGGCCGCCACCTTCTGGGCCGACATCGCCGCCCCGGCCGCCCGCTCCGCCTCCGGCCTGAGGAAGCTCTGGCTCGACCGCAAGGTCGAGGCCACCCTGGAGCAGTCGACGAAGCAGATCCACGCCCCCGAGGCCTGGGCCGCCGGCTACGACGGCAAGGGCACCAAGGTCGCCGTCCTCGACACCGGCGCCGACGCCGGCCACCCCGACCTCGTGGGCCGCATCGTCGCCTCGGAGAACTTCACCGACTCCGACACCACCGACGACCGCGGGGGCCACGGCACCCACACCCTCTCCACCGTCGGCGGCTCCGGCGCCGCGAGCGGCGGCAGGAAGAAGGGCGTCGCCCCCGGCGCGGACCTCCTCAACGGCAAGGTGCTGGGCGACTCCGGCTCCGGCGCCGCCTCCTGGATCATCGCGGGCATGGAATGGGCCGTCGCGCAGGGCGCCGACGTCGTCTCCATGAGCCTGGGCAGCTCCGTGCCCACCGACTGCACCGACCCGATGAGCGTCGCGGCCGAGGAACTCGCCCGGAGCGAGGGCACGTTGTTCGTCATCGCCGCCGGCAACTCGGGCCCCGCCCACGACACCGTCTCCTCGCCCGGCTGCGCGCCCGGTGTGCTCACCGTCGGCGCCACCGACCGCGACGACTCCACCGCCTGGTTCTCCAGCCGCGGCCCGACGATCGTGAACCACACCCTCAAGCCCGAGATAGCGGCGCCCGGCGTCGGCATCTCCGCGGCCGCGGCCGGCGGCCGGGGCGTCTACGCCTACCAATCCATGTCCGGTACGTCGATGGCCACCCCGCACGTCGCGGGCGCCGCCGCCATCGTCAAGCAGCGCCACCCCGACTGGACCGCCCGGCAGATCAAGTCCGCGCTCGTCGCCTCCGCCGACAGCGGGGTCCCCGGCGACGTCCGCGAGGTCGGCGGCGGCCGCCTCGACGTCAAGGCCGCCGTCGACCAGACCGTCCTCGGCTCCCCCGCCGTCCAGGGCGGCACCTTCGCCTGGCCGCAGGACGGGAGCGACCGCACCACGGTCTCCGTGCCGTACACCAACACCTCCGACGTGCCCGTCACCCTCGACCTGGCCGTCGAGAAGGTCACCGGCGACGACGGCTCCGCGGTCCGCGCCCCGATCGCCCGCCTCGGCGAGCGCACCGTCACCGTCCCGGCCGGCGCCACCGTCGGGGTCCCGCTCGACCTCGCCCCCGACGCCCGCCTGGAGCGCGCCCAGTACGGCGACGTCACCGGCCGCGTCGTCGCCACCGGCACGGGCGGCGTCCACGTCTCCACCCCCTTCTCGCTGTACGTGGAGCCCGAGACCGTCACCCTGCGCGTCAAGCTGATCGACCGTCAGGGCGAGCCCGCCTCCGGCGCCTCCTCCCTCGACGTCATCGGCACCGACGACGCCACCGGTGAGCGCCGCTTCAACGACGGGGCCGCCGACCAGGTCTACCGCCTGCGCCCCGGCAGCTACTTCCTCTCCTCCTTCGTCACCACGCCCGACGCCGGCGAGGGCGCCACGCTGACCGACTCGCTCAGCTACCTCGGCCGCCCGCAGCTGGAGCTGAAGAAGGACACCACGGTCGTCCTCGACGCCCGCGAGGCCCACGAGCTGACGGTGAGGACCGACCGGGCCTCCGAGCTCCGCGGCGCCACCCTCGCCTTCGCCCGCTCCTGGGACGACTTCTGGCTGCACGCCGGAACCGCCGCGGGACCGCGCACCATCCGCGGCTACTACGCCTCGGTCGAAGGCGGTTCCCGCGAGGGCGACTTCGAGTTCG
>NZ_JAINVG010000029.1 GCF_020400725.1 Streptomyces sp. NK15101 | reverse complement strand
ACATGATCGGCCGGACAGCTCCTAGCGGCCGCCCGGCCCACTCCGTACCGGCCCACTCCGCCCCGGCTCACTCCGTACCGGCCACGAACTCCCGGTCGCCGTACCGGATCTCCGCCCGGTCCCAGTCGGCGCCGAGGGCGGTCGTGAACCTGCGGGCCAGCGGGAGGTCGTCGACCGGGGCCACGAGGACGAGCCGACCGTCGAGGGTGACGGAACCGCCGCCCAGCTTGTCGCGGGCCTCCGGGTCCGCGACGAGCGCCTCCCGCAGGCCGCTCACGCGGACGCCGGGGACCTCGATCTCGACCGCGTCGGTCTCCGGCGACGTGCGCGGCAGGCAGCGGAAGGTGAGGACGGCCTCCTGGTCGTACTGCTTGGCGATGACGCCCGCGATGTGGTGGAGCCCGTCGCGGCCGACCCTCTCGACGTCGAACTCGCGGGACCGCTCGTACGTCGCCTGCTTCAGCTCCTCGGACCAGAAGACGTCGTCCAGCAGCTCCGATCCGCCCGGACGTGCGCCGTGGGCGCGGATGATCCGCCGCACCTCGTGCCCGAAGCGGGTGAGGCGGGTGTCGAGCCCGGGGTCGTCGGGATCGGTGATGACGGCGGTGTTGTCGGTCGCGAAGATCTCCGCCGTCGGACAGTCCTGCGCGGCGGGGTTCGCGTACGTGCTCGGCGCGCTCACGACACCCAGCAGCAGGGCGGCGGCGGTGGAAGCGAGAAGGCGGACGCGCCGCCCGGTGTCGGCGTTCTTCATGGCGTGATCAACGATCCCCGCCGAAGATCGTTGCGTCGCGAGCCCCACCACGCGTCCCCACACGCCCCACGGCGTGCCTGGTGACGATCGCGGCACTGAGCGCCGTCGGTTTCCTGCTCGACGGGCTGGTCTTCCACGTCTCGATCTTCGCGGCCGACGGCTGCGGAACCGGCGATCCCGCGCCCCTGTGCGCCGGGGCCGGGACCCTGGCGATGTGGGCACTGCCCTGGATCGGCCCGGGCCTCGCCGCGGTGGCCTCGCCGGTGCTCGGCGTGGCGGCCTGGCGCCGCGGGCGCACTCCGTGGGCGTACCTGCCGGTCGGCACCTTGCTGTACGTGGCGGGGCCCGTCGGGGCGTGGACGGTCGTGCGGGCCTGAGCCCGGGCACGCGCGCGCCCGTCCTGGGTGCGGATCCGTGTCGTGACTCCTACGGGCGGTTCCCGGGCGGGTGGTGGAGCCGGTCGAGGCCCAGGACGAGGAGGGTGAGGCCGAACTCGAACTCCTCGTCCGGGGAGACGGCGGTGAGGGTTTCGGCGGTCCGGAGCAGGGCGGGGTACGAGGCGGGGTCGAGCCCCCGGTAGAAGGCGGCGAGGTCCGCGCCGTCGTCGGGGGCGGTGCCCGGCCCGTGCTGTTGGGCGGTGAAGCCGATGACGTAGTGCGTGACGGCGGTGAAGGCCCGGGCGGCGAGCTCCGCGGGCAGGCCGTGGGCCAGGAGGGCGGCCAGGACGCGCTCGCGCTGGGCGAGTCCGTGGGGGCCGACCGGTACGTGGGCGATGAGCGGGGGCAGGGTGTGGGGGTGGCGCCGCAGGGCGTCGTGGAACCGGTGGGCGGTGACCGTGAGGGCCTCCCGCCAGTCGGCCGTGTCCTCGGCGAGGCCGTCGAGGTCGGCCTCGCCGAGGACGCGGTCGACGACGTGGGCCAGGATCTCGTCCTTGCCGTCGAAGTGGCGGTAGAGCGTGGCCGTACCGGAGTTCAGCTCCTCGGCCAGCATGCGCAGGGAGAACGCCTGGACGCCGTGCTCGTCGACCAGGCGCAGCGCGGTGTCGACGATCCGCGCGGGGTCGAGCGCGGGCCGGCCGCGCCGGGGCCCGGCCGGGGGTACGGGTGCGGGGCGTGCGGCCCACCAGGCCGGGCTGCCGGGAGGTGGCGGGGTGGCGGGCATGGGGCGGGCTCTCTCTCGCTGGGCGCGGTCGCCGGGCGCCGGCGGCCTTCGGGGGGTGCGGTGGACACCGTACCCGCCGAAGGTGTGCGCCCCGGGGGGACGTCAGGCGGTGGGGAGGCCGCCGGTCAGCGCGGCGACGGCGGGGAGGGGATCCCCGGTGCCGTCCACGGCGGAGAGACGACCGATGTGGCCGACATGGCCGACGTGGCCGTCCGGACGGATGAGCAGGAGCGTGTCCTCGGTGATTCCGTACGCGGTGAGCAGGGCCGCTTCCCCGGGCGTACGGGGCGTGGTGTGCGGGAGCGCGGTGTGGCGGCGCAGCGGGACGCCGGTGCTCGGCCAGGGGAGGCGGTGTGCGGCGGCGGTGGCGCGGGCGCCGAAGGCGAGGGCGGTGAAGTGCGGGCCCCGGTAGAGGTCGAAGAGTGCGGCCGCCGTGGCGGTGGGCCGGGGCAGTCGGGCGTCGGGGGCGCGGTCGCCGCAGCGCAGGGTCGTGGTGCGGGGTGCGCCGGTGGGGGCGAGCGGGCCGCCGAAGTAGGAGATGTCGAGCTGGTGTTCTCCGGGGCCCCGGGTGAGCCGACGGGGGCGGGGGCGGCCAGTCCTTCGTAGAGCTCGGCGGAGCGGCCGAGGACCCGGGCGGCGACGGGGCGGCGTTCGCGCTCGTAGCTGTCCAGGAGCGAGGTGTCGGCGCCGGCGAGGACCTGGTGGAGTTTCCAGCCGAGGTTGTGCGCGTCCTGGACTCCGGTGTTGAGGCCCTGCGCTCCGGCGGGGGTGTGGACGTGGGCCGCGTCTCCACACAGGAGGAGCCGGCCGTTGCGGTAGCGCTCGGCGAGGCGGACATTGGGGCGGAAGACGGAGGCCCAGCTGATGTCGCGGAGAGTGAGGGAGCGGCCGGCCCGGCGGCGGAGGAGATCCGCGAGGCGGGCCTCGGTCAGGGCGGCGGGTTCGATCGGGTCGCCCGGCCGCGTTCCGATCATGATCTGGAAGCGGCCGTCGGCGCCCGGCAGCGGGCAGGCCGCGATGCCGCGTCCGCCGGTGCGGGGCCAGATGTGCCAGTGGTCGTGGGAGAGACCGTCCACGGCGGCGTCCACGAGGATCGTCCGGTCGGCCTCGTCGGTGGTGCCTTCGAAGGCGATGCCGGCGGCCTTGCGCACGGTGCTGGCGCCGCCGTCGGCGCCGACGACGTACCGGGCCGTCAGGAGGCGGCCGTCGCCCAGGCGTACGGCGCAGGACCCGGCGTCCTGGGTGATCTCCTCGGCCCGGACGCCGAACTCGACGTCGCCGCCGAGCCGTCGGACGGCTCCGTGGAGGAGGGCGGTGGTGGCGTACTGCGGGAGGAGCAGGACGTCGGGGTAGGGCGTGCCGGCGCCGTCCGGGGCGGTGGCGTGCATCCGCCAGGTCTTGGTGAAGGGGCCGAAGTGGAGTCCCATCGGCGGGTAGGCGCCGCCGGCCGCGAGGGCGGCTGCGGCCAGGCCGAAGCCGTCGAGGACTTCAAGGGTGCGCGGCTGGACGCCTTTGGCCCGCGAGCCCTCGAACCGTTCCTCCTCCCGCTCCACCAGCCGGACCGCGATCCCCCGGCGGGCCAGGTCGAGGGTGAGGGCGAGCCCTACGGGACCCGCCCCGATGACGATGACGTCGGCCGACGCCGTACCCGTGTCGCTCACGTCCGCTGCTCCCCGTGGATCGCCTGATCTCCGAACCGCACCCTTTTAACGGATACAGCGTAACCATAAATGGCGCTCGCGGCACCCGCCTGCCCGGTCGCCGGAAAGCCGCCGGGTGGAGTGGCGTGGGCGTGGGGTTCGGCCGTCCTGGAGGACGACCGCCCCGCCGTCGATCCGTCCCCGGCGCAGGCGTTCGCACGCCTCCGGTGCCTCGTCCGGGCCGTACGTCCCGACATGGACGCCGACGGCACCGGCCCGGGGCAGACCGAACACCTCGCTCGGTTCGGCTCGGGCCTTCAGTGCGGAGAGGTGACGGGACCTCGTGCGGCAGGACGGCGGTGCGGCCGGGCCCACCCGCGCCGATGACGACGGCGCCGCCGCCGGGGACGAACGTCAGGCGTGTTCGAGTACCGCCGCGCCGGCGAGGCCGACCGCACCGCGCCGGTGAGGCCGACCGCGCCGCGCCGGGCGCGACGCAGGCCGAGCCGCTGCCGGAGGCACCGGTGACGACTTGTCGCCAACTACCCGTCCCCCGCGCTTGCCCCGGGCAAGGTGGGGCAGATTGCCCCTGGGCCGACGGAGGCCCGAACGAAAGGGGTGTCGCCGTGCCGAACGATTTCTTCGACCGGCTCCGGCGGGGCGGCGAGCGCTCCGGCGGGGGCGGCCCGGCGTCGGCCCGCGCCGAACTCGTCCTCGACGCGGACTTCTCCTCAGCCGAGCAGTGGGTCGCGGGCCGCTCGTGGGCGTATCCCGGCGGCGGACCGACGAACCCCGGCGACAACAAGCTCGACCACTTGGTGGAGGACCCCTCGTACAGCCGGACGGGGACGTTCCGGGCCACTCGAAGAAGCGACGGCCTCTGGGACGCCGGGCTGCTCACGACGGAGGGCAGCGCGGAGGGCTTCCAGGTGCGGGCGGGCGACGTCCTGGAGGCCCGGGTGCGACTGCCCGAGGAGACGGGCGCCTGGCCGGCGATCTGGACCTGGCTCGACGGCGGCCAGGAGGTCGACGTCTTCGAATACCACCCCGACAACCCGGACCTCCTGGAGCTGTCGAACCGGGTGCGGGGCCGTTACCTCTATTTCCGGGACCCGGCCGTCCGGCCCGGGGCGTGGGTGGACCTTCGGGTCGAGTTGGGAGCGCGGTCCGTCGTCTGGTGGGTCAACGGCGCCCGCGTCTTCGACGACCGCCGGGGGGTGGGGCGCTCCTGGCGGGCCCATCTCATCGTGAACCTGTCGGTCTGCGCGGGCCGGTACCACCCGGCACCCGACCCGGACGCGACGGAGATGTCGTACGAGGTGGCGGAGTTGCGCGTGTACCGGCGCTGAACGTTCACGTCCGGTCTTCTCCGCCGTCGCCGCGGGCGCGGCGCGGGCGGGAAGGGTGCGTCGGGACGCCGGGTGTTGCGTAGGCTCGAACGGAGCGTTCCGTGTGGCCGAAGCACCGCGCCGTCCCTACGACGAGGAGGACCCTGTGAGCACCGCCGGAGAAGGACGGCAGCAGCTGGACGAGGCCAGTGTCCTCAATGCGAAGAGGACACTCCTCCAGTTGCTCGCCCGGGCGGGCGTCTGGTCCGGCGACGCGGAGGAGCTGATCGGGTTCGTCGAGGCGGGCGCGCTGGCCCTCGCGTACCAGGAGATCGGCGCGGCCGGGCGGAGCGCGCCGGAGGGGAAGGGCGAGCCGTACGCCTCGGGCTGGCTCGACGGGGCGCGGGCCGTCATCGACGAGCTGGGCGCGGTCTCCGAGCGGGCGCTGAGGCACGCCGTCGCCTCGGATCCGTCGGCCGCCTCTCCGGACGACCGTCCGCCCGTCGGCCGGACGGAGCTGGAGCGGACCAAGGTGGCGGTGACTCCGCTCTACCTCTCCTTCGCCGACGTCTCCGATCTCGACCCGGAGGTCACCGAGCAGGTGCTGCGGGCCCTCCTCGGCACGATGAGCTCGCGTCAGCGGGCGGGGTACGCGGGCCGGCTCACCGAGTTCACCTCGGCCCACCGTGCGCGCCTGGAGCGGCTGTACGCCGAGTACGGGCCCGGCAGCGCGATCGCGATCCACGGCCGGTACTCCCTGATCCACTCTCCCACCAGCGTGGCCGTCCTGGAACGGCTCGCCACGTCCCCGGCGGACCTGCACGAGGAATGGGACGCCGCCGAGCTGCCGCCGGCGTGGCTGGACGGCCTGACGACGGCGTGGGAGGCCTCGGCCTGACGGCGGCGCGGAGCCTCGGGCCGACGGCGGCGCGGAGCCTCGGGCCGACGGCGGAAAAGGGAGTACGTGGGAGGCGTCAGCCTGACGGCGTTTCATCCGGCGGTCGGGTGGTCGGACCCTGGCGCTCCACACCGAACGGGGATAGGTTAGGCTCACCTAACAAGCGCCTCGCAATGGCCGCTGCCTCGGCATTCCCATGTCTGGAGGGGCGTCGGCGGGGCGTCAGCACACCTCTGCCCGGAGACAAGGATCCGTCATGCCTTCTGTGTTCACCCCCCTCCGCCGCCGCGTTCTCGTGGCGGGCGCCGCCGCGGTCTCGCTCGGCCTCATGGTGACCGGGTGCGGCTCGGACGACAAAAAGGACGACGCGAAGGACACGGCGGCCAAGGCTCCGGCGGGGGCGTTCCCCGTCACCATCAAGAGCGCCCTCGGCGAGGCCGTCATCAAGGAGAAGCCGAAGCGCGTCGTCACCCTCGGCCAGGGTTCCGCCGAGACCGCCATCGCCCTCGGCAACGTCCCCGTCGGCATCGAGAGCTACCCCTGGGGCAGCGACAAGACGGGCTACCTGCCCTGGATCCACGACGCCGTGAAGAAGTCCGGCGCCACGCTGCCCAAGCAGTTCGACGGCGGCGAGGAGCTCGACATCGAGGCCATCACCGAGCTCGAGCCCGACGTCATCCTCGCCCCCTGGTCGGGCATCACGCAGAAGCAGTACGACCTCCTCAAGGACATCGCGCCGACCGTCGCCTACCCCGACAAGGCGTGGAGCACCGACTGGGACCAGCAGATCGAGATCGTCGCGAAGGCGCTCGGCCAGCCGGAGAAGGCCAAGGAGCTCACCTCCAAGATCGACAAGCAGCTCGCCGACGCCGCGGCCACGCGCCCGAACTACAAGAACGTCACGTTCTCGTACATCTACAACACCGGCCCCGGCACCCTCGGCGTCTTCAAGCCCGAGGAGCAGCGCGTCGCGATGGTCTCCAAGCTGGGCCTCAAGGTCGACCCGATCGTGAACACCTTCAAGGAGACCGAGGGCACCGACTCCGCCCTCATCGGCCTGGAGAACGCCAACAAGCTCTCCAAGAGCGACATCGCCTTCACCTTCTACATGGACGACAAGTCCCGCAAGGAGATCGAGGCGCAGCCGCTGTACGCGGCCATCCCCGCGGTCAAGAAGGGCGCGCTCGTCTACAGCAACGACCAGCCCTTCGTCACCGCCTCGTCGATGATCAACCCGCTGACGGTGCCGTACAGCATCGAGCGGTACCTCCCGATGATCGACAAGGCCGTCGCCAAGGCCGGGAAGTAGCAGCGGGTCCAGGCGTGACCACTCTCTCCCGGATCGGGCAGGGCCCCGCCGTCGTACGGCGGGGCCCTGCCCGGCACTTCGCAGCCGCCGCCCTGTGCCTGGTCCTGCTCGCCCTGGCGGTCCTCGCCAGCGTGATGTTCGGCAGCAAGCCGACGCCCGCCGCCGACGTCCTCCGGGTCGTCACCGGTGACGGCGACGGCTACCTCCGCACCGTCGTCGAGAGCCGCTATCCGCGCACCGCGCTCGGTCTGCTCGCGGGTCTCTGCCTCGGGGTCGCCGGCACGCTGATGCAGGGCATCACCCGTAATCCGCTCGCCGAGCCGGGACTTCTCGGCATCAACGCGGGCGCGTCGGCCGCCATCGTCGCCGCGACCGCGTTCCTCGGCGCCTCCGGGCAGCGCGAGACCATCTGGTGGGCCCTCGCCGGCGCCCTGGCGACCGGTGTGGTCGTCCACCTCGTCGGCACGGCCGGCGGTGGCGGCGGGCCGGTCCGTCTGGTGCTCGCCGGTGCGGTGCTCTCCGCCGTCCTCGCCGCGTTCATCCAGGCCGTCGCGCTGTCCCGGCCGCAGGTCTTCGACACGTACCGCTACTGGGTGGTGGGCTCGCTCGGCGGGCGCGGCTTCGACGCCTTCTGGGCCGTCCTGCCGTTCGCCGCCGTCGGGTTCGTCCTCGCCGTGCTCCTCGCGCCGGGGCTCAACGCCATGGCGATGGGCGACGACAAGGCCGCCTCCCTCGGCATCAGCCCCGCCCGCGTGAAGGGCGCCGGTCTCCTCGCCGCGACGCTGCTCAGCGCCGCGGCGACGGCCGCCGTCGGCCCCATCGCCTTCGTCGGGCTCGCCGTCCCGCACCTCGTCCGGGCGCTCGTGGGCACCGACTTCCGCCTGCAGATCCTCTTCACCTCGCTCGCGGGGCCCACCCTGCTGCTGTTCGCCGACGTCATCGGCCGGGTGCTGCTCCGCCCGCAGGAGCTCATGGTCGGCGTCGTCACCGCCTTCGTGGGCGCGCCCGCGCTGCTGTTCGCCGTCCGTCGTATGAGGGGAGCGGCATGAAGACCGCCGAGCGGATCGACATCCCGGCCGTGACGGCGTCGCGGCCCCTCCGGCCCGCGGGCCGGAGCCTCCTGCGGGTCGGCCCGTGGGTCGCCGTCCCCGTGCGCCGCCCCACGGTGATCGCCGCGGCGGTGACGCTGCTGCTGCTTCTCGGGGCGGCCGTGGCGACCCTTTCACTGGGCCGGCTCGGCATCGACCTGGCCGACCTTCCGTCGGCGCTGGCGGGCGAGGCCGGGGGCAAGAACGCCTTCGTGCTGAACCGGCTGCGCGGCCCGCGGCTCGTCGTCGCCATCGCCGCCGGCGCGGCCTTCGGCCTGTCCGGGGCCCTCTTCCAGTCGGTCACCCGCAACCCGCTGGGCAGCCCCGACGTCATCGGGCTCGGCGCCGGTTCCGGGGCGGGTGCGGCGGCCGCCGCGCTGTTCTTCCCCGACCTCGTGCCGGTGCCCGTCGGCGCGCTGCTCGGCGCCGTGATCGCCATGGCCGTCGTCTACTTCTCCACGGGGTCGGGATTCCGCAATCCGGGGCGCCTGGTGGTGGCCGGCATCGGTGTGGCCGCGATGTCCACCGCCCTCACCCAGTACGTGGTCTACGCCGTCGAGCGGGACAAGGCGAGCGCGCTGACCGCCTACATCAACGGAAGCCTGGCCGCCCGCTCCTGGGACGACGCGAGGACGATCGGGCTGGTGCTGCTCGTCTGCCTGCCGCTCGCCGCGCTTCTCGCCCGGCCGCTGAGCATCGGCGAGATGGGCGACGACCTCTCGACGGGCCTGGGCACCCGTCCGGCCCGCACGGCGACCGCGGCGGTCTCGCTGTCGATCGCCCTCTCCGCCGGCGCGGTCAGCGTCGCCGGGCCGATCGCCTTCGTCTCCCTGACGGCACCGCAGATCGCCAAGCGGGTCACCCGCAGCGGCGGCCCGCACCTGGTCATGTCGACCCTGCTCGGTGCGCTGCTGCTGGTCCTCGCCGACCTCGCCGCCCAGCAGTTGCCGCTCTTCGACAACCTGCCGGTCGGCCTGTACACGATGGCCGTCGGAGGGGCGTACCTCGGCTACCTCCTGCTGCGGGAGTGGAAGCGCCCGGCCTGACGGGCCGTCTACGGCCGCGGTGCGAGCGGCTCGCCCGGGCGCAGGTTCCAGCGGCCGGCGCGGCCGCTGAGGTGGACGGCGGTCAGGGGGCGGACGTCCAGGCGCCAGGCCGTCGCGTCCGGTGCCGCGAGGGCGTGGACCATCGCGGCGCGGATCACGTCCGGTTCGGCGACCGCGGTGACGCGGCCGGAGCCGGTCCGGAGGCCGTCGAGCCAGGCGCCGACGCGGGCGCGCAGGTCGCGCAGGGACTCCCCTCCGTGCGGGGCCGCCTCCGGGTCGGACAGCCAGGCGGCGACCCCGGCCTCCTCGGCGGCGGCCACCTCCGTCAGGGTCCGCCCGCGCCACCGGCCCATGGCGCAGCCGGCGAGTTCGGCGAGGGGCTCCGCGCGCAGGCCCAGGGCCTCCGCCGTGCCACGGCAGCGCCGGGACGGGGAGGTGTACGCGCGCGGCAACGGGTCGACGGCGGAGGCGACGGTCTCGGCGCGGGCGAGGCCCGCCGGGTCGAGAGGACCGTCGTCGTCGAACCGCACCTCGCGGAGCGCTTCGCTCGGCGCGGGCGAGATCAGCGTCAACCGGACTGTCATCGGCATCCTTTGCGACGGGCGGGACGGCGGGGCCGTTGTGGTCGGAGTGGCGCGTGGGACTCTACCCGGGGGCGTACGAAGGTGATCCAGGCCTCACACCCTTGGCTGGGGCCCCCGCGCGCGGTACGGTCAGGCGACATTTGAACAGCGTGACGACGGCGAGACGGAAGTCCGGTGAGAATCCGGCACGGTCGCGCCACTGTGTGCCGCGGCGGCCCCCTGGGGCGTCACGGCGAGTCAGACCCGTGGACCGTCGTCCTGCACCACCGTCTGGGACGCGAGTTCCCGCAGGAGGTTCCATCATGGCCGAGGCCGTCGTCTCCGCTGCTGTTTCCGCCCCTTCCGTCGCCGTACCGGCTCCGCTGCCCGTGCGCGCGGTGCTGCCCTGGGCCTTCTTCGTCGGGCTCCTCGCGCTGATCGCGCTGTACTTCGTGGGCGCCGAGCAGGGGGCCACCTCCCTGATCGCCGGCACCGACGTGCACGAGTGGGTGCACGACGGACGTCACCTGCTCGGCTTCCCCTGCCACTGAGGGGCGCCCCGCACATGCACGCCTCGACCGTTCGATCCCTGCTGGTCCGCGGCATGCTCGCGGGCCTGATCGCGGCACTGTTCGCCTTCGCCGTGGCCTACGCGGTGGGTGAGCCGCCCGTGAACGGCGCGATCGCCGTGGAGGAGGCCCAGGCCGCCGGGGAAGCCCCGGCCGGCCACGGCTCCCACGCGGACCACGGCGGCACCGTCGCCGTGGAGTCCGCCGAGGAGGAGGGGATCAGCCGCTCCGTCCAGTCCACCTTCGGCCTCGCCACCGGCGTCCTCGTCTACGGGGTGGCGCTCGGCGGCATCGCGTCCCTGGCGTTCTCCTTCGCACTGGGCCGGGTGGGCCGCTTCAGCCCCCGGGCGACGGCGGCGCTCACGGCCGCCGCCGCGTTCACCACCGTCTATCTGGTGCCGTTCCTCAAGTACCCGGCGACCCCGCCGGCCGTCGGCAATCCGGACACCATCGGGAAGCGCACCACCCTGTTCTTCCTGATGATCCTGCTCAGTGTGCTGCTCGGTGTCGCCGCCCTGATCGCCGGGCGACGGCTCGCGCCGCGCCTGGGGAACTGGAACGCCACCCTGGCGGCCGGAGCCGGCTTCGTCGTCGTGACGGCGGTCGCCTTCGCCGTCCTGCCGGACAACGAGGACGCCGTCGCGGCGGGCTTCCCGGCCGCGCTGCTCTGGGAGTTCAGGCTCGCCTCCCTGGCCGTCCAGGCCGTGCTGTGGGCGGTGTTCGGGATCGTCTTCGGCGTCCTCGCGCAGAAGGCGCTGACGCCCCGGACGGCCGCCGGCCAGGAGGTCGGGCTCGGAGCCCCCGCCGCCGGCTGACCGGCGCACCCTCAGACGACGCTGCCCCGTCCACCTCCCCGGTGGGCGGGGCAGCGTCGTCGTTCCGGCTGCGCGCGCCCACGACGCTCCAGTCACCGACCGGGAGCGCGCACCGCGGCCCTCCGCGGAACGGCGAGGGCCTGTCACGGTGTTGCGCCGCTCGTACGCCTCACGGCCGAAGGACGGCGGCCTGCCGCCCCGGCTTCCGCACCGCAGGCGGTGGCCCCGTCGATCGGCCGCGTGCTGGTGTGCGCACACGATGCCGGCCGGCACGGCGTCGCTCGTCGGGGGGTCGGCCCGGTGCGGAGCCGCCACACCTCCCGCACGAGCGCGTACGAGGCACCGAGGTCGAACTCCCGTCGTCGCCCGGAGGGCGACCCCGCGGCGCCGGGTGCGTGCTCCCGGCACGCCGGGCACGAGTCCTCGTACTGAACGTACTCGAACCTGTGCCCGGTGCGGCGAGAGCGCGTGCACGGCGCCGCGGGACAGGCGGGGGTCGACGACAGGACCTAGGTCAGGAGTGCCGTCGTGCACTGCTCGGTGAGGTCCTCGGCGTGAGGCGGCAGGGTGCCGCCCGTGCGCAGGTGGCGGCGGACCACGGTCAGCGGGAGGTCGACGAGCGCCAGGGCGACGCGGTCCCGGGCCTGCTCGTCCCGGGCGCCCAGGGCTTCCGCGAGGCGGGCCAGGGCGGCGAACACCCGGCTGTTGCCGGCGTCGGCGCGCCGGCCGTGCTCCTCGGACCAGTCGGCGCGGCCGAAGTCCGAGGCGCCGTAGAGGAGGAGGACCGCCTCGTGCGGGTTCTCGCGGCACCAGGCCACCACGTACCGGGAGGCCGTGCGGGCCGCCCGGTGCGGATCGGGCTCCTCGGTCAGGACGGCGAGGTAACCCTCCTGGAAACGCTCCACCGTGCGCAGCCACACCTCGGCGAGGAGCACCGTGCGCCCGGCGAAGCGGTGGTACACCGAGCCGCTGGGCGCGCCGACGGCCTGGGCGACGGCCGACATGGTCACGGCGTGAGGTCCGCCGGAGGCCGCGAGGCGGACGGCGGCGTCGAGGAGTTGGTCCGTGTCGAACCGGGGTGGTCTCACCATGAATCAGAGAGTACTCTCCAATTAATTGGAGAGAGGTCTCCAATACTCTTGAGGGGAGGGACGCATGGGCGTCCACAACGTGCACGAGCGCCTGCTGCCCGTGGCGGAGAGCGAGGTCGGCGCACTCATCGACACCCTGGCGAGCGGGGAGGGCGACCGGCTCTGGCCGGGCGCCGCCTGGGCGCCGATGGAGTTCGACCGCCCGCTGGGAGCCGGCGCGGTGGGCGGTCACGGGCCGGTGCGCTACACCGTGGCCGGGTACGCGCCCGGGCGCTGGATCCGCTTCGAGTTCACCGGTCCCCGCGGCTTCCAGGGCTTCCACGAACTGGCCGTGCTCCCCGCCGGCTCCGACCGCACGACGCTGCACCACACCCTCGCCATGACCCCCAGGGGCCCGGCCCGTCTGACCTGGCCCCTGGCCTGGCGCCCACTGCACGACGCCTGCCTGGAGGACGCCCTCGACCGCGCCGAGCTCGCCTGCACCGGCACCGTGCGGCGCCCGGCCCGGTGGTCGCCGTACGTCCGCCTGCTCCGCGCACTGGCGAGCGCCGCGACGCGCCGGAACGTGAAGCGCCAGGCGGTGTCGTCACATGTCACGCCCGCATCGGGAGTGATGCAGGAGTGACGGCGGCTTTGCAGGACCCGGCGGTCTTCTCGTGCCGGGTGGCGATGCCGTGCCACCGCTTGAGGCGGGTGAAACACCCTTCCACGACGTTGCGGTGCCCGTAGACCTCACGATCGAAGGCCGGCCGCCGTGGCTGCCGCGCCGGATCAGGCTGCGGACCCGACCGGCCCGTCCGGGGATCGCGTGCGGGAGGCCGCGGCGGCAGAGCCCAATGCGGATCGCCTTCGAGCCGGGGCCCTTGCCGCCCAGGACGTGAGCGGGCCGGCCCAGGGGCCGGCCCGCGCGGCCCCCTTTTTCCGGCCCCGCCGCATGCCTTCGCCCCGTTCAAGAGCAGGACGGTGCCGGAAACTCCCGCGATCAGTACACCTGGAACACCGTGAACGACCCGAAGCCGAACAGGTCGGCGAGCGCCACCAGACCGAGGGCCACGCCGCCGCCCACCAGGGGAAGGACGGGTACGAGCAGGAAGGCCGGCCCGGCGGCGAACTGCGCGGCGTTGCGGTGTCGCAGTCGGTTGACGCCCGGGTTCCGCGGATCGTAGACGATCTCCTCCTCGTCGCGCCCCCGTTCGTACCCCGGTACGCGCACGGGGCCCCTTCGGCGTCCGTGAACAAGCAGACGTACGACGCGTCGGGGTCTCCCGCGTCCACGGAACCCGGCTGACCGGTGGGTCCGCGCCGCGTCCGACTCCTGTCCGGTCAGGACGACGGCGGGTGTACGTCCACGGGGTCCGCGCACCTCCACGCGTTCGATCGCCGCCCCGGGTATCCGACTGACCTCCCGCCTCGACCGCAGCAGCTCCCCGACCGCAGCCGGGCACGCTGTCCGGGCGTTCCGCGAAGGCCGAACAGCGGGGCGACGCGCCCAGGTTCACCGAAGTCCCCGCCCGCCATCGCAGACGCCGCGGCAGCGATCCGGCTACGGCTCCGCTCATGAGCCGCCGGACAGTGCCTGACCGGCCCCCACCGAACGTGGCATGTTCACGTGGCGCTTAAGATCATCGCCTTTGCCGATTCCGACACAAGGGAAGCGATGAGAATACGCGGGATCCTGGCGGCCTTCGTGGTCGCCCTCTCCGTCGTCCTGATGGCGGGCCTGGCCCAGAGCGGGGCGGACCTGCTGCGGGCCGACCGCCCGGCGGTGACGGAGACGAAGCGCACGACGGCGGGCGCGGAAACATGGGTGACGGGGCCCGGAACCCAGGTCCAGCTCCGGGCGATCACCTTCAACATGTGCGGTGGCATGTGCAACGGGGGCGCCACCGACCGGCTGCACCTCGTCCAGCAAGAGATCGCGAAGTTCCAGCCGCCGGCGCACCTGATCATGCTGCAGGAGGTGTGCTACTCGCAGTTCGAGTGGTTCCAGAGCACGTACGCGGGCACCTACGAGTTCAGTTTCACGCCCATGCTCACCAACTACCCGAGCTGTGGTCTGTCCAACTGCTCCGTGAACATGGACAGCGACCCGAACAACGACGACAGGCGCTGCTGGGTCGGCCAGGTCCTCGGTGCCCGTGGGGCGCTGGGCGCGAAGGAGGAGATCTCCCTCGGCGGCGAGAACCACCAGGTCGACAACAGCGGCAAGCCGCTTTCCCTGCCGCGGACGTTCAACGCCCTCTGTCACGACGTGACCCTGGACGGCGTCCCCGGCAAGGTGAAGGGCTGCAGCACGCACCTGTACGCCTACAACGACGCCAAGGGCATCGGCCACCGGGCGCGCACCGCCCAGGCGGCGCGTCTCGCCTCCGAACTCGACGACGACATCGACGCCGGCAAGGTCGTCGTGGTCGGCGGGGACTTCAACGCGGTTCCGCAGCCGGACAAGGTCCCGGTCCTGGACAGCTTCTACCGTTCCACCGCCGCGCCGGGCGGCGGCATCGGCCGGTTCTTCGAAGCCGACACCACCGACGACCGCGACCCCGACGGCCCCGAGCCCCCCCTCTGGACTCAGCCGGTCCCGGACTGCGTCAAGTCCCAGGAAGTAGAGACCTGCCGGAGCGGCCAGTCCACGGTCGTCGACGTGTCCCCGACGGAGGCGCGCAACAGCAAGATCGACTACCTCTTCTTCTCCGAGGCCGCCGGAGCCGCGACGCTCAGCGCCGCTCCCTACGCGATGTACTTCGACGATGCCGCGCGCACGTCCATCACGTACGACCAGGATCTGGCCGCCAGGGCCTCCAACGGCGACTACCTGAAGCTGTCGGACCACACCCTCTACCGCGGTTGGTCGACGGTCACCGTCGAACCCTGACCCTCCGGTGACGGGTGCCGTGACCCGACCGATGGCCCGTGCCGCACGACGTGTGCGGCACGGGCCGTTCGTTCGCGTCAACCGCGCGTGCAGGACGCCGGCCGTGCCTTCTCCTTCGCCGCGTGCGGCTCCACCACCACCCGCGAGCCGCATGTCAGCGAGAGGTCGATCGGCACGGTGACCGACCATGATCCGCTGGACACCCCCTAGCCGGCGTAGGTCTCGAGCTCGGCCACCTGCGGCGTTCCGGTCGAGCCGGTGATCTCGAAGGTGATCTTGCTCGGCGAGGTCCGGGGAAACGTGATGACGCCCGCCCCGCTGCCCGAGGCCAGGACGGCTCCCGTGTCGGCGTTGACGACCCGCCAGGAGCCGATGCGGCCCGTGGCGCCCGCCGTCTCCCGGATCCCGATCACGGAAACGGCGGTGGCGGTGCCCCACTTGATCGACACGGAGCCGGTCGTGCCGGCCGGCGACCAGTAGGTGTTCATGTCGCCGTCCCGCACGCTGCCGTAACTCGTGCCGGTGGCCTTGCTGGAGCCGTCCGAGCCGGCCCCGATGCTGAGGTTCGTCCCGGTCGGCGCGGTGGACGTTGGGGTGGGGGTGGGGGTGGGGGTGGTCGCCGTGGGTGTGGGTGTGGGTGTGGGTGTCGGTGTCGGTGTCGGTGTCGGTGTCGACGTGGGCGTGGGTGTCTGGGGCGAGCAGTTGCCGTCCGACACCAGCAGGCCCTTGCCGGCGCCCGCCGTCCGGCTCACGATGTCCGGTACGCAGGCCGCGTCGTCGAGGACGTAGGCGTACGGGATGCTCACCGTGGTGTTCGACCGCGGGTCCGGTCCGGCCGGGTGGTACTCGCTGCCGGGGCTCGACCAGGTCACGTTGTCGAAGACGTTGCCGCCGACCTGCCAGTAGCCGGCCGCGTCGGTGTAGAAGGTGCCGAGGACGTCCTTGGAGTCCTCGAAGTAGTTGTTGTCCACCTTGGCGTGCGCACCGGCACGGGAGTTGATGCCCGACTCGTTCAGGCGCAGGTAGTGGTTGTCGTACATGTGGGCGGTGCCGCCGCGCAGCAGGGGAGCGCGGGAGTCGATGTTCTCGTACAGGTTGTGGTGGTACGTGATGAAGCCGTTGGAGAGCTCCGTCTCGCTGGAGCCGACGAGCCCGCCACGGCCGGAGTTGCGCAGGATGCTGTAGGAGAGCGTCACGTACCGGGTGTTGTCCTTCATGTCGAAGAGGCCGTCGTAGCCCTCGGACTCCCCGCCGGACGCCTCCAGGGTGACGTGGTCGACCCAGACGTTGCGGACATTGCTCTCCATGCCGATGGCGTCACCGCCGTTGGACGTGGGCGAGCCCGACTTCTTGACGTTCCGGACGGTCACGTTCTGGACGATGATGTTGCTCGACTCACGGATGTGGATGCCGAGTTGGTCGAAGACGGCACCGCTGCCGACACCGACGAGCGTGACGTTGCCGATCTGCTTGAGCTCGATCACCCCGTCGGCGGTGTTGCAGCCGGTGCCCGACACCTTGGCGGTGTTGGCGTGGTTGATCGTGCCCTCGACCTCGATGATGAGCGGGGTGCTGCTGGTGGCGCGGGCGCACAGTGCGGCGTGGATCGCGGTCCCCGTGGTGGCCCGGACCCTCTGTCCGCCCGCGCCGCCGGTGGTCCCGCCGTTCTGGGTCGCGTAGCCGGTGGCCGCCCTGCTGGCCCTGGCCGCCCTGTCCCTGGCCCTGGCCGCCCTGGCGCTGACGCTGGCCGCCCTGGCCACCGCCCTGCTGCTCGTCGCCCTTGCGGTCGCGCTGACGGTCACGGCGGTCACGGCGGTCGCCGCGCTCCCCGCGCTCGCCGCGGTCGCGACGGCCGCGGCCCTCGGCGCCGTCGGCGACGGCCTCGGCCTTGGCGTCGGCCTGCGGCTCGGCCTTGACCTCGCGGGTCTCGGTGCGGGCCTCGGTCTTGACGACCTGGACGGCCTCGGCCTTGGCCTCGCCCTCCGGGGAACCGGCGGGGGCGGTGGCGCGGCGACGACGGCGCTCGCCGGCCGGGGCCTCGTCGCCGGCTCCCTGGTCGAGCGCGGCCGAGGCCTTCGGGGACGGCTGGCCCGGGATGTCGATCTGCTGCTGGGCGACGGCCTTCTCGGCCTTCTCCTCCTTGGGAGCGGCGGCCTCGGCGGCCTCGCCCGTGCGGGTCTTGGAGGTGGCGCGGCGCTTCGGCTTGGCCTCGGCGGCGTCGGCGGCCTTGGCGGGGGCGGCGGAGCCTCCGGCCTGCGCCTCCTTGATGACCTCGATCAGCTGGCTCTTGCGCATCCGCGCGGTGCCCCTGATGCCGAGGCCGGACGCGACCTGCTGCAGCTCGGCCAGGACCATGCCCTCGAGGCCGGTGCCGGAGCGGCGGCGCCGTGCGGTGCCGGTGGCACCTGCGGCGGGCGCGGCGGTGTCGACACTGTTGTCGGCAGTCACGCCCATCAGATCGGTGGTGTCGCTCACGAAGGGTCCTTCCCTGGAGCGGACGTCGGCCATCTGGCTCGGCGACCGGTTGTGCTGTCCGGCAGGGTCCTGGTTCGTGGACCGTGTCCGGGGCGGTGGTCCCGCCGGGTACGGCGGAGAGAAAACGTGCTGTGGTCCGGCCCGAGCGCCCCCTGCTCGGCCCTCACTGTAGAAGAGCGAGGGGTGTCGTGCCGGTTCCGGAGCGTGCTCGAAACTGCTCAGGCAGGCTGCTCAGGCAGTTGGGGAGGCTCCCGGAAGAATGGTGGTCCCTGATGGGGACACTCCGCACCGCTCCACAAAGAGGTCGGGTGCAGACTTGAGGTTAACACTACCGGCTCCAACAAACATTCCCCCTCTCCCTCACCGGCAATCTCCTGTCCGAGGCGCTGCCCGGCGCCCCGGCCGCCGCGCGCCTAGGGCGCCAGCGGCAGGACACTCGCTCCGGACGCGTCGAGGTCGAGCCGGTTCGCGGCCCAGCCCTCGCCCGCGAGGCGGGCGACCTTGTCGGCCGTCCCGTGTTCGGCCAGCGCGAGGACCGTGGGGCCCGCGCCGGAGATGACCGCGGGGACGCCGTCCGCGCGCAGCCGGTTCACCAGGGCGATGCTCTCCGGCATCGCGGGGGCCCGGTACTCCTGGTGCAGCCGGTCCTCGGTGGCCGCGAGCAGCAGCTCGGGGCGGCGGGTCAGGGCCTCGACGAGGAGGGCGGCGCGCCCGGCGTTGGCGGCGGCGTCCACGTGCGGGACGGTGCGCGGCAGGAGTCCGCGGGCGGTCTCGGTCAGTACGGGCTTTCCGGGGACGAAAACCACCGGAACGATGGAATCCGAAGGGTCCATCCTGATCGCCCGCGCGGCACCGGACTCGGTCCAGGCGAGCGTGAATCCGCCGAGCAGACACGCGGCGACGTTGTCGGGGTGGCCCTCGATCTCGGTGGCCAGCTCCAGCAGGGCGGCCTCGTCGAGCCTGGCGTCCCCGCCTATGGTCACGGCGCGGGCGGCGACGATGCCGGCGCAGATGGCGGCGGAGGAGGAGCCGAGGCCGCGGCCGTGCGGGATGCGGTTGGCGCAGACGACCTCGAGGCCGCGCGGCTGCCCGCCGAGCAGGTCGAAGGCCGTGCGCAGGGAGCGTACGAGCAGGTGACTCTCGTCGCGCGGGAGCGTCTCGGCGCCCTCACCGGCGATGTCGACGTGCAGCCCGGAGTCGGCGACCCGGACGACGACGTCGTCGTAGAGCCCCAGCGACAGGCCGAAGGCATCGAAGCCCGGGCCGAGGTTGGCGCTGGTGGCGGGGACGCGCACCCGTACGGCGGCGGCGCGGAACGCTGGACCGGCCATCGCTCGTTGACTCTCCTTGATCGCGAAAACGGTGTTTCAGACAACGGGTATTCAAGAGAAGTACTCGGGGACCCGGGGGCCGTTTCGGCCGCGGAGGCGACAACGGCAACGACACCGCGCATATGCGTCGGGGCGGGTTCGGTACAGCCTATCGAAGGAAGGTTCTGTGGCGACATAGGGCGCACAGGAGGCGCACGATGCGTGTCGCGAGCCATCCTGTGCACCTATGTAGGTTCCTGATCGGGTTTCACCTGATCAGGAACCGGTGAGGCCGGGCTGTTTTCAGGCCAGGCCGAGGCGCTCGGCGGCGGCCGCGGCGTCGACCGGGACGGTGACCGGCTGCGGCGCGCCGGCGACGGCCCAGTCGGGGTCCTTGAGGCCGTTGCCGGTGACCGTGCAGACGATCCGCTGGCCGGGGTCGACCTTGCCCTGCGCGGCGGCCTTCAGCAGGCCGGCGACCGAGGCGGCCGAGGCGGGCTCGACGAAGACGCCCTCCTGGGCGGCCAACAGGCGGTAGGCCTGCAGGATCTCACGATCCGTCACCTCGTCGATGAAGCCGCCCGACTCGTCGCGCGCGGCGATCGCGTAGTCCCACGAGGCCGGGTTGCCGATGCGGATCGCGGTGGCGATCGTCGACGGGTCCTTGACGACCTCGCCGCGCACGAGCGGGGCGGAGCCGGAGGCCTGGAAGCCCCACATGCGCGGGCGGTGGGTGGCGAGACCGTCCTCGGCGTACTCGCGGTACCCCTTCCAGTACGCCGTGATGTTGCCCGCGTTGCCGACCGGCAGGACGTGGATGTCGGGGGCGTCGCCCAGCATGTCCACGATCTCGAACGCGGCGGTCTTCTGCCCCTCGATGCGGACCGGGTTGACCGAATTGACCAGCGCCACCGGGTAGTTCTCGGAGAGGCTGCGGGCCAGGGTCAGGCAGTCGTCGAAGTTGCCGTCGACCTGGAGGATCTTCGCGCCGTGCACGAGGGCCTGGCCCATCTTGCCGAGCGCGATCTTGCCCTGCGGCACGAGGACGGCCGAGACCATGCCGGCACGGACCGCGTACGCCGCCGCCGAGGCGGAGGTGTTGCCGGTGGACGCGCAGATGACCGCCTGCGCGCCCTCCTCCTTGGCCTTGGTGATGGCCATGGTCATGCCCCGGTCCTTGAAGGAGCCGGTGGGGTTGGCGCCCTCGACCTTGAGGTGCACCTCGCAGCCCGTGCGCTCGGAGAGGACCTGAGCGGGGACGAGCGGCGTGCCGCCCTCACGGAGCGTGACGACCGGCGTCGTGTCCGTGACCGGAAGGCGGTCCCGGTACTCCTCGATGATGCCGCGCCACTGGTGGGTGCCCTTGTGGGTCATGGGTCCTTACTCCCCTTCAACACGCATGATGCTGGCGACACCGCGCACGGTGTCGAGCTTGCGCAGCGCCTCGACGGTCCCGGAGAGGGCGGCGTCGGGCGCGCGGTGGGTGACGACGACGAGGGAGGCCTCGCCGTCCTTGCCCTGCTGGCGCACCGTATCGATGGATACGGCGTGCTCGGCGAAGACCGTCGCGACCTGGGCGAGGACGCCCGGCTTGTCGGCCACGTCGAGGCTGATGTGGTACCGCGTGACGACCTCGCCCATGGAACTCACGGGCAGCTGGGTGTACGCGGACTCGCCGGGGCCCGTCGCCTCGTTGAGACGGTTGCGGCAGACGGCGACGACGTCGCCGAGCACGGCCGAGGCGGTCGGCGAACCGCCCGCCCCGGGGCCGTAGAACATGAGCCGCCCGGCGGCCTCCGCCTCGACGAAGACCGCGTTGTACGCCTCGCGGACGGAGGCGAGCGGGTGGCTGAGCGGGATCATCGCGGGATGCACGCGCGCGGTGACGGACCCGCCGTCGGCGGCCCGCTCGCAGATCGCGAGCAGCTTGATGGTGCAGCCCATCTGCTTGGCGGAGGCGAAGTCCGCGGCGGTGACCTCGGTCATGCCCTCGCGGTAGACGTCGTCGAGGCGCACGCGCGTGTGGAAGGCGATCCCGGCGAGGATGGCGGCCTTGGCGGCGGCGTCGAAGCCCTCGACGTCGGCGGTCGGGTCGGCCTCGGCGTAACCGAGCGCGGTGGCCTCGTCGAGCGCCTCGGAGTACCCGGCGCCCGAGGTGTCCATCTTGTCGAGGATGAAGTTGGTGGTGCCGTTGACGATGCCCATCACCCGGTTGATCTTGTCGCCGGCGAGGGACTCGCGCAGCGGCCGGATGAGCGGGATGGCGCCGGCGACGGCGGCCTCGTAGTACAGGTCCTGCCCGTGCTGCTCGGCGGCGGCGTACAGGCTCGCGCCGTCCTGGGCCAGCAGCGCCTTGTTGGCGGAGACGACGGAGGCGCCGTGCTCGAAGGCGGTGGTGATGAGGGTGCGGGCCGGCTCGATCCCGCCGATGACCTCGACGACGACGTCGATGTCCCCGCGTTTGACCAGGGCGGTCGCGTCGGTGGTGATCAGCTCGGCGGGGACGCCCCCGCGGACCTTGTCGGGCCGGCGGACGGCCACACCGGCGAGCTCGACCGGCGCGCCGATGCGCGCGGCGAGGTCGTCGGCGTGCGTCGTCATGATGCGCGCCACCTCTGAGCCGACCACTCCACAGCCCAGCAGCGCCACCTTCAGCGGACGCGTACGCATCATCCGACCTCGTTTCTCGTACTACTTCGTCGTCGTATTTCTACGGTGGAACCAGTCTCACTCACCGGACGGGGGTTTCAGCCCCCCGTCCGGATCCTGAGACATCTATTTCATCACTCGACTATTTCATCAGCCGACGTCGAGACGCAGGAGATCTTCCTCCGTCTCGCGCCGGACGATGACCCGCGCCTCGCCGTCGCGGACGGCGACGACGGGCGGCCGGAGCGCGTGGTTGTAGTTGCTGGCCATGGAGCGGCAGTACGCGCCGGTGGCCGGCACGGCGATGAGGTCGCCGGGCGCCAGGTCCGAGGGCAGGAAGGCGTCCCGCACGACGATGTCGCCGCTCTCGCAGTGCTTGCCGACGACGCGGGAGAGCATCGGCTCGGCCTCGCTGGTCCGCGAGACGAGGCTCACGCTGTACTCGGCGTCGTAGAGCGCGGTGCGGATGTTGTCCGACATGCCGCCGTCGACGCTCACGTACGTCCGCAGCCCTTCGAGCGGCTTGACGGTGCCGACCCGGTAGAGGGTGAAGGCGGTGGGGCCCACGATGGCCCGCCCGGGCTCCACGGAGATACGGGGAGTCCGCAGGCCGGCGGCCTCGCACTCCCGCGTGACGATCTCGCTCAGCGCCTTGGCGATCTCGTGCGGCTCGCGCGGGTCGTCCTCGGAGGTGTACGCGATTCCCAGCCCACCCCCGAGGTCGATCTCGGGCAGCTCGACCCCGTGCTCGTCCCGCACCTCGGCGAGCAGCTGGACGACGCGCCGCGCGGACACCTCGAAGCCGGCCATGTCGAAGATCTGCGACCCGATGTGGGAGTGGATCCCGATGAGCTCGAGGCCGTCGAGCTTGAGGGCCCGCCGCACGGCCTCGGCGGCCTGCCCGCCGGCGAGGGCGATGCCGAACTTCTGGTCCTCGTGGGCGGTGGCGATGAACTCGTGCGTGTGCGCCTCGACACCGACGGTGACCCGGATCTGCACCCGCTGCCGCTTCCCGAGGGACTGGGCGACATGGGCGACCCGCACGATCTCCTGGAAGGAGTCGAGCACGATCCGCCCGACCCCGGCCTCGACGGCCCGGCGGATCTCGCCCTCGGACTTGTTGTTCCCGTGGAAGGCGATCCGCTCGGCGGGCATCCCGGCGGAGAGCGCGGTGGAGAGCTCACCCCCGGAACACACGTCGAGATTGAGCCCTTCCTCCTCGAGCCACCGCACGACGGCGCGGGAGAGGAAGGCCTTGCCGGCGTAGAACACGTCGGCGTCCTTGCCGAAGGCCTCGGCCCAGGCGCGGCAGCGGGCGCGGAAGTCGGTCTCGTCGAGGAAGTAGGCGGGAGTGCCGAACTCCTCGGCGAGTGCGTCGACCGCGATCCCGCCGACGGTGACGACCCCGCGCTCGTCCCGGCTCACCGTCCGGGCCCAGACCTTGGGGTCGAGCTGGTTGAGGTCGGCCGGCGGGGCGGAGTAGTGCCCCTCGGGAAGGACATCGGCGTGACGGGGCCCGGCGGGGTGGGCGGAACGGCTCATGACGACTGGCTCTTTCAGATCTGGTCGGGTGCGCTGATGCCGAGCAGGGACAGGCCACCGGCGAGCACCGTCCCGGCGGCTTCGGCGAGCGCGAGCCGGGAGCGGTGGGCGGCCGAGGGTTTCTCGTCGCCGAGCGGCAACACGGTGTGCTGGAACGCGAGCAGCGCGTCGGCGGTGGCTTCCAGGTGCCGGGCGACCCGGTCGGGGGCGCGGTGGCGGGCGGCGGCGAGGAGGACGACGGGGTGGTCGCCGAGGACGCCGAGGAGCTCGGGTGCGTGGACGTCGGCGTCGTACGAAGGGGTGAAGCCGAGCTGCAGCGCGTTGACGAGCAGCCGCCGGGCCCGGGCGTGGGCGTACCGCACGCGGAAGAGGGGGTTGCGCTCGTGCTGGACGAGGAGGGGCGGCCCGTCGAGGACCCGATCACGGCTCGCGGCCCGCAGCACGGCCCACCGGGCCGCATCGGCACCGAGGAGGTCGGGCCGGTACTCCCCGCCCCGCACGGGGATCCGCTCGTCCCCGCCGAAGGAGGCGTCGGCCCCCTGGCTCCGGAGCAGCCGCAGCACGACTTCGGTCACGACCGAGGCGCGCCCCGGGGCCGGCTCGGCGAACCGCACGACGGTTCCGGCGAGGGCGGTGCCGTGTCCGTACGCGAGCCCGACGCCCCGGATCGCACGTACGAGATCACCACCGGCATCGGCACGGAGGGTGAAGTTCAGGAACCCGGGCCCGGTGATGTCGACGGCGAGGATCCCGGGGCTCTCACGGAGCCGCTCCCGGAGGATCTCCGCGACGTCGAGGGGGGCGCGCCCGGCGGGCCGGGCCAGACTGAGCGCGACGCTGCTGGCGTACTCCCCGGTCCCACCGGGCCGGGCCCGCTCCACCTTCACCCGCGGGGGGACGTCGACCCGCAGCGCACCGTCGTCGACCGCACGGCGCACGGCGTGCTGCACGGTGAGGGAGAGGTCCGCGGGGGTCACGGGACCAGCCTAGGGGAGGAGGGGGGTCGGAACGCGAACCGGTTTCGCCATGCGGGACCGCGGCCGTCAAGATCCGGAACGCTCCGTGCCGCTCCGGCGTCGCTCCGGCTCAGACCACCCCGTGCGCGCTCCCGGCACGCCAGGTGCCCTGCTCCTTCAGCCCCTCGACTGCGGCGGGTTCCTCTCCCCCGTCGGGCCCGGCCGCCCCGGGACGCTCCCGCCGCTCGCGGTGCATCAACTGCCGCACCACGCGCACGAGCTCCGAGGGCTCGAAGGGCTTGGCGAGGAACGCGTCGACACCGGAGGAGACCCCACCGACCTCGTGCTCGCCGCAGGCGCTGATGATCGCCACCGGCAGATGACTGGTCCGCGGGTCGGCCCGCAGCCGCTCGGCCGTCTTTATCCCGTCCAAGCGGGGCATGACGACGTCCAGGGTGACGACATCAGGACAGACCTGATGTACGACATCCAGACACTCGGCACCATCGGCCGCGGTCACGACCTCGAACCCCTCGAGTTCGAGATTGACCCTGATCAACTGGCGGATCACCTTGTTGTCATCGACAACGAGCACCCGACCGGACACGCCTGACACACGAACGAGAGTAGGCCGCCCCGCACGGCTGCGTCCGGGTTTTACCCACTTCTGACCCGTGCGGGGGACGGACCCCCCGGTGACGCCCCGGAAATACCTGTTCACAGGCACGCCCGGAGAGCTGGTAGGGTTCTACCCGTCGCCGAGAAACACGGCGGACGCCCCCGTAGCTCAGGGGATAGAGCAACGGCCTCCGGAGCCGTGTGCGCAGGTTCGAATCCTGCCGGGGGCACTTCGCAGGAAGTGCCAAGAGACCCCGTGATCAGCGGTAACGCTGGACGCGGGGTCTTGTTGCATGTGCAGGCGTGTGCCGGGGCGAGCGGCCGTATGTCGGGGTCCGTGGGCTATTCGTGGACAGATTCTCGGGGCATCGGCGCAGGTCGGTCCCAGGAACGGTGAAGGCCCCCGGACAGGTCCAGGGGCCATGAGGCTGGCGCGCAGGGGCGCTCACTCGTACTCGTGCAACAGGTCCTCGATGCGCCGGTTCGCCACTTCCTGACGGCCGTCAAGACCCGTACACGGCGCGGGAGCGCGCCGCCTTTACGGCGGGGCGCCACGTGCAGCGGGCAATCGAGAACCGGCCCACACTCGGGCGAGCAGCTTGGTGAACCTGCGAAGCGCGACGTAGAGGGGTAGCCGCAGGACAAAGATGGTGCCTCCGGCGGGGGGCGCTCCGGCTTCGGGATGGAGGGGGCCCGTGCGCGGGTGCCGGCCGGTGGGGTGTGGCGGTGGGAACTCCCGTTCCGTCTGCCGTCGACCCAGGCAGAGCCGAGCAGACACGGCACCGGGCAGGCGGGACGGGAGTCGGGGTGAGTGGTGGGAGAGGAACGTCGCCGCCTCACTGGTCGTCCCATCGACCGTCAGTCCTCAGTGTTAGAACGCCTGCATGACATACAGGTTCACGGCATTGCTTGCGTGCGGGTTCGATGATCCCGCAATGGACGACTGTCTGATGGCAGGTGTGGCCGAGTCGGGCGACGAGGACGGCTTCTCGCTCATGTTCATGTGCGACTTCAACGAGCCCGACGCGCAAGAGGTGTCCCTGGGCATGGACACGCACTGCCTCGTCACGCCCGACCAGGGCACCGCCTACGGCTGCGTACGCGAAGTACAACTGGACGACGACGTGCTGCGGGTGACCTTGGACCCCGAGTCGCTGGACGACCTCGGACTGACGGACCCCGTCATCGAGGCACTGCTTCGTGCCCCGGCAGAGGACTTGGCTCGGATGCGTGAAGTCCTCCCGCGCATCCTTCGGTACGGACGCCCAGAAGGCCGTCCCAGGTTGATCGGTGCGTAACAAGTGCCTCGCGCCCCATCGAGCGGGGAGTACCGGGGAACGAGGGTCGGCGTCGAACAGCGCGCAGCACGACGGCCCCTGACCGAGTCACCTGGTCAGGGGCCGTTCACCTGCGCGGTGGATGTGGGATTTGAACCCACGGTGACTCGCGCCACGACGGCTTTCAAGACCTCTGCCTGACCACTGGCCATCGGCCGCCTCGCGTCCGCACCGCCTGAATACCGATGCTCCAACCATCGCTCAGCGTGAAAGCGTCTGGCGGGATGGTTCCAGTCGGTTGCCGGGAGGCAATGGACGACCTCATCGCGCCAGATGGGGTTGTTGGCGCTGGTCATAGATCGCAGGAAACCTCAGCCAACCATTCCGGGGTGTAGCACTCGGCGAACGACCACTTCTGGTCCGAGTAGTGATCGTCTGTGCTGTCGGTGTACACCTCAAGCCTGCCTTGCGGCGTCAAGCGGTAGTACTCGCGAATCGGGTCACCCTCCACGGTGGGATAGGTCACCTTCAGTTCCGCGCTCTCGCCGTTCTCGAGGGCTCGCTGGAGGCAGACGATTTCCCGCGCCGCCTGCTTCTGCATCTCTTCGCCCTGATCCAGGCTCACCTCGCCACAACTTGAGAACTCGGTTCTAGACTTCCAGCGTTCCTTGACTGGATCGTTCAGCATGCCGCAACCGGCAACCAGCAAGGATGTCAGCGCTACCGCGACGAGCCGCGCGCGAATCGAAACAGCCGCCACGCAGCGACGACGGGCCCTGTCTTGAGCTGTCACGCCGCCCCCTTCCTGGCCGTCAGACGCGGCTTCGACGAAACCGGTTCCGTGCGCGTGCGTGGCAGATCCGTGCCGGATCGAGCGGTCAGCCACGGTCGGTGATCAAGTGGATCTTCGAACCGTACTTGCCCCGGTCCGCAGGATCCGGACCGGTCAGGTCCCTCTTTTCAAGGCCCGCACGTTCACCGAGTCGATCGCGCAGCGGGACCGGTCCAGCTCGCCGCGGGCGCCGAGCTCGTCGAGCGCCACGCGGTGGAGCCTGGCCCACGCCCGCGCCTTCGACCATTCGCCGAACCGTCGATGAGCCGTTGCCCCGGACAGCTCGAAGCGCCAGATCCTTCACACAGCGCTTGCTCTGGAAGTCGTAGTGGTCTGCGTCAGCGGCGAAGGACCGGGCCCCAGGCGGCAGATCACCAACGATCGAGGGCAGACGCTCCAGGTAGGGAGCCGCGTCCAAGACCCCTGACAGGTCGCCGGCCTGCGCATCAAGATTGACGTACTCCATCGGCCTTCGCCCCGCTCATGACTTCCCGCTGTGAGATGACGTCCATAGCGCGAGGCCGAGGGGGCTGTCACAGATCTCTCTACCTCATAGGTTTCTCTACCTCATCAAGGCACGCGCCGCGCACGACGCGGCGCGCACGGCCCGTCGCCCCGGCCTGCGCTGCTGTCTGCGACCCGCTCCGGTTCCGGGATGGCGGGGGCGCCGTACGCGGGTACCGGCCTGTGGGGCGTGGCGGTAGGGCTCCCCTCCCGTCTGCCGTAGGCCCAGGCAGAGCCGAGCAGACACGGCGTCTGGGGCGACGGCAGACGGAGGGGAGCCAGGGCGAGGGTGGCCTGGGCCCTGTCTTTCGGATCAGCCTGTGGGGTGGCGGCGGGCGCGGAGCAGGTGGACGCCCTTCACGGCGTGGACGGCGGCCACGAGCACGAAGCCGGCGAGGGAGAGCCAGAACCAGGATTCCGCCACCACGAGGCTCAGTAGCAGGCCGCTGAGGAACAGCATGCCGCCGACGGTATCCAGCAGGTCGAGACGCGCCTTCGAGCGCACCGCGGGGTCGGCTCCGCGTAGCCGGCGGACGACGGGGACGAGGGCGAGGGCCTGCAAGACGGCCAGGCCGAGGGCGATCCAGACGAACCGGTCAGGTATGTCCACGGCGCGCACTGTACCGCCCGCCCGGGGCCTTCGGGAGGGAGGCTCCAGGGGAGGCGGGACGCAGGTTCGGGGTGTGAGCCCCACGCGGTCCGCGCGGCGGAAGTCGCCACGTGCCCCGTGCGGCCGATCGGTCGGAGCTGGGCGGGGAGTCACGGGACCACTAGAGACATCGCCTCTTCTGCCCGAGTCAGCAAAGGTGCGGGTGAGCCCGGATCTGCGGAGGAGATCTTCCGAACCGGGGCTCTTGCGGTTGACGGAAGCCTGCCCGTCCGGTGGGCTCCGCCTGCGGCTGGAGACCCGGGCGAGTACGACGAGGCGGTGCCGGCGGTGTCGGTGGTTCTGAAGCTCAGAGCGTCAGCCTGATGTCCGGTGAGCCGTCGCTCCCCCGCAGTTCAGGGCGTTGCTGATCTCCCGAAGGCGGCCTCGGGGCAGGGCGAAGGCGTTGCCCGGGTTTCGATAGGAGTGACCTCCGTCGTTGATCCAGACGCCGTCCGCCCGTCTCCAGTGGGCGGGGGCCCATTGGCCTTGCTTCTCAAGGAGCATGCCCGCCACCTCGGCGGGCTCTTCGATCACAGTGAGAGCGGCAAGCGCGGCGGTGAGGGCAACGCTTGCGTCGTCGGGAAGCAGTGCGTCGCCGAGTGTCGGGAAGAGCAGCAGGAGACGGGCATCGGGGTCGTCGATGCCCCTTGTGGCCGGCTGCCGGGCAGCGGACAGCAGCTCCGGCCAGGCCATGCCGGGCCCCATGAAGTGGCCGTCGTCCACAGCGACGGTCTCCGCTGCCGGCCACGCGGGGTGATGGACCAGGTAGTCCACCCCGTGCTCTCCCTCGATGTTGCGGTAGATCACGTGGATCGTGTGCCCGGAGCACAGAGGCACGCTGAACACCGGCCACGCGCGCTCGGCGGACAACGCGCGGCACAACTCCATGGCCGCGTCCCGGTCGGCGCCGAACGCGGCTCTCTGTGCGTCTTCACCGCGCAGGGAGGTGCCGAGGTGCACGGGCCAGAACAACGGGTCGTCCAGGTATGCAGAGCCTTGAACCAGAGGGCCGTCCATGTATCCGGGGATCTTCAGCACCCGAGGATGATGGCATCGGGGTCGGACACCGCCTCGGGTGCTCCGGGCCATGCGGTCCCGTCTCGTCCGGCATCGTTCGCCGGCGTCTGCCGAAGACCGGAAGGCCGCTGCCGCCGGGGGCAGCCGCTCGTTAACGCAGCTGAACTCCCCGGCACGCGGCCCAGCGCCGTCCAGTGGGAAAGTGGGCGGGCCGGTGGGTCGTCAGTATTCGGACATGCCTTCCAGTCATGGCGAGCGGGCCCTCTGACAACTGGCGTGCGTGGATGGCCGAGACGGCCCCTGAAGTGGCGGCCGGCGCTCTTCGTTCAGGGCCGTCCGTGGGACACACGCGCCCGGAGCCGTGTGCGCAGGTTCGAACGCGTTGCCCTGAGGGGCCCCGAGCGCCCGTGGCCTTGAGGCTTCGGTGTCGTACGGCTCGCCCGGGGCGGGTCGCCGTCCGGGGGCGGAGCGGTTGCCGGTGGGGGGAGCGGTTGCCGGTGGGCGGTCGGGTTTCGTTTCGGAGGCCTCTTCGAGCAGAAGCCGTAAAGCCCTGTGGGGGTTTCCGTCAATTTTCCGGCCCCGCGTGCGAGGGGAATTCCCAGGGATTACGGTGTGTCGCAGCCGATGTGTTCTCCCGCGTCAAGCGGCGGTTCCGGGGAGCGGAACCCGGCGCGTCCACTACCCGATCGAGCAGTGGTCACTACCCACCTTGGAGCCCTGGCGCTGTTGCCCGTGTCCTGACCTGATGGACATGATGCGCATGGCAGATTCCCGATGCTGGAAAATCCATGCGGTGCCGGACCCGAGCCACGGCCGGCCGCCGCGGGACCGTCTGCCGTGCACGCCCGGCCGCACCTTCCGAAAAGGGAGTGGACGTATGTGGAGCAATGTAGAGGCTTCGATATTCAAAAACAACTCTCCCGACGGCGAATTTCCGGCACGGAAAGAGAAAAAGACGGCCCCCGTGCTGGTGCCGATCTCCTCGCTGCGGCCGGCCGACTCGCCGCGGCTGACCGGGGAGAACCCCGACCACGTGGAGTTGCTGGCCGCGGCCCGGGGGCTTCCGCCGATTCTCGTGCAGCGGAGCACGATGCGGGTGATCGACGGCATGCACCGGGTGCGGGCCGCGCTGCTGCGGGGCGAGGAGAGCATCTCCGTCACGTTCTTCGAGGGGGACGACAGCGAGGCGTTCCTCCGAGCCGTCGAGGCCAACATCAAGCACGGGCTGCCGCTCTCCCTGGCGGACCGCGAGGCCGCGGCCGGCCGGATCCTCGTGAACCACCCGCAGTGGTCGGACCGGACCGTCGCCGCCGCCACCGGGCTGTCCCACACGACGGTGGGGGTGATCCGGCGTCGTTCCCGCGTCCCGGCCGCGCAGGAGATCAGCCGGGTGGGGAGGGACGGACGGGTCCGTCCGCTGGACGGTGCGGCGGGCAGGCGGCGGGCGAGCGAGGTCATCGCCATGAATCCCGACGCGCCGCTGCGGGCCATCGCCCGGGAGGCCGGCGTCTCGGTGGGGACGGCCCGGGACGTGCGGGAACGCCTGCGAGCGGGCCGGAGCCCGTTCCTGGGCGCGCGGCGCGGCGCCGACCAGGAGCCGGATCCGTCCGAGTCGCAGCGGCACGGCGCGGGCAGGGCCCCGGAGAGCGCGGACTGGCGCTCGGTGCTGGGCAGTCTGAGCAGGGATCCCGCGGTGCGGTACGCGGAGAACGGCCGCGCCTTCGTCCGGTGGGTCGACGGCCATGTGATCGAGCCGGTCGAGTGGGGCGAGCTGATCGATGCCGTGCCACCGCACTGGCGCGACTCCGTCGCCGAGTTGGCCCGGTCGTGCGCCGGGGCGTGGCTGGAGTTCGCACAGGAGCTGGAACAGCGGTCGGGGACGACACCCGAGCCGGGAGCGGCGTGAGCGGGTCCGCCGGATTCCCGCGCGGCAATCCCGACGAGGGGGAAGCGTGAACACTGTCGGCAATCGTCCACACCTGACGCTGACGGGCGACGGGCCCGAACGCCATCGGCCGGAGCAGCCGGAACACCCGTGGGCCTTCACCGCGGAGCACGTCGCACGGTCGGCCGTCGCCTGGCGCATCCTCGTGGTGGACGGCGACGCGGCGTGCGCGGACGCGCTGGTGAAGAACCTGCTGCGGCAGGGGCACGAGGCGGAGCGGGTCGCCACGGGCATGGCCGCCCTGGACTCGTACGGGCGCGCCCACATGGTCCTCATGGATCTCGACCTGCCCGATCTCGACGGTCTCGAGATCTGCCGGCGCATCCGCGCCGACAGCGCCGTCCCCCTCATCGCCGTCACCGGACGCGGCAGCGAACTCGACCGGGTCCTGGGCCTGCAGGCCGGAGCCGACGACTACCTCGTCAAGCCGTACGGCTTCCGCGAGCTCATGGCGCGCATCGAAGCCGTGATGCGCCGCAGCCGGGGCCACACGCCACCGGCGACCCCGTCGGTGATCTCGCACGGGCCCCTGCTCATCGACGTGTCCGCGCGTCAGGTCAGGCTGGACGGCCGCCCCGTCGACCTGACCCGCAAGGAGTTCGACCTGGTGCGCCTTCTCGCCTCGCAGCCCGACGCCGTCGTGCCGCGGAAGCGGATCATGCAGGAGGTGTGGGGCGGCGCTTGGTCTCGGCGGACCGTCGACACCCACATCAGCAGCATCCGCAGCAAGCTCGGCTCCCCCGGATGGATCATGACCGTGCGCGGCGTCGGCTTCCAGCTGGGCCGGTACGGCGCCGCGTACGCCGAACCGGAGTCCGGCGCCGCGTCGGAGGGTTGACGTCCCTGCTGCGCCGAGCGGCGGGCCGGCTACGGAAGGACGGCGACGGTCGCCGCGTAGCACAGGCCCGCCCCGTACCCCACGAGCAGGGCGAGGTCTCCGCTCCGGGCCTGCCCCGACGCCAGCACCGCTTCCAGGGCGAGCGGGATGGAGGCGCCCGAGGTGTTGCCGGCCGTCACGATGTCCTTGGCGACGACGGTGCTCTCCGGCAGGCCGATGCGCTTCGCGATCGTGTCGATGATGCGGACGTTCGCCTGGTGCGGAATGAAGACGTCCAGGTCGGACGCCGTCACTCCCGCGGCCGCCAGCGCCTGCTTCGAGACCTCCGCCATCTCGTAGGCGGCCCAGCGGAACACCCGCTGGCCCTCCTGCCGCAGATACGGGAACTCGTGCTCGTCGGCGCCGTTCCTGAGCGCGTCCCACGGAACGCTCTGCTCGATCGCGTCCGCCTGGGACCCGTCCGCGCCCCAGACCGCCGGACCGAAGCCGGGGGTCCGGGCGGGCCCGATCACGACGGCGCCGGCACCGTCCCCGAAGATGCAGGCGGTGGAGCGGTCGCGCAGGTTCAGCAGGTCCGTCATCCGCTCCACGCCGACGACCAGGACGTGTCCGCCGCGACTGCGGACGGAGTCGGCCGCGAGCACGACGCCGTGGACGAAACCGGCGCAGCCCGCCGACACGTCGAAGGCCGCCGCTCCCTTGGCGTCGATCCGATGGGCTATCTCCGTCGCGATCGCCGGCGTCTGCTTGAGGTGGGTGAAGGTGGCGGCGATGACGCAGGTGATGTCCGCGGGGCTGAGACCCGCGGCCGCGACGGCCTTGAGGGCGGCCTGCTCCGCCATCACCCCCAGGGTCTCGTCCGGACCCGCCCACCGCCGGGTGACGATCCCGGTGCGGGAACGCACCCACTCGTCCGAGGAATCGATGAGTCGGCATGCCTCCTCGTTGTCGACGATCCGACGCGGGCGATACGCGCCCACACCCATGATCTGTGCGTAGGGGGCGCCTTCGGATGCGCTCAGTTCTCGGTTCACCGTGCTCCTCCACGAACGGTTTACTGAAGTTCTTCTTCGCGGGCCGGCTTGTCTTTACATTCTCATTCGCATTTCTGAAGCGGGCAAGATTCGAACATTCAGGTCGAGGTCAGGGAACGTCACTTTTATGCGCGGCGCCCGACGAATATCCGGGAAATGTCAGAAGAGCGTCAACTCTTCGACAAGTCGCGCGCCGACGCGTAGCCTGGAAAACCACTCCGTGTACCCGCACCTCGGCGGTGTCGCCCTCCTTGGCGCGACATGGGAATTCCAGGGAAAAGTCCCCGGCCTCCGTATTTCCTGGCCATGCTTCTTCACCCGGAAGACGGGCGGGGCGGGTGGGCGCGCCCGTGGCCGCGCAGCGCCGTTCTCAGAGCGGCCGCGACGCGTTCGGCCTGGTCCGGGGTGAGTTCGGCGTGCATGGGGAGGGCGAGGTTGCGCCGGGAGAGGTCCGCCGAGACGGGGCAGGCGTGCTTCGTCTTCGCGTACACGGGCTGCAGATGGGTCGCCCACGCGCCGGGTCCGCAGCCGATGCCCCGCGCCCTCAGCTCGGCGGCGACCGCCGCGCGGTCCACACCGGGGTCCAGCGTCACCAGGTAGGACTGCCAGGCGTGGCAGCGGTTCTGCGGCACGTACGGCAGCGAGACGAGCTCGTCGTCCACGAGCAGGTCGGCGTAGCGCGCCGCGACGGCGCGCCGGCGCCGCAGCAGCTCGTTCGTCCGGGCCAGCTGTACCCGCAGGATCGCGGCGGCGACGTCGGACAGCGTGTGGTCGTGGCCGGTCCCGGTGAACTCCGGCTGGTCGGAGGGGTTCTCGATGCCGAGTGCCGCCCGGGTCCGCACGGTGGCGGCGAAGTCCGGATCGCACATGAGCAGTGCCCCCTGGTGGCCGTGGAAGGACAGGCGGGCCACCGGTGCGAGGGTGCCCGCTTCGCGTCCCTTGTAGCTCGCGCCCACCGCGCAGGCGGCGTCCTCGACGAGGAACAGACCGTGGCGGTCGGTGATCCACCTCAGCTCCGTGTAGTCGGCGGGCAGTCCGGCGGTGTCGGCCGCGATCACGCCCACCGTCCGGGGACCGATCAGATCCGCGACCGTCCACGGGTCCACGGTGGCCGTGTCGGAGCGTACGTCGGCGAAGACGGGGACGGCGCCGGCCCGGCGCACCGCGTGGGCGGGCACGGAGAACGCGTAGTCGGCGACGATCACTTCGTCGCCCGGCCCGACGCCGAGCCCGAGCAGGGCCAACCGGAGCGCATCCCCGCCGTCGTTCACCGCGACCGCCTCGCCGGTCCGGATCCGGAGGCGGCGGGCCAGCTCCGCCTCCAGCGCCCTTGCCTGCGGGCCCCGGCCCGCGGGTCGGCCGGAGGAGAACACCTCGGCGGCGGCGGCAAGTTCCCGCTCGCCCAGACTCGCGCACACCAGGGGAATCGATTCCGTCATCGCCGCCTCCTATGTCGAACGCGCTGCTTCCGGAGATGGATCCGGTCGGTGTGGCAACCCGGCGGGGCTCCTTCAGGAACGAACCGTCTCCGCTCCCTTGGCCCACGCCTCGATGAGCTCGGTGGCCTGGTCGGCGTTGAGCCTCGGATCGCACAGCGTGGTGTAGTGCCGCTGCAGTCCGTCCTCGTTCTCCACCGGTCCACCGATGCATTCCGTCACGTCGTCGGCCGCGACCTCGAGGTGGAGTCCGGCGGCGTGCTGCCCGAGCCCCTCGACGATGTCGCGGAACCTCAGCGCCTCGGTGATCACATCGGTGAGATGGCGTGTCTTGAGGCCGAAGCCGGTCTTCACCGTGTTGCCGTGCATGGGGTCGCTCAGCCACACCACCGGGTGCCCGGCGTTCGCCACCGCGCGGACGACGGGCGGCAGGGCCTGCTGGATGCGGTGATGGCCCATCCGCGGTATCAGGACGAGGCGGCCGGGCTCACGCCGCGGGTCGAGCGCCTCGCACACGCCCAGGACGTCGTCGATGCTCGCGGTCGGCCCGATCTTGCACCCCACGGGATTGACGACGGCGGAGAGCAGGGTGACGTGCGCCTGGTCCGGGCGGCGCGTCCGCTCCCCCACCCAGGGCAGATGGGTCGAGCCCAGGTACAGCTCGCCCGTGTCCGGGTCGCGGCGGACCAGCCGGGACTCGTAGTCGACGACCAGGGCCTCGTGGCTCGACCACGGTCCGTCGGTGGCCGGCGGCCGCCCGTCTCCCCGGCGGTGCGCCCGCATCGTCTGCTGCACGGCGGCGGCGGCCTCGTAGGCCCACACCATGCGCCGGGGGTCGGGCTGCCGCGTCTGCGGCACGGCGAGCTCGGAATTGATCATGTGCCCCCGGAACGAGGGGATCACCAGTTCGCCGTGGTTCTCGGTCGCCTGCGACCTGGGTTTGGCGAACTGTCCTCCCATCCGGCCGACCTGGATGACGCGCCGGCCGGTGAGCTCGCTGAACCGGCCTCCCAACCGGTCGATGACCTGGAGTTTCTGCGCCGTGTGTCGGGGCGTGCACTCGTAGAGGCTCTCCGCGCAGTCGCCCAGCTGGAGCAGGAGGGCGTCGGTCGTCAGCAGGTCCGCCAGCGACCACCGCAGCTGCCGGATCTCCGCGGCCGGCACCAGGGGCGGAGCCGATTCCAGGGTCCGGCAGGACGCGTCGTACGCGGCGTGGTCCCGCCACTCCGGTTGCTGTGCCGCCGGTCGGCCCTCCCACGGCCCGCCGTGGGTGACGTCCGCCGTAACGCCTGATGGCTGCATGTGTGCTCCTGTCGAGGATCAGCACCGCCCGGTGGAGGAGTGCGGATGGCGTGTCCCGGCGGCCGGCGCCCGCACATCACGTCTTCGCGCTGTGTGTGCGGGCGGCGAGGCCGGGTGAGGCAGGGCGACGGCGCGTGGTGAGCCGCCGTCGCCGGCGATCGTGTGTGCCGGGCGGGCCGGATCCGACGGCGATGGTCGGACAGGCCCTGGGCGTGCGTGCGGGCCGGGCGGGCCGGACCCGACGGGAACGGTCGGGCGGGCCCTGGGCGCGCGGACGGGTCCTAGGCGCGTCCGCGCGCCGTCGGGTCGCCGGCCGGAGGCCGGGGTGCGGCGCGGACGCGGGACGGGGCGGTGGTCGAAGGCCTCACCCGGCGCCCCTCACCCGCCGGATCACGGCGGCCGGGTCCGGGTGCGGCTCGTTCCCGCGCCAGGCCACGTGGTGGTCGGGCCGGAGGAGGACCAGGTCGCGTTCCCAGATCCGCCGGGCACCGGCGTCGGTGACCACGGTGTGGGCGACCGGCAGCCCCTGGGCGGCCGCCGCGTCGAGGAGGGGTCGCGCGCGGCCGTCGCCGGCGAAGTCGACCAGCGTGAAGGACGGTCCGAAGCGGTCGAGGATCGGCGTGCCGTCCTCGACGAGGAGACCGGGCGGGCGGCTTCCGGGCCAGGTCGTCGGCGTGTACTCCCGGGGGCTCCACGCGGGTTCGGGACCGTCCTCGTGGCAGATGACGGGCGAGTCGCGGTAGCGGTAGCCGAGTTCGATCCCCCGGTACTCGTTCTCGCCCCGCTCGGCGTCGAGGTGGGCGGCGACGGCTTCCGGCGGGGCGCCCTCGCGCAGGAGCGTTCCCGCCTTCAGGTGGACGCCGAGGTGCCGGTGCGAGGTGTGCATGTTGAGCAGGCCCACCGGGCGGCGTTCGTCGTGGTAGCTGTCCAGCAGCGCCGGGCCGCCGAAGCCCTTGACCAGGGCGGCGATCTTCCAGGCCGCGTCGATCGCGTCGCCGATGCCGGTGTTCATCCCATAGGCGCCGGTGGGGAACATGCGGTGGGCGGAGTCGCCGGCGAGGAGGACCCGTCCGGCGCGGTAGCGGTCCGCGATCATGAAGCCGGGTCGCCAGCGGGAGGTCAGCAGCACCTTGTCGATCTTCAGCTCGGTGCCCAGCGTCTCCAGCAGGAAGGCCTCCGGATCGGCCGGCGGGGTGTCGAACTCGGCCGGGTCCTGCCCGTTGACGTGGACCGTCCAGGTGTCCACCTCGTCCTGGGCGATGATGACGTACCGGAAGGCGAAGTAGTGCCAGAACCGGCCGTGCCGGTGCAGGGTGTCCAGGTCCCGGCTCTTGAAGTGCACCATGAAGGCGCCGGGCAGCCCGGGGACGTCGAAGCCCTCCTCGCCGATGCCCACGACGTCGCGGACCCGGCTCGACGCGCCGTCGCACCCGATCACGTACCGGGAGCGCAGCGGGACCTGCTCGTCGGTCATCGTGTCGACCAGGGTGCTGGTCACGCCCTCGTCGTCCTGGGTGAGCGTGTCGAACCGCAGGCCGCAGCGCAGCTCGACCAGGGGCTCGCGCCGGCAGTGCGCGCGCAGCACCGGCTCCAGCTCGATCTGGGAGATGCGCTGGCCCGGCTCGGCCGGCTGGGTGCCGTCGTTCCGCTCGGTGATGCGCCGCCGTTCCTCGGCCACCGAGGGAAGGTCCCAGGTGGTGATCGGCTCGCCGGCGAGGCCGGTCGACCAGATCACGTCGGCCCGGTGCTCGGGGGCGACGCCGGCCGCGCGGATGTCGTCGGCGATGCCGAGCCGGCGGAGGAACTCCATGCTGCGGCTGTTGACGTAGTCCAGCTTGGGATGGACGGAGGTCTCGACGCCCTGGTCGACGAGGACGCAGGGGACGCCCTGCCGGGCGAGCGCCAGGGCGGCGATCATCCCGATGGGGCCCGCGCCCACGATCAGTACCGGTACCGGCTCCACGATTGCCCCTCCAAGAGCGCTGGGTCGGTTCGAACCGCCCCACGTGGGGCGGTCAGTACGCAGTCTCGGTTCGAACTCCCGTACCGGCATGACCCATTCACGGGATTCCCGGGAGCGGTGAAGACATGGCGCGCGTCCCCGGCCGAACGGCGTGAACGGGTGATGGCCGGGGGCCGCGCCGGGAACGATGGTGGCGGCATGACGTCGCTGCCTCAGACCGAGTCACTGCCTCAGACCGATGCGTGGACGTACGACGACTTCACGCGCGCGGAACTCGACCCCGGCCGCTGGACGGTCATGTCGATCACCGGGGCCGACGGCGAACGGCACCAGTACCGGGACCGCAACGCCCGGATACGCACCGGAGACGGGCGACTGGAGCTGACCGTGAACCCGTTCACCCGGTTCCACGACAGGGACCCGCGGCAGAACAACGCCAAGCAGATGTACCGGTCGGTGCGGCGCTTCGCCGTGCCGCCGGCGGGCCGGCTGTCGTTCGAGGTCACGATGGGGGTGCGGACCTACGGTCAGGTCCCCTACGACCTGCTCGACGCCTTCGGCACCGTGAACGTCTTCGACATGGAGACCGGCGTCGTGCTCAAC
Organism: Streptomyces sp. NK15101; assembly: GCF_020400725.1. Classification (GTDB taxonomy): domain Bacteria; phylum Actinomycetota; class Actinomycetes; order Streptomycetales; family Streptomycetaceae; genus Streptomyces. Next base: position 49,586 of record NZ_JAINVG010000029.1, on the reverse strand, counting down.
GCCGCCGCGACCAACGACACCGTGTACGCGGTGATCGAGCGCCTGGCGCTGCCGGGCGTGACCCAGCCGCACGAGCGCTTCATCCACCGGGTGGTGCTGGACGTGCCGACGGAGCCGGGACAGGAGCACCGGTACGCCATCGGCTACCGGGCCGACACGTCGGAGGCGGAGTTCCACGTCGACGGCCGGCTCGCCTACGGGACACGGCTTCCGGTAGCGGTGACGGGCTTCGAAGCCGGCATGGCCCTGTTCTCGGCCCGTGACCTCTCCCGCTACACGCGCGCGGAGCGGGAGCACGGACAGGGCGCGACCGGCTGGTGGGGGCCGTGGCGCGTCACGACCGACGTCAGATGAGCACTTCCCCGCCGTCGATGTTCAGGTTGATGCCGTTGATCGCCCGGTTCTCCAGCAGGAACCTGATCGCGTGGGTGCAGTCGCGCATCGTCACCGGCCGCTTGGAGAGCGCACGCGCCCCGGCGGCCTCGCGTGCGGCCGGCTTGTCGCTCCAGAACGGCGTGTCCGCGACGATGGCCGGGTGCAGGGCGTTGATCCGGATCGGCGAGAGTTCCACCGCCAGGGTCCGGACCAGCGCGCCGATGCCGCCGTTGGCGGTCGTCACGGACGTGGAGCCGGGGTAGGGCCGGTGGCTGGCCAGGCCGCCGATCAGGACGGCGGCGCTGTCGTCGGTCATCCGCGGGGCGAGGGCGTGCATCACCTCCGTGTAGCCGATGAGCTTCGCCGTCAGCAGCCGGATCGCGTCGGCCGGCCGGTACGCGCGCACCGTGTTGTGGTCCCGGTCGACCGCCGCGAGCACCAGCTGGTCGACGGGCCCCACGTCGGCCAGCGCGGCCGCGATCCCCTCCGGGTCGGCCAGCTCCAGGGCGATTCCGCGGGTCCGCCCGCCGATCTCGTGGGCGATGCTCTTGGTCCGCTCCTCCGAGCGGCCGGTGATGATCACGTCGTCACCCCGTTCGGCGCAGGACTGGGCGAAGTGCCGCCCGATTCCCGAGGTTCCGCCGATGACGACGACGTGCGTGCGGTCGGACATGCTGTGTTCCTCCATGGATGGGTGGGGGTCGGGCCGGGCCCGGGGGCCCGGCTCAGACCGTGAGCGCGGCCAGCGCGTCGGCCGCGGTCAGCGGCACCGCGCAGCGGTCCGCGGCGTAGCGGAGCGCCATGAGGTGGTCGTCGAGGGAGAGGTCGGCCAGGGCGTCCGCCACGAGGAACGGCTGGATGTCGCGGCTGAACGCGTCGCAGGCGGTGATGAGGCAGCCCATGTGCGCGTAGACGCCGCAGACGACGAGCTGGTCCCGTCCCGCGCTCCGCATCCGCTCCTCCAGATCGCTCCGGAAGAACGCGCTGTAGCGCCACTTGGTCAGCACCGTGTCGCCCTGTTCGGGGGCGACGTCGTCGACGATGCCGCGGTCGGCCTCGTCGGCCCCCATGCCGGGGCCCCAGAAGTCGTGCAGCAGCCCGCGGTCCCGGGGGCTCATCCCGCCGGGCTGCGCCGTGTACGTCACCGGCACTCCGGCCGTGCGGGCCGCGGCGAGCAGTTTGGCGACGTTGCCGACGAGTTCGGTCAGCGGCGACTGCCCGGCGGGGAACGGGCGGAGGAAGTACCGCTGCATGTCGTGCACCAGCACGACGGCGCGGTCCGGGTCCGGGCGCCAGGGCACCGCCGGGGTCGGCAGGTCGCCCTGGCCGGGCATGCGGTACGGCTTGATCGGGTTCATGGCCATGGTGGGTAGGTCTCCTGGGGTCCGTCGGCCGGCGTCACACGTGGAGGGCGGCGCCGCCGTCCACGTAGAGGTCGTGCATCGTCACGTGACCGGCCTGGTCGGACACGAGGTAGGCGACGGCCTCGGCCACGTCCTGCGGCCGGGCCAGCTTCCGCAGCGGGATGCCGACGCGGTACGCGCCCGGCGAGCCCTCGATCACCTGCCGGGTGTCGCCGCCCTCGCCGAGCATCGCGCGCAGCATGGGCGTGTCCGTCGAGCCGGGCGAGACGACGTTGCAGCGGATGCCGTGATCGGCGAGCTCCAGCCCCAGGCAGCGGGTGAACTGGGCGGACGCCGCCTTGGAGGCGGCGTAGGCGGACATCTCCGTGCGCGGCACGCCGGCGGCGTTGGACGCCACGGTCACGATCGCTCCGCGGCGGCGGCCGATCATCCGCCGGGCCACCGCGCGGGACATGTGGAACACCCCGCCGGCGTTGACCGAGAAGATCTCGTTCCACTGCCGGTCCGACAGGTCGACCACCCGGCCGGTGTGCAGCACGCCGGCCGCGTTGACGAGGATGCCGACGGGCCCCAGTTCGTCCTCGACGCGCCGCACGAGCGCGTCCACCGACTCGCTGTCGCACACGTCCGCCTCGTAGCCGCGGACGGTCGTGCCCTCGGCTTCGAGCTTGGTCACGACGGTGGTGAGCGCCTCGGGGTCGCGGTCCACGGCCGCGACACGGGCCCCCGCGCCCGCCAGGGTGGCCGCCACGGCGGCACCGATGCCTCGGGCCGCACCGGTGACCAGGGCGACCTTGGATTCGATTCCGGTCAGTTCCATCATCAACTCCTGCTGGTGGTGGCGGCCTGCTCGGCGTCGTATCCGAACAGCCACTCATGCCGCTCCAGACCCGAGGAGGTCTGTGCGGACGCGTCGCGACGGCGCTGTTCGGCTCCGTCGGTGAGGTGGAAGGTCGTCGCGTTGGCGCGGGACTGCTGCTGGATCCGGGCGGTGCGGGGCAGGCGGATCCGCTCGTAGCGGCGCAGGGCCGTGCCGAGGCCGCCCTTGCCCCCCTTCGCCAGGCAGACCGCGAGCACGACGGCGTCCTCGATCGCCTGGTTGGCGCCCTGCGCCTGGAAGGGCAGCATCGGATGCGCGGCGTCGCCGATGACGGTCACGCGTCCGGCGCTCAGCCGGTCGAGGCTCTCGCGGTCGTACAGCGCCCATCGGGTGACCGTCTCCGCCGCGCCGATCAGCCGGGTGACGTCCGGATGCCAGGCCTGGTACGCGGCGGCGAGCTCGGCGGGGTCGCCCTGCGTCGACCAGGACTCGTCGCGCCAGTCGGAGGCGGAGAGGGTGGCGCCGAAGCTCACCTGCCGGCCGGAGGACACCGGGTAGCTCACGCAGTGCTGGTCCGGTCCGAGCCACAGCCGCACCCGGGGGGCGGCGGTGAGGAAGGGCACCCGGTCGGCCGGGACCAGGCCCCGGAAGATCGTCTGCCCGGAGTACCGCGGCCGGTCGGCCATGATCTGCTCTCGGGTGACCGAGCGGATGCCGTCGGCCCCCACGACGAGTTCCGCCGTCACCGTCGTGCCGTCGGCCAGGTGCAGCCGTGCTTCCTCGGCGCTCTGCGTCACCGCGGTGATGCGGGCGCCGAGGTGCACCCGGTCGGGCGGGACGAGGGAGAGCAGGGCGTCGTGCAGATGGGCGCGGTGCACGGCGTAGTAAGGCGCCCCGAAGCGCCGGCGGACGAGGCCGCCCAGCTCCGTGTGCTGGAGCAGGCCGCCGTCGTCCCAGCGGCGCATCTCGATCGCCTGCGGCGCCACCGCGACGGTGCGCAGGCGGTCACGGAGCCCCAGCCGGTGCAGCAGCCTGGTGGCGTTGGGCGTGATCTGCACGCCCGCGCCCACCTCGGCCAGCTGCTCCGCCTGCTCGTAGAGGTGGCAGTCGATGCCGGCCCGGCGAAGGGCGAGGGCGAAGGCGAGGCCGGCGATTCCGGCCCCGGCCACGGCCACCCGTATCTGTGGCATGTCGTCCGCCTCAGTAGTAGAGGAGCGCTTTGCCCCAGTCCTCGTCGGGCCCGAACAGGCTGCGCGGTTTGACCACGTCGGGCATGGCCGTCAGCGCGTCGTGGGGGATCAGCGTGCCCGGGGGCAGGCCGGTGACCTCGCTGTCGACGCCGAAGGCGGCACGTATCGAGGCGGTCAGTTCCGCCACGGCGGCGGTCCGGTGCTCCTCGGCCACCTCGATCTCGACGCGCAGGGCCGCCGGTTCGGCCCGTGCCCGCCAGAACAGCACCCCGTAGGACTCCGGGAGGGAGAAGACGAGCTCCTCCAGCCGGTGCTGGGTGATCGTCGCGCCGCCGACCCGGTAGCCGAAGGCCGACCGGCCGAGCACCCGGACGGTGGGCAGGTTCCAGCCGCAGTCGCAGTCGTCGTAGGAGACCGACACGTTGTCCTCGAGGTTGTAGCGCAGCAGGGGCATCGCCTCGCGGAACAGCGGCGTGACCACGAGCTGGCCCTCGCCCTCCGTGCCGACCCCGCCGGTCTGCGGGTCGTACACCTCGAACAGCGCCCGGTCCGCCCACAGGTGCATCCGGCCGTTCGGGCACTCGCCGGCGAGGCTGCCGGTCTCGGTGGAGCCGTACTCCTCGATCACCGGCACCCCCCACAGCCGGCTGATGCGGCGGCGGCGGGCGTCGGTGAGCGGCTCGCCGCCGACGAACAGCGCGCGCAGCGAGGGGAAGTCGGTGTCCGGCCGGTGTCCGGCCGCGGTCGCCGCGACGGCCCAGATGAGGCATTCGGTGGGCACCGACCAGGTGAGCGTGACCCCGAGGTCGTGCATGGTGCGGACCACGCGGGCGTACGGCATGGCCAGCGACCGGTTGTCGCCGGGCACCACCGTGGCCCCGGTCAGCCGTCCCGCCGCGTGCGCGAGGTGCCCCGTCAGCAGCAGCGCGTACGGGGTGCGCACCAGGAAGACGTCCTCGTCGGACATCCCGATCCACTTGCGGGCGAAGCGCTCGGCGAGGTCGGTCCAGTCCTCCGCCGTGTAGTACGAGGGGGTCGGCCGGCCGGCGGTCCCGCTCGACTCGTGGTACGTGGCCAGGCGCGCCTTCGGGACGGCGAGCATCCCGAAGGGGTAGTTGTCCCGCAGGTCCTGCTTGGTCGTCAGCGGCAGGCCGGCGAGATCGGCGGCGGTGGCGGGCAGGGCCGCCGTGTCCAGCCGCCCGCGGTAGAACGGTGAGCGGGCGGCCCAGGACACCGTCTGCGACAGCTGCTTCTCCTGGATGCGCTGCAGCTCCTCCGGCCCGTGCCACTGGCCGAGCCGGGGCAGGCTCGAACTCGGGTCGTTCACGGTTTTCCCTCTCCTAGCAGTCGATGCGCGTTGTCCCAGGCGATCTGCCGCCACTGCTCGGGCGACAGCGGCAGCACCTGGAACTTGGCCAGCTCCACGGACGGGTGCTGGAGCGGGAACTCGGTGCCGAACACCACCCGTTCGGCGCCGAGGCGGCTCACCGCCGCCTCGGCCACGCACGTGTAGCCGCCCGAGGTCTCCAGCAGGATGTTGGGTTCGTCCCGGATCAGGGTGAGCGCGTGGAAGTCGATGTTGCCGATGCCGCTGTGCCCGAGGACGAAGCTCACCCGCGGGAACCGGCGTGCGAGGGCGACCAGGTCGGCCACCCCGGCACCGGGCCGGTCGATGCAGACCACGTACACCGGATGGTCGGACTCCGCCGCCACGGCGACGAGTCCGGCCACCCGGGCGTCGGCCAGGCCGACGCCGTGGACCGCGGGCGAGATCTCCAGGCCGCGGAATTCGGCGGCCCTGGCCCGGTACGCCTCGGGCGGGCGGTGCGGGTTGGCGAAGAAGAACGGCACCAGGCGCCCGTCGGTGCCCGCGCAGGCGGCCAGCACCGCGTCGTTGTCGGCGTCGGTCTCGACGTGTCCGCCCTCGACGAGCTGGCGGGACAGCCGGTCCAGGTCGATGGTGCCGCCCGCGCACACCACCGCCCGTGTCAGCCCGCACTCGTCGAGCGTCGCGAGGAGCCGCTCCGCGGCCCCGGGCCGGGGAGCGAGACGGACGTGGAAGTCCAGCACGGGCTGTGCGGCCGTCGCGGTCATCTCTCGCTCCCCTTCGTGCCCCTCGCTCACTTCTCGATGCAGAACTCGTCGATCGGGTAGCCGACGTGCCGCTGCTCGACCGGCAGGCAGCCGAGCACCTTCGTGCCCTCGGTCAGCTCCGTGACGTTCAGCACCTCGCCGCCCGGCCCGAGCACCCGGACGTGCCAGTCGTCCTGGACGATGAGGTTGACCTTCACGCCCGAGGGCGCGACCGCGTCGATCGCGAGCAGCGGCCGCGTCTCGATCTTGACCCGGCCCACGGTGACGATCCGGGACTTGCCCTTCGAGTCGACGGCCAGCACGCGGCCGCCGGAGCGGAGCTCGCTGAGGTAGTTGGTGCGCCCGTCGGCCGACAGCGTGTACGAGTGCAGCGCGCCGGCGTTGACCCGGAACGGCCGGGTCGGCATGTACGGGAGCGGGTGGGTCTCGCTGCAGCTCAGGATCATGCCGGTGGAGTGCGAGCCGACGAGGATGCCCTCGTCGAGCCGGAAGTTGGTGCAGGTGTCGACGCAGGCCCGCTCGCCCATCCCGACCCGGCGTATCCCGGTGACCGTCAGCTCCACCAGGTCGAGGTCGGCGGCCTGGCTGACCGCGGCGGCCTTCAGCTCGGTGGCCTCCCCCACCCGGCGCGGGGCGAGCATCACGCCCTCGGAGCCGTGCTCGAGGACGCCGAAGACGATCTCCGCCTCCTCGACGTCGGCCACCTGCGTGATGATGTTGCCGTCCGCCCCGGCCGCGGCGGCCAGCACGATCTCCAGCGGGATCTTGGTGGGGTCGCGGAAGTACAGCAGGCTCCACTTGTCGTGGCGCGCGGCGCGGCAGGCGTCCTCGAGGCTGTCGGCGTCCGTGATCTCCACGTAGCGGCCGAACTCCACGTCGGGGTACTGCTGGGCCAGCTCGGCGGGCTCCCCGTGCCGGGCGGGCTCGACGATGACGAGGTCGGCGGGCGCCAGCTTCTCGGGCAGCGGCTGGTTCTGCGGGAACAGGACCCTCTTCACCGTCGGGGGCAGCGTCTCCAGGTCCGCCGGATCGGCCGCCACGACGGCGTCCACCCGCTGGTGGACGGCCTCCTCGACGATGGCCTCCTTGGCCGCGGTGACGTTACGGATGTCCAGCCAGCACAGCTTCACAGATGTCTCCTCAGCGGAAGGTGGTGGAAAATCGCGGAAGTTCGCGGAAGTTCGCGGAAGTTCGCGGAAGTTCGCGGAAGTTCGGGGATTCAGGACAGGAGGGCGAGCCGGTCGTCGACGCCGTCCCGGTCCGGGAGGTGCGACGAGTCGTGGATCAGCCGCGCGATCGTGGCCGCCATCCAGCCGGGCCGGTCCGCCTGGAAGACGTTGCGTCCCATGGCCACGCCGACCGCGCCGCCGCGCAGGACGTCGGACACGTAGGACCGCACGGTGTCGGTGTCGGTCGAGCGCGGGCCGCCGGCCACGATGAGCGGGATCGGGCAGGCCCGGACCACTTCGGCCATCTGCTCGGGCGTTCCCGCGTAGTCGGTCTTGACGACGTCCGCGCCCAGGTCCGCGGCGAGCGTCGCGGCGTGCGCGACCAGATCCGGCGCCCGGGAGTCGCTGATGTGCGGTCCGCGGGCGTACACCATGGCCAGCAGGGGGACGTTCCAGCGTTCGCACTCCCCCGCCACGGCCGCCATGTCGGCGATCTGCCGTGCCTCCTGGGGCGACCCCATGTTGACGTGGACGCTGACCGCGTCGGCGCCCAGTCGCAGCGCCTCGTCCACCTCGGCGACGAGGTACTTCGCGTCCGGGTCGGGGGCGTGCCTGGTGCTCACGCTCAGGTGCACGATGAGCGCCATGTCTCGGAACCAGTCGTGGTTGATGTGGCGGAGGCTGCCCTTGTGCAGCACCACGGCGTCGACACCGGTGCCGGCTATCTCACCGAGCAGGGGGTCCAGATGGCCGTGGCGGAGCGGTCCGTCGGTGACGGAGTGATCGAGTGGTACGACGAACAGCCGCCCGTCGCCCTGTCGGAAGAGGCGCCGCAAGCGCAGACTCCGAGCGAACGGCGCGTTGTGTACAGCCACTGTGCCCTGCCTCTCTCAAGCGATCGCGGAATGACCGGGGCTCGTCGCGGACGTGACGTCCGCCGGCTCGGGTCGGTCGAGCTGGAACTCGCGGTGCAGGGTCTCGACGGCGTCGACGACGCGTTCCCGTGGCACGACCACGGAGAGCCGCGTCTGGCAGGTGGAGATCCAGCTCGTCGGAATCCCGGCGCCGGCCAGCGCGGACATCAGGCGGGCGGTGTACTCGGGACGGCTGAGCAGGCCCATCCCGACCACCGACACCTTGCCGACGTTCTCGTCGAAGTGCACGCCACCGCCGAAGGCGGCCGCCAGCTCGTGCAGTGCGTCCCGCACGGGTCCCGCCTGGCTGCGGCGGATCGTGAACCCCATGCGGAACTCGTTCTCGTGGGGTCCGGACCTGGCGACCAGGTCCACCACCGTGCCCTGGGCGGCCAGCGTCTCGAACACTTCGGGAGCCATGTCCCGGTGGGGGTCCCGGCAGTGCACGAGCACGCGGGCGACGTCGGTGTCGTGGGTCACCGCCACGACGGCCCGGCGGGTCTCCAGCGGCACGGCGTCCTGCCGCTCGACGACGATCGTTCCCGGCGCCTGCGTCGCCGCGTTGCGTACGTGCACTTCGACCCCTTCCATGGCGGCCAGTTCGATGCAACGGGTGTGCAGCACCCTCGCGCCCGCGAAGGCCATCTCCGCCATCACCTCGGGTGAGACCCACGGCAGGCGGCGGGCCGCGGGCAGGATGCGGGGATCGGCGCTGAAGACGCCGTCCACGTCCGTGTAGATCTCGCACACCGACGCGTCCAGCCGCGCCGCCAGGGCCACCGCCGTCGTGTCGGAACCGCCGCGGCCGAGCGTGGCGACGTCCCCGGTGCGGGCCACGCCCTGGAACCCGGTGACCACGGCGACCTTGCCGGCGTCCAGGGCCGACCGCACCCGGTCGGCCCCGATGCTCGTGATGAGCGCGTCGCCGTGCCGGTCGGTGGTCCGGACCCCGGCCTGGTGCCCGGTCAGCGAGACCGCCGGCACCCCCATCCCGTTGAGGGCGAGGGCCATCAGCGCCGCCGACTCGGACTCGCCCACGGACAGGAGCTGATCCAGCTCCCGGGACGGATCGGCGGCGCCGACGTCGGCCGCCAGCCGCAGCAGGTCATCGGTCCGGCTGCCGCGCGCCGAGACGACCACGGCCACCGCCGAACCCTTCTGCCGCGCCGCCGAGATGCGCAGTGCGGCGCGACGGACGCGGTCGAGCGTCTGGAGGGAAGTACCGCCGAATTTCTGGACCAGCACGTCCACGGTCGATTTCACCACCTCTCGCCGAACGTCGAATCGGAACGGGCTCGACAGTAGGCGGGCCGTCACGGCGGGGCCCACTACTCGCCCGAGTAGTGCCGTCTCATTCAGCAGTTCACGCCATGCCGCGGGCGTAACAGGAATCACGCGATGGCGGCTTCACGTCATGTCCGGCGCCTTCCGCCCCCGCAATATCCAGAGGTGATGTGATCTCACGCGATTGGGAGCGGATATGCACGGGACGGATTCGAGTACTGCCAACTCCCCAGGCGCTCCGGACGACCCCGGCGAGGCGCTGGCCGGCCTCGGTGCGGACGGGCGCCCCTTCGCCCTGCTCTACCGGCCCGGCTCGGTGCCGGACGCGCGTGTGGAGGTCCTGACCGGCGAGGTCCAGGCCGTGGGGAGCCTCGCCGAACTGCCCCTGCCCGAGGGGCCGGCGGGGGGCGCCCGGCACGACCTGCTCGTGGCGGTTCCGTACCGGCAGATCACCGAGCGGGGGTTCGCCTGCCGCGACGACCGGGCGCCCCTGCTCGCCATGCGGGTCGCCCGGCAGACCGCGCTCAGCCGTGACGAGGCGCTGGCCGGCCTGCCCGACCAGGACATACGCGTGTCCGATGCCGGCTTCGACATCAGCGACGAGGAGTACGCGGCGACCGTCAGACGGGTGCTGAGCGAGGAGATCGGTCAGGGCGCCGGTTCCAACTTCGTCATCAGGCGCTCCTTCACGGCACGGCTCGACGACTGCTCGGTGCGCACGGAACTCGCCGTTTTCCGGAGGCTGCTGACCGGCGAGCTCGGGTCGCACTGGACGTTCCTGTTCCACACCGGCGCGGGAACGTTCATCGGAGCGTCGCCGGAGGCGCACGTCGGCATGGCCGCGGGCACCGTCTCCATGAACCCCATCAGCGGGACCTACCGGCACCCCGCGACCGGTCCGGAGACGGCCGGGCTGCTGAAGTTCCTGAACGACCAGAAAGAAGCCAACGAGCTCTACATGGTCGTGGACGAAGAGCTGAAAATGATGGCGCGCATGTGCGCCACCGGCGGTCGGGTGCACGGCCCCTTCCTCAAGGAAATGGCGCGGCTGACCCACTCCGAATACATCCTGACGGGCGACAGCGACCACGATGTGCGCGACGTGCTGCGGGAGACCCTGCTCGCGCCGACCGTCACCGGCAGTCCCCTGGAGAACGCCTTCCGCGTCATCGCCCGCCACGAGACCACGGGCCGCGGACACTACGGCGGCGTCCTCGCCCTCATCGGCCGCGACGCGACGGACGACCGCACCCTCGACTCGGCGATCATGATCCGGACCGCCGAGATCGACGACGAGGGCCGTCTCCGCCTGGGCGTCGGCGCCACCCTGGTCCGCGACTCCGACCCCGAATCCGAGGTGGCCGAGACCCGGGCCAAGGCCGCGGGCATGCTCGAAGCGCTCGGCCTCGCCTCGCCCGGCGGCGCCGGCGGCCGGCCCGTCCCCGCGGGGGCGTACGCGTCACCCGCCGCCGACCCCCAGGTGCGCCGGGCCCTGTTGAACCGCAATGCCACGCTGTCGCGGTTCTGGCTCGCCGGTGCGCAGCGCGGCGGACCGGACCCGGCGCTGGACGGGCGGCGCGTGCTGCTCGTCGACAACGAGGACACCTTCATGGGGATGCTCGGCCACCAGCTGCGCGCCCTGGGCCTGACGACCACGATCACGCGCTTCGACCGTCCGCTGTCGCCGGAGGAGTACGACCTGGTCGTCGTCGGCCCCGGACCGGGCGACCCGCGGGACACGACCTCGCCCCGGCTGAACACGCTCCGCGCGCTCACCCGCGACCTGCTCGCCGGCTCCGTCCCGTTCCTCTCCATCTGCCTGGGCCACCAGGTGCTCGCCTCGGAGCTGGGCTTCGAGCTCGTCCGGCGCACGGTGCCCAACCAGGGCGTGCAGAAGCGGATCAACCTGTTCGGCCAGGACGAACTCGTGGGCTACTACAACACCTACACCGCCCGCTCGGAGTACGACTTCGTCGCGGGGACGGGGTGGCGCAAGCCCGTCGAGGTCAGCCGGCAGCCCGGCACCGGCGAGGTGCACGCCCTGCGCGGCACGGGGTTCCGCTCCGTGCAGTTCCACCTCGAGTCCGTCCTCACCCAGCACGGCCCGCGCATCCTGCGTGACCTGCTCGTCTCGCTGCTCGGCGAGGCGGGGGACACCGGCTTCGCGCGCGTCTACGCCCAGCACGTCGGAGGAGTGCGGTGAGCGGGCGCACGGCGTCTCCGGCGTCTCCGGGCGAGCGGAGCAGGGCCGCGAACGTGGCCCTGCTGGTGATCCAGGTGCTCCTGGTGCCGTTCTATCTGGCCGCGGGCTCCGCGAAGCTGGCCGGCGCGGAGCAGATGGTCGAGTTCTTCGACCAGATCGGCGCGGGCCAGTGGCTCAGGTACCTCACCGGCACGGTCGAGGTCCTCGGCGCCCTCGGCCTGCTGGTGCCGCGGCTGACGGGTGCGGCCGCGCTCGGGCTGACGGTCCTGATGACCGGCGCTGTGGTCACGAACCTCGTCGCCGGTACGCCCTCGGTCCTGGCGCTGGTCCTCCTCCCCCTCGTCGCCGTGCTCGCGTGGGGCCGGCGGGACCGTACCCTCGCGCTGCTGTCCGCGCGGTGACGGCGGCGGCACCGGTCACGGTGCCGCCGCCTCCGAACACCGGCTCCTACCCTCCGTGGCCGGCGTGCGCGCCGCCGAACGGGGTGGTGACCGAGTCGTAGGAGAGGAGCAGCATCATCCCCTGCTCCGCGTGGGGCAGGTTGTGGCAGTGGTTCATCCAGATGCCGGGGTTGTCCGCCTTGAAGGCCACCTCCCAGACCTCTCCCGCCCGCACGTCGAACGTGTCCACCCACAGGGGACTGCCGGACGAGGGCTTTCCGTCCCTGGACAGGATCAGCACGGGGTGGCCGTGCAGGTGCCAGGGGTGGGTCTCCAGGCTTCGGTTGACGACCTTGAACCGGACGACGTCGCCTTCGGTGACCAGCAGGTCCGGGATCGAGGGGTGTCCCCGTCCGTTGACCGTCTGCGCGTAGGCCGGGGCGCCGTCGACCATGGCGATCGCGCGGTCCAGGACGAGGGTGAAGTCCCGGTCGGCGGAGTCCGGATCGAAGGGGGCGCGGGCGGGCGTTCCGTAGGCCAGGAGGTCGAGCTCCGGCCAGTCGGAGGTGTCCTCGATCCGCGGCTCGCCGTCGACGGCCCCGTCCGGGCGCAGCAGCACCCCGGTGCCGGGGTCGTCGTCGAGCACCAGCGCGACGGCCGTGTCCGGCATGGTGAACACCAGGTCGTAGCGCCCGCCGGCGGGCATGCGCAGGCCCACGTCGCGGACCTGCCCGGGATGGTTGAGGTCCCGGCCGTCGACGGCCTCGATCCGGAACCGGGTCCCGGTGAGGGCGATCCGGTGCGGATCCGAGTCGGTGTTGATCAGGCGCAGCCGTACCGGCGCACCGGGTGCCGCGGTGTGCGTGGTGCGCCCGTCCCGGTTCCCCAGGACCGCGGTGCCGTCGAAGGTGTGGACGGGCAGCGTGAGGTCGACCTCCCGCGGGTCCGGGCCCTCACCGGCCGGGCGTCCGTCCCGCGGCCGGACGACGAGCGTCCCGTACAGCCCCTTGTGGACGGCCGGGTCCGACGACTCGTGGGTGTGGTACCAGTACGTGCCCGCCTGGTCGGCGCGGAACCGGTAGACGAACTCCCCGCCGGGCGTCACCGGACGCTGTGTCAGGCCCGGCACCCCGTCCTCGCCGCACGGCACGTCGTAGCCGTGCCAGTGGAGGGTGACCCCGTCCTCGATGTCGCCGTTGCGCAGCGTCACCTCGATCAGGTCGCCCTGGGTGGCGGTGATCGCCGGGCCCGGTACCTGGCCGTTGTACGTCCACGCGTCGATCTCGTGTCCGGACTCCAGCCGTACGGTGGCCTTCTTCGCGGTGAGCACGTGCCGGCGCGTGGCACCGCCGGGAGCCGGAGTGGTGAGGCCGCGCAGATCGGCCACCGACGTCGCCCGGTGGTGGGAGCCGGCCGGGTGGGCCGGGCCGCCTCCGGTGACGAAGGACTCGGGTGACCGGAAGAGCAGGCCGACGCCCGTGGCCCCCGCGCCCACGGCGACACCGGCTCCCACGGCGGAGCTGACGAACCGCCGCCGGGTGGGCGCGGCCTGGAGCTCCGTCTCCTCCCGCGTCCCCTCGCCGTCCGCCTCCCGCGCCATGACGCGGGAGGTCAGCACGGCGCCGGCCGACACCAGCGAGACCGCGATCAGCGCGGTCGACCAGGTGAGGGGGTATCCGGCGAGGAGGGGCACCAGGAGGGCGGCCAGCGCGGCGTAGGCGGCGGTGAGCAGCGCGACGACGCAGCGCGCCGGCAGGCGCTCGCCGTCGCCCTTGGCCGACGCCCGCAGCCGGGGCCCCGCGACGATCACCGCGGTCGCCCCGGCGACGCCGAGCAGCGGAAGTCCCAGCAGCACCTTGTCCGCGACGAACCACCAGCCGCGGCCGGCGAGGACCGAGACGGTGGCGACCCGGGCGAGCGTGACCAGGACGGCCGCGACGAGCAGGCCGAATCCGAGCCGGTGGCGCCGGAGGGCCGCCGTGACGCCCGCCCCGAACCACGACACGACGCCCAGCAGGGCGACGGCGTGGTCCAGGAGGATCAGCTGGGCGGTGGTCACTGCGCGGACCCCTGGGCGGGTCCGGTGGCCTGCGCGGCGGACGCCGGGGAGTTCGACAGCTCGCGCGCCGTGCGCTGGATCCTGACGGCCACGGCCACCATGGCCAGCGCGCCGACCGCGTGCAGGCCGAAGACGATGCGGCCCGCGCCCGAGGGGTCGTCGAACGCCTTGGCGACGACCGCGATCACGGGCTGGAGGATCCCCAGGCCGACGAGCGCACCGGCCATGCCGACGAGCCGGCCGGGCACGCGGGCCACCGCGGCGAGCACCGTCAGCACGAGCGAGAGGAGGACGATCAGATAGCCCAGCGACCGGTGCGGCTTGAAGGCCTCCTCGATGGGCGTTTCGGCGAACGCCCCACTGCCGGCCAGGTAGAACTGCACCGCGATCGCGAGCATGATGAATGCCGCCAGTCCGGCGATGGCTTTACGCATCGGAAAGCGCCTTTCGGGTTGGTGTGGTCACGGACGTGCCTGTTTCCGTCGGCGGAGTCTCGGAGGAATCGTCGCGTCGACGGACCCGCGGCGTCCTCCGGTGTCAGATGGCCGTCCGTACGCAAATCTGCGTACGGGGCCGGGGTTTGATTGCGCTCAGCGCCGTAGACGATCAGGGCCGGACGGGCACTCGCCGCCCCCGGCCCGGCAGTAGGATCTCGGGTATGCGACTCAGAGCCACGCCGTCGACGAGCACGCGATCTCCGGCGCAGACCCGAACGGCGCGGCCATGAACGCGCCGGGCGCAGCTCCCATCAGGGTCCTGCTCGCCGATGACGAGCGTCTCGTGCGATCCGGGTTCAAGGTCCTGATCGACGTCGAGGACGACATCGAGGTGGTGGGTGAGGCCACCGACGGTGCGGAGGCCGTCGAGCGGGCCCGTGCGACCCGCCCCGACGTCGTCCTCATGGACATCCGCATGCCGAAGGTCGACGGGATCCAGGCGACCGGTCAGATCGTCAGGACGCCGGGACTCCAGCAGGTCCGGGTCCTGATCCTCACCACGTACGAGACCGACGCGTACGTCTTCGAGGCGCTGCAGGCGGGTGCCAGCGGCTTCATGCTCAAGGACGCGGGACCGGCCGAACTCCTGCACGCCATCCGGGTCGTCGCCGCCGGAGACGCGCTGCTCGCCCCGCGGATCACGCGCCGGCTGATCGCCCAGTTCACCGCGCAGCGGGTCGCCACGCAGGCCGGCGAGGACCGGCTGGCGGTGCTGACCCAGCGCGAGCGCGAGGTGCTGGCTCTGGTGGGACAGGGCCTGAGCAACGACGAGATCGGCACCGCGCTGTGCCTGAGCCCGGCCACGGCGCGCACCCACGTCAGCCACGCGATGGTCAAACTGGGGGCGCGGGACCGCGCGCAGCTGGTCGTCATCGCCTACCGGACCGGGCTCGTCACGCCGTAGCCGTGACATCCGTGTGGAGTCCGGCGGCGAACCGCCGGACTCCACACGGGAGGTCGGGAGCCGTGGGGCCTCAGTGCACCGCGCCGGACGCCTGGCTCTCCCGGTGCTGCCCGTCCCCGGCGAGCGGGTCCTTGCGGGTGGGGAAGGTGATGCCCGTGAAGGCACGGACCTGCAGCTCGGCGAAGCCCGCGTCGTTGCGCTCCTTGCTGGTGACCGTTCCGACGTAGCCGAGCAGGAAGGCGATCGGCGTCGAGAGCAGTCCGGGCTCGATGTCGAAGAGCTTGAAGTCGAGGTCGGGGAACATGGCGGTGGTGGGGTCCCCGGAGATGCCGTTGGAGAAGACGACCATGAACATGGTCACCGCCATCCCGCCGTAGACCGTCCACTTCAGTCCCCGGGTGTTGAAGCGCCGCCAGTACAGCGAGTAGAGGATCGCCGGCAGGACCGTGGCGGCTCCCAGGTCGACCGCGGTCGGGATGAAGAGGTGGGTGAACAGCGGCACCATCGCCCCGCCCACGACGATCGAGACGATTCCGATCACCAGGACGTTGCGCCGGATCTCCTTCAGCTCGGCGGCCGGCGCCGGCTTGCGGCCACGCGCCGCGTTGATGTCCTTGGTGTAGGAGGTCACGCCGTTGATCAGCAGGCCCGCGAAGATCGCGGCGACCGAGATCAGGGCGAGCCCGCCGAAGATGCCGGACGCCCACTGACCGCCGAAGTAGTCCACGAGCTTGGGCAGGGTGATGTCGCGGTGCTCGGACCTCATGCCGTAGTTGCCCAGGCCGAGGATCGCGACGGCGCCGAGACCGAGGATGGCCATGCACTGGTAGAAGCCGACGGCGACGATCGACGCCCAGCCGGCCGCGCGCCGCGCGTTGCGTGCCGTGGTCGCCGCGTAGAAGCGCATGAAGACCCACGGCATGCCCATGCCGCCGACGGCGATGCAGAAGAGCTTCGACAGGTGGACCCACGGGTCCTGGGTCGACAGCGGGGTCGAGCCGTCGCCGAACTGGCGGCCCGGGCCGAGCAGGTCGAACCCGCGGCGGTCCGGCTTCGCGTTGGCCTGGGCGTCGTCGAGCAGGTCGAAGATGTTCAGCTTGTACTTGATCAGTACGGCCGCGGTCAGCAGCACCACGAAGACGCCCATCAGGATCGTCTTGAGCGCGAGCAGTCGGGTGACTCCGAGCATGCCGCCCATGTACACCCACGCGATGGCGACCGCGCCGACGACGGCGACCACGATCCCGCCGAAGGCCAGGTTCGGTTCGGCACTGGTGTCGAACATCCGGATGGCGACCTGGCCGATCGCGGCCAGCATGGAGACCATGAACATGGTGTAGGTCGTCAGGGTGATCACTGCCGACGCGATCCGCGCGGGACGCTCCTTGGCGCGCAGCACGAACAGGTCGCCCATCGTGTGCCCGCCCACGTTCCGCATCGGGCCGGCGTAGATCAGCACGCCGAGCACCGAGCCGATCGTGAAGGCCGTCATCATGAGGATCGCGTCGTAGCCGTTCAGCGCGATGTGCCCGGTGATGATGATGACGGTCGAGTACATGATGAACGCGCCGAGGTGCGCGAGGGTGTTCTGACCGGTCGGGACGTTCCGGTTCGCGAGGAGGAAGCCGTCCGGGGTGCGCGTGCTGCCGCGCGCCGATCCCACGAGGTAGAACACCACGGCCGCGAGGGCGATGGCGACCGCCGCGGCGATGCCGGGCGCCGCCCAGGTGTTCTCGACGGGGGGCAGGTGAGGGGCCGCGAGGACTCCGTTCATCGGAGGTCTCCTTCCAGGTCCGCCCGGATCCGGTCGGTCATGGGATCCAGCTGGGTACGGGCGTGTCGCAGGTACAGCGTGGAGACCGCCACCACCAGGTTGAGCGAGAGGAAGACGAAGAGCAGGCCCACGTTGATCGGGCCGACGATCTCCTCGCGGTAGAAGTCCGGAGCGAAGGCGGCGAGCAGGATGACGAGGAACCACCATCCGTAGAAGAGGCCGCTCACCCAGGAGGTGAAGGTATTCGATTTGCGTCGCAAGGCCCTGAACTGGGGGCTGTTGTGCAGTGCGACATAGCGATCACCATCCACGGATGGGTCGAGCGTGTCCATCACACCTCCGCTGTCGAGGTCGCCGGCATGACGACGTCGTCGTGTGTACGCGGTCAGCACTCTCGGCCATCCCGCCCCCGCGCACATGGCCCATTCACGGGATATCGGCACGCCCTGCCGGGATGGCGTGCCGTCCCGCTCCCGGCCACGGCGGAGCGGCGGCCCGGTCCGTACGCGGCCGCGACGTCCATCACGCGGCCGCGCCCTTTCGCGGCGGAGCGGCCGGGCGGCGACGTGGTGGGGGGAGACGGGGGCGGCCTACGCTTCGGCCGTCGACATCCGTGCGGCGCAAGGCCGTTCCGGTGCACCGCGCACGCGCCGGCCGCCGCGACGAGGAGGGATCCCGCATGACCGGGAACGAGAGCGAGGGCGCCCTGGCGAGCGTCCGCTACATCGTGGACGACGTCCGGGCCGCCATCGACTTCTACACCGTTCACCTCGGCTTCACGGTGCTCAACGCGTTTCCACCGGCGTTCGCCGATGTGGTGCGAGGGCCGCTGCGGCTGCTGCTCTCCGGCCCGCCGAGTTCCGGGGCGCGCGCCACGCCCGCGGACCTCGCCGGCAGCGGGCGCAACCGCATCCACCTCGTCGTCGACGACCTCGAGGCCGAGCGGGACCGGCTGCGCGAGGCCGGCGTAGTGCTCCGCAGCGACATCGTCTCGGGGCCCGGCGGGCGCCAGCTGCTGCTGGCCGACCCCGCGGGCAATCTCGTCGAGCTGTTCACCCCGGCGGTCCGCCGCTGAGCCCGGGACGGGAGAACACGGAGCCGGCCGCCACGTGCGTGGCGGCCGGCTACGGCGATCGGCGGATGTCCCGCCCGGTCAGGCGCTGCGGCGCGAGCGGCTGACCGCCAGGCCGCCGACGGCCATGGCGATCAGCGCGAGCACCAGGGAGACGATGGCCCCGCCCTGCCCGTTGCCGGTGCCGACCTCCGCGTCGGACAGCGCGAAGGCGCCGACGACGCCGCCGACCAGCCCGAGCGCCACGGAGGCGAAGGCCATGCCCGGCCCCCGGCCGGAGGAGCGCAGCGCCAGCACTCCGAGGACCACGCCGGCCAGCCCCAGCAGCAGGGCCACCATGGACACGCCCCGGCCACCGCCGCCGTCCTCCGCGGCGGTCGAGACCTGCGCGGCCGCCGGTGCGGCGAGTGCCATCACTCCGAGCAGGGCTGTCGGTGCGGCGATGAGCAAGCGACGGACGGACATGAGGTTCCTTTCGGATGCTTGGTACAGGGTGGGAGAGCGCGGAGGGACAGCCTGGATCCACCGTGACGGTGGATCCAGGCTGCGGGCGAGGTCAGACCTTGACCCCTTCCTCGACCTCGGCCGGGGGTGTTACCGAGGGCGTCTTGGGTGCCCGGCGTCCGGGCATCCACCAGTTGGCCTTGCCGAACAGCTCCATCACCGAGGGGACGAAGACCATCCGGACGATGGTGGCGTCGATGAGCACGGCGACGGCCATGCCCAGGCCGCCCTGCTTGACGGCGACGTCGGGGCCGAGCAGCGAGGTGGTGAAGACCGCGATCATGATGGCGGCCGCGGCCGTGATCACCTTGGCGCTCCGCGCCAGCCCGGTGGCGACGGCGGTGCGGGTGTCCCCGGTGCGCTCGTACTCCTCACGGACCCGCGAGATCAGGAACACCTGGTAGTCCATCGACAGGCCGAACAGGACCGGGAACATCATCATCGGGACCCAGGTCGTGACCGGCATGGTGGCGGGGAACCCGAGGGCCGGGCCGAACCAGCCCCACTGCACGACCGCCACCAGCACACCGTAGGAGGCGGCGATCGACAGCAGGTTCATCACGGCGGCCTGCAGGGCGATCGTGACCGACCGGACCAGCGCGATCAGCAGCACCATGGACATCGCGATGACGACCCCGATCATCAGGGGCAGGCGCGCGCCGGACTCCTCGGCCGTGTCGATGGTGCTGGCGTTCGGTCCGCCGACGAGGACCTTCTCGCCGCCGGCGGTCTTGGGCAGCACCTCGTCGCGGAGCTTGTGCACCAGGTCCGTGGTCGCCTCGTCCTGGTAGCCGGTCGTGGGGAAGGCGACGAAGGTGACGGCCTGCCCGTCCTCGCTGACCCGGGGCGGCGTGGCGTAGGCGACGCCCTCGGTCTTGCCGACCGCTCGGACGACGGACCCGAGATCGGCGTCCTTGGAGTCGACCTCGGCGGCGAAGACCAGGGGCGCTCCGTAGCCCGGGCCGAAGCCCTCGGAGAGGATCGTGTACGAGATGTAGCTGCTCCGGTCACGGGGCTGGACGCTGGCGTCGGGCTGGCCCAGCCGCATCGACAGCACGGGGGCGCCCAGCAGCAGCAGGATCCCGCCGGCGGCGAGTGCGGAGACCAGCGGCTTGCGCTGCACCGCGCCGGCCCAGCGCTCGGCGAACGTACGGCGCTCCTCGGCCGGCGCACCGGCCTCCTTGTCCCCGCGGGACGCGCGCCGGGGCAGGCGGAGCGAGTTGATCTTGTATCCGGTGAAGCCGAGGAAGGCGGGCAGCAGCGTCACCGCGGCGATCATGGTGATGAACACCGTGATCGAGGTGGCGACGGCCACGCCGGTCATCAGCCGCTGTCCCATGACGAACAGGCCCATCAGCGCGATCACCACGGTCGTACCGGCGAACAGCACCGCGCGACCCGCGGTGTCGATGGCCTTGACCGTGGCGCTCTCGGGGTCCTCGCCGTCCCGGAGGCCGTCCTTGTAACGGGTCACGATGAACAGCGCGTAGTCGATGCCGACGCCGAGCCCGATCATCGCGCCGAAGACCATGGTGAAGTCGGGCGCGGGGAAGACGTGCCCCATCAGCTTCGTCAGCGCGAGGCCGGCCACGATGGCCAGGAGGGCGGTCACGATCGGCAGACCCATGGCCACCAGCGACCCGAAGGCGATGAACAGGATCACCGCCGCGGCCAGGAGGCCCACGCTTTCGGCCGAACCCTGCGGGGGCGTCTCGGCCTTCTCCGCCATGTAGCCGCCCAGCGCGAGCGTGAGGCTGTCGTCGGAGGCGTTCTTGACCGTGTCCACCAAGGGCTTGACCTCGGCCTTGTCCACCTCCTTGGCGCTCAGCGGGATGGTCATGCGGGCGATGCGACGATCCTCCGTCACCAGCTTCTTGTCCTGGTACGGCGACGTCACCGGTCCCGTGACGGGCGAGGCGACGAGATCGGCGATGGCCTTCTCGATCTTCTGCTTGGTGGCGGGGTCGTCGATCCCCTTGTCAGCCTTGATCGCGAGGGTCAGCCTGTCCCCCTGCTCCTTGGGGAAGTGCTTCGCCATCAGCTGCTGCGCCTTGGCCGACTGCGAGTCTCCCCCGGAGAAGTCGTTGTCGGGGGCGGCGCCATAGCTGAAGCCGACGAACGCCACGGCGATCACACCGATGACCCAGGCCAGGAGCACCAGGCGGCGGCGGCGGAAACAGTAGCGACCCAGTCCCGCCAGAGCTCCGTTACGTGGAGTCTCGGTTGTCATCATCTGCTCCTCAGTGGTGGAGCCATGCGGCATGGCTCGCTACTCGGTACGGAAGAGGTTGATCGGTCACAGCGGCGATCGTCCCGTACGCGAGACGGTCCTGACCTCTGACGACGGATGGTGGTGCCTACGCAATCGGACGTAACCCGCCGCGCCGCACCACGCCCGTCGACGTAGCGTTTTCGCGCGCTTGAGCGGAGCGTGCTCCGGGGGCCCGAACAGTAGGATCGCGGTCATGAAACTCCGCCCCGGGTCGTTCTCGCTGCGGGTGCTGACCCAAGACGTGCTGCTCGCTCTCTTCGTCACCGTGATGCAGGTGCAGGGCACGGTCGCCCTCGCCGCCGCCAGGGGGACGGAACAGCGTTCGCTCACCGAATTCGGATACCTCGGATTCACGCTGCTGGTGGTGGGTGGCCTGGTCGTGGCCGTCCGCCGCTTGTGGCCGGTCCTGGTGCTCGTCACCACCGCGGTCGCCAGCCTGGTGTATTACGCCCTCGATCTCCCCGACGGCTACGGCTGGCTCGGACTCATGGTCGCCCTGTACACCGTCGCCGCCTACGGCGACGGGCGCAGATCCCTGACGATCGCCGGCGGGGGCACCGTGATCCTGGCCGCCGGGTGGCTGTTCGCGTCGGCCGACGTGCAGCCGCGCGAGGCCCTCGGCTGGGTGTTCTTCCGCATCGGTGTCGCGGTCATGAGCACGGCTCTCGGCGAGTCCGTCCGGTCCCGGCGGGTCATCGCGGCCGACGCCGAGGAGCGTGCGGAACTGGCGGAGCGGACCCGCGAGGAGGAGGCCCGTGCCCGGGTCGACGCCGAGCGCCTCCGGATCGCGCGCGAGGTGCACGACACCGTCGCCCACGCCATAGCGATCATCAACGTGCAGTCCGGGGTCACCGCGCACGTGCTCGACAAGCGACCGGAACAGGCACGCGAAGCCTTGCTGACCATCGAGCAGACGAGCTCCCGGACGCTGCAGGAGATGCGCGCCATCCTCGGCGTCCTCCGTGGCGACAGCGACGAACCCGTGCCGCACGCCAGCCTGGAGCAGATCGACGACCTCACGGCCGAGGCACGCGCCGCAGGACTCGACGTCACGCTCGAAGTGAACTCGCCCTCGGCGCCGTTGCCGAGCGCGGTGGACAGCGCCGCCTACCGGATCCTCCAGGAGTCGATCACCAACATCATCCGGCACACCGGCCCCACCCAGGTGACGGTCGCGGTGAACCCGGGGATCGACCATCTGGAGATCCGCGTCACCGACCGGGGCGGTGCCGGCTCCCGTGGCGTCCCCGCGCGGAAGCCGTCCGTCAACGGCACGGCCGCGGGCAGGCGGGACAAGCCCGGCCGCGGTCTCCTGGGCATGCGCGAGCGCTGCCAACTGCTGGGCGGGGACTTCAACGCCGAGCCCACTCCGGGCGGTGGGTTCGAGGTCATGGCACGGCTGCCCCTCGCACCGACCGGGTCGCTCCTCTGAACACGGCGCCCCGCGGCGGATCGAGACAATTCACCTGACGACGACAATGTGCCCTGGAAAGCGAGAAGCTTTCCAGGGCACATTGTCGTCGGCGGACCTCACGGCGGGCAACACCCGCTCCAGCCCCAGGGCGAGTAGTGTCGGCTACCCGTATGAGCAGTGGCCGCCCACCGGCGAACCAACTACTTTCAGTGCGACAGAGATCATATTACCGTGCGGTCACCCCTGCGCTCGAACAGAGCCTCACGCTTTCCGCCGGCGAACTCTGACGGCTCGACAGTCGACTGAAAGGAAGATTTCGGTGACGAATTCAAGGCGGCCGCTCAGCAGGCGTCTCAGGTATACGGTGGCCATCGCCACCGCGGCAGCCCTGACAGGATCACTGACCAGTGCCGTGGCGGCCTCCCCGGAGCAGACGGCGGCGGTCTTCGACCTCGATCACGGAAATGCCGTGACCCAGGTCGTCTATCCGAAGTTCAACACGGTGTCACGTATGACCAACACGGGCAGCAGTCCCGTGAACAGGGACGAAACCGTCCTGCTCGAGGTGCCGTGGTTCGACGCGATAGCTCCCTACCACCCGACGGCGGTGGGCGTGTTCTCGGATCTCGGCCGCCGGCCGGCAGCGGAACACACGACGCGGAACAAGAACATCGCCGTCATCTACTCCGCCTTCACATCGCTGAACGCGCTCTACCCGGAATACGCTTCCCGGTGGCGCGAGATGATGTACGCGGCGGGTCTCGATCCCGACAACACGGCGGAGGACCCCACCACGCCGAGCGGCATCGGCATTCTTGCCGCCAAGAACGCCTTCGCGGCGAGGAAGGACGACGGCACCAACCGGGAGGGAACGGCAGGCGGCCGTAAGTACAACCGGCAGCCGTACGCCGACTACACCGGGTACCGGCCGGTCAACAGCCCGCAGAAGCTCCGCGACCCGTCCCGCTGGCAGCCGAACACGTTCGACAAGGGCGGCGTCTTCACCGCCCAGAATTTCGCGACCCCGCAATTCGGCCGGGTGAAGCCGTTCACGTACGACAGTCCCACCCAGTTCAAGGTCGCGCCGCCGCGGGAGAGCAACTACTACCGCAACTACACGGCCTACAAGAACCAGGCGGACCAGGTGCTGAAGGCATCGGCGGACCTGGACGACCGCAAGAAGGTGGCCGCCGAGCTCTTCAACAACAACGTGGAGACCTTCGGCCCCGTCGGCGCCGTGCCGGTCATCGTCGGGGGCAACCTCGACCTCGACGGCACGGTTCGCTTCACCACCATCCGTGACATCGCGTTCTTCGACCTCTCCATCGCCACCTGGCACTTCAAGCGCAAGTACGACTCGGTGCGCCCGTTCAGCGCGATCCACCACCTGTACGGGAAGGAGAAGGTGACGGCGTGGGGCGGACCCGGAGCGGGCACCGTCGACGACATCACGGGAGGCGAGTGGCGGGCCTACCTGGACGCATGGCCGGTCAACCACCCCATCAAGGCACCCGACCACCCCGAGTACCCTTCCGCGGAAGCCGCGGAGTGCCTCGCCTACGCCGAACTGACACCGCTCTTCACCGGCACCGACAAGGCCGACATCAACTACCGCGCCGCCAAGGGCTCCTCCCTCATCGAGCCGGGCGTCACCCCCGCCCAGGACGTGACGCTGCACTGGAACAGCTGGAGCGAGTTCGCCGCGGAATGCGGTGAGAGCCGTCTCTGGGGCGGCGAGAACTTCCGCTCCGCCATCGAGGCCCCGTCCCAGTACGCACCGCAAATCGCCGCCCGAGCCTACGAGTTCGTCCAGAACAAGGTGAACGGCGGCTGATCCGCCCGACCGGCGAAAGCCGACTGCCGGCGAAGCCCTTCGGCTTCGCCGGCAGTCGGCTTTCCGGCCGGTGGACGGGTCGTGCCCGCCGCTACGCCACGTCCCGGAGCAGCGCCGCCGTGCCCTGCACCCGGTGGCGCACGTGGCCGAGGGCCAGGAGCACGGGGGCGTCGGTCAGGACGGGGATGCGGTACGGGAACGGGCGGGGGCCGACCATGTCGGGCACGCCGTCGTACCCGCCGTCCGCGTTCTGGTGGGCGAGCAGCCAGGAGAGGGCGCGCCCGACGGGCCGGGAGTCCGCCCCGTAGCACAGCGTGATCAGCCCGTAGGCGGTGCTGATGTCGTCGCTGGCGTCGCCGGGCTGCATGCCCCAGCCTCCGTCGGCGTTCTGCGTCTCGCGCACCGAGCGCTCGATCCGCTCGGCCATGCGGGCCGTGCGGTGGTCGTCCGGGGCCGCGGCGCAGGCGGCGAGACGCGCACGGAACATCGCGTGCAGACGGCTGCGGCTCCACCCCGGCTCGAATCCGCCGTCGTGCAGCTGGCTGTCGGCGAGGAACGCCAGGGCGCGCTCCCGGGCGGGCGCGGTGAAGGGGTGCGCGGCGAGCGCGTTGACGGCCGCGGCCGTCATGCACGGCTCGGAGGCGGCGCCGGCCACGTACGTGGGGAAGCCGCCGTCGTCGCCCTGGACGGCCAGCAGGCCCTCCACGCCGCGGCGCACGGTGCCGCCGTGGCCGACGGGGTCGACGGTCTGGAGGAACTCCAGGATGCACGAGGTGCAGTCGACGTCGTTCTGCGCCACGTGGGGGCCGATGGACCAGCCGCCCGCGAGGGGCGCGCCGCGGGAGAGCGACCGGCACAGGGAGCCCTGCTCCTCGTCGGTCTCGTGGGCGGCGAGCGTCTCCGCCATCGACCGCAGCACGGCCGGGTGGGCACCGGCCGCGGCGAGCGCGATTCCGGCGGTCGAGGTGCACCAGTGCTGCAGGTTCACCACGAACGGGAAGCCGCCGTCGTCGCGCTGGTGGCGCAGCAGCGTCTCCAGGCCGCTGCGCACGGTCTCCTCCTGTCCGGGGACGCCGGCGAGCGCGTGCAGCGACAGCAGGTGCAGCAGCACGTACCCCTCCCACACCGTCGTCGCCGGGCGTATGGCGGTCAGCGTCCGCAGCGCGGCGGCCGTGGCTCCGTTGCTGACGCCCGTGGCGGTGGCGAGGACCAGCGTGACCGCGGCCTGCTGGACGGCCGCCCAGGAGTGCGCGGGATCCGTGGGGGCGTCCTCGTCGGCCGCGGGGGCGGCGTCGGACGGCACCGGGCAGCCGAGCAGCGACAGCACGGCGTACAGCATCCGGCGGCGGCGGGCGGAGATGAACGACGGTGCGGCGCCGAGCAGCGCGTCGGTCAGTTTGCCGACGATGTCGGCGTCGCCGGCGGACGCCCTGCCGGTGGCCCGTCCGACCGCCAGCGTGGCGAGGACCCGGTCGAACTCCTGGGAGGCGTCGAGGTGCCCCTGGAGGTAGGCGAGCACGCGGTCCCTGGCGGGCGAGGCCGCTCCGGTGCGCGTCATCAGCGTCAGCGCGAGCGCGGACTCCAGCACCCGGCTGCGGCACTCCCCGATGATCGCGCCGCTGTCGTCGATCTGTCTGCTGACGTGCGTGACCAATCGGGAGGTGGCCTCGCGCACGTGTTCCGGCTCGACTCCCATGGGCCACGGGACGAGGGCCCTGTGCGATTCGTGAACTGGTTTCATGGACACTCCTGTCTGAATGCCTGGTGGTCGTGCTTTCGCCGCCCCGGAGCCCGAATTCCGTCCGTTTCAGGGCATGGCAAGCCGGCCGCGGATTCCTTGCCTGGCTCGACGACAGGACGAGGACCCGGGCCGGCGTCGACTCAGATAAAGGCCACGGTCCCGGGAGCCCACTTGTAGTGGGTCTCGAGCTTGTAGTACTCCCCGGCGGCTGTCGCAGCGACGCCGTAGACGAACTTGCGGCCGGCGCCCCCGTAGGGAACGCTCTGCGCGAATTTCTCGAGTTGCGGCTCGATGGGCACGGAAAGGTTCGACAGGTCCGTGGTCGTGACGCCGAAGCAGAACCGCTCGATCCCCGGAGAGTCCCAGCTCAGGGTGGTGTAAAGACCGAACGCCTGCTTGCCGAGTTCGAGCATCCGCTCGCTCGGCTCCGGCAGTCCGAGCTCACGGAGCATCAGCCGGATGCCCTCGGCCTCGAAACACGCCGGAGGCACGTCGTTGAAGTACACGTTCACCGTTCTGTGCAGGTAGTCGATCGCGACGAAGGCGATTTTGTCGTCCAGTCCGTGGCGGGCGAAGAAATCGACGTTGTCGGCGAGACCGCGCGGCATCGTCGGGATCTCGACGAGCTTCGTCAGCTTCTGGAGGTCCTCCGGCCTGAAGCCCGCGTAGACCTTCGTGAAGCCGCTCACCACTCCGAAGTCGATGCCGTAGCCGTCGATCGGGAATCGCTCCTCGATGTCCGAGAGCAATGTGCCGACGGGGTGGCTCGTCTTCGGGGTGAGTCCCTTCGACAGGGCCAGCGGATAGGGGTTCTGGCCCTTCGGGTGGGTGACGAATCGGCAGTCGACGTCACCCGCGTGCTGTGCGTCGGTCGCCGACCTGAAGGCCAGGGGCATGGCGTGCGTGAACGCCTCCCCGTACGTGGACAGGATCGCCTCGACCTTGTCGTGCGCGGGGGTGATCCCCATCAGTCTGGCTGTTTCCGTGACGGCCGAGTAGATCTCCGCCGTCTCAGGGTTCCCGGACATGAACGCTCCTCATCGCGACGCGTAGATGCGCTTGTGGCCGGAGAGCCCGACCAGGCGGTACGGGCCGGTGGTCTCCTCCGGCGTGGGGTGGTCTCCACCGTCGACCGGGAAGGACCGCTCGTGCAGCTCGCGGTACGTGGCGTAGTCGATCTCCTGGCGCCGGCCGATCGCCGCGCGGTGCGCGTCGGAGCGCAGGTGCGCGCGGTATCCCGGGACGACGGTGCCGGAGAAGAACTCGGCGACGCTGCCGGACCCGTAGCTGAGGAAGCCGATGGCCCGGTCGCCCAGGTCGTCGGCCCGGTCCAGCAGCGCGGCGAGACCGACGTACATCGACGCGGTGTAGCTGTTGCCGATCTCGGCGTTGTAGGCCGTGGTGTGCCCGATGCCGCCGGTGATCTCCGCCTCGCCGGAGGGCTGCCCGCAGTGCTGGAGCAGGTGCCGGTGCGCCTTGTGGGCCATCTTCGTGAACGGCTGGTGGTAGCAGAACGCGCTGAACTCGTCGACCGCCCGGCCGCCGCGCTCCGTGTAGTCCTTCCACGCGCCTTCCACCGCCTGGAGGTACGCGGAGATGGACTCGCGTCCGTCGACCAGGGCGGTGGTGAGGTAGTTCGGCCGCCAGAAGTCCATGATGTCGGCGGTGAACACCCCCGACGGCTCCTCGATCCGCACCAGCGCGGGGTCCGCGCCGACCAGCATCGCCACCGCGGCCGCGCCCTGGGTCGCTTCGCCCGGCGAGCCCAGCTCGTACCGCGACACGTCGCTGGCGATCACGAGGACCTGCTGCGACGGGTCGCGGTGCACGAGGCCGACCGCGAACTGCAGGGCCGCGGTGCCGCTGTAGCACGCCTGCTTGAGCTCCACGACCCGGGCGGCGGAGGGCAGCCCGAGCAGCGAGTGGACGTAGACCCCGGCGGCCTTCGACTGGTCGACGGACGTCTCCGTGGCGAAGACGACCGTCCGGATCCGGTCGGCGCCGTGCCGGGCGATGATTGGGGCGGCCGCGTCGGCGGCCATCGTCACGACGTCCTCGTCGGCGGCCGGCACGCTCATCGCGTACTGGCCGATGCCCCGGTGGTACTTGCCGACGTTGGAGCCGTTCTGGGCGGCCAGCGTCTCGTGCGTCAGGACGTAGTGCGCCGTGGCGAGGGACAGGTCGTGGATTCCGGCGGTGAGATCCCCGGGCATCGCTAGCCTCCGATCCTGGTGGTCGCGTTCTTGCGTTCCAGCTGGACGTGCGCCCGCATCAGCTCGCCGGGATTGGTCTGCGCCGCCATCAGGGAGAGTTCGCCGCACAGCACCGTCGCGGCGGCGATGACCGCGAGCCGGCGGGCGTTGTCGCCGGGTTCGCGCACCTCGCGGCAGCCCAGCCGGTCCAGGTTCTCCTCGACGAAGTCGAGGCCCTTGCCGTTGCCGACCGTTCCCACGATCAGGTTGGGCAGGGTGCAGGAGAAGTAGAGGTCGCCGTCCCGGTCCTCGGCCAGGGTCACGCCCTGGGAGCCCTCCACGATGTTCGCCGCGTCCTGGCCCGTCGCCAGGTAGAAGCCGAGCAGCATGTTCGCGTAGTGCGCGTTGGCCGAGCGGATTCCGCCGGCGAGCAGGGTGCCGATCAGGTTCTTGCCGACATTCAGGTCGGCCATCTCGGCGGCCGTGGTGCGCAGCGACTTGCGGACGATGTCGCGGGGCAGCAGAAGTTCGGCGATGACCTTCTTGCCGCGGCCGAGGATGCCGTTGACCGCGGTCGCCTTCTTGTCCGTGCAGTAGTTCCCCGAGATCGACCCGTAGGTGATTCCGGGTATGGACTTCAGGATGTGGGTGAGGAGCGCGTCGGCGGCCAGCGTCGCCATGTTGTGCCCGGACGCGTCGCCGGTGGTGAACTCGAAGCGGAGGAACAGCAGGTTGGCCGCGATCTCGTGGTGGAAGCCGATGAGCTCGACGAACCGGCCGCAGGTGCGGACGATCTCACGGAGTTCGTCGAGGCGCGCGTCGACCTCGAGGGCGGCCAGGTACGCCGTCTGCGCGTCCTCGGCCCTGACGAACACCGAGCGCGTCATCCGCTCGTCGACGAGAGTGGTGACGATGCCCTCCTCGACCATGGTGGAGAGCCTCGCGCCCCGGCCGACGGAGGGCCACAGCGGTGACTCGTAGGTGGCGAGCGGCACCTCCGTCTCGAGCTCGGCCACGTTCCCCGATATGCGCAGGGGTCCCACCCATTTCATGGGAACGCCGGCAACCGTGGTGGCGTCGGTCATCGAGTGCCTCCGATCGTCTCGTGATGCGTGCGGTAGGAAGAGGTGCTGTGGGAGCCGGTGCGGGACCGGGAGCGGGTGGCCGTCCATCCGGTCTCGATCCCCCGGTCGGCGCAGAACGCGCGCAGGTCGCCGTGGACGAGCACGTCGCATCCGGTCAGCTCGGCGGGGGTGCGCGCGCCCAGCGCGGTCATCAGGGCTTCGACCTGGTCGATCCACGAGGAGAGCAGCGAGATCAGTGCCGGAGCGCCGCCGTCGAGCACGGTCTTGAGGAACAGTCCGGACGCCCCGACGGCGGAGGCGCCGAGCGCCAGTGCGCGCACCACGTCGAGCGGATGGCGGACGCCGCCGGAAGCGAGCACCGGGATGCCGACGCCCCGGGCGTCGAGCAGGCAGGCGGGGGTGGACTGCCCCCAGCCGTTGAGGTACGCGTAGTCGGGTCGGTCGCGCCGGTCGTTCTCGATGCGTGCGAAGTCCGTGCCGCCGCTCCCGGAGACGTCGGCCACCCGCACGCCCATCTCCTGGAGCCGCAGCAGCGTCTCGCGGCTGAGCCCGAAGCCGACTTCCTTCACGATCACCGGGACGTCGACGCCGGCCGCGATCTCCTCGATCCGGGGGCCCCACGAGGCGAACGACCGGTCGCCCTCCGGCATCACCGTTTCCTGGATCACGTTGACGTGGATCTGCAGGGCGTCGGCCTTCAGCAGGTCGACGGCCCGGCGTGCCTTCTCGACCGTGGCGTTGGCGTTGACGTTCGCCAGGACGAATCCGTCCGGGTTCTCCCCGCGCAGCACGCTGAAGGTGTCCGCCGTCGACGCGTCGGCGAAGTACGGGCTCATGGAGCCCGACGCGATGGCGACCCCGGTCTCGCGGGCGGCGAT
Organism: Streptomyces sp. NK15101; assembly: GCF_020400725.1. Taxonomy (GTDB): domain Bacteria; phylum Actinomycetota; class Actinomycetes; order Streptomycetales; family Streptomycetaceae; genus Streptomyces. Next base: position 19,567 of record NZ_JAINVG010000029.1, on the reverse strand, counting down.
CGCCAGGTCGCGGTTGATGACACCGGTCTTGGGGCTGCCGCCGGTCATCGCGTTGATGTAGAGCGGAACCCGCCACTCGATGCCGCCGAACCGGGTGGCGAGCGACACGTCGGAGCGGTCGATGCCGGCCAGCGCGTGGTGCACGAACGACACGTCGTCGAACTGGTTGTGCCCGCTGTGCCGGCGGTGCTGCTCGGTGGCGAACCGGACGTGAGCGTCCTTACGCTCGGCGATCATGCGGCGCTCGCTTTCGTCGGCTGGATGTGAAGGGGCAGGGGGAGCACTCCCGCGGCGGCCCACCGCTGGTGCAGTCGCGACACCTTCGGTGCCGCGGTGGCGTCCAGGAGCGCGATGCCGCAGTCGCCGCCCCCGGCGCCCGAGGGCTTCGCGGCGCCGCCGACGGACTCGGCGGCGTCGCACAGCGCGGTCAGCCCGGGGGTGAAGATGCCGAGGCGGACCGCGTCGTCGAGATCGGCGAGCATCGAGCGGGCGCCGCGGATCCTGTGCAGCAGTTCGTCGTCGTCTCCCCGTTCGAGCGCGTGGATCGCGGCCCGCACACAGGCGTCGCTGCGGGCGATGAAGTCCCGCCGTGCCGCGCTGCCGTGCCACTCCGGCGTCTCCAGGCGCCCCGCCAGCGAGGCGGTGCTGGCCGGTTCTCCCGTCCAGCCCACCTCCAGGGCGAGTCCGCGAGGGGGCGGCAGCCGGCGCAGTCCGAAACCCGGCCACGGCGCACGGAGGGTCTGTTCGATGCCCTCGCACCGCGCCATGTCGAGCACGGCCGCCCGGTCGGGCGCCTGGTACGCGATCCACCCGCCCCAGACGCTCGCGGCGAGGTCGCCGCCGGAGGAGCGGGGGTCGTGCCGGGCCGTGGCCAGCAGGGCGAGCCTGTACAGGTCGTCGGCCGGGAGTTCCATGCCGTGGTACGCGGCCAGGGCGTCCACCGTGGCGACGGTGACCGCGCCGCTGGACCCGAGGCCGAACTTGGTCCCGTCGCGGTGCAGGGTGCTCGCGATCGAGACGCGGACCGGCGACGTGGACCGTCCGCGCTCGGCCAGCAGGGCGTCGACCAGCTCGATCGCCGACACCACGGGGCCGAGGCGGTCCCGTGCCCCCGGCTCGTCGGCGACGAGCCCGCCGTCACCGCGCCGCAGGCGTGCTCCCCGGGGGACGAGGTCGGTCTCGATGACGACGTCGGCCTCGTCGGCCGCCGACACGGTGACGCCGATGTGGCGGTCGACCGCCACCAGGATCGCCGGACGGCCCGGCTCAAGGACCGCGTACTCGCCCGCGATGAACAGCTTGCCCGGGGCCTGCCGGGTGATCGCCGGGCCGGCGGTCACCGTTCGGCCTCCGTCCGCAGCCGGGCGCCCGGTCCGCGCCGCGCGGTGAGCACGGAGCAGCCGGGGGCGGCGTCGCGTACCGCGGCGGCCACCCGGCCGGCGTCCGCGCGGTGGCAGAGCACCTTGACGTTGGGTCCGGCGTCCATGGTCGCGTAGGCCGGGACGCCGTCCGCGCGCAGCCGCAGCACGCCGTCGAGCACGGCCACCGTGGCCGGCGACAGATAGCGCACCGCGGGTCGTGCGGCCAGCATCGTCGCGTGCATGCCGAGGGCGTTCCGCTCGGCGACCTCCCCCACCGCGTCGAGATCGCCCCGCAGCAGGGCCGCCCGCAGCTCGGCCAGGTCGGCCTTGCTGGAGGTCGCCCACGCCTGGTAGAGCGGCGAGGTGTCGAAGGTCCGCCGCATGGCGGCCCGGCTGGACACGGCCTTGGGGCCCGCGTCGACCAGCGCGATCACCATCGCCGGGTCGAAGTCCGGGGCCGGTACCGGCTCCGCGTAGGAGGCGAGGTCCGCGGCCGCGCCTTCGCCCTGGCCCGCGTGGCAGATCGCGAAGCCTCCGAACATCGACCGGGAGGCCGACGCGGAGCCCCGGCGGGCCAGCCGCGACAGCGCGGTGCGATCGAGGTCGAGACCGTACGCGGCGGCGCCGGACAGGGCCAGGGCGGCGAATCCACTCGCCGATGACGCCAGACCCGCCCCGGTGGGCACGGAGTTGTGGGTGTCGACGACGGCCCGCTCGGAGCGCCCGGACCTCTCCCGCAGCAGTTCCAGGAAGCCGACGACGCGCTGCCGTGCCTCGCCCTTCGCGGGCGAGCCGTCGAGCGTGACGCCGTCGGCCCGCGCCGAGGAGTCCAGCCGGACGGTGGTGGTCGTCGGGAAGACGTCCAGGGTCATCGACAGGCTGTCGACGTACGGGATCATGAGCCGCTCGTCGCGCTTGCCCCAGTACTTGATCAGCGCGATGTTCGGGTGGGCGACGGCGGTCACGCCGTCGCCGGAGGGGTCGGCGGCCGTCTCGGCCGGTTCCAGCTCGTGGTCAGTCCGCATGGTGCGCACGCCTTCCTGCCGGCACGGTCCAGGTCCGGGCGGCGCCGGTTTCCCGGAGGCGGTTCACGACCGCCTCCGCGTGGTCGGGCCCGTCGGCCAGCGCGATCATGCAGCCGCCCAGGCCGCCGCCGCTGATCTTGGCGCCCGGGCTGCCGGCGGCGAGCGCGGCCTCGACCAGGGCGTCGATTCGGTCCGTGCTGATCCCGATCTCGCGGAGCAGCCGGTGGTTCTCGGTCAGTCGCGCGCCGAAATCGCTCCACCGGCCGCGCTCGAGGTCGTCCAGGGCCGCGTACGTCAGGTCCGACACCTGGCCGACGAACGCCTCCAGCGTCTCCGGTGCGCGCTCGAACCCGCTGCGCAGCAGCTCCACCGCCTCCTTGGTGCCGCCGCTCGCTCCGCTGTCGGCGATGACGAACAGCGCGTCGAAACCCGGTGGGCGGCCGTCGGTGCCGCCGTCGGTCCGCCACGGGGCGTGCGAGGACCCGTTCCCCGCCGTCGGGAGCGGGAGCTCCCGGCCGGTGCCGGCGCGGAACAGCAGGGGGGAGGTCGCACCGGTGGCGAGCGCGTCGATGCCGCTCGCCCTGCCGTGCGCCACCTTCTCGGAGGCCTGTACGAGGTCGAACGTCGCCCCGGCGTCGAGGGAGCGGCCGAGGAGGTCCGCGAGCGCCAGGACCGCCGCCCGGGCGCACGCGGCGCTGGAGCCGAGCCCACGGCCCTGCGGGATCGCGGAGTCGATGACCACCTCCGCGGACAGGCCGTCGACGCCGGCCCATTTCTCGAACTCCGCCGCCAGGGTCCGCAGTCCGCTGGAGGAGAACGGCGTCTCCGAGACGAATCCCGGTCCCGCCAGCGCGAAGGTGACCTGGTCGGTGCCGTCGCCCGACGCCGGGCGCGGCGTCGCGGTGGCGGTGACCGTCAGCTGCGGAACCGGAATGGCCAGGGCCGGAGCGCCGTACACGACGGCGTGCTCTCCGAGCAGGATCGCCTTGCCGTGGGCATGGCCGACCCCCGTGCGCCGCCGGCCGGCGTCCGGCTCCGCCGCGAGCTCCGCGCGGTCGCCGACGGTGCGGGAATGCGTCGCCGCCATCAGTGGGCCCGCTGCGTCGCCTTGATCGCCATCGTGGCGAGCTGCTGCTTGGCGAAACCGGTGGCGCTGCTCGCTTCGAGGACCGCGATGGCCCGGTCGGCACGGCTCGCGATCTCCCGCTCGATGTGGTCCACGGCGCCGACGTCGGTGAGGACCGCGCGGACCCGGGCGAGGTCGTCGTCCTTGAGGTCGGTTCCGACGGTCGCCCTGAGGAACGCCGCCGCCTGCGGATCGCGCTCGTCCGCGCGCTGCAGCGCCGTCGCGAGCAGCACCGTCCGCTTGCCCTCGCGCAGGTCGTCCCCCGACGGCTTGCCCGTCACGGCCGGGTCCCCGAACACGCCCAGCAGGTCGTCCCGCAGCTGGAAGGCGATGCCGATGTCGGCGCCGAACGACCGGTAGGCCTCGACGAGCTCGGCGTCGGCTCCGGCGATCACGGCGCCGAACTGCAGGGGGCGCTCCACCGTGTACGAGGCCGTCTTGTACTGGTCGACCAGCAGCGCCGCGTAGACGTCCTCCGTCTCGCTCGCCTGGCTGATCAGGTCGAGCAGCTGGCCGTACATCACCTCGTAGCGCACCGCGGACCACACGGGTCCGAGCCGGGTCTGCGCGTCCTCCGGCAGCCCGGACGCGCGCACCATGACGTCGGCCCACACCAGGGCCAGGTCCCCGACCAGAATGGCGGCGCCCTCGCCGAAGGCGCCCGGGTCGCCGGAGAAGCGCCGCATCCGGTGCCGCTCGGCGAAGACCACGTGGGCGGCGGGCCGGCCGCGCCGGGTCTGGGACGCGTCGATGATGTCGTCGTGGATCAGCCCCGAGGCGTGCAGCAGCTCGAATCCCGCGCAGGCGCGCAGCACCGCCGCGGCGACCGGGTCGTCCGGGTCGCCGCCGGCGCCGATCCAGCCCAGCCAGGCGAAGACGGGCCGGACGCGCTTGCCGCCGCGGAGGATGTAGCTCTCCAGCGCGGCGACGGTGGCCGCGAAGTCCTCACCGAGCGAAGCAGTCTCGGCTCGGCGTTCCGCGAAGAAGTCACTGATCGCGGCATCGATGGCGGCCGGTTCCACGGCTGCGCCGAGATAACTGACGGTCATGCTTTCATCTCCCGGTCGAGGCGGCGTTCACTCTCACACTCGTGCATCTCGGACTCCGTGAATTCACTGCGATCGGTCGCATAGAGCCCGGAATGGTCCCGGCCCCCTTGCGAATACACATCGATCCGCAGGAAAACAAGGCGATATCGGGAACAGCGCGCCGAACTCTTCAGCCCTGCTCATCACCGAATCGGAACGACACGAACGGTAATGACGAAGGGTCCGCGTTGCCCACTACCCGGGTGAGTAGTGCGAATGTGACCAGGCATTCCTGCCGGGCCGGCGCTCATCCCCTATAACTGAACAGGCCACGCTGATCGATCGAATCGATCACTGGTGGACGCCGGGTGTTCAACTGGCCAGTCCGGACAGTTGCACACCGCGTTGCGCCTGACGGAACGCTGCTTGGACGGCTCTTCAGAGCAACACGGGGGAATCATGAATGCATTGGCAGGACGCGAGGACATCCTGGCTGCGCTGGACGCCCAGTTGGACGCCACCGCGCAGGGTTCGGGGAGCTGCGTCGTCCTCGAGGGCCCGTTCGGCATGGGGAAGACCCAGCTGTTGCAGGCCGCGGCCCTGGCAGCGGCCCAGCGCGGTCTGACCGCGGTCGTGGGGCGGACGGGCGGCGTCGACCAGCCGACCCCCATGCACCTGCTGATCAACTTCTTGTGGCGGGCGCTGCCAGACGCGGCCGGACTCGACGACCTGGCCCGCCCCGGCAGCAATCCCTTCGCGCTCATGGACCGGATCGGCGCCCTGGTCGAGGACGCGGCGCGCAGGCACCCCCTGGTGATCGTGCTGGACGACGTCCACCGGATCGACGACGTCAGCGCGCTGGCCCTGCGGGAGCTCGTCCGGTCGCTCGCCTCGTCTCCGGTGCTGTGGGTGCTCGCCCGCCGGCCGGTCCCGTCGTCGGTGCTCGCCCAGCACGCCCTCGACTGGCTGATCGACCACGCCGCCGTCCGGCTCCAGGTGGGGGCGCTGGACGACGAGGTGGTGCCCGAGGTGTGCACCGACGTCCTCGGTGCCCGGCCGGACGCGTCGGTGCTCCGCTGGGCGGCCCGCTGCGGGGGCAACCCCTGGTTGATGAAGAACGTCTTCCGCGCGCTCATGAAGGCCGGGCAGGTCGTCGTCCTGGACGGCACGGCCTCGGTGCTGGCCGAGCGCGTACCCGCCGGAGTCCGTACGGCGGTCGACAGGCTGCTCGACGGCCTGTCGCCCGGGGCCCGGCGGCTCGTCGAACACTGCGGCCGGTCCGACGGTCCGTACACGGTCGAGCAGCCGGCGGACCGGCTCGCGGAGCCGGCCGCCGATCTGTCCGCCTCCGTCGAGGAGGCGGTGCGGGCGGGCCTGCTGCGGAGGGAGGGCGCGGGACTGGAGTTCACCCACGGGGTGATCGCCGAAGCGCTTCGGTACGGCGCGGCCCCGGACGGCGAACCGGCCGGGCCCGCCGCCGTGTCTTCTCCCGCCGCGCCCTCCCCCGCCGTACGGCCTTCCCCGGCCGGCGCCGCGGAGTTCCGCCCCGATCGGCCGCGCCTCGTACCGCCGCTCGTCGGCCCCTCCGCGCCACCACGGCCGTCGTCGCCGAGAGCCAGGGACGACGCCATGACGGCGCGGGCCGTGTCGTCGCTGGCGCGCGACTGCGACGACGCACCGGCAGCGCTGACCCAGGTGCTGCGCCTGCTGGTTTCGGCGGGGCGGGACGCCGAGGCCTCCGGTCTCGTGGACGTCGCCGTGCGCCCCGGCCTCGACGCGGCGGCGGAGACGCGGTTCGTGCTGGAACTGGGGCGGGGGCTGCGGGACGCCGACTGCGACGACGTGTCCGCCGAGCTGCTGTGCCGGGCGCTGGCCCGGCAGGACGTCTGCGAGCTGGACCGCGCCAAGCTGAGCCGGGCGGTCGCGGAGACCGCGCCGCGTGCCGGGGTCGTGGAACGCGTGGGCGGCGAGCGGGGCACGGTGGCGGCACCGTGGCGCGGGCAGCCGGCGGCCGCGCCCCGCTCCGACGTGCTCGAACGCCCGTTGTGGACCTGGCTGGCCCGGGGCCTCGTCGCGGTCGACCGGTTCGACGCGGCGTCGACCGTCCTCGACTCCGTCAGGGAGGAGGCGGACGGGCTCGGCGAGCCCTGGCCCGAGACACTGTGGCACGGACACCGGGCCGAGCTGCTGGCGGCGGCGGGCCGGCTCGAGGAGGCACGCGCCGAAGCCGAGAGCGCGCTCCGCTCGGCGGAGCGGTCGGTGCCGGAACACTCGGTACCCGCGCGCCTGGTGCTGGCCCGCATCAGTACGCAGTGCGACGACCTCGCCACCGCCGGCGAGCAGCTGCGCATGGCCGAGCGACTGGTGTCCGGGGAGGGTGCCGCCGACCGGTCCCGCCTGGACTGGGCGCTCGCGCAGTTCCACGCGGCCGGCGGCCGTCCGGCGATGATGGTCCGGACGCTGATCGACGGCGAGGCCCGGATCGCACCCGACCCGCTGCTCTTCTCCGAGGCCCCGACGGCGGCCGCGACGCTGGTCCGCCAGGCCAGGCAGGCGGAGCTCGACGCGGAGGCCGAGCAGGCGGCCGCGCTCGCCCGGGACATCGCCGAGCGCAACCCGGGCGTGCGGTCCTTGAAGGGCGGGGCCGAGCACGCGGAGGGCGTGCTGTGCGGGAACGCGAGCGCGCTGCGTCGCGCCGCGGAGCTCCACCGGCTCGCCGGACGTCCTCTGGCGGCGGGCAACGCGCTGGAGGACGCGGCGCGGGTGGAGCAGAACCGGGGGGACAAGAGCCGAGCGGTGCAGCTGCTCGAGTCCGCCCTGGACCTCTATCTGGACTGCCGGGCGACGCGCGACACGGCACGCGTGCAGAAGAAGCTGCGTCTTCTGGGCGTGCACCACGTGCGCCGGCTCGCCGCCGAGCGGCCCAAGTCGGGCTGGGAGAGCCTCACGAGCGCGGAGCTGCGCGTCGTACGAGCCATCGTGGACGGCCGGACCAACCGTGAAGCGGCAAGCGTCCTGTTCCTGTCGCCGCACACGGTCGACAGCCACCTCCGGCGGGTGTTCTCCAAACTCGACATCAACAGTCGCGTCGAGCTGACCAGGCACTTCTTCGCGCACGAGGCCCCGTCTCCGGTTCCGGTCGGCGCGCATCCGTGAGAGTCCGCCGGCTGGTCCGGCCACGGTGCGGCGTGCGGGGGCCGGGTGCGTCCGCGACAGAACGAACGAGTCCCCGGGAGCCGGGGGCGGGACGACCGCGTCCCGCCCCCGGCTCCCGGGGACCTCGACCAACACATCCTGCGTCGCCCGATCACGACGCACGGATGAAACGTTCTCTCACATAAACATCATGCACAGGTGTCGTTCAGATGGCGTCCTGCTCCTCGCTTTCCATCGAGTAGACGGCGGCCCCGCTCGAATAGGTCGCCGCCTGGCGGGCCAGTTCGACGCGTGTGTTGATTCCCATCTTTCGATAGATCTTGCGGAGGTGGTAGTTCACCGTGTGCGCCGACAAGTGCACGCGCCTGGCTATCTGGCGGTTCGTCAGTCCCACGCTCACCAGATAGGAGATGCGCCGCTCCATTTCGGAGAGACGCGCCCAGCAGGAGGCGTTCTGCAGTGAGACGCCGTCCGCGGAGGACGGTGAAATCGACTGCCGCCACCGCGCCGGAGCCTCGGCCGCGTACATTTTGGCGAGCTCCTCCGTCGCCATGGCCACGGAGACGGGGTCCGGCGACTCCACGATGATGTGCGCCAGAGCGGCCGGGTCGCCGTCGGCCAACGCGTGGGCGTGCATGGCCGTGAGGCCCACGATCGACACGTCGGGGTTGTCGGCCATGAGACCGTCCACGGTGTCGAGGACGCCGTGCTTGAGGTCCTCGTCGCCGACGTCGCGTGCCAGGCGGATCAGGAACGCGGCGGCACTCGGGTCCTCGATGTAGAGGGAGCGCCGCGTCGGAAGGTGGCCGTACCTCTCGGACAGGAGCTCGGCAGCCGCCCGGGGCCCGTCCTGCTTGGCCGTGACGAGTACCTCCGTCCAGGCGTACTGCGCGGACTCCAGGACCGCCTGGCCGTTCGCCAGGTCGGCGTGCATCTGCCGCACGTGCCCGATCGCTCCGGGAAGGTCGCCCAGGTACAGGGCGATGGTGCCGAGTACGGAGGACGCCAGCGGCCGGAGCATGGGAACGGCCTCCCGTCCCGATGCGGCCGTCGCCGCCTCCGCCTGCCGGAGGGCCTCGCCCAGGCGTCCGGACTGGAGGGATATCCGGGCCCGCATGGTCGCGGGCGCGGCCGTCCAGACCGGCGCGAACCGACCTCGCAGGCCGGCGTCCGCCTCATCGATCAATAACTCCGCCTCTTTGAATTCACGAAGGTTCGCGAGTTTTCCGGCCAGCGCGAGCTGGAAATGCAGTCGCCATACGGGATCCACATCGCCGCCGTAACGCACCGCGGTACGGCCGAGACTGAGGCCCTCGGACAGCTCTCCGGCCCGCCAGCACACATTGGAGAGGGTGGCCAGCGCCATCAAGGCGGCTACATCACCCGACCGGGTGCCGCGCTCCCGCAGGATCTGCTCGGAGAGCTTGACCGCTTTCTCCTGGCCGAGCAGGAATGATCCCAGGATAACCGACGCTTCCGCATCGTGCTGTGCCGCCTGCGAAATGGCCGGATTTTCGAGAATGCTTTCCGCGACGTGTATGCCGGCTGCCGCGTCTCCGCCCATGATCAGGCCGTGCGCCCGGGAGAAACCTCCACCGCCCCCCTCTTCGACCTCGTAGCGCGCCTCGGTCGGACGTTCCGCCGCCCGGAAGCTCTCCTCGCTTCCCGGAATTCGCGGCCCGGGGATCCCCGTCGCCTCGCGCCGCAGAGCACCGCGCGCCGAAGCCGGGATGGATTCGAAAACCCCTCGGAAAAGGAAATCGCTCTGAAATGCGAGCCGGCACTCGGTCTCGACGACGAATCCGGAGAGCAGCGCCTCGTCCAGCGGAGCGAGCAGGCTGGCCGAGGACCGGTCCAGCATCCTGGACACGTCCTCCAGCTCGAAGGACCTGCCCAGCACCGCCGCCACTTTGAGGAACTGCTGACAGGCCGCGCTCAGCTCGCCCAGCTCGCGGCTCACGGCGGCCAGCACACGGCGCGGGATACGCCGCACCGTGAGCCGCGCCACGCCGTCGCGCTCCTCGACGAGACCTTCCTCGGCGAGCCCGAGCGCGAGTTCGGCAAGCAGGTGCGGATCACCATTGACGCCCGCCGCGAAATCGATCAGCTCACGGTCGACGTCGACCCCGAGGATATCCAGTAAAACTTGTCTTCGCGCGTCTTCGTCCAGCGACCCCGGTGGCCGCCCCTCGGTTCCGGAATCAGATATCACGTCCGACTTCAGGATACCTGTCGTCCGCTTCGGGAACATAACTCCACACCCCGATCACACTCATGCAACTGAAGAGAACTGTTGAACCCGCTCAACCGCAGCACACTGGGAGGCCATGCGGTTTTCCGACTTCAAACGGGAAGTCCATCAATTGACGGGGAGGACGCATGATCAGCGTCGGACCGGCTCAAGTTATGCCATCGTCTTCCATGATTCACCCCCGTGTAACGTCCGGCCCACCGGAACCGGACTCCCGCGCAGTCGGCTCATGGCGCTGTTCGACTGCCTGTCAATACCCGCAGACCGCGGTCTGCACCTTCTCGCTATAGCACACCCGGCGATCCAGAACCCCCGACTATAGCAACGACGTTGTCTTCCGGCCAGGAGCGTCTCATTTCCGGACCTATTGGATTCCCTTATGCCCAGGTAGCGGATATACCGGGCATGGAAATAGGCCGGATCCGAGCGCGGCCCGCACCCCGGCTGTTCCGCGGCTCCGGCATTCGCAACCGCTCTATGAAATGGCGCATATTCGACCCTGTCGAACTGGCGGGCAGCCCGGTGGAACGGCCATGGGGCGTGCGCGTGAGCGGGACCGGGAGACGTGCGCACGAGGGGCATGACCGGCCGCCACGGCCGGTCCTGGCGTCGCCGGCGACGGAGCGGCGGAACAGCGGGCGGCGGGACGCGCCCGCGAGGGGCACCCACGGCCCCTCCCGACACTGCGGAGGCGTCCGGCCCTGAGAGTAAAGAATCGGCCAAGCCCGTGCCTCCGAGGGGCCCACCGGCACCCCGACCCGTGCCCGTTCGGCACGCAGAGGCCCCGCCCCCGGCGGTGCCGGGGACGGGGCCTCCGTGTGGGAACGGCGGGGTTACTTGACGTTGATCGCGGTCCAGGCGGCGGCGACCGCGTTGTACTGGGTGCTGCCGGCGCCGTAGAGGTCGGCGGCGGCCGAGAGGGTGGCCGTGCGGGCGCCCGCGTAGCCGGTGGAGGAGGTCATGTAGGTGGAGAGGGCCTTGTACCAGATCTTGTACGCGGCCTGGCGGCCGATGCCCGTGACCGTGGAGCCGTCGTAGGTCGGCGAGTTGTAGGCGACGCCGTTGATGGTCTTGGCACCGCTGCCCTCGGAGAGCAGGTAGAAGAAGTGGTTGGCCGGGCCCGAGGAGTAGTGGACGTTCAGGCGGCCGACCGACTTCGACCAGTAGTCGGCGGACTTGCCGTCCTTGCTGGGCTTGTCCATGTAACGGAGCGGCGTGCCGTTGCCGTTGATGTCGATCTTCTCGCCGATGAGGTAGTCACCCGCGTCGGCGGAGTTGTTGGCGTACCACTCGACCGAGGTGCCGAGGATGTCGGAGGTCGCCTCGTTCAGGCCGCCGGACTCGCCGCTGTAGCGGAGGTTGGCGGTGGAGGAGGTCAGGCCGTGGGACATCTCGTGGCCGGCCACGTCGAGGGACGTGAGCGGGTGGGTGTTGTTGATGCCGTCGCCGTAGGTCATGCAGAAGCAGGAGTCGTCCCAGAACGCGTTGACGTACGCGTTGCCGTAGTGGACGCGGGAGTAGGCGGCGACGCCGTCACCGCGGATGCCGAGGCGGCCGAGCTCGTTCTTGTAGAAGTCCCACGTGACGGCCGCGCCGTAGTGGGCGTCGGCGCCGGCGGTCTCGCGGTTGGACGCGAGGCCGTTGCCCCAGATGTCGGTGGAGTTGGTGAAGAGGGTGCCCTGGCCGGAGGTGGCGCCCTTCAGGTCGTACGTCTTGTGGTTGCCGCGCGTGGCGTCGGTGAGGGTGTACGAACCCGAGGTGCCGAGCGTGACCTGGCCGGCGTACATGGTGTTGCCGACGCCGGTCTCGATCGTCTCGACGGAGAAGAGCTCCTTGCCGGTGGTGGCGTCGGTGACGACCTGGCGGCGGCTCGGGGTGCCGTCCTTCTGGACGCCGGTGACGGTGGTCTCCCAGGCGAGGACGGGCTTGCCGGTGGCCGCCCAGATCACCTTGCGGGCGGAGGAGACGGCCTCGTCCGCGTTCGCCGCGGAGGCGAGGGCGGTCTTGCCCGCGGCGGCGGAGGAGACGGCGGGCGTCGTGCCGGCCACGGATATGCGGGCCGAGGTCGCCTTGGTGGTGGAGCGGGCGCCCGACTTCTTCTGGTGGACGACGAGGTCGCCGCCGAGGACCGGGAGGCCCTCGTAGGTGCGCTCGTAGCGCGTGTGGACGGTGCCGTCCGCGTCCTTGACGACGTCGCGGACGACCAGCTTCTCCTGGGCCGACAGGCCGATGGCCCGGGCGGTGGCCGCGGCCTCGCCCTGCGCCTCGTGGATGGCGGCGGCGCGCTGGGGGCCGGTCAGCTGGATCGCCGTGGCACCGGCCTCGCGCTGGGCGTCGGCGTTGGCGGATCCGGTCTGGACACCGACGACGACCATGGCGGCCGACGCGATCAGCGCGGCGGCTCGGGCGGTGGTACGGCGGGACGAAGACTGCTGGCGGGTCACGCGGGCTCCTTCGCTGAAAAGCGTGGGGATCGTGGGGGTGGGGGTGTTGCGGCTGTGAGCGTGCCAGTGAAGTCGCCCGTTTGACAGGTCTGCAACAAGAATTTGACCATGTGTTGCCCGAAGGACGGTGAACTCTGTTCGCTATTCGGGGAGTTCGGGGGCATCGCGCCCCCCCTCTGCCCAGATTCGGGCAGCCTGAGGCCCCTCGGAGGGGCCACGGGGATCTTGGGGTCTCCTGGGGCTTTTGGGGGCCGTGACGGCTTCCGGGCAATTGGGCGGCACCTGACGCCCGACGACCCGGACCGCGCGCTCCACCCGGTCACCGGCACCACCGACGGCGGGCTCCGCCACTACCGCGCGGCCATCGGGGCCGTGGTCCTTCCGCACCTGTGCGACCGCACGGCGCCCTTCCCGCGCCACCCCTTCGGGGGGCCTGACGGTCCCGCCGCACCCGCCGCCCCATGGGCGACATCGCGCCACGTCTGGAGCGGCACGGAGACCTCGTGGCACCCCTCTTCGCGCCGGGGCGGGCGGGAACCGTCCCGTGAGCGGGCCCCCGGAGGCGGGTGAGGGAGGTGCGCACACGAACGGCGGGAGGCGGGGCCGGGGGCGGCGGGGAAGCGGAGCGTACGGGCAGCGAGGGTGCGGCGCCCGTGGCCGGTGGCGGCCGGAGGCGCGCCGACGGTGAGGACGGCGGACCTTCCGACGGCGACGGACGGGGCCGTGCCGGCGGCGAGAGGCACGAGCCTTCGCCCGGCCGACCTGGACCTCCGGCACTCGGCGGCCGACCTGGACCTCCGACACTCGGCGATCGGTCTGGACCTCCGGCGCTCGGCGGTCGACCCGGACCTCCGAACCTCCGGACCTCCACAGTCGGCCCGGTCCTCCGCCCCCCGATGACCGTGGCGCGGGCCGCCCCGCGGTCGCGCCGGCACCGCCCCCGCGTCGTGCGGCCCCGGCCCGCCGCCGAGATCCCCGCACGGGCGGAGCCGCCCGGGAGCTGCGGCACCCCCGCGAGCCGGACGGGTCCCGCGCCCGGCCTTGTTCCCGACCGCGAGCCGTGCGCCCACCGCGACGGCCGCCCGCGCTTCACCGATCCGCCGCGGTCGCGCGCCGGCCGGGCACGGACCGTGGCGCCCGTCCCGTACGTCGCCTCCGGCCCGCCGGCCGTCCCGGGGGCGACGTGCGCGAACTGCCGCTCCGCGACCGGCGGGGGCCGCCCGCCCGGGTCTCCCCCGTACGCATCGGCGTGCCACCCGCACGGACACCGACCGCAACTGCCTTGCTGCGCACCGTACATGGCGCAAAGAGGTCGCAACAGGCGCTCCGGGCAGGGCAGGTGTCGCCGGTTCGGTCTTGTTGTCCCTCCTGTGGTGCACACTTGCTGCCTGGCACAGCGCTCACGGGGAAGGCGGCCTGGCAATGCTGACGGGGATCGAGGAGGTCGACTGGGCCTCGCTGGGGCACGCGTACGGCCCCGCGGACGACGTGCCGGAGCTGCTCCGCGGACTCGCCTCCGCCGATCCCGCCGAGCGCGAGACCGCCCTCGACGGCATGTACGGCGCGGTGCACCACCAGGGCGACGTGTACGACTCGACGCTCGCCTGCATCCCCTTCCTCCTCGAACTCGTCGCCGATCCCGGCGTCCAGGACCGGGGCTGCATCGTCGAGCTGCTCACCAGCATCGGCGGGATCGAGCTCGACGACGACGAGGAACTGGACGAAATCGGCTCCGAGGACGAGGAGTTCATCCCGGCGGCCAACTACGCGATGGCCGCCGCCGCCATCGCCGCCGGGGCCGACGTCTTCCTCGGCCTCGTCTCGGACCCCGACCCCGAGGTGCGGCTGACCGCGCCGTGCGCGCTCGCCTCGCTCCACCCCGAGCCCGCCCGGGTGCTGACCCTGCTGCGGGAGCGGCTCACCGTCGAGCGGGACACCGAGGTGCGGCTCGCACTGGTGGCCGCCGTCGGACGGATCGCCCTGCGGCACGCCTCGCTGCGCGCCGAGACCGTCGACTGGCTCGACTGGCTCGCCCGCGCCGCGCAGGACCCCGGGCTCCGGCTCGCGGCCCTCGTGCAGCGGGCGCGCTGCGCGCCCGGTGACATCCCGGACGACGTGGTGCCGTGGGTGAAGGGCCTCCTGGAGGAGATCCGGACCTCGGCGGGCCGGCCGGCGGCCACCGGCACGGAGCGGGCCGCGTCGCCGACCCTCATCGGGCAGGTCCGCGAGCTCCTGGAGGAGCACGCCGCCGGCCGGCCGGCCCCGTGGACCGAGGAGCTGCTGCGGACCCTGCACGCCGCGCTCGACGACCGGGTCGACGACCGGATCGCGCTGATCGTCGCGCAGCTGCGCAGCCCGGACTGGGGGCAGCGCTCGGACGCGATCTGGCTGTGCGGCGGTTTGATACGGGTCTGGCGCGGGCGGTACGAGGAGGTCGTGCGGCTCGTCGGCGCGCAGCTCCAGGACCCCGAGCCCCGGCTCCGGGAAGCGGCCACGTCCTTCCTGGAGCGGCTCTTCGAGCTGGGCGCGCCCGCCGCCGACGCGCTCGCGTCCCGCCTCGCCGCGGGACCGGGCGCCTGGGGACCGGGCACCACGGGGCTGCCCAGGTCCGGGCGGGACGGAGCGCTGCTCGCGCTGGCCCGCGCCGGGGACGGCCGGGCGGTCCCGCTGCTCGCCCGCGCCCTGGAGGAGCCCGAGGTGCGGCGGGACCTGCTGTACGCCGTGGACGGGCTCGGACCCTCGGCGGCGATGCTCGCCCCGCTGCTCCGGCGCCGGCTCGCCGGGGTCGAGCTCGACGAGCAGCTGTACGACCGGGCGGCCCCGCTGCTGTACGCCCTGGCGGCCGTGCGGGGCGCCCAGGCCCTGCCGGAGGTGCTGCGGGTGCTGCGCGGGGCGCCGGCGAACCGGCGCGACTGGGTGCGGGAGGCCGCCCTGCGGACCCTGGCGGCCTTCGGGCCCGCCGCCCGGGAGGCCGTACCGGACATGCGAAGACTCCTGGCCGCCGACTCGTCCGCGGTGGCCGCGGCGGCGGCGCGGGCCCTGTGGGCGGCCGAAGGCGACCGGGGGGACGTGCTGCCGGCCCTGGAGCGGTTGCTGCGGCCCGGCGCGTCGGGCGCGGACTGGCGCGCCGCCGCGCAGGCCCTCGGCGAGATCGGCCCGGCGGCGGCCGCGGCGGCCCCGGCCCTGCGGCCCGGTCTGGCCTCGCGGGATCTGTGGGTGCGGGTCCGCAGCGCGGCGGCGCTGTGGCGGGTGTCCGGCGAGGCGTCGGCGTCGCTCCCGGTGCTGCTCGCCGCCTGGGAGGAGAACCGGCACGCGCGCGTGGAGATCGCGGAGTGTCTGGCGGAAATGGGCCCGGCGGCCTCGGAGGCGCAACTGCTCGTCCTCACCGAGCTGACCCGCAGGCGCCGCCACAACGCCCAGGAGGACGGCTCCGGCAGCCATGACATCCACGTCGACGAGAAGCTGCTGACCCTGTGCCGGGCGGCACTGGCCCGGATGGAGCGGGGAGCGTTCTAGGGCCGCGCGAGTCGAGGACGGCCCGGTGCTGGCCGAGGACGCCCCGGCGCGAGTCGAGGACGGCCCGAGGCACGTCGAGGACGGCCCGGTGACGAGACAAACCCGATGATGAGACAAAAAGGACTTCACTCCGCATAAGGTCTACGGGAAGCCCGACACCCCCACCGACCGACCGAGGAGCAGCGTGAGACCGCGCGGAGTGCGCCGTGTGAGACCACGCGGACGGCAGCGGACGAGCCCGCGTGAAGTCCGGAGCGCCGCGGAGGTCCGGAGCGCCGGCGGCCCCCGGAGCGCCGCCGCCGTCCTGTGCGTCCTCGGTCTCGGCCTCGCGCTCACCGGCTGCGCCGGCGGCGAGGGCGGCCTCGAGAGCGCCGGCCCCACGCCCACGGCCGTGGGACCCGTACGGCTCTGGCCCGACCTGCCGCCCGCCACGAACCCGCCGATCGACTACGGCGAGTCCGACATCCAGCGCGTCCCCGGCGTCGAGGTCGCCGACAACGACGTCCACTCCGTCGACCCGGTGGCGGTCGTCCGCGCCGAGGTGCGCGCGCACCCCGACACGTACACCGGCGCGGACGGTCTGTACGAGCGGACCGCCCGGGCGATCGAGGCCTGCGACACGGCGCCGGCCGCCTGTCCGGTCCTGCGGCCGTACTACCGCGACCTCACCGGCAACGGCCGGGACGAGCTGATCGTCGGGATCCGGATGCCGGACCAGCAGGTCGGGGTGCGGGTCTACCTCGCCGAGAACGGCGGCCTGACCCGGATCATGTCCACCGTCGACCAGGTCATCAGCGTGGAGCTGGCGGGCCGGGACCTGATCATTCGGGTCGGCTCGGCCGGCATCCCCGGTTACGAGTACCGGACCGCCTGGTCCTGGGACGAGCAGCAGGGCAGCATGCTGCCCGCCCGGGACGAGATCGTCCGGGTGAAGCCCTCCGGCACCGGGCCCTCCATGGTGCCCGCGCCCCACCTGGTGAGCCCCTCGCCGACGCCCGGCGGAACCCCGGCGCCCCTCCCCCCGGAGGCGACGCCGTGAGGGCGCCCCGGCGGCCCGCCTGGACCGCGACGCTCACCTGGAAGGCGGCGGTCTTCATCGCGGTCATGTGCTGCGCCCTCGCCGCGCTGCTCGGCGTCCTCGTCCACGTCTCGGTGGCCGGCCGGACCGTGAGCGACTCCCGGGAGAAGGCCCTGGCGCGGCTCACCGAGGTCGGCGGGCTCTACGAGGCGGGCGAGCCGCTCCCCCGGTTCGCGGGCGTCGACCCGCCCGGGCTCCCGGCCCCGCTGCGGGCGCTCGCCGTGCGCGGGGAGCGCGGCACGATGGTCGCGGAGCACGGGGGCCGGCCGACGATGTGGGCGGCGGGTCCGGCGGACGGCCGCGCCCTCGCCGTGCGCCTCGACTACACCCAGGGCGCCGAGACGATCGACGCGCTCGACCGCTCGATCCTCGGCTCCTCCGTCCTGGCCATCGGGGCGACCCTGCTCGTCGGCGCCTTCGCCGTCACCCGGGTCACCCGCCGGCTGCACCTCACCGCGCAGGTGGCCCGCCGGATCAGCGCCGGCGACCTCGACGCGCGCGTGGACGATCCCCGTACGAAGGACCCGACCCGGCCCCAGGACGAGGTGGCCACGGTCTCCGGGGCGCTCGACACCATGGCCTCCTCGCTCCAGCGCAAGCTGCAGAGCGAGCAGCGGTTCACCGCCGACGTGGCGCACGAGCTGCGGACCCCGCTGACCGGGCTCTCGGCCGCGGCCGAACTGCTGCCGGAGGGGCGGCCGTCGGAGCTCGTACGGGACCGGGTCCGGGCGATGCGGGGGCTGACCGAGGACCTCCTGGAGATCTCGCGGCTCGACGCCCGCACCGAGACCGTGGACCTGGCGGTGCACGAGCTCGGTCCGCTCGCCGAGCGGGTGGTGCGGGCCTCGGGCACGGACACGGAGGTGCGGGTGCTCCGGGACGCCACGGTGGAGACGGACCGGCGGCGGGTGGAGCGGGTGCTCGGCAACCTGGTGGCCAACGCGCACAAGCACGGGGCGCCGCCGGTGGTGGTGACGGTGGACGGCCCGGTGGTGTCCGTGCGGGACCACGGGCCGGGGTATCCCGGGTACCTGCTGGAGTCGGGGCCGCAGCGGTTCCGCACCGAGAGCGGGGGCAAGGGCCACGGGCTCGGGCTGACCATCGCGGTGGGGCAGGCGGAGGTGATCGGCGCCGAACTGGTCTTCGCCGCCGCCCCGGACGGGGGCGCCGAGGCCCGGCTGCGACTGCCGGAGTACGTGCGGTTCGACGCGCCGGGGCCCGAATCCGGGGAGTGAGGACCGCCCGGGCCGAAGGGGGCACGGCGGCCGGGCCGAGGAGGTCACGACCGCCCGGACCGAGGACGTCACGGCGATCCGGATCCGAGGAGTCACGGCACACCGTCACACAAAAGGGACATAGGGCATACCGCTTGCTACGTTGCGGCCATGACCGCACCCCCGCCCGGCATCCGCGTCCCGAAGCGGCGCGGCGTGGAGCTGTCGCTCCTGATCGGCGCGGTCCTGATCTCCGTCCTGGGCTACGCCGAGGTCGGCCTCGCCCGCAGCGGCGCCGTGCCGCCCGACGCCGCCCGCTACGGCGCCGGGCTCGGGCTGCTCGCGCTCGTCGCCCACCTCGCGGTCCGCTTCCGCGCCCCGTACGCCGACCCCCTGCTGCTGCCGATCGCGGTCCTGCTCAACGGCCTCGGACTGGTGCTGATCTACCGCCTCGACCTGGAGACGCCGAAGGACCAGGCGGCGACGACGCAGCTGGTCTGGTCGACGCTCGGGGTGGGGCTGTTCATCGTGGTCGTCCTGCTGCTGCGCGACCATCGCGCGCTCCAGGGGTACGCGTACGTCTCGGTGGCCGCCGCGCTCGCCCTGATGATCCTGCCGATCTTCTTCCCGGCGGTGAACGGCGCCAGGATCTGGATCAGGGTCGGCGGGCTCTCCTTCCAGCCGGGCGAGTTCGCCAAGATCCTGCTCGCGGTCTTCTTCGCCGCGTACCTCGCCGCCAACCGCAACGCGCTCGCGTACACCGGCCGCCGGATCTGGAAGTTCCAGTTCCCGACCTGGCGGGTGCTCGGGCCGATCGTGGCGATCTGGCTGCTCAGCGTCGGCGTCCTCGTCCTGGAACGGGACCTCGGCACCTCGCTGCTCTTCTTCGGCCTCTTCGTGATCATGCTGTACGTGGCGACCGGCCGGACCGGCTGGATCGCGGTCGGACTCGTCCTGGCCTCCGCCGGCGCCTTCCTCGTCGGCTCGCTCGAACCGCACGTCCACAGCAGGGTGCAGGACTGGCTCGACCCGTTCGCCTCGATCCGCGCGGGCGAGGGACCGGGGCAGCTCGCCCAGTCGCTCTTCGCCTTCGCGGCGGGCGGGATGCTCGGCACCGGGCTCGGTCTCGGCCATTCCGTCCTCATCGGCTTCGCCACCAAGTCGGACTTCATCCTGGCGACGGCCGGCGAGGAGCTGGGGCTCGTCGGCCTCACCGCGCTCTTCCTGCTGTACGCGCTGCTCGTCGCCCGCGGCTACCGCGCCGGCCTCTCGCTGCGCGACCCCTTCGGACGGCTGCTCGCGATCGGTCTCGCCTCGATCGTGGCGCTCCAGGTCTTCGTGATCGCGGGCGGGGTGATGGGGCTGATC
>NZ_JAINVG010000028.1 GCF_020400725.1 Streptomyces sp. NK15101 | reverse complement strand
CTTTCGGCGTCTGATTCCCAGTCAGCGGGATTTGTCTTTCCGGCTGTTGGGCCGTTCCGACGAGTGAGACTTTAGCGGATTCCCTGCCCCCGACGCTAATCGGGCGGCTGCGCTCAGACCTTCGAACGCGGATTCCCCATTTCGCAAAAACACACGGAAAGCACGACGGCGCGACAAGGCGTCGTCAGCTTCTGAGGATCTTGCGGAATGGTTGTCCGGGGCCGAC
Source organism: Streptomyces sp. NK15101 (assembly GCF_020400725.1). Lineage (GTDB taxonomy): Bacteria > Actinomycetota > Actinomycetes > Streptomycetales > Streptomycetaceae > Streptomyces. The sequence continues at coordinate 88,122 of NZ_JAINVG010000028.1, read as the reverse complement.
CGGAGTCGGTGCTCACGTCGGACAACTCGGAGAACAGTACGGACCGGAGGGTTCCGTGTCAACCCTGGCCCTGGGGCGTTCCTCTGCCCGGGCGACGGAAGGCCGTGCGGTAGTCCCGGGGGCTGGTGCCCAGGTGGGAGGCGAAGTGCTGGCGCATCGTGACCTCGCTGCCGAAGCCGGCGCGGCGGGCCACCTCGGGGAGGGGGTGGTCGGTCCGTTCGAGGAGCTTCTGGGCCGCCGCGACGCGCTGGGTGATGAGCCAGTGGAGGGGGGTGGTGCCCGTCGTGGCCTGGAAGTGGCGGGCGAAGGAGCGGGGGGACATGCCGGCGAGGGCGGCCAGGCTCGCGACGGTGTGGGGTTCGGCGAGATGGGCCAGGGCGTGGGCGCGTACGGCGGCGAGGGCGTCGGCGTCCCGGTCGGCGCGGGGCGTGGGGTGCTCGATGAACTGGGCCTGCGTCCCCGTACGGAAGGGGGCGGTGACCATGGAGCGGGCGACCGCCGCTGCGGCTTCGGCGCCGTGGGCGGTGCGGACGAGGTGGAGACAGAGGTCGATGCCCGCGGCGGTGCCGGCGGAGGTCCAGATGCCGGTGTCCTCGACGAAGAGGGCGTCGGGTTCGACCTGGACGGCGGGGTGGAGGGCGGCCAGGGCCCCGGCCAGGTGCCAGTGGGTGACGGCGCGGCGGCCGTCGAGGAGGCCGGCGCGGGCGAGGACGAAGGCTCCGGCGCAGAGCGAGGCGACCGGGACGCCGGCGGTGTGGGCGCGGCGGAGGGCGTCGAGGACGGGGGGCGGGAGGTCGGCGCGGGGGTCCTCGATGCCGGGGACGACGACCAGGTCGGTGGGGGTGAGGTCGTCGAGCCAGGTGAGGGGGCGGTCGGGGGTGAGGGTGAGGCCCCCGCGCAGGGGGATGGGGGCGCCCGGTTCGGTGGCGGTTCTGCGGAGTTCGAAGGGCGGGACGCCGCGGAGGGTGCGGTCGCTGTCCCAGACCTCGGTGATGACGGAGACGTCGAAGGCGCGGATGCCGGGGAAGGAGACGAGGGCGATGCGCTGGGGGCGGGGCGCGGGGGTCCGTGACACGTTTGGCAGTAAAGCATCGATCGCTGGCATTCGTCCCTCTGGGAGGGCGGGACCGGCGGCGGGAGGATCGTTGTCATGGAGATCAACGAGAACGCGGCGCTGGTGGTCGTCGACGTGCAGAAGGGCTTCGAGTCCGAGTTCTGGGGCCGTCGGGACAATCCGGAGGCCGAGCGGAACATCGCGGCCCTGATCGACGTGTGGCAGGAGACGGGGCGGCCGGTCGTCTTCGTGCGGCACGACTCGTCGCAGCCGGGGTCGCCGCTGGCGGCGGGGACCGAGGGGAACGAGTTCAAGGACTTCGTCGAGGAGCGGCGGGGGAAGGGCTCGGGTCCGGAGCTGTTCGTCACGAAGTCCGTGAACTCGGCGTTCTACGGGGAGCCGGACCTGGACGCCTGGCTGAAGGGTGCCGGGGTCGAGCAGTTCGTGGTGGTGGGGATCCAGACCAACATGTGCAACGAGACCACCGCCCGGATGGGCGGGAACCTCGGGTACGACGTGTTGTTCCCGCTGGACGCGATGCACACCTTCGACCTGGCCGGACCGTTCGGCTGGACGCGGTCGGCGGAGGAGCTGACCCGGGCGACGGCGGTGTCGCTGCACGGTGGGCGGTTCGCCCGGGTCGTGACCACGGAGGACGTGGTGAAGGGCGCGTCGGCCCGGTAGGGGGTCAGCTGTTGCCGGAGGCGAGCTCGCGGCTGCGGTCGCGGGCCGCTTCCAGGGCGGCGATCAGGGCGGCGCGTACGCCGTGGTTCTCCAGCTCGCGGATGGCGCTGATGGTGGTGCCGGCCGGTGAGGTGACCGCCTCGCGGAGCTTGACCGGGTGTTCGCCGCTGTCGCGGAGCATCACGGCGGCGCCGATGGCGGCCTGGACGATGAGGTCGTGGGCCTGGGCGCGGGGCAGGCCGAGGAGGATGCCGGCGTCGGTCATGGCCTCTACGAGGAAGTAGAAGTACGCGGGGCCCGAGCCGGAGAGGGCGGTGGCGGCGTCCTGCTGGGACTCGGGGACGCGGAGGGTCTTGCCGACGCCGCCGAAGATCTCCTCGGTGTGGGCGAGGTGCTCGGGGGTGGCGTGGCTGCCGGCCGAGATGACCGACATGCCCTCGTCGACGAGGACGGGGGTGTTCGGCATGACGCGGACGACGGGGGTGCCGGCGGTGAGGCGGTCCTCGATGAACGAGGTGGGGATGCCGGCGGCGGCGCTGACGACCAGGCGGTCGGCGGTGACGTGGGGGGCGAGCTCGTCGAGGAGGCGGCCCATGTCCTGCGGCTTGACGGCCAGGATGAGGGTGTCCGCGCGCTTGGCGGCCTCGGCGTTGGTGACGGTCTCGACGCCGTAGCGGGTGCGGAGCTCCTCGGCGCGTTCGGCGCGGCGGGCGGTGACCAGGAGGTTCGCGGGGCGCCAGCCGGCGCGGATCATGCCGCTGAGGAGCGCTTCACCGATCTTGCCGGTGCCGAGGACTGCGACGGTCTGGGTCATGGGTCTGTTCACCTCGCCGGAGGGGGCTTTTTCGACATCCTTTCACCGGTGGGGGGCGGGGTGCGTGGGGTGTCCGAGGGGCGGTCAGGCGGTGCGGCGGCGGAGGGTGGCCGCGCCGAGGCCGAGGACCAGGACGGCGCAGCCGGCGACGACGAGGGCGTCGCGGACGAAGGCGGCGGTCATGTCGGTGTGGCGGAGGACCTCGTTCATGCCGTCGACGGCGTACGACATGGGCAGGACGTTCGAGATCGCCTCCAGGGCGGGGGCCATGCGGTCGCGCGGGGTGAACAGGCCGCAGAGCAGGAGCTGGGGGAAGATCACGGCCGGCATGAACTGGACGGCCTGGAACTCGGACGCGGCGAAGGCGGAGACGAAGAGGCCGAGCGCGGTGCCGAGGAGGGCGTCGAGGAGCGCCACCAGGAGGAGGAGCCAGGGGGAGCCGGTGACGTCGAGGCCGAGGAACCGGACGGCGAGGCCGGTGGCCAGGACGGACTGGAGGACGGCGACGAGCCCGAAGGCGAGGGCGTAGCCGGCGATGAGGTCGGCCTTGCCGAGGGGCATGGCGAGCAGGCGTTCCAGGGTGCCGGAGGTGCGTTCCCTGAGGGTGGCGATGGAGGTCACCAGGAACATCGTGATGAGCGGGAAGATGCCGAGGAGCGAGGCGCCGATGCCGTCGAAGGTGCCGGGACTGCCGTCGAAGACGTAGCGGAGCAGGAAGAGCATCAGGCAGGGGACGAGGAGCATCAGGGCGATCGAGCGCGGGTCGTGGCGCAGTTGGCGCAGGACGCGGGCGGAGGTGGCGAGGGTGCGGTCGGCGTTCACGGTCGGTGCTCCTCCTGGGTGGTGGCGGCTGCTTGGGCGGCGCGGGTGTTCGCCGCGTCCACGAGGTGCAGGAAGGCCTCTTCGACGGTGGCCGTGTCGTTGCGGCGGCGGAGGGCCTCGGGGGTGTCCTCGGCGAGGATCTCGCCCTCGCGCATGAGGAGGAGACGGTGGCAGCGCTCGGCCTCGTCCATCACGTGGGAGGAGACGAGGAGGGTGGTGCCCCGCTCGGCGGCGAGCCGGTGGAAGAGGTCCCAGAGGTCGCGGCGGAGTACGGGGTCGAGGCCGACCGTGGGCTCGTCGAGGACGAGGAGTTCCGGGGTGCCGAGGAGGGCGACGGCGAGGGAGACCCGGCTGCGCTGACCGCCGGAGAGCCGTCCGGCGAGGGTGTCGGCGTGGTCGGTGAGGTCGACGTCCTCGACGGCCCGGTCGACGGCGTTGCGGCGGTCGTGGCGGTGGGCGCGGCCGGGGAGCAGGACGGCGGCGAAGTAGTCGAGGTTCTGGCGGACGGTGAGGTCGTCGTAGACGGACGGGGCCTGGGTGACGTAGCCGATGCGGGAGCGGAGGGCGGGGTCGCCGGCGGGGCGGCCGAGGACCTGGAGGGTGCCGCCGACCTTGGCCTGGGTGCCGACGATCGCGCGCATGAGGGTGGTCTTGCCGCAGCCGGAGGGGCCGAGGAGGCCCGTGATGCGGGCGGTGGGGATGGTGAAGTCGATTCCCCGGAGGACCTGGCGGTCGGCGCGGGTGGTGGTGAGGGCTTGGGCGATGACGGCCGCCCGCTTCGGGGGTGCACCCGACGCCTGCCGGGCCGAGTTATTCATCATGCGATGAATAATGGGCCTGGGGGTATGCGGCGTCAAGGAGCTGAGCGGGTTCGGCGGTACGGGGGCGGGCCGGCCGTGCCCACGACGGCGCCGCTCGGGGTGCGGGTTCAGGCGCGGGACGCGGAGGCCCCGCTGAAGGGCGCCGTCCCGTGCGCCCACCCTCCCCCAAGCTCTCGGCTTCGCTCGAGCAGGAGGGACCTCCTTGCCCCAGCGGGACGACTGCCCACACGGGGGGTGGGTGGGGGCGGGGCGATTGCCCGCGCGGCGGGGGGGCGCCAGCCCGCGGGGGAGGGCTACTTGCGCTTCGGCTTCTTGCGGGTCGCGGGGTTGCCCGTGCGGGAGGAGCGGCGCTTCTCGTACTGCGCCAGCGCCGTCTCGTACTCCGTGCGACGCAGTCCCTCGCCGGGGGCCTCGACGAAGCAGCGGGCGGCGTAGGCGAGGAGGGAGCCGATGAAGCCGATGGCCTTCAGGCTGCGGAGGGACTCCTCGCGGGCCGGGTCGGCCGGGCGGCGGACGAAGCCCTCCCAGGTCTTGCCGAACGCGATGGCGCTGCAGACCGCGAACATGACGACGACCAGCGCGTTGACGACGCCGCCGACGGCCGCGATCTGCAGGCCCTCGTAGGCGAAGCGCAGCACGAAGCAGGCCGCGACGGCGGCGGCCAGCGCGCCGGCGGCCAAGCCGGCGCGGCGCGGCGCGTAATTGCCGCTGTGGTCGACCCAGGTCGTGCCGAAGAAGCGGATCTCCTCCGGCTGCGGGCCGGCCTTGGCGGGGGTCTGCTCTTCGTCGCTCACGGGGTCGATTATCCCCGGGGTGACGGAGAAGGGGCTCAGGGGCAGCGCGGTGCGACCAGGTCGTCGCTGCCCGTGTGGACGTACGCGTCGGAGACGTACTCGCCCGGGGCGATGTTGTCCCAGATGTTCGTCGTGCCGTACGGCCCGCTGATCCACTCGCCGTACTTCTGGCAGTAGATCGCCACCGTGGCGCCGAGCGGCAGCACCCGGACGATCGGATACTTGGTGCTCGGGCCCGAGCGCACGTTGACCCGGTAGCCCGGTGCGACCTCGTAGCGCGTGGTCATGGTGTCCTCCCCCTGTGGCGCAAAAGCGCTCCGCCGAGTTTCACTCTCCGCGACGCGCAGGCTAGCAAGCTCCACCGACATCGCGGGCACCATGGACTAGGCTCCGTCGGGTCGCGCACGTGCGCGCGATGTGACGGGGACTCACACGGGGGTGGGCGATGCCACCGTTGCGCGGCACCGGTGCCGATCGCTATGCGGAGGAGCCGGAGTACGCGGGCGACTACCGTCTCCAGGCCTGTCTGGGGGCCGGCGGCATGGGCGTCGTGCACCTCGCGAGCTCCGCCTCCGGGCTGCGGCTCGCGGTCAAGGTCGTGCACGCACGGTATGCGGAGGACCCCGAGTTCAGGGCGCGTTTCCGCCAGGAGGTCGCGGCCGCGCGCCGGGTCAGCGGGGCCTTCACCGCGCCGGTCGTCGACGCCGATCCCGATGCCGTGCGCCCCTGGATGGCGACCCTCTACGTGCCGGGCCCCACCCTCGCCGACCAGGTGAAGCGGAACGGCCCGCTGTCCCCCGCCGAGCTGCGCCGGCTCACCGCCGGGCTCGCGGAGGCGCTGCGCGACATCCACCGGGCCGGGGTGGTCCACCGCGACCTCAAGCCCAGCAACGTCCTGCTGACCGACACCGGACCGAAGGTCATCGACTTCGGGATCTCCCGGCCGGTCGACAGCGATCTGCACACCGAGACGGGCAAGCTCATCGGCTCGCCGCCGTTCATGGCGCCCGAGCAGTTCCAGCGGCCGCGCGAGGTCGGGCCGGCGGCGGACGTGTTCGCGCTCGGCTCCGTGCTCGTGCACGCGGCGACCGGGCACGGCCCGTTCGACTCCGACAGCCCGTACATCGTGGCGTACCAGGTCGTCCACGACGAGCCGGACCTGACGGGGGTGCCGGCGGACCTCGCGCCGCTCGTCGCCCGCTGCCTCGCCAAGGAGCCCGTCGAGCGGCCGACGCCGGCCCAGATCATGCAGGCGCTGCTGCCCCCCTCGTACGCGGCCGAGGCCTTCATACCGGCACAGCGGCGGCGGCCCGCCCTGTCCGAGGGCGAGACCGGACCCGCGCCCGCGTGGGACGCGGACACGCCGGTGCGGGCCTCCGCGCCGACCCCGCCCCCGCGCGGCCCGCGGGTCCGGATCCGGCCGCGCCCGACGATCGCCGTCGCCGCCGCGCTCGCACTGACCGCCGCCGGTCTGTACGCGGCGCTCAGCCGACCGGCGGACGGCGGGCCCGAGACCCCGACGAGCCCGGCCGAGGTGGCCACCTCCTTCGCCGGCTGGCAGACCTCGCTCCAGGAGCACGGCCCTTCGGCCGCGCCCGCCTGTGCCCACGGCGCCGGCGCGCTGTACTGCACGGCCCGGGGCGTCGGCCTCGCCCGGCTCGACCCGGTGACCGGGCACGTCCTGTGGTCGCGGACCGAGCCCGTCGGGCAGGAGAGCCCCGCCGCCCCAGTGGCCCTGACGGACGGGCTGATCGGAGCCGCCGCCCCCACCGGGCCGCTGAAGGCGTACGCGGCCGGGGACGGCTCCCCCGGCTGGAGCGCCGCGGCGAGCCTGCCCGAGTCGTACCGGCCGGCCGGCTCCGCCGTCGTCCTGTCCGACGGCACCGGCAGCATCCGGGCGGTCGACGCCCGCAGCGGCAAGGAGCTGTGGCGGCACGGCCTGGCGGGCTTCGAGGTCCCGCGCCCGGGACCGTACGACGCGCCCTCCGGGCTGCTCACCGTTTCCGAGACCTCGTACGACGGCTCGCGCACCCGGGTCGGCGCGATCCGCCCGGCCACCGGCGAGGTGGTCTGGCAGCGGGAGCTGGACGGCAACCTCGACCCGCTGGGCCGGACCGGCGACGGCACCCTGGTCCTCGCCTCGTTCTACGACACCGATCTGGCCGACGCCGTCGTCCTGGTGGGTTCCGGCGGCGAGGGCGCGGTGCGCAGGCTCGCCCTGCCGCACCGGATCGACCTCCGGGGCGTCGCCGTGCACGGCGGCGTCGTCCATCTGCTCGCCGCGGACGGGCACCTCACGGCCTTCGACACCGCCGCGGAGAAGGGGCGGACGCTGTGGGACCTGGAGACGGCCGCCGGAAACGTGTCGCCGCCGGTCCTCGGGCCGGGCGACCGGCTCTACTTCTCCGTCCAGGACGGCCGGCTGATCGCGGTGGACACCGCGCGCGGCGCGGTGATCGGCCAGACCCGGCCGCGGCTGCGGAACGGCCGGCTCGGATACGCGCCCCTGGTGCCCGCGCCGCTGGTCGCCGGGGACCGGGTCTTCGGAACGGCGCCGGACGGCTCCGTCTTCGCGGTCGACGCGCGCGACCCGGCCGCCTGGTGAGCGCCTGAGGCGTGCGTACGGCGGAGGGGGCGGGCCCGCGGGCCCGCCCCCTCCGCCGTACGTCCCGCCGGGTCAGCCCAGCTTCGACACGTCCCGGACCGCGCCCTTGTCGGCGCTGGTCGCCATCGCCGCGTACGCCCGCAGCGCGGCCGACACCTTGCGCTGCCGGTTCTTCGGCGCGTACACGCCGCCGAGGGCCTCACGGCGGGCCGCCAGGGTGGAGTCGTCGACGAGCAGCTCGATCGAGCGGCTGGGGATGTCGATGCGGATGCGGTCGCCGTCCTCGACGAGAGCGATCGTGCCGCCCGAGGCGGCCTCCGGGGAGGCGTGGCCGATGGAGAGGCCCGAGGTGCCGCCCGAGAAGCGGCCGTCGGTGACGAGGGCGCAGGACTTGCCCAGTCCCCGGCCCTTGAGGAAGGAGGTCGGGTAGAGCATCTCCTGCATGCCGGGGCCGCCCTTGGGGCCCTCGTAGCGGATGACGACCACGTCGCCCTCCTTGACCTGCTTGTTCAGGATCTTCTCGACGGCCTCCTCCTGCGACTCGCAGACGACGGCCGGGCCCTCGAAGGTCCAGATGGACTCGTCGACGCCGGCGGTCTTCACGACGCAGCCGTCGACGGCGAGGTTGCCGTGCAGGACGGCGAGGCCGCCGTCCTTCGAGTAGGCGTGGGCGACGTCGCGGATGCAGCCGTTCGCGGCGTCCGTGTCGAGGGTGTCCCAGCGCTCCGACTGGGAGAAGGCGGTCGCGGAGCGGACGCAGCCGGGGGCCGCGTGCCACAGTTCGACGGCCTCCTCGGAGGGCGAGCCGCCGCGCACGTCCCAGGCGTCCAGCCACTCCTTGATGGAGCGGGCGTGGACCGCGTGGACGTCCTCGTTGAGCAGGCCGCCGCGGTAGAGCTCGCCGAGGATGGCGGGGATGCCGCCGGCCCGGTGCACGTCCTCCATGTAGTACGTGCGGTCCTTCGCCACGTTCGGCGCGACCTTCGCCAGGCAGGGGACGCGGCGCGAGACCTCGTCCATGTCCGGCAGGCCGTAGTCCAGCTCGGCCTCCTGGGCGGCGGCGAGCAGGTGCAGGATCGTGTTGGTCGAACCGCCCATGGCGATGTCCAGCGCCATCGCGTTCTCGAAGGCGGCGCGGGTGGCGATGGAGCGGGGCAGGACCGAGTCGTCGTCCTCGTCGTAGTGGCGGCGGGTGATGTCGACGACCGTCCGCGCGGCGTTCTCGTAGAGGGCGCGGCGGGCGGTGTGGGTGGCGAGCACGGAGCCGTTGCCCGGGAGGGAGAGGCCGATCGCCTCGGTCAGGCAGTTCATCGAGTTGGCGGTGAACATGCCGGAACAGGACCCGCAGGTCGGGCAGGCGTTCTCCTCGATGCGGGAGATGTCCTCGTCCGAGATGTTCGGGTTCACCGCGTCGGAGATCGCGTCGACCAGGTCGAGCGTGCGGACCGAGCCGTCGACGAGGGTGGCGCGGCCGGACTCCATCGGGCCGCCGGAGACGAAGACCGTCGGGATGTTGAGGCGCAGGGCGGCCATCAGCATGCCGGGGGTGATCTTGTCGCAGTTGGAGATGCAGATGAGGGCGTCGGCGCAGTGCGCCTCGACCATGTACTCCACGCTGTCCGCGATCAGGTCGCGGGAGGGCAGGCTGTAGAGCATGCCGCCGTGGCCCATGGCGATGCCGTCGTCGACGGCGATCGTGTTGAACTCTCGGGCGATGCCGCCGGCGGCGGTGATGGCCTCGGAGACGATCCGGCCGACCGGCTGGAGGTGGGTGTGGCCGGGCACGAACTCGGTGAAGGAGTTGGCGACGGCGATGATCGGCTTCCGGCCGATGTCCGCGCCGGGTACACCGGAGGCGCGCATAAGGGCGCGTGCGCCCGCCATGTTGCGGCCGTGGGTGACAGTGCGGGACCTCAGCTCGGGCATCGTCGCTCGCTCCTCGTGATGGGTGTGCTTGCTTTCGAGCGTACGCCGCCGCTCCAAGATCTGGACGGGGCGTCCGGAATGCGGGACAAGTGTTCAGGTCTCGGACGCCCGGCCGGCCACCGCCTGCCCCCGGAGGGGCTTCCGGGCCTCGGACGGCTTCCGCCGGGCTCGGCGGGGCTTCCGCCGGTCTCGGCGGGCTTCCGCCGGTCTCGGCGGGCTTCCGGGCCTCGGCGGGCTTCCGGGCCTCGGTCAGGCTTCCGTCAGGTAGCGCTGGAGGGTCGGGGCCACCTGCTCGACGATCCGCTCCGGGTCCGCCGAGGCCAGCGGCTCGACCTGGATCACGTACCGCATGATCACGATCCCGATCATGTGCGAGGCGGCAAGCTCCGCGCGGAAGGCCGGGTCCGGCACGTCCAGCTCGGCCGCGATCCGCTCCAGGAGCCGGCGCAGCACGAAGGTCCGCAGCACCTTGGCCGCCGCCTCGTGGGTGAGCGCGGAACGGACGATCGCGAGGAGCGGGGCGCGGGAGGCCGGGTTCTCCCAGACGCCGATGAAGAAGCGCGCGAGCCGTTCGCCGATGGCCTCGCGCGGGCCGCCGAGAATCGCCGGGACGACGGTCGTGGGCTCGAAGGAGACCTCGACGGCGGCGGCGAAGACCTCGTCCTTCGTGCCGAAGTAGTGGTGCACGAGCGCCGGGTCCACCCCGGCCGCCTTGGCGATGCCGCGCACCGAGGCCTTGTCGTAGCCGCGCTCGGCGAACTGGGCGCGGGCCGCTTCGAGGATGCGTTCGCGCGCGCCCGGGCCGCTCTCCTCCTCGGTACGGGACGGGCGGCCGCGCCGGCGCGGGGCCGGGTCGGTCATGGGCGGGGGGCCCGTTCCGTCGGGCGGGCGGCGGAGGCCAGGTGGAGGCGGGTGAAGGCCAGGGCCTCCGCGAGGTCGGCCTCGCGTTCGGCGGCTGACATAGCGCGGCGGGTGTTGACCTCGATGACGACGTGCCCGTCGAAGCCGGTGAGTGCGAGGCGCTCCAGGAGCTCGGCGCAGGGCTGGGTGCCGCGGCCCGGGACGAGGTGCTCGTCCTTGGCGGATCCCTTGCCGTCGGCGAGGTGGACGTGGCCGAGCCGGTCGCCCATGCGGTCGATCATCGCGAGGGCGTCGGTGCGGGCGGTCGCGGTGTGCGAGAGGTCGACGGTGAAGTGCCGGTAGTCGTCCTTGGTGACGTCCCACTCGGGGGCGTACGCGAGCATCTCGCGGTCCTTGTACCGCCACGGGTACATGTTCTCGACGGCGAAGCGCACGTCCGTCTCCTCCGCCATCCGCCAGATGCCGGTCACGAAGTCCTTGGCGTACTGGCGCTGCCAGCGGAACGGCGGGTGCACGACGACCGTCGACGCGCCGAGCCGCTCGGCCGCCGCCTGGGCGCGCTGGAGCTTGACCCACGGGTCGGTGGACCAGACGCGCTGGGTGATGAGGAGGCAGGGGGCGTGCACGGCCAGGATCGGGACCTGGTGGTAGTCGGAGAGCCGGCGCAGTGCCTCGATGTCCTGGCTGACCGGGTCGGTCCACACCATGACCTCGACGCCGTCGTAGCCGAGGCGCGCGGCGATCTCGAAGGCCGTCGCCGTCGACTCCGGATAGACCGAGGCCGTCGACAGGGCGACCTTCGCATCCGGGATGCGCACCACTGGTTCTGCCACGGGGACAGGGTACGGGGCGGGCCGGGGGGCCGGGGGGTGGTTCCGGTCACGCCCGGCCCGTGCGCGAGGGGTCCGTCGGCGGTCGGGCCGTGCCCGGGCTCAGTGCTCCGGCAGGTGGTCCAGGCGGCGCAGGATGACGCCCTCGCGCAGGGCCCAGGGGCAGATCTCCAGCTCCTCGACGCCGAGGAGGTCCATCGCGCCCTCCGCGACGAGCGCGCCCGCGAGGAGCTGTCCCGCGCGGCCCTCCGAGACGCCGGGAAGGGAGGCGCGCTCGGGCACGGTCATGCCGGCGAGGCGCGGGACCCACTCCTCCAGGGCCTTGCGGGTCAGGATCCGCTGGACGTAGAGGCCCTCCCCCGAGCCGGGCGCGCCCGCGATCCTGGCGAGCTGCTTGAAGGTCTTGGAGGTGGCCACGACGTGGTCGGGGCGGCCGAAGCGGCTGAACTCGCCGACCGTGCGGGCGATCTGCGCGCGCACGTGGCGGCGGAGCGCCTTCACGTCGTCGGTGTCGGCCGGGTCGCCGGGCAGCCAGCCCGCCGTGAGGCGGCCGGCGCCGAGGGGCAGGGAGACGGCCGCGTCCGGGTCCTCGTCGATGCCGAAGGCGACTTCGAGGGAGCCGCCGCCGATGTCGAGGAGGAGCAGCTTGCCCGCGGACCAGCCGAACCAGCGGCGGGCGGCGAGGAAGGTGAGCCGGGCCTCCTCCTCGCCGGTGAGGACCTGGAGGTCGACCCCGGTCTCGTCCTTCACGCGCGCGAGGACCGCGTCGGCGTTGCTGGCCTCGCGGACCGCGGAGGTCGCGAAGGGCAGCACCTCCTCGCAGCCCTTGTCCTCGGCGGCCAGGAGCGCGTCCCGCACGGTCGCGATGAGCCGCTCGACGCCGCCGGGCGCGATCGCGCCCCGCTCGTCGAGCAGTTCGGCGAGCCGCAGCTCCGCCTTGTGCGAGTGGGCGGGCAGCGGCCGGGCGCCGGGGTGGGCGTCCACCACGAGCAGGTGCACTGTGTTCGAACCGACGTCGAGGACTCCGAGTCTCATGGGCGGAACGCTACTGCGCTCGCCCGCATACGCTTGGAGTTGTGCCAAAGACGAAGAAGGCGAAGCCGGACAAAGAGAGCGACGGCTCACGCGTGAAGGACGCCAGGAGCGCGCACGCGGCGAAGTCCGTGAAGGCGATCAAGGTCGGGAAGCAGAAGCGGGACAAGGCCGAGGAGCCCGACGAGAAGGGCCTGGACTTCGCGCGCGCGTGGGTCGAGTTCCCCGATCCGGCCGACGAGGAGCAGGTCTTCCGCTGCGACCTGACCTGGCTGACCTCCCGCTGGACGTGCATCTTCGGCAACGGCTGCCAGGGCATCCAGGAGGGGCGCGCCGACGACGGCTGCTGCACCCTGGGCGCGCACTTCTCCGACGAGGACGACGAGAAGCGGGTCGCGGAGCACGTGGCCCGGCTGACGCCCGAGCTGTGGCAGTTCCACGACGTCGGCACGGAGTCGGGCTGGGTGCAGCTCGACGAGGACGGCGACCGGCAGACCCGCCGCTGGGAGGGGTCCTGCATCTTCCAGAACCGGCCCGGTTTCGCGGGCGGCGCGGGCTGTTCGCTGCACATCCTGGCGATGAAGGAGGGCCGGGAGCCGCTGGAGACGAAGCCGGACGTGTGCTGGCAGCTGCCGGTGCGGCGGACGTACGACTGGATCGACCGTCCCGACGACAGCCGGGTGCTCCAGGTGTCGATCGGCGAGTACGACCGGCGCGGCTGGGGGCCGGGCGGTCATGACCTGCACTGGTACTGCACGACGGCGTCGTCGGCGCACGTCGGCGCCGAGCCGGTCTACGTCTCGTACCGGCCCGAGCTGGTCGAGATGATGGGCGAGGAGGCGTACGAGGTCCTGGCCGGGCTGTGCGAGGCCCGGCTCGCCTCGCAGCTGCCGCTGGTGGCCCCGCACCCGGCGGATCCCGTCTAGGACGCCGTCCGAGGCTCCGTCCAGGACGCCGTCCGAGGCCCCGTCTAGGACGCCTCGGTCGACGGCGGGGGTGCGCCCGGGTCCGAGTTCGTCGGCGGGGGGTCCTCCGCCGACGGGGGCGGGGTGGTCGGTTCGGTCGTCGGCTGCGCGGTCGGCGGCGGGGTCGTGGGCTCGGTCGTGGGCGGCGTCGTCGGTTCCGTCGTGGGCGGTGACGTCGGCGGCGTCGTCGGTTCCGTCGTGGGCGGTGAGGTCGGCGGCGTCGTGGGCGGTGACGTCGGCGGGGTCGTCGGTTCCGTCGTCGTGACCGGCGGAGGGGTGATGGACCGGCCGGTGGGCGGCTTGGCCGGACCGTGGCCGTCGATCCTGACCACCGCGCCCGAGGGGTTCACGCCCACGCGCGCGCTCCAGGGGCCCGCGGGTGCGCGGCCGTGGTCGACGCGGACGGCGATCGTGATCTTCTCGCCGGGGCCGAGCGTGCCGGAGGCCCGGCTCACGTACAGCCAGGGGGCGTCCGTCCACAGCGACCAGTCGACGGGCGAGCCGCCTGCGGCGGTGAGGGTGAGCAGGGTGACGTCGCCGTGGCCGGTGGCGGTGACCGTGATCCAGCCGGCGGCGGGTTCGCCGGGCCGGGCGGGCCCGGTGGGGGCGCCGGGGCTGACGACCTCGACGGAGACGTCGGGGGCGCGGCCGCCCTGGGTGAAGCGGGGTTCCGGGGTGGCGCGGGCGTTGCCCGCGTTCTCGTACCGGTCGTAGGGGCCGCCGTCCGGGCCGGCCGGTTCGTCCGCCTCGCGCGCGCTGACCCTGGCCCCGTCGTGGCCGGCGGTGTCCGCGTCCGGGGCCCCGCGGTAGGAGGTCCACAGGGCGAGGACGGGCGCGGCGACCACGGCGGCGACCACGGTGGTGGTCACCGCGCGGGCCCGCATCCGGTCACGGCGGGCGACGTGGTCCTTCGGGTCCAGGGGGAAGCCGGTCGGCGCGAAGCGCGGGGCGCCGGCACGCGCGCGTGGGACGTGCAGCATCGCCATGTACGCGGCGGCCCGGGGCGCCTCGACGAGCGGCAGCCGGTCCGCCGGGAGGGCCGCGGCGCCGGGCCAGGGGCCGGCGGCGCCGACGCGCTCGGCCGCGCGGCGGCAGCGGGGGCAGTCGTCGACGTGCCGGACGAGTTCGGCGCGCAGGGCGGCCGAGAGGAGGACCCGGTGGTCGCCGGTGAGCCGGGCGACGGTGGGGCAGCTGCCGGTCTCGACGACGGCGAGGGCGGCCCGGGTCCGCTCGACCTCGCAGCCCGCGGTGGCGAGGAGCTCGCGGGCGGCGAGCGGGTCGAGGGAGAGCACCGCGGCGACCTGGCGGTGGCTGAGCCCGTGCCGCACGGCGAGTTCCAGGGCCTCGCGCTGCTCGGGCGTGGTGCCCGCGGCCTCCGGCCAGGCGAGCCGGGCGAGCTCGGCGCGGCGCCGTTCGGCGGTCTCCTCGGAGACCCGGGGCGGCTCGGGGGCGGTGACGGCCGGGCGGCCGGTGTGGGCGCCCTGGCGCTTGCCGCGCTGCTCGCCGAGGCTGCGCAGGCAGGCCCAGCGGGCGAGGGCGTACAGCCAGGCCGTGCGGCCGTCCTCGTCGGAGGGGCAGCGGCCGTGGTGGCGCTCGGCGACGGCGAGGACCTCGCCGAGGACGGCGGTGGCCGTGTCGTGGTCGCAGAGCACGGAGAGGCAGTACGTGAAGAGGCCGTCGAGGGCGGCCTCGTAACGGGCGGGGGGCCGCCGGCCGAGCGTGCGCGGTCCCTGGGCCGCGGCGCGGTGCGCCCGGTGTGCGCCGGTGGTGCGTGCGGGGGAATCCAGCCTGCTGCTCGTCACTGGGCGACCGTAGGCAGCGCGGGGTGCACTCTTCGTACCGGTAGCTCGATTCTCATTCTTACGGGTGAAGCTATCGCTCGAAAGGGGACAGGAGGCGGGTGTTCCGGTGCCGGGGCGCTCCCCCTGTGGACGGCCGGGGCCCGTTGTCGGTGGCGGCGGATACGGTGGGGCTCATGGCTGCCCGTACGAAAACCGCCAAGGACCGGCCGTCCTACCGCTGCACCGAGTGCGGCTGGCAGACGGCCAAGTGGCTCGGCCGCTGCCCCGAGTGCCAGGCCTGGGGGACGGTCGAGGAGTACGGCGCGCCCGCCGTCCGGACGACCGCCGCCGGCCGCGTCTCCACCGCCGCCCTCCCCATCGGACAGGTCGACGGCCGACAGGCGACCGCCCGCTCGACCGGCGTCGACGAGCTGGACCGGGTCCTCGGCGGGGGCCTGGTGCCCGGCGCCGTCGTGCTGCTCGCGGGCGAGCCGGGCGTCGGCAAGTCCACGCTGCTGCTCGACGTGGCGGCCAAGGCGGCGAGCGAGGAGCACCGCACGCTGTACGTCACGGGCGAGGAGTCCGCGAGCCAGGTCCGGCTGCGCGCCGACCGGATCAACGCGCTCAACGACCATCTGTACCTGGCGGCCGAGACCGATCTGTCGGCCGTCCTCGGGCACCTCGACGCGGTGAAGCCCTCCCTGCTGATCATGGACTCGGTGCAGACCGTCGCCTCCCCCGAGATCGACGGCGCGCCCGGCGGCATGGCCCAGGTCCGCGAGGTCGCGGGCGCCCTCATCCGGGCCTCGAAGGAGCGCGGGATGTCGACGCTCCTCGTCGGCCACGTCACCAAGGAGGGGTCCATCGCGGGTCCCCGGCTCCTGGAGCACCTGGTCGACGTCGTCCTCAGCTTCGAGGGCGACCGGCACGCGCGCCTGCGCCTGGTCCGGGGCGTGAAGAACCGGTACGGGGCGACCGACGAGGTCGGCTGCTTCGAACTGCACGACGAGGGGATCACCGGCCTCGCCGATCCCTCCGGGCTCTTCCTGACCCGGCGCGACGTGGCCGTGCCCGGCACCTGTCTGACGGTCACCCTGGAGGGCAAGCGTCCGCTGGTCGCCGAGGTGCAGGCGCTGACGGTCGACTCGCAGATCCCGTCGCCGCGGCGGACGACCTCGGGTCTGGAGACCTCCCGGGTCTCGATGATGCTGGCGGTCCTTGAGCAGCGCGGCCGGATCAGCGCGCTGGGCAAGCGGGACATCTACAGCGCGACGGTCGGCGGCGTGAAGCTCACCGAGCCCGCGGCCGACCTGGCGATCGCGCTCGCGCTGGCCTCCGCGGCGAGCGACACCCCCCTCCCGAAGAACCTGGTGGCGATCGGCGAGGTCGGGCTCGCGGGCGAGGTGCGGCGGGTGACGGGCGTGCAGCGGCGGCTCGCCGAGGCGCACCGTCTCGGCTTCACGCACGCGCTGGTCCCGACGGACCCGGGGAAGGTGCCTGCCGGCATGAAGGTGACGGAGGTGGCGGACGTGGGAGACGCGCTGCGGGTGCTGCCGCGGAGTCGGCGGGGCAAGGGCGCGGAGGAGGCGCCGGGCGGCTGACCGGGCCCGGTCCCCGGGTGCGCCGAGGGGCCGGGGGAGCCGTCTCCGCGGGGGTGTGCCCACCCGTTCCGGCCTGCGGAACGGGTGGGCACACCGCTGCGGCGAATCCCCCGCCGAGGCGGTGTCGCTAGACTTTGCCCTGGTCTCGCCCATCCGTACGAGCCGGAGGAGTGCAGTGGCAGCCAAGGACGGGGCAGCAGCTCCCGGGAAGTCCGGCGCGGGCTCCGGCAACGAAGCGCTGATGCGCGCCGCCCTGAGCGCGGTCGCGCCGGGCACCGCGCTGCGCGACGGCCTGGAGCGGATCCTCCGGGGGAACACGGGCGGTCTCATCGTCCTCGGCCTGGACAAGACGGTCGATTCGATGTGTACCGGCGGTTTCGTGCTGGACGTCGAGTTCACCGCCACGCGCCTGCGTGAGCTGTGCAAGCTCGACGGCGCGCTCGTCCTCGACAAGGACATCACCAAGATCCACCGCGCGGGCGTGCAGCTGGTCCCGGACGCCTCCATCCCCACCGAGGAGACCGGCACCCGCCACCGCACCGCGGACCGGGTCTCCAAGCAGTGCAACTTCCCGGTCGTCTCCGTCTCCCAGTCGATGCGTCTGATCGCGCTGTACGTGGACGGCGAGCGCCGGGTCCTGGAGGAGTCGGCCGCGATCCTGTCCCGCGCCAACCAGGCGCTCGCGACCCTGGAGCGGTACAAGCTGCGGCTCGACGAGGTGGCCGGCACGCTCTCCGCCCTGGAGATCGAGGACCTGGTCACGGTCCGGGACGTCACGGCGGTCGCGCAGCGCCTGGAAATGGTCCGCCGGATCGCCACCGAGATCGCCGAGTACGTGGTGGAGCTCGGCACCGACGGGCGGCTCCTCTCGCTCCAGCTCGACGAGCTGATCGCGGGCGTGGAGCCGGAGCGCGAGCTGGTGATCAGGGACTACGTGCCGGAGCCGACGGCGAAGCGCTCGCGGACGGTCGCCGAGGCGCTCACCGAGCTGGACGCGCTCACCCACACCGAGCTCCTCGAACTTCCGGTCGTGGCGCGGGCCCTCGGCTACAGCGGTTCGCCCGAGACCCTCGACTCGGCGGTCTCGCCGCGCGGTTACCGGCTCCTGGCGAAGGTGCCGCGGCTGCCGGGCGCGATCATCGAGCGTCTGGTGGAGCACTTCGGCGGGCTGCAGAAGCTGCTCGCGGCGAGCGTGGACGACCTCCAGACCGTCGACGGCGTCGGCGAGGCGCGTGCCCGCAGCGTCCGCGAGGGCCTGTCGCGCCTCGCGGAGTCCTCGATCCTGGAGCGGTACGTCTAGCCGCACGTCCGACGCGGTGCGTCCGGTCCGACGCGCCCAGCCGTACGTCCGGCCCGGCGCGCCCGGCGGTGCGTCCCGAGCCCCGGTGGGGCTTTCAGTCCTTGGCGAGCGTGAACGACGCCGGGAGCACCTTCGCGCCCGGCATCTCCGCCTCCACCAGGTAGGTGCCGGGGCCGGCCTGGCCCGCCGGAGTGGTGGCGCACTGCGGGGCGCTGCGGCTGCGGTCCCATTCCACGGTGTGGGTGATGGTGGTGTGGGCGGGGACGCTCAGCAGGAGCGGGGTGCCGGGGCGCGGGCAGTCGGCGGTGGACCAGACCTCGTCGTCCCGGGCGTCGCTGATCGTCAGAACGGCGTTGCGCGGGCCGAAGTCGGCCTTGCAGGTGGTGTTCGAGGTGTTCTTCACGACGAGGTGGAAGCGCGGCTTCTCCCCCGTCTCGTAAGTGATTTTGGTGGAGCGGAGGGTCAACTGCAGCGCCCCGGCGGGGCAGTTCGGGAGCGGGGAGTCGGCCGGGACCTGCCGGCCCGCGCCGGTGCCCGCGCCTCCGTCGCCGCCGGCCCCGTCGGTGTCGCCGTTCTTCCCGGTGCCCGTGGTGCCTCCCGCGCCCTCGGCGCCGGAGTCCGTACCGGCGTCGGCGCCCGTGTCCGTACCGGATCCTTCCGAGCCGCCGTCGTCGCCCGCGGTCTCGCCGGAGTCCCCCGACTCGTCGCGTCCGCCGGGCTGTTGGCTGATCGCCGGGCCGGTGCCGGAGGGCCCGGGGGTGATCGACGGCGGGGTCGGCGACGAGCCGTTGGCGGCGTCGCTCGGCTTCTTCCCGCCGTCGTCACCGGAGGTGAAGGCCCATACGGCGAGGAGCGCGAGGAGCACCACCAGGCACGCCGCCACCGCCCTCCGTCGCCAGTAGATGGTGGAGGGAAGCGGCCCGACCGGATTGCGCAAAGATCCCACGCCCCGAACCTTACGAGAGATCCGGCCCAACTCCCGCCCCACCCGCCGCCCGAGAGCTCAAGTTTTGCCGATGATCACATCCGTCGGTCCGGGGAACTTTTTCCGGAACACCGACGGAAACCATAGGGAAACGGAGCGAATCGCAGCCCCCCACTTTCGTCGGGGGTCGTTCTGGCCGTTGGCCCGGGGCGGCGGACTCCGGATTCCGGTTAGCGTCGTGCACCATGAACACCCTTCTCGACCTCTCCGACCGTCTGTATCTCGACGTCGCCGACTTCGCCCACTCCATGCCCCACTGGTTCCAGTGGATCGCCGAGGTGTGGACGGAGCTCGGGCTGCTGCTCTTCGCCGTGCTGTTCCTCGCCGGCTGGTGGCGCTCCCGGGAGGGGTCGAGCCGGGCGATGGCGCTCGCGCTGCTCGCCCCGGTCGCCACCGGTTTCGGTTACGTGGTGAGCGAGGCCCTGAAGTCGCTGATCGACGAGGAACGCCCGTGCCGCGCGGTCGCCGGCGCGCCCGTCTCGCTCGTCGTCTGTCCGCCGCACGGCGACTGGTCCTTCCCCAGCAACCACTCGGCCATCGCGGGTGCCGCCGCGATCGCCCTCGCGCTGTCCTGGCGCGGGATCGTCTGGCTGACCGTGCCGATGGCACTGCTCATGGCCTTCTCCCGGGTCTTCGTCGGGGTCCACTACCCGCACGACGTGACCGTCGGCCTGCTCGTCGGCGCCCTGGTGGCCTTCGTCGTGATGCGGGCGGCCGAGCGGCCCGTGCGGTCGCTGGTGGAGACGGCCCGGTCGAGCCGGAGCTCGGCCGTGGTGTGGTGCGCGGGGCGCGGGGCGAGTGCACACGCCTCCGCGCACGCGCCCGCGCACTCCGGGCGGCGCTCTCGCGCACGCCACGGCGCGTACTGATCCCGCCGGGGACGTGCCAGGATCGGAGGTGCCATGACTTCCATCGACACTCCCTCCACTTCCACGGCCCCCGTCGCCCCGGCGCTCCCCGCCGAGCTGCACGGGCCCGTCCTCGCCTGGTTCGACCGGCACGCCCGTGACCTGCCCTGGCGCCGCCCCGAGGCCGGTGCCTGGGGCGTCATGGTCAGCGAGTTCATGCTCCAGCAGACCCCGGTCGTCCGGGTCCTGCCGGTGTACGAGCAGTGGCTGGCGCGCTGGCCGCGTCCGGCCGACCTGGCCGCCGAGGCCCCCGGCGAGGCGGTCCGCGCCTGGGGCCGGCTCGGCTATCCGCGCCGGGCGCTGCGGCTGCACGCGGCGGCCGTCGCCATAACGGAGCGGCACCACGGCGACGTGCCCCGCGACCACGGGCAGCTGCTCGCGCTGCCCGGGATCGGCGAGTACACGGCGGCGGCGGTGGCCTCCTTCGCGTACGGGCAGCGGCACGCGGTCCTGGACACCAACGTGCGCCGGGTCTTCGCGCGGGCGGCGACCGGCGTCCAGTACCCGCCGAACGCGACCACGGCCGCCGAGCGGCGCCTCGCCCGGGCGCTGCTGCCGGAGGACGAGGCGACGGCCTCCCGCTGGGCGGCCGCCTCCATGGAGCTGGGCGCCCTGGTGTGCACGGCGAAGAACGAGGACTGCGGGCGCTGCCCGATCGCCGGGCGGTGCGCCTGGCGGCTCTCGGGGAAGCCGGCGCACGACGGTCCGCCGCGGCGCGGTCAGACCTACGCCGGGACCGACCGGCAGGTGCGCGGCCGGCTCCTCGCGGTGCTGCGGGAGTCGGCGGAGCCGGTGACGCAGGCGGCCCTGGACGCGGTCTGGGACGAGCCGGTGCAGCGGGGCAGGGCCCTGGACGGGCTGGTCGCGGACGGTCTCGTGGAACCGCTGGAGGGCGGCCTGTACCGGCTCCCGCTGTCCTGAGGCCGCGTCCCGGCCCGTTCGAGGCCCCGCTCTCCCCGGAGCGGGGCCTCAAACCTTTTCCGCCCCCGCTGTTACACAACCGATGGGTAGCCGTGCGCCGACCGACGGCTGCCTCGCACAGCCTCGTGACAACCGCTCCGTAGCGTCGTCCACGACACGAGGACAAGCAGGTCACGGGGAGCGGAGGCGGTCGGGATGCGGCAGGGCGAGGTGCTCGACTTCGAGGAGTACGTACGCACGCGGCAGGACGCGCTGCTGCGCAGTGCCCGCCGGCTCGTCGCCGACCCCGTCGACGCCCAGGACCTGCTCCAGACGGCGCTGGTCCGTACGTACGGCCGCTGGGACGGCATCGCCGACAAGTCCCTCGCCGACGCCTATCTGCGCCGGGTCATGATCAACACCCGGACCGAGTGGTGGCGCTCCCGCAAGCTCGAGGAGGTGCCGACCGAGCAGCTGCCGGACGCGAGCATCGACGACCCGACCGAGCAGCACGCCGACCGCGCCCTCCTCATGGACGTCCTGAAGGTGCTGGCGCCGAAGCAGCGCAGCGTCGTCGTCCTGCGTCACTGGGAGCAGATGAGCACGGAGGAGACGGCGGCGGCGCTCGGCATGTCGACGGGTACGGTGAAGTCGACGCTCCACCGCGCGCTCGCCCGGCTCCGCCAGGAGCTGGAGAGCCGTGACCTCGACGCCCGCGCTCTGGGGCGGACCGGGGAGCGGACGACCGTACGAGGTGACGAAGGGGGGCGGGAGCGGTGCGCGGCCTAGACGGCGGACCCGACGGCGACGGCAGAAGCCACGACGACCACGAGCACGGCCCCAGGGGCTCCGGCGGACCGAGCGGCCCCGGCTTCGGCGGCCCCGGCTCCAGCGGCTTCGGCGGCGGCGACCGGTATCCGACCGGGCGCCGCCCTCGCCGTACCGTCAAGGCGGCGAGCGCCACGGCGACGGCCGGGCTCGTCGCCGTCGGGCTGTCCCTGGCCGCCTGCTCCACCGGCGGCACCGGCTCCCGCGACGAGGGCGCGGCCCGCACCGGCGAGATCACCGCCGCGGCGCCCACCCCCTCCGCCTCCGGCACCGCCGGCCCGCAGTCGGCCGAGCGGGTGGATCCGATCGAGCTCCTGAAGGCCGACCCGAAGATCGGCGCACGGCTGAAGAACGATCTGAAGCCCTGCGTCGCGGACGCGTACCCGGTGGACGCCTCCTACGGCAACCTCACGGACTCCTCCGCCCCCGACGTCGTCGTCAACGTGATGACCTGCGGCGATGCCGTCGGCATCGGCACGTACGTCTACCGCAGGCAGAGCGACCGGTACGAGAACGTGTTCATGGCCGAGGACGCGGCGGTCTACGCCACGATCGACCGCGGCGACCTCGTCGTCACCAAGCAGGTGTACGCGAAGGGCGACCCGGTCGCGTACCCCTCGGGCGAGGACGTGATCACCTACCGCTGGTCGGGGAGCAGGTTCACCCAGCACGACTGGGTGCACAACGACTACAGCAGGGCCGTCGGCGACGGCGCGGAGCCCGCTCCGGCCGAGTCCCCCGCCGGCTGAGCCGTGGACCGAGAGAACGCACAGATCCCGAAGGGCACGCACGATGGCCGAAACCCATGTCCTGTTCGTCGAGGACGACGACGTCATCCGTGAGGCCACCCAGCTCGCCCTCGAGCGGGACGGCTTCCGGGTGACCGCCATGCCCGACGGGCTCTCCGGCCTGGACGCCTTCCGGGCGCAGCGGCCCGACATCGCGCTGCTGGACGTGATGCTGCCGGGGATGGACGGGGTCAGCCTCTGCCGCCGCATCCGCGACGAGTCGACCGTGCCCGTCATCATGCTCTCGGCGCGCGCCGACTCGATCGACGTCGTGCTCGGCCTGGAGGCCGGGGCCGACGACTACGTCACCAAGCCCTTCGACGGCTCGGTGCTCATGGCCCGCATCCGGGCCGTGCTGCGCCGCTTCGGGCACGCGGGCGGCGCCGGTGCGGGCGAGCGGGGGGACGCGCCGGACGTCGGCGGGCTCCTCGTCTTCGGCGACCTGGAGGTCGACACCGAGGGCATGGAGGTCCGCAAGGGCGGGGTGCCGGTGGCGCTGACCCCGACCGAGATGCGGCTGCTCCTGGAGTTCTCGTCGGCGCCGGGCACCGTGCTGTCCCGGGACAAGCTCCTGGAGCGGGTCTGGGACTACGGCTGGGGCGGGGACACCCGGGTCGTGGACGTCCACGTGCAGCGGCTGCGCGCCAAGATCGGCCAGGACCGGATCGAGACCGTGCGCGGCTTCGGCTACAAGCTCAAGAGCTAGGGCCTCGTACTTGTGCCTGTGAAGCCGCTCCCCCTGCGCACCGGGGTCCGCTGGAAGATCGCCGTCGCCATCGCGGCGGTCGGCGCCCTCATCGCGGTCACCCTGAGCATCGTCGTGCACAACGCCGCCCGCATCTCGATGCTCGACAACGCGCGCGAGGTGCAGATGGAGCGGCTGCTCTTCGCCCAGCGGATGTACGAGACGTCGAAGCCGAAGGAGCCCCGCTTCGGCACGAAGATCAACGACCCGGCGCTGCCGACCCAGCTGGACCAGTTGATGCGGGACAAGCGGCGCGGGACCTACGTGCAGGAGCACCGGCACGGCGGCCCCCCGGACGTGTGGGCGGCCGTGCCGCTCGCCAACGGCGACGTGCTGTCGCTGCACATCCCCTTCGCCGACCGCAGCGCGACGATCATGAACGATCTGGACCGGGCGCTCGTCATCGGCTCGGTGTCGGTGGTCTTCGGCGGCTGCGCGCTCGGCGTGCTCATCGGCGGCGGGCTCTCCCGGCGGCTGCGGAAGGCCGCCGTCGCGGCCGGCCGGGTGGCCCAGGGCAACACGGACGTCCGGGTGCGGGACGCGGTCGGCGGGGTCGTACGGGACGAGACCGACGACCTGGCCTGGGCCGTCGACGCCCTGACCGACGCCCTGAACGAGCGGATCGAGGCCGAGCGCCGGGTCACCGCCGACATCGCGCACGAGCTGCGCACCCCCGTCACCGGGCTCCTCACGGCGGCCGAGCTGCTGCCGCCGGGGCGGCCGAGCGAGCTGGTGCGGGACCGGGCGCAGGCCATGCGGACGCTGGTCGAGGACGTCCTGGAGGTGGCCCGGCTCGACAGCGCGTCGGAGCGGGCCGAGCTCCAGGAGATCGCGCTCGGCGAGTTCGTGGAGCGGCGGGTGCGGGCCCTGGACCCGGAGCTCGTCGTCCGGGTCGTGCACGAGTCCTGGGTGAACACCGATCCGCGCCGTCTGGAGCGGGTCCTGGGCAATCTCCTCGCCAACGCGGCCAAGCACGGCAAGCCACCGGTCGAGGTCACCGTCGAGGGCCGGGTGGTCCGGGTCCGCGACCACGGTCCGGGCTTCCCCGAGTCGCTCCTCAAGGAGGGCCCGAGCCGTTTCCGTACGGGGACGAGCGACCGCGCGGGCCAGGGCCACGGTCTGGGCCTGACGATCGCGGCGGGCCAGGCCCGTGTCCTCGGCGCCCGGCTGACCTTCCGGAACGTGGCCGCGGAGGGGGCTCCGGGCGGGGTGGGCGGTGCCATCGCGGTGCTGTGGCTGCCGGACCACGCGCCGACGAACACGGGCAGCTTCCCGATGCTGAGGCTGCCGGAGTGAGTACATGACGGAGGGGCCGGTCCCGCACGGGACCGGCCCCTCTTTCGTGCGGGGGATCAGACCGTCTCGGCGACCTTCGCGGTGTCGCCGGACTCCGCCTTCGGCTCCGCGGCCGGTCCGGCGCCGCGCAGCGCCACCTCCTTGACGAAGAAGGCGAGGACGAAGCCGAGGACGGCGACGGCCGAGCCGATGAGGAAGGCGCCGTGCGTGCCGGAGGCGACCGCGTGCTGGTAGGCCTCGCGGAGCGCGGCCGGCAGCTTGGCGAGGCTCGCCGCGTCGAGCTGGGCGGTCCGCTCGGTGAGTCCGGCGCCGCCGCGGGAGGCCATCTCGTCCTGGACGCGGCTGGTGAAGAGCGCGCCCATGATCGCGACGCCGAAGGAGGAGCCGAGCGTCCGGAAGAGGGTGGTGGAGGAGGAGGCGACGCCCATGTCCTTCATCTCCACGCTGTTCTGCGCGACCAGCATGGTGATCTGCATGAGGAAGCCCATGCCGGCGCCGAGGACGGCCATCCAGACGCCGGAGACGAGGCGCGAGGTGCCGGTGTCCATGGTGGAGAGCAGGAAGAGGCCGGCCACCATGAGCGCGCCGCCCACGATCGGGAAGGCCTTGTACTTGCCGGTGCTGGTGGTGAAGCGGCCGACGACCAGCGAGACGACCATCATCGACAGCAGCATCGGCAGGAGCAGCAGGCCGGAGTTGGTGGCCGAGGCGCCCTGGACGGCCTGCTGGAAGATCGGCAGGTAGAGGACCGCGCCGAACATCACGAAGCCGGTGATGAAGCCGATCAGGGACATCAGGGTGAAGTTGCGGCTGCGGAAGATGTGCAGCGGCATGATCGGGTCGCTCGCCCGGGTCTCGACGAAGAGGAAGGCGGCGAGGGCGGCGGCGCCGCCGATCGTGAGGCCGACGATGGTGGCCGAGCCCCAGGCGTACTCCGTGCCGCCCCAGGTGGTGACGAGGACGATCGCGGTGATGCCGGCGGTCAGCAGCGCGGCGCCGAGGAAGTCGATCCGGGTGCCCGTGGCGCGCTGCTTCTTCGGCAGGTGCAGGACGGTGCTGAGCATGGCGAGGGCGACGGCGCCGAGCGGCAGGTTGATGTAGAAGGACCAGCGCCAGCCCCAGTGGTCGGTGATGGTGCCGCCGACGAGGGGGCCGCCGATCATGGCGAGGGCCATGATCCCGGCCATCATGCCCTGGTACTTGCCCCGCTCGCGGGGCGGGATCAGGTCGCCGATGATGGCCATGACGCCGACCATGAGGCCGCCGGCACCGAGGCCCTGGACGGCGCGGAAGCCGATGAGCTGGCCCATGTCCTGGGCCATGCCGCTGAGCGCCGAGCCGATCAGGAAGATCACGATCGAGGTGAGGAAGACGCCCTTGCGGCCGAACATGTCGCCGAGCTTGCCCCAGAGCGGGGTGGAGGCGGCGGTGGCGAGGGTGTAGGCCGTGACGACCCAGGAGAGGTGCTCCAGACCGCCGAGCTCACCGACGATCGTCGGCATCGCGGTGCCGATGATCATGTTGTCCAGCATCGCGAGCAGCATCGCGATCATGAGGGCGAGGAGGACGACGCGTACGCTGCGCGGCTGCGGGTCCGCAGCCTCCCCCTGTACTGCCTGAACGTTCTGTTTCGTCGCCATGTCGATCCCTTACTTGCCGCCCGGCTAGTTACTACACTGAGGAAGTTAGGCCGGTAACTAGCCGGGCGTCAAGTAAGTTTTCTGGAAAGTGGAGACCCGTCATGGCCCGAGGCAACACCCGCCAGCGCATCCAGGACGTGGCTCTCGAACTCTTCGCCGAGCAGGGCTACGAGAAGACCTCGCTGCGCGAGATCGCGGAGCGCCTGGACGTCACCAAGGCCGCGCTCTACTACCACTTCAAGACCAAGGAAGACATCATCATCGGGATCTTCCAGGACCTGACGCGCCCGATCGACGAGCTCGTCGCCTGGGCGGCCGGGCAGCCGCGCACCCTGGAGACCAAGCAGGAGATCCTGCGCCGCTACCAGAAGGCCCTGCGTGCGGCGACCCCGCTGTTCCGCTTCATGCACGAGAACCAGGCGACCGTGCGCGACCTGAGCATCGGACTCACCTTCAAGGAGCGCCTCATCGCGCTCAACCGGTTCCTCCAGGAACCCGAGGCCTCGACGAAGAACAAGGTCCGCGCCGTGAGCGCGATCTTCGCGCTGCACGCCGGGACCTTCTTCATGGACAACATCGAGGGCGACCCCGAGGAGAAGCAGGAAGCCGTCCTCGAGGTCGCCCTCGATCTGATCGAGCAGGCCCAGCAGGCCTGACGGGTGCGTCAGACGCCGACGCCGTGGGCCCGGAGGAACGCCATCGGGTTGACGGCGGAGCCGTAGTTCGGGGTCGTGCGGATCTCGAAGTGCAGGTGCGGGCCGGAGGAGTTGCCGGTGTTGCCCGAGAGGGCGATCTGCTGGCCGGCGGCGACCTTCTGGCCGATGTGGACCTTGATCTTCGACAGGTGGGCGTACTGCGAGTACGTGCCGTTGGCGTGCTTGACGACGATCGCGTTGCCGTACGCGGGGCCGTCGCCGCCACCGTTCGGGCCCGCCTTCACGACGGTGCCGAAGCCGGCGGCCTTGACCGGGGTGCCGACCGGGACGGCGAAGTCCTGGCCGGAGTGCTTGTGGGCCCACATGGCGCCGCCCTGGTTGAAGCTGGCGCTGAGGGTGTACGAGGTGACCGGCTTGACCCAGGCCGGGGTCGCCTTCTTGACGGCCTTCACGGGAGTGGCCTTCACGGCGGCGGCCTTGGCGACGGCGGCCTTCACCTGGGCGGCGACGTGGGCCTGGGCGTCGGCCTGGGCGGCGACGGCGGCGGACGCGGTCAGCGCGGCCGGGGCGGCGGCCCTGCCCTCGGCGGCGAAGGCGGACCCTGCTCCGGCCACCAGCGTCGCTCCCAGGCCCGCGGCGGCGAGAGCGACGGCGGTGATACGGGCGGCGGGGTTCATGACGCGCTTCGACATACGGGGGGAAACCTCCGGGAAGTACGGGACCCGGCGCGGGCGGTCGCTGCGCCGGGCTTGCTCATCCTTGGTAACCCGGACCCCAGGCCAGGCCAAAACACCCCATCTACGACATGACGTCGTAGCGATCTCCCGGGAAGTTCACCCCTTGACGACCTCCGAGGGGGGTCGCGAAATCGGACATACCGGCATAAGCGAATCGGTTTAAGCGCACGTCGCGGGCGCCCGGAACCGCCCGAAAGGCCGCCTGACGCCCGGTTGGAGGCCCCTCGGGACCAAAGTCCCGGCGGTTCGCACCTGAACGTCCCGAATCGACACCAAAGGTCGCCACTATTCCGGTTAGTACCCCTCGAAACGCCTGTGCGCCTTGTCACCAGCGCCCCTCTCCGAATGGGACCTGGGTCACGCGACGAGACGCCCCGGATGGGACCTGGGTCACGCGCCCGAGCCGCCCGGATGGGGCCTGGGTCACGCGCCCGAGCCGCTCCGGAGACCGTCCCCCCACTACGCTGATCGCTTCGGCAATCCAGGGCATCCACGGGGGACCACACATGGAACCGGCGCTCATCGGCACCCGCCTCGCCTCGGCCGCGATCGGCCCACTGCTGAAGAAACTGGTGGTCAGCGACGGCCCGGGGGCCGGCCTCACCGGTTCGTCGGGCACGATCCGGCTCTCCTCGCTCGTCTCCTTCCGAGGCGAGAAGCGCACGCTGACCGAGAAGGACGTCCGGAAACTGGCGTCGACCCTGGTCGAGAGGTCCCGGGAAGGGGGCGGGGAGAGCCCCTTCCCCGCCGACGAGACCGAAGCCGTCACCGACACCCTCGCCAGGACCCTGCTCTCCCTCGGCGACCTCGACATGGACGACGTCCAGGCCGTCCGCCTCGGCCACCAGGCCCTCGCCCGGCGTCTACGGGCGGCGGCCCCGCCCCCGGACGGCCTCTCCACGGACTCCGCCCTCTACCTGGAGTCCCTGACCGAATGGGCCTGCCTGCACCTCCTGGAGTTCTTCACCCAGCGCTCCACCTTCGTCGCCCGCAGCCTGGTCGAACAGACCCGGGCCCAGACCGAGCTCATAGCGAAGGTCGACGAGGTCATCCGCCGGACGCCGCGGACGGACTCGCGGGACGCGGACTTCGAGCGCCGGTACCTGGAGCACCTCGCCAAGAAGCACGGCCGCCTCACGATCCACGGCATCGACCTGCACCACTCGCCGGACCGGTGGCCACTGGACCTCGCCTACCTGTCCCTGGAGGCGACGGGCGAAGCACACGCGCCGGACGAGGCGGGCCCCTACGCCCCCCACCAGCGAGAGCAGGCCGTCCGCGCCGATCTCGCCCTCGCCCGGCACGACAGGGTCCTCCTGCGCGGCCTCGCCGGCTCCGGCAAGACCACCCTCGTCCAGTGGCTGACGGTCTCGGCCGCGACCGAGGGCCGCGCGGACGGCATGGCGTACCTCCGGGGCCGCATCCCCTTCGTCCTCCCTCTGCGCACCCTCACCCGCCACGGCGAGCGGCTCCCCGCGCCCGACCGCTTCCTCCCCGCCGCCGGCTGCCCGCTCACCCCGCCCGACGGCTGGGCCGACCGGGTCCTCGCCGCCGGCCGCGGCGTCGTCCTCGTCGACGGCATCGACGAGATCCCCGAGGCCGAGCGGGGCCGGGCCCGCGAGTGGCTCCGGAACCTCCTGGACGCCTACGACGGCAACCGCTGGCTCGTCACCTCGCGCCCCACGGCCGTACGCGACGACTGGCTGGCCTCCGACGGCTTCACCGAGTTGACCCTCGCGCCCATGACCCGCGCCGAGGTCACCACCTTCGTACGGCGCTGGCACCGGGCCGCCGGGCCGGAGGCCGAACCGTACGAGCAGCCGCTCCTCGACGCCCTCCGCACCACCGAGCACGTCTCCCAGCTCGCCACCAACCCCCTCATGTGCGGCCTCGTCTGCGCCCTCCACCGCGACCGGCGCGGCTTCCTGCCCCGCGGCCGCAAGGCGCTCTACGAGGCCGCCCTCTCGATGCTCCTGGCGCGCCGCGACCGGGAGCGGGACATGGGAGCCCCGTCGGGCATCGCCCTCGACGAGGCGCCCCAGATCCAGCTGATCCAGCGCCTCGCGTACTGGCTGACGCTGAACGGCCGCACCCAGCTCGACCGGGCCCACGCGGAGTCGCTCGTACGGGAGGCGGTCCCGGCGGTCCAGGAGGCGGCGCAGTATCCCCCGGAGAAGGTCTTCACCCACCTCCTCCACCGCAGCGGCCTGCTGCGCGAGCCGACGGAGGACACCGTCGACTTCGTCCACCGCACCTTCCAGGACCACCTGGCCGCCAAGGCCCTGGTGGACCGCTGGGACATCGGCGTCCTGGTCCGGCACGCCGCCGACGACCAGTGGGAGGACGTCATCCGCATGGCGGTGGGGCACGCGCGGCCGCGGGAGTGCGCGGAGATCCTCCGCGAGCTGCTGGCAGCGGCGGACGCCGCCGAGGACCGCCGGGACCAGTTGCGCGTCCTGATGGTCGCCGCGACCGCGCTCGAAAGCGCCACGGAGGTGTCCCCCGACGTGCGGGACGAGATCATGGCCCGCACGGCCGAGCTGATCCCGCCCCACTCGTACGACGAGGCCCGTCAGCTCGCGCTGGGCGGCTCACCGGTGCTCCGGCTGCTGGGCGGCCCGGAGGAGCTCGGAGCGACGGACGCGTACCACTCGGTGATCACCGCCACCCACATCACGGTGGACGCCGCCCTGCCTTACCTGGCCCGCTTCGCCGACCATCCCGCCCTACGGATCCGGGCCCAGCTGATGCACGCCTGGACCCGCTTCGAGCCCGGCCCGTACGCCGAGGAGATCATCGCGCGACTCGATCCCCGTGGGCTCCGGTACTTCGTCCACGCCGACGAGCACGTGGACGAGCTCCTCCGGCTCGGCCTGCGCCCCGACCTGCTGGAGGTCGACGAGCCGGTGTCGGACGAGGCCCTTGCCCGGCTCCTCGCCGCCTGCGACCCCGTGGCCCTCCGGCTGCGGCGGGCGGGCGGCCGGCCCCGCCTCTCCGCGCTGTCCGGACTGACCCGGCTGGAGTCCCTCGTCCTGGGACTGAGGGCGGGCGCCACGTGGTCGGCGGCGGACCTGCCCGCCGGGGCACCGCTCGACCGCCTCCAGCTGCCGGACAGCTGGCCCGAGGACGGGCTGGAGACGCTCGGACGGCTCCGGAACCTGACCTCGCTGAACCTGTGGAAGGCGCCGTACGCGACCGCCGTCGCATGGCGGGGACTCGCCTCCCTTTCCACGGTGAGCACCCTCTGGATCGACGAGGGGGATCTCGTCGGCTGTCCGGAGGGGACGGCTCTGGAATCGGTGCGGACCGTCCGTCTGACTCACGAGGAGGAACCGGAGCTCAGCCGGATCGACGAGATCTTCCCCTCGCTGGACGAGCTCGATCTCGTTCGGACGGGGAGCGACGGGGAGCAGGTCCACCGGGCCTTCGCGCCCTGACGGCACGCGAAAGGGGCGGCCCCGGAACCATCAGGTTCCGGGGCCGCCCCTTCACAGCGCCACACGCTCAGCGCGTGCGTCACGCGTCCTTCGAGAGGTTCGGGCCCGGGCCGCCCGCCGCCTCGATCGGCGGGGCGTCCGGCAGGGACGTCTTCTCCTCGCCGCGGAAGGTGAACTTGCGCTCCTCGCCCTCGCCCTCCGTGTCCACGACCACGATGTGACCGGGGCGCAGCTCGCCGAAGAGGATCTTCTCCGAGAGCGTGTCCTCGATCTCGCGCTGGATCGTCCGGCGCAGCGGCCGGGCGCCCATCACCGGGTCGTAACCCTTCTTGGCGAGCAGCTCCTTCGCGGACTGGGAGAGCTCGATGCCCATGTCCCGGTCCTTGAGGCGCTCGTCGACGCGGCTGATCATCAGGTCGACGATCTGGAGGATGTCCTCCTGCGTCAGCTGCGGGAAGACGATGATGTCGTCCACACGGTTGAGGAACTCCGGGCGGAAGTGCTGCTTCAGCTCGTCGCTGACCTTCGCCTTCATCCGCTCGTAGTTGGACTTCGTGTCGCCCTGGGCGGCGAAGCCCAGGTTGAAGCCCTTCGAGATGTCCCTGGTCCCGAGGTTGGTGGTCATGATGATGACCGTGTTCTTGAAGTCCACGACCCGGCCCTGGGAGTCGGTCAGGCGACCGTCCTCCAGGATCTGGAGAAGGGAATTGAAGATATCGGGGTGGGCCTTCTCGACCTCGTCGAAGAGGACGACGGAGAACGGCTTGCGGCGCACCTTCTCGGTGAGCTGGCCGCCCTCTTCGTAGCCGACGTATCCGGGCGGCGAACCGAAGAGACGGGAAACCGTGTGCTTCTCGCTGAACTCCGACATGTCGAGGGAGATCATCGCGTCCTCGTCGCCGAAGAGGAATTCGGCGAGCGCCTTCGAGAGCTCGGTCTTACCGACGCCGGACGGGCCGGCGAAGATGAACGAGCCACCGGGGCGCTTCGGGTCCTTCAGACCCGCACGGGTGCGGCGGATGGCCCGCGAGAGGCCGATGACGGCGTCCTTCTGGCCGATGACGCGCTTGTGGAGCTCGTCCTCCATGCGGAGCAGACGCGAGGACTCCTCCTCGGTCAGCTTGAAGACCGGGATGCCGGTGGCGGTCGCGAGGACCTCGGCGATCAGCTCGCCGTCGACCTCGGCGACGACGTCCATGTCGCCGGCCTTCCACTCCTTCTCCCGCTTGGCCTTCGCGGCGAGGAGCTGCTTCTCCTTGTCGCGCAGGGACGCGGCCTTCTCGAAGTCCTGCGAGTCGATCGCGGACTCCTTGTCGCGGCGGACGCCGGCGATCTTCTCGTCGAACTCGCGGAGGTCCGGCGGCGCGGTCATCCGGCGGATGCGCATCCGGGAGCCGGCCTCGTCGATCAGGTCGATCGCCTTGTCCGGGAGGAAGCGGTCCGAGATGTACCGGTCGGCCAGGGTCGCGGCCTGGACGAGGGCCTCGTCGGTGATGGAGACCCGGTGGTGGGCCTCGTACCGGTCGCGCAGCCCCTTGAGGATCTCGATGGTGTGCGGCAGCGACGGCTCGGCGACCTGGATGGGCTGGAAGCGGCGCTCGAGGGCCGCGTCCTTCTCCAGGTACTTCCGGTACTCGTCGAGCGTGGTGGCACCGATGGTCTGGAGCTCACCGCGGGCCAGCATCGGCTTGAGGATGCTGGCGGCGTCGATCGCGCCCTCGGCGGCGCCCGCACCCACGAGGGTGTGGAGCTCGTCGATGAACAGGATGATGTCGCCGCGGGTGCGGATCTCCTTGAGGACCTTCTTCAGGCGCTCCTCGAAGTCACCGCGGTAGCGGGAGCCGGCGACCAGCGCGCCGAGGTCCAGGGTGTAGAGGTGCTTGTCCTTGAGGGTCTCGGGCACCTCGCCCTTGACGATGGCCTGCGCCAGGCCCTCGACGACGGCGGTCTTGCCGACGCCGGGCTCGCCGATGAGGACCGGGTTGTTCTTGGTGCGGCGGGACAGCACCTGCATGACCCGCTCGATCTCCTTCTCGCGCCCGATGACCGGGTCGAGCTTGGATTCGCGGGCCGCCTGGGTGAGGTTCCGGCCGAACTGGTCGAGGACCAGGGACGTCGAGGGGGTGCCCTCGGCAGGACCGCCGGCCGTGGCGGCTTCCTTGCCCTGGTAGCCGGAGAGCAGCTGGATGACCTGCTGCCGCACCCGGTTGAGGTCGGCGCCCAGCTTCACGAGGACCTGGGCGGCGACGCCCTCGCCCTCGCGGATCAGGCCGAGCAGGATGTGCTCGGTGCCGATGTAGTTGTGGCCGAGCTGGAGGGCCTCCCGGAGCGACAGCTCCAGGACCTTCTTGGCACGAGGGGTGAAGGGGATGTGCCCGGACGGGGCCTGCTGGCCCTGGCCGATGATCTCCTCCACCTGCTGCCGGACCGCCTCGAGCGAAATCCCGAGGCTCTCCAGGGCCTTAGCGGCGACACCCTCACCCTCGTGGATAAGGCCCAGAAGGATGTGCTCGGTGCCGATGTAGTTGTGGTTGAGCATCCGGGCTTCTTCCTGAGCCAGGACGACAACCCGCCGCGCGCGGTCGGTGAACCTCTCGAACATCGTTAATCGCTCCTCAGAGCGGTCAGTCAGTTAGGGGTCGATCCCCTCCCTGTCCTTCCGCAGCTTAGTCCCGCAAGCGGGGACCGCTCATTCCAACTGCCGACATCCGTCCGGATCACCCCCTCTTCAGCGGGGAGACCTGCTGCCGAACAGCCGACAAATGCTCCAACCCGATGGTGCGAGACGATGTTCCCGCAGGCCAAGTAGTTACCCGCGCCATCAGTACGCCGATGGCGAACGTGAGACGCCCAAGCCCGCGAGTCGCCCCTCCCCACTAGGAATGTCTTACCCGTAAGGACTGACACTCCATGCGGCGCACCCCGGTTCCCTCCGCTACCAGCGAACACCCTTGCGCGCTCGAATGCACCCTTAGGCCCCATCCCGGACACCTTGCGCGACCCCGGCGGGACGCTGCGTCACCGCGGGCGTAACCAACACGCCCTCCCGGGAGTTCCCCGGACATGGCCCTCACCGTCCCGCTGCCCCGCTCGCCGATCGACGGCGGTGTGGCGCGGTGGTACGAGGACGAGCTCGGCTGGGCGACGGAGGCGGGACCGCCGGTGCGGCTGGTCACGGGGCTGCGCTTCGACGTCCTGGAGGTGCCCGTCGAGGCCGGCCGGGGCGTGCTGCGCCGGATGGGCGCGGCGACGGGTCCTGTGGCCCTGGTGGGGCGCCGGATGGGGCTGCTCGTGGCCGCGGGGAGCGCGGAGGAGCTGCCGGGGCTGCTCGACTGGCTGGAGTGGGGCGGGATCTCGCTGGATCTCGCGATCCTCGGTGCCGACGGCCGGATGACCGCACCCCTTCCCCCGGGGTGGAGCGGATCCGGCGCGCCGGGCGCCGCGGTGTGGCTGCGGGCGCCCGCGCCGGGCCGCGAGGTCGAGGCCTCGCTTCCGGTGCTGCGGTCCGCGCCGTGGGGCGTTGCGGATGCCCCCTGTCTGGTGCGTCTCGTGGCCGCCGCCGCTGCGGAGTGCCACCGGGTGCGGCTGCTGAGTGCCCGTGCCCGTGGGACGGCTCAGCAGCTGCCGCCTCAGCGGTTCGCGTCCTCGTAGGCAGCCTTGATGTCGGCGGGAACGCGACCGCGGTCGTTGACGTTCATGCCGTTCTCCTTGGCCCACGCGCGGATCTTCGCGGTGTCCTGGCTGCCCGTGGCCACGGCGCGGCCCTTGCCTCGTCCGCCGGTGGTGCGGCCACCGGTGCGACGGCCACTCGTGGTGTACGGCTCGAGCAGGCCACGGAGCTTTTCCGCGTTGGCGGTGGTGAGGTCGATCTCGTAGGTCTTGCCGTCCAGCGCGAACGTCACGGTCTCGTCCGCCTCGACGCCGTCGAGGTCGTCGACAAGAAGGACCTGAACCTTCTGTGCCACCGGATTTCCTTTCATCGAAAATGCAGTACGCGGAAAGGAAACCGCTTTTCCCGGAAAAACACAAACCCCTGGGAGAGGTTCAGAACCCCGACAGCGCGGGAAACGTGCGCGATTCGGACATAGGGCTCCGCGAGAGGATCCCGGGCTTCCGCGTCACAGGTGCAGAAGCATCCGGCTGTTGCCCAAGGTGTTCGGCTTCACTCGTTCGAGACCGAGGAACTCGGCGACTCCCTCGTCATAGGAACGCAGGAGCTCGCTGTAGACATCTCCGTCGACCGGGGTCTCGCCGATCTCGACGAAGCCGTGCTTCGCGAAGAAGTCGACTTCGAAGGTCAGGCAGAATACCCGCCGCACGCCGAGCCATCGGGCGGTGTGCAACAACTTGTCCAGCACCTGATGTCCGACGCCGGCGCCCTTGAACTCGGGATCGACGGCGAGAGTGCGGACTTCGGCGAGGTCTTCCCACATGACGTGGAGTGCGCCGCAGCCGACGACGGTGGCGTCCTCGTCGCGTTCCGCGACCCAGAACTCCTGGATGGACTCGTAAAGGGTCACGGTCGCCTTGTCGAGCAGGATGCCGCGCTGCACGAAAGGATCGACGAGACGGCGGACCGCGGGGACGTCGCTGGTGCGGGCCCTGCGGACGGTGACGGCTTTGGCGGAGGTCGACATGGGGGGACGCTATCGCTACGGGCGGGCGGTCCCCTCGCCACCCTCGGGCTCCCGCGGGGCGGCGGGAAGCGGGCTGTCGCGCTGGACGATCCGGATGGCGTCGTTCAGCGACTCCCGCTGTTCCGGCGACATCATCCCGAAGAAGGCGACGAGCGCGGCGGCGGGGTTGTCGCTCCGCGCCCAGGCCTCGTTCATCAGGGCCGCCGAGTAGGCGGCGCGGGTGGAGACCGCCGTATATCGATAGGCGCGGCCTTCGACTTCCCTGCGGACCCAGCCCTTCTGATGGAGATTGTCCATGACGGTCATGACGGTGGTGTAGGCGATGGACCGTTCCTGCTGGAGGTCCTCCAGAACTTCCCGGACGGTCACGGGGCGGTTCCATTGCCAGACGCGCGTCATGACGGCGTCTTCGAGATCTCCCAATGGACGGGGCACAGCGTCACCATAGTGCGAAAAACGTCAATATGGGGCCATTGGCGACGAGAAACCAACAAAAAGGACGCACGACCTCGAAAGGTCGCACGCCCTCGGTGCCACGGGGGCACTCTGGCCTCAGGAGGCGGTGGAGCCGTCCGCCTGACGGGCGGCCTCGGCGCGGGCGAGGGCGGCGTCCACGACCGCGTCCTCCTTGGCCTTGTTCGGGCCGCCCTGGCTCTTGACGATCGTGACGACGAGACCGATGAAGAACGCGGCCATCACGACGGGGGGCAGGAGCGCGGATACGTATTCCATGGCGTCCAGGGTAGCTAGCCTGCGACCCGTTCCTCGGGCGGGGGCGGGGGCACGGGGCGGCGGCGCGGCGGGAAGGCCTCGGAGGGCTTGGGCACCGGGCGCTCGGCCGGGGCGGGCGGGGTCGGCTTGGGCTCGTCGCCCGCCGAGCGCCCGCCGGGCAGGGCGAGCAGCCGGGCCCGGGAGGCGGACGGCGCGGCCGGGGCGGTGGCCCGGGAGACCCGGGCCAGGCGCGTGCGCACCGAGCGCTCGGCGAGGACCTGGCAGCGGGCGAGCAGCTCGGCGGCGGCCGGGTTGCGGCGCAGCGCGCGCAGGGCGGCGAGGTCGTCGGCACCGGGGTCGTAGCCGGCGGCCAGCGCGTCCCGGAGGAGCTCCAGGTAGCCCCCGAGGGACCCGGGCAGCGCCTGGCGGTAGCGGGTCAGGTCGTCGAGGAGGAAGGCGCGCAGCCGGCCGGCCTCGCGTACCGCCTCGTCCACGGATTCGGCCAGGCGCAGGCAGTCCTGGACGTCCTCTTCCTGGAGGGGGACGGGATGGAGGGCAGTGGCGAGGGCGCGGCGGAGCACACGCAGTTCGTCCGCGCTGAACGCCATGCCGCCGCGGGATCCGTATGGCGTGGGCATGGGCCGACACTACGCGCTAATCGGACAATTTTCGCTTAGCGATCATCACGGCGCGCCGAGCCACCCCTACATGCGGGACACGTTCCGCTCGTAGACCAGGCGCAGGCCGATCAGGGTCAGCCAGGGCTCGTGCACGTCGATCTCCTTCGAGTCGGCGAGGACCATCGGCGCCAGGCCGCCGGTCGCGATCACCGTGACGTCGGAGGGGTCGCCCTTGGGCCCGACCAGTTCCCGCTTCATCCGGGCCACGACGCCGTCGACCTGACCCACGTACCCGAAGACGATGCCCGACTGCATGGCCTCGACCGTGTTCTTGCCGATCACGCTGCGCGGCCGGGCCAGCTCGATCTTGCGGAGCATGGCGCCCTTGACGCCCAGGGCCTCCACCGAGATCTCGATGCCCGGGGCGATCGCGCCGCCCGCGTACTCCCCGCGCGTGCTGACCGCGTCGTACGTCGTCGCCGTGCCGAAGTCCACGACGATCGCCGGGCCGCCGTACAGCTCGACGGCCGCGACCGCGTTGATGATGCGGTCGGCGCCGACCTCCTTGGGGTTGTCCGTCAGGATCGGCACCCCCGTCTTCACGCCCGGCTCCACCAGGACCGCCGGCACGTCCCCGTAGTACCGGCGGGTCACCTCGCGCAGCTCGTGCAGCACCGAGGGGACGGTCGCACAGATGGCGATCCCCTCGATGCCGTCGCTCAGCTCGACGCCCAGCAGCGGGTGCATGCCCATGAGGCCCTGGAGCAGGACCGCCATCTCGTCGGCGGTCCTGCGCGGGTCCGTGGAGATCCGCCAGTGCTCGACGATCTCCTCGCCGTCGAAGAGACCGAGCACCGTGTGCGTGTTGCCGACGTCGATGGTGAGCAGCATCAGGCCCGCACCTCGCGCAGGTCCAGGCCGATGTCGAGGATCGGGGAGGAGTGGGTGAGGCCGCCGACCGCCAGGTAGTCGACGCCGGTCGCCGCGTACGCCGCCGCGTTCTCCAGGGTCAGCCGGCCCGAGGACTCCAGGACGGCGCGGCCCGCGACCAGGGCGACGGCCTCCTCCGTCTCCAGCGGGGTGAAGTTGTCGAGCAGGATCAGGTCGGCGCCCGCGTCCAGGACCTCGCGGACCTGGTGCATCGTGTCGACCTCGACCTCGATCGGCACCTCGGGGAACAGCTCGCGGACGGCCTTGAAGGCCTCGGCGACGCCGCCGGCCGCCACCACGTGGTTGTCCTTCACCAGGGCGGCGTCGGAGAGCGACATGCGGTGGTTGACGCCGCCGCCGCAGCGGACCGCGTACTTCTCCAGGGCGCGCAGGCCCGGCGTCGTCTTGCGGGTGTCGCGGACCTTCGCCTTCGTGCCCTCCAGGGCGTCCGCCCACGCGCGCGTGGCGGTGGCGATGCCGGAGAGGCGGCACAGGATGTTGAGCGCGCTGCGCTCGCCGGTGAGCAGGTCGCGGGTGCGGGCGGTGACGCTGAGGAGCTTCTGCCCGGCCTCGACGCGCTCGCCGTCCTCGACGTGCCGCTCGACCTCGAACTCGTCGGTGCAGACGATCGACAGGACGGCCTCGGCGACCCGCAGGCCGGCCACGACACCGGCCTCGCGGGCGGTGAAGTCGGCGGTGGCGACGGCGTCCTCGGGGACGGTCGCCACGGTCGTGACGTCGACCCCGCCGTCGAGGTCCTCGGCGATCGCGAGGTGGGCGATGTCCTCGACCTGGACGGGGTCGAGACCGGCGTCGGCGAGCAGCTGCGCGAGGGCGGGGTCGAGCCCGCACTCGAACTCCTCGCCGTCGCCGCAGGCGCAGCCCTCGCCGCAGCCGTCGGTCTCCTCGGAGACCGTGTTGATCTGGATGAGAGGGACGTCCACGGGCTCGGGACGGGCTTCCTCGGGCGTGCTCACTTACGGCTCCCTGGGGCGTCGGCGGTGGGGGGGAAGTCGGAGGTCTCGGTGGTGCGGACGTCGAGGGTCCGCTCCGGGGTGAGGTGGACGACGAGGTGCCTGCGCCACCGGGCGTCGTCCCGGTCGGGGTGGTCCTCGCGCCAGTGGCAGCCGCGGGTCTCCTCGCGGCGGGAAGCCGCCGCGACCAGGAGGCGGGCGACGGCGAGCAGGTTGGTGGTCTCCCACGACTCGACGCCCGGCTCGGCGGACTTCCGGTCGTCGGTCTCGCCGGGGACGGGCGGTATGTGGAGGGCGTCCAGCTCCCCGGAGGCCGTGCGCAGGCTCTCGGCGGACCTGAGCACTCCGGCGCCCAGGGTCATGGTGCGCTGGATGCGGCGCCGGGCGCCGGGGTCGAGCAGCGGCAGGACCACCGGGGCCGGGTGCCGCACCGGCACGGCCGGGCCGCGGCCGGGGGCGCGCGCCACGACGTCCTCGGCGATCCGCTCGGCGAAGACCAGGCCTTCCAGGAGCGAGTTCGAGGCGAGCCGGTTGGCGCCGTGGACGCCCGTGCAGGCGACCTCCCCGCACGCGTACAGGCCCGGCACGGTCGTCCGGCCCGACAGGTCCGTGCGGACGCCGCCGGAGGCGTAGTGGGCGGCCGGGGCGACCGGGATCGGCTCCGTCACCGGGTCGATGCCGTGGGCGCGGCAGGCCGCCAGGATCGTCGGGAAGCGCTCCGCCCACATCTCGGCGCCGAAGTGACGGGCGTCGAGGTACATGTGCTCGGCGCCCTGCTCCTGCATCCGGCGCGTGATCGCCTTGGCGACGATGTCCCGGGGCGCCAGCTCGGCCAGCTCGTGCTGCCCCAGCATGAAGCGGACCCCGTCGGCGTCGACCAGGTGGGCGCCCTCGCCCCGCACCGCCTCGGAGACCAGCGGCTGCTGGCCCTCGGAGCCGGCCCCGAGGAAGAGCACCGTGGGGTGGAACTGGACGAACTCCAGGTCGGAGACCTCGGCCCCGGCCCGCAGCGCGAGCGCGACGCCGTCGCCGGTGGAGACGCCCGGGTTGGTGGTGGCGGAGAAGACCTGGCCCATGCCGCCGGTGGCGAGGACCACCGCGGGCGCGTGGACGGCGCCGACGCCGTCGTGCTGCCCCTCGCCCATGACGTGCAGGGTCACGCCCGCCGTACGGCCCTCGGCGTCCCTCAGGAGGTCCAGGACGAGGGCGTGCTCGACGGTGCGCACGCCCCGGTCCCGTATCGCCTCGACCAGGGCGCGGGAGATCTCGGCGCCGGTCGCGTCCCCGCCCGCGTGGGCGATCCGGCGGCGGTGGTGGCCGCCCTCCCGGGTCAGTGCGATCTCGCCGTCGGCGGTCTTGTCGAAGTCGGCGCCCGTCGCGATCAGGCGGCGGACGGCGTCGGGGCCCTCCGTGACCAGGGCCCGCACGGCCCGCTCGTCGCAGAGCCCGGCACCGGCGACGAGGGTGTCGTCGAGGTGCTGCTCGGGGGTGTCGCCCTCGCCGAGCGCGGCCGCGATGCCGCCCTGGGCCCAGCGGGTGGAGCCCTCGTCGAGCCGGGCCTTGGTGACGACGACCGCGCGGAGCCCGGCGGCGGTGCAGCGCAGGGCCGCGGTGAGGCCGGCGACCCCGGAGCCGACCACGACGACGTCGGCGTCGATGGCCCAGCCCGGCGCGGGCGCGTGCAGCCGTATTCCGGTCACTTGGTGGCTCCGAAGGTCAGGGGGATGTTGTCGATGAGCCGCGTGCTCCCCACGCGCGCGGCGACGGCGAGGATCGCCTCCCCGTCGTGGCCGTCGGCGACCTCGGTGAAGTCGGCCGGGTCCACGAGGGCCAGGTAGTCGAGGACGAGCGGCGGCTCGGCCTTGGCGGCCTCGTCCAGGACGGCGCGGGCCGCGGCCCGTACGGCCTCGGCGCGGCCGCCCTCGGCGGCCTGCGCGACCGCGTGGGCGTCGGCGGCGGCCCGGGCCTCGCCGAGCCGCGACAGGGCCTCGGCCCGGTTCTCGGCCCGGCCCTGGGCGCCGGGCAGCGAGGCGGCACGCGCGCGCAGCGCCTCCTGGGCGGCGAGCCGCTCGCGGGCGGCGAACAGCGCGCGCGACAGCGACAGCGCCGTCCGGCGCTCCTCGGCCGAGAGGTAGCGGTTGCGGCTGGAGAGGGCCAGGCCGTCGGCCTCGCGGACGGTCTCCACGCCGACGATCTCGACGGGGAAGTTCAGATCGCGGGCCATGCGGCGGATCAGGGCCAGCTGCTGGGCGTCCTTCTGGCCGAAGAAGGCCAGGTCGGGCGCGGTGAGGTGGAGCAGCTTGGCGACGACCGTCAGCATGCCGTCGAAGTGACCCGGCCGGAAGGCGCCTTCGAGCCGCTCGCCCATGGGTCCGGCGGCGATCCGGACCTGGGGCTCCCCGCCCGGGTAGACCTCGTCCACGGAGGGCGCGAAGACGGCGCTCGCGCCCGCTTCGAAGGCCAGCGCGAGGTCGGCGTCGAGGGTGCGGGGGTAGCGGTCGAGGTCCTCGCCGGCGCCGAACTGGAGCGGGTTGACGAAGACGGTGACGACGACGAAGCCCTTGGTGCCGACGCGCTCGCGTGCGGCCCGGATCAGGGTGGCGTGGCCCTCGTGGAGGGCACCCATGGTCATGACCACGGCGGTGCGGCCGGGCACGCCCCAGTGGGCGACGGCGTCGCGGAGGTCCTCGACCGTGGGCAGCAGCTCGGCCGGCTGATGACGGACGGACCGGCCGGCCCCGGCGGTCGTGGCGCGCTCCGCGCTCCGCGTGCTCTCGGTGCCCTGCATGGTCTCGGTGCTCTGCGCGCTCTGCGCGCTCTCGCGGGCGGACAGGGTCATCGGTCGTCTCCTTGCGGCCCGTCGGCGGGGTCTGCGGGGTGGGCGGCTCCGCCCGACGGCTCGGCCAGCACGCCCAGCAGGTCCTCGGCCAGCTCGGGCTTGAGCAGGCCGTGCGCGAGCGCCCGGTCGGCGGTCGTGCGGGCCATCGCCAGATAGCCGGCGACGGTGCCGGGCGCGTGCTTGCGCAGCTCGGACACGTGGGCGGCGACCGTGCCGGCGTCACCGCGCGCGACGGGCCCGGTGAGGGCCGCGTCCCCGGACCGCAGGGCGTTGTCCAGTGCGGCGCCCAGAAGCGGGCCCAGCATGCGGTCGGGGGCGGCGACCCCGGCCTTGTGGAGCAGCTCCATCGACTGGGCCACCAGCGTGACCAGGTGGTTCGCGCCGAGGGCCAGGGCCGCGTGGTAGAGCGGCCGGGCCTCCTCCGCGATCCACTCGGGCTCGCCGCCCATCTCGATCACCAGCGCCTCGGCGGCGAGCCGCAGCTCCTCGGGCGCGGTCACCCCGAAGGAGCAGCCGGCGAGCCGCTGGACGTCGACGGCGGTGCCGGTGAAGGTCATGGCGGGGTGCAGGGCGAGCGGCAGGGCGCCGGCCCGGCGGGCGGGGTCCAGGACCCGCGCCCCGTACCGCCCGGAGGTGTGCACGAGCAGCTGCCCCGGCCGTACGGCCCCGGTGTCGGCGAGGCCCTCGACCAGTCCGGGCAGCGCGTCGTCCGGCACGGTCAGCAGGACCAGGTCGGCCAGGGCGAGGACACGGGCGGGCTCGACGACCGGGACGTCGGGCAGGAGTTCGGCGGCGCGGCGCCGGGAGGCGGCGGAGACCGCCGAGACGGCGACGGGGCGGTGCCCGGCGAGCCGGAGCGAGGCGGCGAGGGCGGGGCCCACACGGCCGGCGCCGACGACTCCGACGGTGAGCCGGGCGGGTCGGTCCTCGGCTCGGGGCTCTGGCGCTGCTGGTGCGTTCACGGTGGGGACGGCCTTCCGTTCCAGTCCTCGGCGGGTACCGGACGATTTCTGGTCATGCTACGCCAGCGTTTCGCGGCGCTCCGTGGGCTGTCCACAGGGTGTGGGCGGTGGTGTGATGATCGCCCCATGAATCCTGAGACTCCTGCCGAACCCCCTGTGGACGAGGAAGCCGCCCGGCTCCACCGGGCGAAGGCGTGGGGCGGCGCCGAGCGCCGCCTGTGGGACTCCTCGGCCGACGGCACGGTCGGCTCGCGGCTGCGCGAACTGGCCGCCTGGGCCCGGGCCGCGGGCCACGAGGACGCCCAGACCGACGTGTACGGGAACGGGCTCGTGGAGGAGCTGGAGCGGCGCGTCGCCGAGGAGCTCGGCCTCCCCGCCGCCGTCTTCTTCCCCACCGGCACCATGGCCCAGCAGGTCGCGCTGCGCTGCTGGGCCGGACGCACCGGCAGCCCCGTCGTCGCCCTCCACCCGCTCGCCCACCCCGAGGTCCACGAGAACGGGGCGCTCGGCGCCGTCTCGAGGCTCCGCACGGTCCACCCGACCGACGCGCCCCGGCTGCCGACCGCCGAGGAGGTGCGGAACCACCCGGAGCCCTTCGGGACGCTGATGCTGGAGCTGCCGCTGCGGGACGCCGGCTTCGTGCTGCCGTCCTGGGAGGAGCTGACCGAGGTCGTGGAGGCGGCCCGGGAACGGGACGCGGTGGTCCACTTCGACGGGGCCCGGCTGTGGGAGACCACGGCGCACTTCGGCCGGGGGCTCGCGGAGATCGCGGGGCTCGCCGACAGCGTGTACGTGTCGTTCTACAAGTCCCTCGGCGGCATGTCCGGGGCCGCGCTCGCCGGCCCCGAGGAGGTCATGGAGGAGGCCCGGATCTGGCGGCACCGGTACGGAGGGATGGTCTTCCAGCAGTACCCGGCGGCGCTCTCCGCCCTCCGGGGCCTGGACGTGGAACTGCCCCGGCTGCCCTCGTACGTGGCGCACGCGCGCGTGGTGGCCGACGCCGTCCGGGAGGCGCTCGCGGAGGCGGGCACCGGCTGGTCCCGGGTCCACCCGGAGACCCCGCACACCCACCAGTTCCAGGTCTGGCTGCCGTACGACCCGGACGCCCTGACGGCGGCGGCCCTCGCCCAGACCGAGGACACCGGCACCGCCTTCTTCCGGCGCTGGTCCGCCCCGGGCGCGGGCGGTCCGCCGGGGGTCGCGGTCACGGAGCTGACGGTGTCGGGGCCCGGCCTGGAGTGGACGGCGAAGGACGTGAAGGAGGCCGTACGGGACTTCCTGACGCGCGTGGAGGGCTGACGCCCCCGCCCCCGGGCTCCCCGGGGGGCGTCAGGGGGACGGCCGGCGGCGGCGCAGGGCCCGGCGGATCCGCAGGCGCAGCCCGCCGCCGGTCCCGCGGCCCGCCACCGACCGCTCGAAGCGGCGGCGGTCGTGGACGGCCCGCAGGACGGCGACGTCCTGGGTGCCGGGGGCCGGCGGCACCGGTTCGCCGAGCCGGGCGGCGCGACAGGCGTCGAAGAGGTACTGGTGCAGCGCGTTCATGCCCTCACCGTGCGCCGCGCCGCCGCGCTCCGGCCCCCGGATTGACGGCCCCCGTCAATCCGGGGCCCGCCGATTGACGACCCCCGTCAAACGGGACGACAGCTCCCCCGCCCCACCCCGCACCATGGACGGGTGAGCGTGACCATCGACATCACCGGACTGCCGCACGAGCGGATCACCTTCTGCCCCTCGCCGCTGGCCGAGCTGGGGTCCGCCCTGCACACCCTGGCCGTGCCCGCGCACCACCCCCGCCTGCACGCCTGGACCACCACGACGACGGCGGCGCTGAAGCCGGAGCTCGCGGACCGGCTCATCGAGGCCGACTTCATGTGGAACAACACCCGTTCGGACATCCTGCTGCCGTCGCGGCCCCGGGAGACCCTCGCGGAGGAGCTGGACGACCTCGACCGGATGGACGACGAGAAGTTCGTGGGCTCCGCCCTGGAGATCTCCTGCAACAGCCATTACACGGACGGCGCCCCCTCACCGCTCGTCGACGAGCGGATGCGCCGGCGCGCCCTCGACCTGGCCGCCGCGCGCGGCCCGCGCCAGGCCGCGTTCGTGGAGCGGATGCTCGCCGACCCGCCCGGCACGCGCGCGTGGATCCGGCGGCTCCTGGAGGACTGCGACG
Source organism: Streptomyces sp. NK15101 (assembly GCF_020400725.1). Classification (GTDB taxonomy): domain Bacteria; phylum Actinomycetota; class Actinomycetes; order Streptomycetales; family Streptomycetaceae; genus Streptomyces. The sequence goes on along the minus strand of NZ_JAINVG010000028.1, from coordinate 43,466 downwards.
AGGCCTTCTTCGCGGACACCTGGAGCCGCGTCCGGCTCCAGCTCGCCGCAGACGCCCGCCGCAAGACGGAGCTGATGCGCCGCAAGGGGCTCGCCGAGGCAGTCGCCGACGCCTCCCCCGCGATGAGCCTGGAGGAGGACGAGCAGGGCTCCCGGATCGTCGTCGACAAGCTGATCCAGGGCCGCACCAGCGCCGAGGGCACCGCGGTGACGTTCCTGCCGACGGCCTTCGGCTGGCCGCACCTCTTCGCCCTCTACACCCCGGGCTGGCAGCCCGTCGTCCAGTACCCGATCCCCACCCGCGACCTCGGCGGCGGGGCCTCCGTGGAGGCGGTCAAACTGCGCCTGGAGGCCGTCGCCCATCCCATGCGGATGCGGCTCTGCCGCAGCCTGGCCCGGGGCTCCAGCACGACGAGCGAGCTGGCCGACGCGTACAACATCACCGCCCCCGAGGTCTCCCGCCACCTCGCGGTCATGAAGAAGGCCGGGCTGATCATCACCCAGCGCCGCGGCCGGTACGTGCACCACCAGCTCGACGTCTCCGTCGTCGCCCGCCTCGGCAGCGACTTCCTGGAGTCGGTGCTCCGGTAGGCCCGCGAGGACCGCACCGCGCCGCCGCCCGCCCGGCGCCGGGCGCCCTACATCGTGCCGCCGCCCGCCCGGACCAGACCCGTCTCGTACGCCAGGACCACGACCTGGACCCGGTCGCGCAGGCCCAGCTTGGTCAGGATGCGGCCCACGTGCGTCTTCACCGTCGCCTCGGAGAGGACGAGCCGGGCGGCGATCTCGCCGTTCGACAGGCCCTGCGCGACCAGCATCATCACCTCGCGCTCCCGCTCCGTCAGCCGCTCCAGCTCCTTGTGCTGCGGCTCCTTCCCCGAGGACGGCAGCATCGGCGAGAAGCGGTCGAGGAGCCGGCGCGTGGTCGAGGGCGCCACCACCGCGTCACCGCTGTGCACCGAGCGGATCGCGCCGAGCAGCTCCGCCGGCGGCACGTCCTTCAGCATGAAGCCGCTCGCGCCCGCCTTCAGGCCCGAGAAGGCGTACTCGTCGAGGTCGAACGTCGTCAGGATCAGCACCTTCGGCGCATCCGGCTGCGAGCAGATCCTCCGGGTCGCCTCCACCCCGTCCAGCTTCGGCATGCGCACGTCCATCAGGACGACGTCGACCTCCGTGGAACGCAGCACCTCGAGGGCCTCGACGCCGTCGCCGGCCTCCGCCACGACCTCCATGTCCGGCTGGGCGGCGAGCACCATGCGGAAACCGGTCCGCAGCAGCACCTGGTCGTCGACGAGCATCACGCGGATGGACATCAGGTCAGTTCCTTAGGGGTCGTCAGTGAGCGGGCTTGAGGGGAAGCAGGGCGCTGATCCGGAAACCGCCGCCCGGACGCGGGCCCGCGTCCAGGGTGCCGCCGACCATGCCGACCCGCTCCCGCATGCCGATCAGACCGTGGCCCCGCCCGTCGGCGCCCCCGTCCTCGTACATCTCCTGCGGAGCGCCCCGGCCGTCGTCCTCGACGAGCAGGCCGAGGCCGTCGTCGAAGTAGACGAGCCGCACGCTGGCGCCGGCGTCCGGCCCGCCGTGCTTGCGCGTGTTGGTGAGGGCCTCCTGCACGATCCGGTACGCGGTGAGCTCGACGCCGCTGGGCAGCGGGCGCGGGCTCCCCTCGATCGCGAAGTCGACGGTGAGGCCGGCGCCCCGGACCTGCTCCACGAGGTCCTCGATCTGCTGCACGTCGGGCTGGGGCACGTACTCCCCGGCCTCCTGGTGCTCACCGGTGCGCAGGATCCCGAGGAGCCTGCGCATCTCGGCGAGCGCCTGCCGGCCGGTGGTGGAGATCGTCTCCAGGGCCTGCTTGGCGGTCTCCGGGGAGGAGTCCATGACATAGGCGGCGCCGTCGGCCTGGACCACCATCACCGACACGTTGTGCGCGACGACGTCGTGCAGCTCGCGGGCGATCCGGGCCCGCTCGGCGGCGACCGCGACCTTCGCCTGGGCCTCGCGCTCCTGCTCCAGACGGGAGGCCCGCTCCTCCAGCTGCGCGAAGTAGGCGCGGCGGGTGCGGAGCGAGTCGCCGAGGACCCAGGCGAGGGCGAACGGCACGGTCATGATGATCGTGAAGAAGACCTTGGCCGCGCCGGAGCCCGTCCCCTCCATGGGCCATCTGAGCTGGGAGAGCGTGGAGGCGCTGAGCCCGCCGATGAGCGCCAGCCGGGACGCCCAGCGGGGTCCGTCGTGCGCCGCGACGGTGAAGATGATCACGAGCATGGCGAAGTCCGCCATGAACGGCATCAGGCCGAGGACGAGCTGGACGACGCCCAGCGCGACCGCGAGCACCAGCATCTTCTCCGGGGCACGCCGACGCAGGGCCACGACCAGCGAGAACAGCGCGGCGACCAGGCCGTACGCGACGGGGTGGTCCACCGTCGGGTAGGTCGTCCCCACCCACAGCAGGGAGAACCCGAGGAGGACGACGGCCCAGAAGCCGTCGACGCCCGTCGGGTGTCTGCGGATGAAGTCGTAGAGGCGCTGCACGTCACCCAGAGTAGGGAAGGGGACAGGTGCGGGGATCAACCGTGGGGGCGATCCTTGGCGCGGGACCCCTACTCCCCGAGGTGGAGACTGGGGCACGTGACGGATGAGACGTGTCAGTGGCAGGGGTGGCGGGAGGCCACGGAGCGGGCGCTGTACGGCCCCGGAGGCTTCTACCTGCGCCCCGAGGGCCCCGCGGGGCACTTCCGCACCTCGGTGCACGCCTCCCCGCTCTTCGCGGCGGCCGTGGCCCGGCTGCTCGGCGAGGTCGCGGAGGAGCTGGGCACCGCCGAGGTCGACCTGGTGGACGTGGGCGCGGGACGCGGCGAGCTGCTCACCGGCGTCCTCGCGGCGACCGCGGACAGCGGCCTGACGGTACGGGCGTACGCGGTCGAGCGCGCCGCCCGCCCGGCCGGGCTCGACCCCCGGGTGGAGTGGACGGACCGGGTGCCGCGGGGCGTGCGCGGACTGCTCTTCGCGAACGAGTGGCTCGACAACGTGCCGGTGGACGTCGCCGAGGCGGACGCGACGGGCACGGTCCGGTACGTGGAGGTCGCGCCGGACGGCACCGAACGGCTCGGCGCCCCCGTCACCGGCCCGGACGCCGACTGGCTGGCCCGTTGGTGGCCGCTGCGGGAGCCGGGCGCGCGGGCCGAGATCGGACGGCCCCGCGACGAGGCCTGGGCGGCGGCGGTCGCCTCCCTGGCGGCGGGCCGCGCGGTGGCCGTGGACTACGGGCACGTACGGGAGACCCGGCCGCCCTTCGGCTCCCTGACCGGCTTCCGCGCGGGCCGCGAGGTCCCCCCGGTCCCGGACGGAAGCTGCGACGTGACGTCCCACGTGGCCCTGGACGCGTGCGGGGACCTGGACCTTCCGGCGGAGAGCGGGCTCCCCGCCGCCGAGCTGTTCACGCAGCGGGAGGCGCTGGGGCGGCTCGGGGTGTCGGGCGGGCGGCCGCCGCTCGCGCTCGCCTCGACCGACCCCGCCGGTTACGTCCGCGCGCTCGCCGCCGCCGGCGAGGCGGCCGAGCTCACCGCGCTCGGCGGTCTCGGCGACTTCCTCTGGCTGAGCTGCCGGGTCCGTCCCTCGGGCGGGGGACCGGGGCCCCGGGGCGGCGGGGGATACTGACCGCATGACGGAGACGACGGTCGGAATCGGCGGCGCGGCGGAGAGCACCGACATGGTGCTGAACATCGGACCGCAGCATCCCTCGACCCACGGCGTGCTCCGGCTCCGGCTCGTGCTCGACGGCGAGGTCGTCCGGCACGCCGAGCCGGTGATCGGCTACATGCACCGGGGCGCCGAGAAGCTCTTCGAGGCGCGGGACTACCGGCAGATCATCATGCTGGCCAACCGCCACGACTGGCTGTCGGCCTTCTCCAACGAGCTCGGCGTCGTCATGGCCGTCGAGCGGATGCTCGGCATGGAGGTCCCGGAGCGGGCCGTGTGGACGCGGACGCTCCTCGCCGAGCTGAACCGGGTCCTCAACCACCTGATGTTCCTCGGCTCGTACCCGCTCGAACTGGGCGGGATCACCCCCGTCTTCCACGCCTTCCGCGAGCGCGAGGAGCTCCAGACGGTGATGGAGGAGGTCTCCGGCGGCCGGATGCACTACATGTTCAACCGGGTCGGCGGCCTCAAGGAGGACCTGCCCGCCGGCTGGCTGGGACGGGCGCGGCAGGCCGTCGCGGACGTCCGGTCGCGGATGGACGTGTACGACCGGCTGGTCCTCGGCAACGAGATCTTCCGGGGCCGTACGCGCGGGGTCGGCGTCCTCAGGCCGGAGACCGTCCACGCGTACGGGGTGTCCGGGCCCATCGCCCGCGCCTCGGGCGTCGACTTCGACCTGCGCCGCGACGAGCCGTACCTCGCGTACGGGGAGCTCCAGGGCACCCTGCGGGTCGCCGTGCGGCAGGAGGGCGACTGCCTCGCCCGGTTCGAGTGCCTGCTCGACCAGACGCACAACTCCCTGGACCTGGCGGACGCCTGCCTGGACCGGATGGCCGAGCTGCCGCCGGGGCCGATCAACCAGCGGCTGCCGAAGGTGCTCAAGGCGCCGGAGGGGCACACGTACGCCTGGACCGAGAACCCGCTCGGCGTCAACGGCTACTACCTGGTGTCCAAGGGCGAGAAGACCCCGTACCGGCTGAAGCTGCGCTCGGCCTCGTTCAACAACATCCAGGCGTTGGTGGAGCTGCTGCCGGGGACGCTGGTCGCCGACATGGTGGCGATCCTGGGCTCGCTCTTCTTCGTCGTGGGCGACATCGACAAGTAACGCCCCGTCACGGGCGGCCGCTCCGCCGGGGCGGTGCCCACCCCCGCCTCGCCCCGTTGTGGGCAGTCGTTCCGCTGGGGCGGAACGGGTGGGCACAACGGACGGCGCCCCTTGCCGGGCCCAGGCTCCCGCGCCTGAACGGCCACCACCGGTGTGCCGCACAACTGGGTGCGGGTCCAGGCGCGGAACGCGGAGGCGCCGCTATGGGAGCCGTCCCGTGTGCCCACCCGTCCCGCCCCAGCGGGACGACCGCCCACACGGCGGGTGGCGGAGGGGCACCGCCCAGGCGGGCGCGGCCCGCACGGGGCGGGGCCGGGGCGCCGCTCGGCAGGGGCGCGGCCGCGTGGGGCTTGGGTTCGTCAGGAGCTGACCGCGCCGCGGAGTTCGGCCACGTCCAGTTGTTCCGTCTCGTCGTGGGCCGTCAGGTCGATGACCTGGCCGATCGCCCGCGGCGGTGCCGGGACGACGGGCGCGGCGACCGGCTTGAGCAGCGGCGTCCCGGAGGCCAGGACCTCCTCGCCCACGACGTCGGCGAGGTCGCTGTTCTGCACGGCCTCGATGACGGCCGCCGCCTTCTGCGTACCGAAGAAGTCGAAGCCGCCCTCGGGGCGCGGGGCGGGCCTGCGGGCCGCGTACGGCACGACCGCGGCCGCGACCGGCACTGCGGGCAGGGCGGTGGAGGCGGCCGTACGGATGTGCTCGGTTCCGGCGGCCGCCGCGTGCTTCCCCTGCGGTTCCTCCGTCTCCCGGGCGCGCTCGGCGAGGTCGCGGGCGCGGGCGGCCTCGGCCGTGCGGCGGGCCTGCTGGGCGGCGGCGTTGCGCGGGAGGTCGCGCAGGGCCTGGGCGGCGCGGCGGAAGGCCTCCGGGGTGGGCGTGGACCCGGCGGCCGGCAGCGCCTTGGCGTCGGTGCCGGCCGTGCCTGCGGTCTCCAGGGCGAGGACGCGGCGGCCCTCCAGGGCGCTGGCCCGCTCGGTCTCCGCGGTGGCGTACCGGCGGAGCAGGTCGGCGTGCTCGCCGCGCAGTCCGGCGAGCTCCACGCGCTTGGCGCGGAGTTTGGCCTCCAGGCGGGAGCGCAGCGCGCGGGACTCCTCCAGGTCGGACTCCAGCTCGGCGGTCCGCTCCTCGGCCTTCCACTGGTCGGCGGCGCGCGCCCGGTCGAGCTCGGCGACCTTGAGGCCGGCGCTCCGGTCCCAACTGCGCATGAGGACGGCGCCGGTGACGGCGGCGGCGGCCGCCGCGGCCGCGAGCAGCCGCGCGATCACCGGGTCGCCGGGCAGCCAGGCGGCCGCGGCGCACACGACCGCGGCGCCGGCGACCGCGGAGGGCGGCAGCAGCTTGTGCAGAGGCGGGGAATGGCGGTGGCGTCCACGTGGCATGGCCTGAAATTTACCGTGCGTAGGCGTCATGTGGGGTGTCGGCCCGGCAATCTCTTGGCCACTTCTCGCCACCAGAAGTGGATATCGACGGTTCCGGTTCCGTTTCGGGCCGACTCCCCTCCCCCATCTCCTACTTCTTGAGCAGCCCCTTCGTCTCCAGATACTCCTTGGCGACGTCCTCCGGCTTCGCCCGCTCGGCGTCCACCTTGCGGTTGAGTTCGGCGAGATCCGCTGTGGTCAGCACCTCGGTGAGGCGGTCGAGCGCGGCGGCTATCTCGGGGGATCCGGCGTCCTTGGCGTTGACCACGGGCAGCACGTTGTCGGCGTTCTGCAGCTTCTTGTCGTCGGTGAGGAAGACGAGGCCGTAACCGTCGATCGTGGCGTCGGTGGTGGTCGTCAGGACCAGCTGGTCCACACCGTCCTGGACCGCCTGCTTGGCCTGCGGCGTGCCGACTCCCTTGGGATCGATCCCGGCCACGTCGATCCCGTACGTCTTCTTCAGACCGGGTGCGCAGAAGGGCCGCACCGCGCATTCGTCACCGGCCGCGATCTTCACCTTCAGCTTCGCGCGGCCGAGATCGGAAAGCGTCGTCAGCTTGTTCTTCGCGGCGAATTCCTTGGTCACCGCGAAGGCGTTCTGATCGACGGCCCCTCCGGCCGCGAGGACCTTCAGTCCGCGCGGTTCGGCGAGCTTCCGCAGCGCGTCGACCGTGGCCGTCACATCGCCCGAGGCGACCGGCTTGTCCTCGGGCGCCTTCGGGCCGTTCACCTTCGCGTTGAGGAATTCCGCGAGCGTCGCCGCGTATTCCGGGACGACGTCGATCTCGCCCTTCTCCAGCGAGGGTTCGTACAGCTCGCGATTCTTCACCGTCGTGACGGACACCGAGTATCCGGCGGCCCGCAGCGACTGCGCGTACAGCTCGGCGAGGACCTTGGCCTCCGTGAAGGCGGCCGCGCCGACCACCAGCGAGCCCTTCTGACCGCCGCCGGAGCTCCCGGACTCCTTCTTCCCGCCCTCCTCCAGGCTGTCGCCGCCGCACGCCGCGAGGGCGACGGTCAGCGCCGCCGTGCCCAGCAGCGCGCCCGCGATACGCGAGACCCTGTTCACGAGATCACCCATCCCAGTCAACGTTCGGCAATTCGTCTGTTTCGTCCGATGAGGCGGTCCGCGCCCACCAGGACGCCCTCCACCAGGAGGGCGAGCAGTGCCACGAGCACGGCGCCCGCGACCACTTGCGCGGTGTCGTACGTGGCGAACCCGGCCGTGATGATCCGGCCCAGGCCGCCCTGTCCGACCATCGCGGCGACCGTAGCCGTGGCGACCACCTGCACCGCGGCCGAGCGGATCCCGGTCATCACCACCGGCCGGGACAGCGGTAGTTCGACCCGGAGGAAGACCTGACCGCCCGTCATCCCCATGCCCCGGGCGGCCCGCACCGCCGCCCGGTCCACCTCCCGCACCCCCACGTACGCGTTGGTGAGGAGCGGGGGCATCGCGAACAGCACCAGGGCCACCACGGTCGGCACGTAGCCGGTGTTCCTCAGGGGCGACACCATGAACAGCGCGAGCACCGCGAAGACGGGGATCGCCCGCCCCACGTTCGACACGTTCACGGCGAGGGCCCCGCCCCGGCCGAGGTGGCCGAGCCACAGACCCAGCGGCAGCGCGAGCGCCGACGCGACGAGGAGCGCCGCCCCGCTCACGTACACGTGCTCGGCGAGCCGCTGCCCGATGCCGCCCTCGCCCGTCCAGTGCGCGCCGGTGGTGAGCCACCCCCAGGCGTCCGTCACGATGCCCGTCTCACCCACCTCCCGGCGCGGTCCGTATCCGGGCCCAGGGCGTGAGCAGCCGCTGGAGGCCCAGGAGCAGCAGATCGGCGGTGACGGCGAGCAGTACGCACAGCACCGAGGCGGCGAGCATCTGCGCCTTGAAGAAGGTCGGCAGGGCGTCCTCGATGAGGTTGCCCAGGCCCCCGCGGCCGACGACCGATCCGATCGTCGTCAGCGCGATCGTGGAGACCGTCGCCATCCGCACGCCGGCCATCAGCACCGGCAGCGCCAGCGGGAGCTCGACCTGCCAGAGCAGCCGCAGCGAGCCGTACCCCATGCCCCGGGCGGCCTGCCGCGTCTCGGCCGGCACCGCGGCCAGCCCCGCCAGGGTGTTGCGCACGAGGATCGTCAGCGCGTACAGCACGAGGCCGGTCACGACGAGCGCCGCCGACAGTCCGAAGAACGGCAGCAGCAGCGAGAACATCGCGAGCGACGGCACCGTGTAGAGCAGGGTGGTCAGACCGAGGACCGGGCCGGCGAACCGGGGCCGGGCACGGACGAGCAGCGCGAGGGGCACCGCGACGGCGAGCGCGATCAGCACCGACGCGACCGTGATTCCCACATGCTGGAGCAGCGCGTCCGTCAACTCCCCGCCCCGCGTGCGCAGATACTCACCGCAGATCCAGTCGTTCGTGACCAGACAGTTCGGCGCGCTCATCGTCCCTCCCCCCGGGTCGCCCACCCTCCCGAACGCTTGTGTGACGACCCTAACCCCCGCCACCGACAATCCCCGAGACCCGCCACAATGCGGCAACACGCCCTTCACACACTCCCGTCGGCCGGGAGACAGAATGGGGAACCATGATCCGGTTCGAGCACGTGACCAAGCGGTACGACGACGGCACCACGGCCGTCGACGACCTCTCCTTCGAGGTCGCCGAAGGCGAACTCGTCACCCTGGTCGGCCCCTCCGGCTGCGGCAAGACGACCACGATGACGATGGTGAACCGGCTCGTGGAGCCGACCTCGGGCCGCATACTCGTCGACGGCCAGGACATCGCCGGCGTCGACCCGGTCGCCCTGCGCCGCAAGATCGGCTACGTCATCCAGCAGGTCGGGCTCTTCCCCCACCGCACGGTCCTCGACAACACCGCGACCGTCCCCGCCCTCCTCGGCTGGAAGAAGACCGCCGCACGCGCGCGTGCCGCCGAACTCCTCGAACTCGTCGGCCTGGACCCGGCCGTGTACGGCTCCCGCTACCCCGCCCAGCTCTCCGGCGGCCAGCGCCAGCGCGTCGGCGTCGCCCGCGCGCTCGCCGCCGACCCGCCCGTCCTCCTCATGGACGAGCCCTTCGGCGCCGTCGACCCCGTCGTCCGCGAGCGCCTCCAGAACGAGTTCCTCGCCCTCCAGGCCACCGTCCGCAAGACGGTCCTCCTCGTCACCCACGACATCGAGGAAGCCGTCCGCATGGGCGACCGCATGGCCGTCTACGGACAGGGGCGCATCGAGCAGTTCGACACGCCCGCCACCGTCCTCGGCTCCCCCGCCACCCCGTACGTCGCGGACTTCGTCGGCAGCGACCGCAGCCTCAAGCGGCTCGCCGTCACCCCGGTCACCGAAGCCGACCTCGACCCTCGGACAGAAAGCACCGAGCGGTCCGCCGGAGGCCCCGAGGGGCACCAGGACGACGCCCGAGTACCCCTCGGAACCTCCCTCAAGGACGCCCTCGCCGCGCTCCTCCAGCACGACACCGGCCGCCTCACCGTCACCGGCGACGACGGCCGGCCGCTCGGCGTCCTCACCCCGGCCGGCGTCCACCGCGCCCTGCGCCGGGCCACCGCCGAATGAGCGTCAGCCCGCGCTGAGCTTCCCGGACATCCAGACCAGCCCCGGCGGGATCTCCCGGTTCCACGTGTTGAAGTTGTGACCGCCGCTCTCCAGCACGATCGACGAGACCTCCGCCGGACTCCTCACCTTCCGGATGAACTGCCGCGTCCCCTTCAGGTTGCCCTCGCCCCGCTTCGACGACGTCACCAGGAACGACGTGTTCCCCTGCCGCCCGTGGTCCAGGCTCCACAACAGGTCGCCCCGCCTGCGCAGCGCCTCGTCCCCGTGGAACAGGTCCCCGGTCGTGACGTCCTCCGCCGCCCGGTAGTACGCGGAGAAGCCCGCCCCCGCCGCGAACCGGTCCGGATGGTGCAGGGCGATCTTCAGAGCGCAGTAGCCGCCCGTCGAGTTCCCCATGAACCCCCAGTTCCGCGGCTCCGTCCCCACCCGGTACGTCCCCGAGACCGCCCTCGGCAGGTCCTCCGCGAAGAAGGTCTCCGTCTGCGGACCGCCCGGGATGTCCACGCACTCGGTGTCCCGCGGCGGCGCCACCGTCGGGCGCAGCATCACCAGGATCATCGGCTGCATCCGCCCCTCCTTCGCCTGGAGGTACGCCGTCCTCGGGTACTTGAGCCCCTTGATCAGGTTCTCCGCCGTGCCCGGATACCCCGTGAGCACCACCGCCGCCGGGAACGTCCGCCGGGCGTACTCCGACCGGAAGTACTCCGGCGGCAGGTACACATAGGCCGGCGAGACGATCCCCGACCGCTTCCCCGCCACCACGACCTTCTGTATCTGCCCCGCGACCGAAGGCCGGCCGCCACCCGGCACGTCGAGCGCCTGCGTCCCCACCACCCGCACGTCCTTCGAACCGGTCGCGTGGTCGACGACCACCCCCATCTCCTGCTCCTGCCCGAACAGGTCGGCCCACGAACCGTAGAAGAGGAACGACCGGTTCGCCCCCAGCCCCACCGCCGCGAACAACGCCACCTGGGTCGCGAGCAGCAGCCCCACCCGGCCCACGACCGGCCGCCAGCCACGCCGCGCGAGCCTCGGCCACAGCCAGACCGTGGCCAGGAACAGCACCACGGCCAGCACCACGGCCAGCACGAGGACTTTGTTGCTGGTGAGACCCATGAGACGACCGAGCCCTCTTTCCGAGATTTTCCCGTGGACGAATGAACCCGGCCCCGTACGCCGCCGTCATAGAGGGCGCACCAGCCGGAACGGCCCGCCGAACACGCCGCAGGGCCCGACCGGAGTCAAAGACCCTGCGCAGGACCACGGGAAGTACGGGAAGCCATGTCTGTCACAGTAGATGGGGACAAATCGGGATTGGTTCCGGTTCGGGTACGGCGGATTCTCCACGGCCCCCGCCCCGAGAAGGTCCCCACCCTCGTCGGCACGGCCTGCACCGCCATCGGCCTCATCGACATCGCCGCCGGCGTCTTCCCCCGCTTCCGCGCCAGCCGCATGCACGCCGTCGCCGAAATCCTCCCCGGCACCCTCGGCCCCCTCTCCGCCGCCCTCTCCCTGAGCGCCGGCGTCCTCCTCCTGCTCCTCGCCCACGGCCTCAAGCGACACAAACGCCGTGCCTGGCGCGCCGCCGTCGTCCTCCTCCCCGTCGGCGCCGCCGCCCAGTTCGTCTGGCGCCACTCCGTCCTCGGCGCCCTCCTCTCCCTCGCCCTCCTCACCCTCCTCGTACGCCACCGCAACGAATTCGCCGCCCTCCCCGACCCCCGCAGCCGCTGGCGAGCCCTCGCCAACTTCGTCGTCATGGGCGCCGGATCCATCGCCCTCGGCCTCGTCATCGTCAGCGCCCACCCACACCGCGTCATCGGCAGCCCCAGCCTCGCCGACCGACTCGAACACGTCCTCTACGGACTCCTCGGCATCGAGGGCCCCGTCGCCTACACCAAGGGCGTCGACTGGACCGTCGCCTACTCCCTCGGCGCCCTCGGCATGCTCACCGCCCTCACCACCATCTACCTGGCCTTCCGCCCCGAGCACCCCGCCGCCCGCCTCACCGACGAGGACGAGACCCGCCTGCGCGCCCTCCTCGACCAACACGGCGGCCGCGACTCCCTCGGCCACTTCGCACTCCGCCGCGACAAGGGCGTCGTCTTCTCCCCCAGCGGCAAGGCCGCCGTCTGCTACCGCGTCGTCTCCGGCGTCATGCTCGCCAGCGGCGACCCCATCGGCGACGTCGAAGCCTGGCCCGGCGCCATCGAACGCTTCATGGACGAAGCCAAAGCCCACTCCTGGACCCCCGCCGTCATGGGCTGCTCCGAAACCGGCGGCCAGGTCTGGACCCGCGAAACCGGCCTCGACGCCCTCGAACTCGGCGACGAGGCGATCGTCGACGTCGCGGACTTCTCCCTCTCGGGCCGCGCCATGCGCAACGTCCGCCAAATGGTCAAACGCATCGAACGCAACGGCTACACCACCCAGGTCCGCCGCGTCCGCGACCTCGACGACGACGAACTCGAACGCGTCCGCCGCGCCGCCGCCGACTGGCGCGGCACCGACACCGAACGCGGCTTCTCCATGGCCCTCGGCCGCATCGGCGCCCCCGGCGACGGCGACGCCGTCATAGCGACCGCCCACAAAGACGACGACGCCTCCCCCTACGGCAACCTCAAAGCGATCATCCACTTCGTGCCCTGGGGCCCCGACGGCATGTCCCTCGAACTCATGCGCCGCGACCGCTCCGCCGACCCCGGCATGAACGAGCTCCTCATCGTCGCCGCCCTCCAGGCCTCCCCCGGCCTCGGCATCACCCGCGTCTCCCTCAACTTCGCCATGTTCCGCGCCGCCCTCGCCCGCGGCGAGAAGATCGGCGCCGGCCCCGTCCTCCGCCTCTGGCGCGGACTCCTCGTCTTCCTCTCCCGCTGGTTCCAGATCGAATCGCTCTACAAGTTCAACGCCAAATTCCGGCCACGCTGGGAACCCCGCTTCGTCGTCTACCGCAAAAGCGGCGACCTCCCCCGCATCGGCTTCGCCGCCATGCAGGCAGAAGGCTTCGTGAACCTCACCCTCCCCCGGCCCTTCACCCGCAAAAACCCCACCCCCACACCCCGCCCCTGCGCCCACATCGTCCCCGCCCATACCGCCGACCGCGAGATCCGCGCCGCCTGACCGGGCCACACCTCCACCCCCCGCGCCCCCTCCACACGGCCTGATATCGCCCCTGGGCCCTACGCTGGACACATGAGTAAGACGATCGACCGGGGCACGGCCCAGGGCCTGCCGGAGTGGGACCGCTGCGCGGTCATGGGCGTGGTCAACGTGACCCCCGACTCCTTCTCCGACGGCGGCCGCTGGTTCGACACCACGGCCGCCGTCAAACACGGCCTCCACCTCGTCGCCGAAGGCGCCGACCTCGTCGACGTCGGCGGCGAATCCACCCGCCCCGGCGCCACCCGCGTCGACGAGGAGGAAGAACTCCGCCGCGTCATCCCCGTCGTCCGCGGCCTCACCGCCGAAGGCGTCACCGTCTCCGTCGACACCATGCGCGCCACCGTCGCCGCCCGCGCCGTCGAAGCCGGCGCCGTCCTCGTCAACGACGTCAGCGGCGGCCTCGCCGACCCCGCCATGGTCCCCGCCGTCGCCGCCGCCGAGGTCCCCTTCGTCGTCATGCACTGGCGCGGCTTCAGCCACAACATGAACAGCCTCGCCGTCTACGACGACGTCGTCGGCGAAGTCCTCACCGAACTCCGCACCCGCATGGAAGCCGTCATCGACGGCGGCATCGCCCCCGAACGCATCGTCATCGACCCCGGCCTCGGCTTCGCCAAACTCGCCCCCCACGACCTCGCCCTCGTCGCCCACCTCCCCGAGCTCCGCGCCCTCGGCCGCCCCCTCCTCGTCGCCGCCTCCCGCAAACGCTTCCTCGGCCACGTCCTCACCCGCGAAGGCGCCACCCCACCCCCCGCCCGCGAACGCGACGCCGCCACCGCCGCCGTCTCCGCCATCGCCGCCCACACCGGCGCCTGGGCCGTCCGCGTCCACGAGGTACGAGCCACCGCCGACGCCGTACGCGTCGCCAGGGCCGTCGAAGGAGCCGCGTGAGCCACACCGACCGAGCCACCGACGAAGCAGCCGTCGAAGCAGCCAACACCGCCTTCTACGAAGCCATGGAAACCGGCGACTTCGAAAACCTCTCCGCCCTCTGGCTCGACGACGGCACCACCCCCATCACCTGCGTCCACCCCGGCTGGCCCGTCCTCACCGGCCGCGGCGAAGTGCTCCGCTCCTACGCCTTGATCATGGCCAACACCGAGTACATCCAGTTCTTCCTCACCGACCTGCGGATCTCCCTCGCCGACGACACCGCCCTCGTCACCTGCACCGAGAACATTCTCAGCGGCGGCCCCGCCGAAGACGGCGCCGAACTCGGCCCCCTCGTCGGCCAGCTCGTCGTCGCCACCAACGTCTTCCGCCGCACACCCCGAGGCTGGCGCATCTGGTCCCACCACGCCTCCCCCGTCCTCGGCGAGACCGACGAACCCGACACCCCCGAAACAACCGGCACCGAACCCACGGAACCCCCCGCCTGACACACCCCCGGCCCCCCACGGGCAAGCGCTGTCGGTCCCCGCAGGTAGATTCGAAGTGGACACCCGGCCGTCCGCACCCGGCTGCGTGGCCAACCGAACTACGACAGCAGGAGTGATTCGCGTGGATCGTGTCGCGCTGCGCGGCCTCAGGGCCCGAGGCCACCACGGCGTCTTCCCCAAGGAGCGCGAGGAGGGCCAGACCTTCATCGTGGACCTGGTCCTCGGCCTGGACACCCGCCCGGCCGCCGCCGACGACGACCTCAGCAAGACGGTGCACTACGGCATCGTCGCCGAAGAGGTCGTCGACGTCGTCCAGGGCGAACCCGTCGACCTCATCGAAACCCTCGCCGAACGCATCGCCCAGCAGTGCCTCAGCCACACCGGGGTACAAGAAGTGGAAGTCGTCGTCCACAAACCGGACGCCCCCATCACCGTGCCGTTCGACGACGTGACCATCACGATCACCCGGAGCCGACGATGAAGCCGACACAGAGCGACCCCACCGTCCAGCCCGTACCGGCCTCCGTCGTCGCCACCGTCGACGCCGCCGACACCACCCTCTCCAACCCCCGCTGGGCCGTCCTCGCCCTCGGCGCCAACCTCGGCAACCGCCTGGAAACCCTCCAGGGCGCCATCGACGCCCTCGGCGACACGCCCGGCCTCCGCGTCAAAGCCGTCTCCCCCGTCTACGAGACGGCCCCCTGGGGCGTCGAACCCGGCACCCAGCCCTCCTACCTCAACGCCGTCGCCCTCGTGAAGACGACACTCCCGCCCTCCTCCCTCCTCGAGCGGGCCCACGCCGTCGAAGAGGCCTTCCACCGAGTCCGCGAAGAACGCTGGGGCGCCCGCACCATCGACGTCGACATCATCACCTACGCCGACGTCGTCTCCGAGGACCCCGTCCTCACCCTCCCGCACCCCCGCGCCCACCAGCGCGCCTTCGTCCTCGCCCCCTGGCACGACGTCGACCCCGGCGCCCGGATCCCCGGACACGGCCCCGTCGCCGAACTCCTCGCCGCCCTGGGCCACGAAGGCGTCACTCCCCGTGCCGACCTGGAACTCCGTCTGCCCGAGTAGTCGTTACGCTCGGGGAGACCGCCCGGCGACCACGACCGACGACCACACGAAGGACATCCGGTGAAACAACTGCGGCTGAAGGTACTCACCGGACTGTTCCTGGTCGCCGGCATCCTCTCCTGGGGCGCCGCCCGCCTCTGGGACTCGGTCGGCACCCTCCCCAGCGTGCCGATCGCCGCACCCATCGTCCTCGCCGTCATCGCCGTCGTCCTCACCGCGACCGCCCTCTCCATCCGCACCCGCCTCAAGGCCCAGCGCGAGCGCCGACCCGGCGCCAAGGGCGTCGAACCCCTGATGGCGGCCCGCGCGGTGGTCTTCGGCCAGGCGAGCGCCCTGGTCGCCGCCCTCGTCGCCGGCATGTACGGCGGCACGGGCGTCTTCCTCCTCGGCTCCCTCGACGTCCCCGCCCGCCGCGACCAGGCCCTCTACGCGGCCTTCTCGGTCGCGGCGGGCATCGCCGTCATCGCCGCGGCCCTCTTCCTGGAGCGGGTGTGCAAGCTCCCGGAGGACGACGACAAGAACCACACCGCAGCGGCGTAGCGGCTACCCGGGCCGGCGCGCGAGGTGCCCGTTCACCAGGAAGGTGGGGTACGGCGAGAGCTCGTACCCGTAGAAGGTGAAGGGTTTGGTGCCGAGCGCGGGGCGGGGGCGGACTTCGTGGACCTGGACCCAGGAGGACTCGGGCGGGTCCAGGGGGTGGTGCTCGGGGGTGAAGGTGCCCCGGCTGGTCCAACGATCCGATACGCAGAGTCGCGAGGCGCCTTTGTCCCTGGCTCGCGGGGTGAACCGTGCCCCGATGATCGGGGCGATTTCGGCAAGGAAGGGAACGTTGGCGCTCGTGATCACACGCGCGTCCCATCCCTTGATGGGGCAGCCGTCACCTTCGATGTATCCGTCGAGGAATCCCTTGAAGGTCTCCAGGTCCCGCAGGACGACCCGGGGGAAGCGTTGCCGCATGTGGTGTGCGTCCCCGCCCACGTAGTGCCGCAGCGCGTCCGAGAGGTACGAGGAGACCACTCGCACGCGGAAGCCGGGCAGATCCCGCTTCAGATAGCCGGATGGCCGAGTCACCGCCTCCAGGCGAGCCGGCAGTCCTGTGCAGGACGTCAGAGCGGCCGCGTAGCGCGTTGCGAAGGCTTCCTCGTTCACCACCAGCGACACATAGTTCTTGCCGACCGTGCCGTCGGCGCAGGTGGCCCCCACGAAGTAGCCGAACTCGTACCCCGGCCTGATCGTCAGCCGCTCCCGGCGCAGTTTCCGCGCGTGCGTCCAGGCGACCGTCGCCCCCGCCACGTCCGCCGCGCGCTTCCACCCTTCCGGGGTGAGCAGCAGCAGATCCGGACCGGCGGTGAAGGTCATGTGGCCCGTGACCACGTCGACGGCCTGCCGCCCCCTCACCGCCGTCACGTCCACGACCGTGGTCCGCACCGTCCGGTCGCCGTCCAGCGTCCACATCACGCTGCCCGGCACCACGTTCTTGGCCTGAGCGCAGCCGCCCACCAGGTTGACCAGCATCTTGCTGGTCGGCCCGTACCCCATACCGCCCCCTTGATCAGCGATGAACTCCGCTGATCAAGGACGCTATGGAGCAAGGCGGACAGTCCGCCACTAGCGGGCCAATATCAGGGACATGGCCTCAGCACGTGTAGTAGCGTCACGAAGTTGACCTCGTACCGCCGAGGTCGTCGTCTTCGCGCCCGGCTTGCGGATGCCGCGGAGCGACATGCACATGTGCTCGGCCTCGATCACGACGATCGCGCCTCGGGCCTCGAGGATCTTCATCAGCGAATCGGCGATCTGGGTCGTCAGGCGCTCCTGGACCTGCGGGCGCCGCGCGAACACGTCGACCAGGCGGGCCAGTTTCGAGAGCCCCGTGATCTTGCCGCTTTCCGCAGGGATGTAGCCCACATGGGCCACGCCATGGAACGGGAGCAAATGATGTTCGCAGAAGCTAACGAGTTCGATGTCCTTCACGAGGACCATTTCGTCATGCCCGAGGTCAAAAGTCGTGGTCAGGACATCCTCAGGCTCCTGGCGCATACCTGCCAGCAATTCCCTATATGCACGTGCAACGCGTGCGGGCGTCTGCTGCAAACCCTCGCGGTCCGGATCCTCGCCGACCGCGATGAGGAGCTCCCGTACGGCATTCTCGGCGCGCTTCTCGTCGAACTCGCCGATCGTGCCCTCGCCGTCCAGCGTCACCGGGTCGGTCATCCTGTGCCTCGTTCCGTCTGACTGTGTGCGCGCGAAATAGCCGCGCCCCCACAGGCTAGAACCTGTGGGGGCGCGGCTTCCATTCCGGGGTGCCGGGGCGGTCAGTCCTCGGGGGTCTCCACCGGGGCGATGTCGATGCCCTTGGTGGTGTCGACCGCCGGGGTCGCCGAGCCGTTCGCGCTGTTCGTCAGGGCGAGCTCCTTGGGGGAGAGCACCGGCGGGCGCGTGGACGGGGTGCGGCGGCTGGAGCCGGTCCAGGCCGGGCGGGCCGGGCGCTTGACGATGGGGGCGAAGATCTCGGCGATCTCCTCCTTGCCCAGCGTCTCCTTCTCCAGGAGGGCGAGGACCAGGTTGTCGAGGACGTCGCGGTTCTCGACGAGGATCTCCCAGGCCTCGTTGTGCGCGGTCTCGATGAGCTTCTTGACCTCTTCGTCGACCAGTGCGGCGACTTCTTCCGAGTAGTCGCGCTGGTGCGCCATCTCGCGGCCGAGGAAGGGCTCGGTGTTGTCGCCGCCGAACTTGATGGCGCCGAGTCGCTCGGTCATGCCGTACTGGGTGACCATCGCGCGGGCCGTGGCGGTGGCCTTCTCGATGTCGTTCGCGGCGCCCGTGGTCGGGTCGTGGAAGACGAGCTCCTCGGCCGCGCGGCCGCCCAGCATGTAGGCGAGCTGGTCGAGCATCTCGTTGCGGGTGGTCGAGTACTTGTCCTCGTCCGGGAGGACCATCGTGTAGCCCAGGGCGCGGCCGCGGGACAGGATGGTGATCTTGTGGACGGGGTCGGAGTTGGGGGAGGCCGCGGCGACGAGGGCGTGGCCGCCCTCGTGGTAGGCGGTGATCTTCTTCTCCTTGTCCGACATGATCCGGGTCCGCTTCTGCGGGCCCGCGACCACGCGGTCGATCGCCTCGTCCAGTGCCTTGTTGTCGATCAGCTTCTGGTCGCTGCGGGCGGTGAGGAGCGCCGCCTCGTTGAGGACGTTGGAGAGGTCCGCGCCGGTGAAGCCGGGGGTGCGGCGGGCGACGGCGCCGAGGTCGACGTCGGGGGCGACCGGCTTGCCCTTCTGGTGGACCTTGAGGATCTCCAGGCGGCCCTGCATGTCGGGGCGGTCGACGGCGATCTGCCGGTCGAAGCGGCCGGGGCGCAGGAGGGCGGGGTCGAGGATGTCGGGGCGGTTGGTGGCGGCGATGAGGATGACGCCGCCCTTGACGTCGAAGCCGTCCATCTCGACGAGGAGCTGGTTGAGGGTCTGCTCGCGCTCGTCGTGGCCGCCGCCGAGGCCGGCGCCGCGGTGGCGTCCGACGGCGTCGATCTCGTCGACGAAGACGATGGCGGGGGCGTTGGCCTTGGCCTGTTCGAAGAGGTCGCGGACGCGGCTGGCGCCGACGCCGACGAACATCTCGACGAAGTCGGATCCGGAGATGGAGTAGAAGGGCACTCCGGCTTCGCCGGCGACGGCGCGGGCGAGGAGCGTCTTGCCGGTTCCGGGCGGGCCGTAGAGCAGGACGCCCTTGGGGATCTTGGCGCCGACGGCCTGGAACTTCGCGGGTTCCTGGAGGAATTCCTTGATCTCGTGGAGTTCCTCGACGGCTTCGTCGGAGCCGGCGACGTCGGCGAAGGTGGTCTTGGGGGTGTCCTTGGTGATGAGCTTCGCCTTGGACTTGCCGAACTGCATGACGCGGGAGCCGCCGCCCTGCATCTGGTTCATCAGGAAGAGGAAGACGACCACGATGAGGACGAAGGGGAGGAGCGAGAGCAGGATCGAGACGAAGGGCGACTGCTTCGTCGGGGAGACGGTGTAGCCCTTCTCGATCTGCCCGGCCTCGAACTTCTCCTGAAGCTTGTCGGCGAGGTCGGCGCCTTGGGTGCCGATGTAGCTGGCCTGGAGCTTGTCGGCCTTGTTGATCTTCTGACCGTCGATGAGGTCGATCTTGATGAGCTGCTCATCACCGGTGGTGAGTTTTGCCTGCTTGACCTGGTTCTTGTCGATCGCCTGGACGACCTGGCCGGTGTCCACCGTCTTGTAGCCCTCGGACGAGCCGACGACCTGCATCAGCACGACCACGGCGAGGACGGCCAGCACGATCCACATGACCGGCCCACGGAAGTATCGCTTCACGTCCATCCATACGGAGCGAGTACGCCCCGTCCCTCCTGCCCGTAGGAAAATGCTGCTGTGAGAGCTGCAGTGTGAAAAAGCTGTTCTTCGGACGGTACCTCAGCATCGTCGCCCGCGACCGCCTTCCCATGGTTCAACGGAGGGAAGGCGGTGCGGGTTCCCGGTACGGCCGGGTACTCAGCCGCCGTAGACGTGCGGGGCGAGCGTGCCGACGAAGGGGAGGTTCCGGTACTTCTCGGCGTAGTCGAGGCCGTAGCCGACGACGAACTCGTTGGGGATGTCGAAGCCGATCCACTTGACGTCGATGGCGACCTTGGCGGCTTCGGGCTTGCGCAGCAGGGTGCACACCTCGAGGGAGGCGGGCTCGCGCGAGCCGAGGTTCGACAGCAGCCAGGACAGGGTCAGGCCGGAGTCGATGATGTCCTCGACGATCAGGACGTGCTTGCCCTTGATGTCGGTGTCGAGGTCCTTGAGGATGCGGACGACGCCCGAGGACTGGGTGCCGGCGCCGTAGGAGGAGACGGCCATCCAGTCCATGGTGACGGGGGTGGAAAGGGCGCGAGCCAGATCCGCCATCACCATCACCGCGCCCTTGAGGACGCCGATGATGAGCAGGTCCTTGCCCGCGTATTCCGCGTCGATCTTCGCGGCCAGCTCTGCCAGCTTGGCGTCGATCTCTTCCTTGGTGATGAGCACCGACTGGAGGTCGGTGCCCATGTCCTTCTCGTTCACCCGGGTCACTTTCGTTGCAGCGTGCGTCAGCCTTGCCGGATGACCAGTCTGCCACCCTGGCGGCGGGCTTCGACTCGGCCGGGCAGGTTGATGGCTCCCTGGCCGCGCCATCCGGTGATGAGCCGGTCGACTTCTTCGATGTGGCGGGCGAAGAGGGAGCCGGCGGGGGCGCCCTCCGCGATGACGGCGCGGCGCAGGACTCGGCGGCGTACGGCGGGGGGCAGCCCGAAGAGTTTGGCGCATTCGAGGGCGCCCGCCTCGTCGCGTACGGCGGTCTCGGCGTCGGCGGCCCAGGTGTCGAGGGCGTCGGCGTCGTCGCGGGAGAGCTGGGCCGTTCGGGCGAGGGCTTCGACGACGCCTTTTCCGAGGGCCTTCTCGAGGGCGGGGAGGCCTTCGTGGCGGAGTCGGGAGCGGGTGTAGGCGGGGTCGCTGTTGTGGGGGTCGTCCCAGACGGCGAGTTCTTGGGCGATGCAGGCCTTGCGGACGGTTTGGCGGTCGAGCTGGAGGAAGGGGCGCCGGTAGCGGCCGGAGGTGCCGGAGACGGCGGCCATGCCGGAGAGGGAGCGGATGCCGGAGCCGCGGGCGAGGCCGAGGAGGACGGTTTCGGCTTGGTCGTCGCGGGTGTGGCCGAGGAGGACGGCGGTGGCGCCGTGGCGTTCGGCCGCGGCGTCGAGGGCGGCGTACCGGGCGTCGCGGGCGGCGGCTTCGGGTCCTCCTTCGCGGCCGACGGTGACGGCGACGGCTTCGGCGGGGGTGAGGCCGAGGGCGGTCATGCGTCCGGCGACCTCGGCGGCTCGGGTGTCGGAGCCGTCCTGGAGGCCGTGGTCGACGGTGATGCCGCCGGCGCGTACGGGGAGTTTGCGGGCCTCGAAGGCGAGGGCGGAGGCGAGCGCCATGGAGTCGGCGCCGCCGGAGCAGGCGACGAGCACGAGCGGTTCGTCGCCGGTGGTGTGGTCGGTGAGGACGTCGTGGAGTACGCGGCGGACCGCCAGGCGTATCGCCGCGACCGCAGGATGGGGACCCATGTCCGGTGCCCTTCGTGAATGGGGTGGGGTGCCTCGGTCGGAGTCTTAACGGTCGGAAAGGGGGGTTCGGTCACTCAGAGTGCGTCGATGGTGACAGAAACACGCCCGTTACCCGAGCATTGCACGCCTCACCCCATGGTCAGGGTCCCTCGGATGGGTGATTGGTGGGGTGTTCTCATGTGTCCCCGTGTCGTGTGCCGCTCCTGTCTCAGGAGTCTGCTTTACGGTGCACCCTCGCGATCCAGTCGGCGGGGTCCGCGATCTCGGCCTTGGTGGGGAGTGTGTTGGGTGAGGTCCACACGCGGTTGAAGCCTTCCATGCCGACCTGGTCGACGACGGCGCGGACGAAGCGTTCGCCGTCGCGGTACTGGCGGAGTTTGGCGTCGAGGCCGAGGAGCCTGCGCAGGGCGAGGTCGAGGCGGGAGGCGCCGCGGGCGCGGCGGGCCTGGAACTTCTCGCGGATCTCGGCGACGGAGGGGACGACCTGGGGTCCGACGCCGTCCATGACGTAGTCGGCGTGGCCTTCGAGGAGCGACATGACGGCGGTGAGGCGGCCGAGGATCTCGCGCTGTTCGGGGGTCTGGACGAGTTCGACGAGGGAGGGGGAGGGTTCGCCCTCCTCGCCTTCGGGGCGGCCGCCGGCGAGGGTCTGGACGGCTTCGCGGAGGCGTTCGACCACGGTGCCGGGGTCGACGTCGGTGGCGGCGAGGAACGACTGGATTTCGCCCTGGAGGTGGTCGCGCAGCCAGGGGACGGCGGTGAACTGGGTGCGGTGGGTCTCTTCGTGGAGGCAGACCCAGAGGCGGAAGTCGTGGGGGGAGACGTCGAGTTCGCGTTCGACGTGGACGATGTTGGGGGCGACGAGGAGGAGGCGTCCGCCGCCGTTCTCGCCGGCGGGGAGGTCGCGGGTGGCGGGGGCGAAGGTCTCGTACTGGCCGAGGATGCGGGAGGCGAGGAAGGACAGGAGCATGCCGAGCTCGACGCCGGTGACCTTGCCGCCGACGGCGCCGAGGACGGCGCTGCCGGGGGTGGCGGAGCGGCGTTCCTGCATCTTGCCGAGGAGGGGGGTGAGGAGTTCGCGGAAGCCGGCGACGTTGGCCTTGATCCAGCCGACGCGGTCGACGACGAGGACGGGGGTGTCGGCGATGGTCCGGGCTTCGGCGTCCTCGGGGATCATGCGGGTGTAGGCGCGGACGTGTTCTTCGGAGGCTTTGGCGTGCCTGCGGAGTTCGGCGACGACCTCGCGGGCCTCGTCGCGGCTGACTTCGGGTCCGGGCCGCACGAGGCGGGTCGCGGTCGCGACCGCGAGGTTCCAGTCGACCATCCCGGATGTGCCTGCGCCACCGATGCTCGTCATGCGTCAACCGTACGGGTTCGGCGCCTGTTCGGTCAGGGTTCGGTGCCGTTCGGACACGGGTGGGGGACGGATGGGGTGGTGGTCACTTCTGGCCGGCGAGGGCGGCGGAGAGCCGGTCCAGGGCGGGCTGGGCCTGGTCCGGGGAGGGGGTGCGGCCGGCGAGGAACGCGAAGGCGAGGAGGCGTCCGTCGGGGGTGACGACGGTTCCGGCGAGTGTGTTGACGCCGGTGAGGGTGCCGGTCTTGGCCCGGACGAGTCCGGCGCCGGCGGGGGCGGTGTCGAAGCGGCCGGCGAGGGTGCCGGTGAAGCCGCCGACGGGGAGTCCGGTGAGGAGGGGGCGCAGGGCGGGGCGGGGGGGGTCGGCCGCTCGGGTGAGGAGGCCGGTGAGGAGGGCTGCGGAGACGCGGTCGCGGCGGTCGAGTCCGCTGCCGTCGGCGAAGCGGGCGCCGGCGAGGGGGAGGCGGAGTCGGGCGAGCTCGTCGTGCACGGCCTTTTCGGCGCCCTGGAAGCTGGCGGGCTGCCCGTGGGCGAGGGCGGTCTGGCGGGCGAGGGCCTCGGCGAGGTCGTTGTCGCTGTGGGTGAGGGTGTGCTCGACGAGGTCGGCGAGGGGGGCTGATTCGGTGCGGGCGAGGGGGGCGGCTCGGGGGGTGGTTCCGGGGGCGGGGTTCCCGGTGATCGTGATGCCGGCTTCGGTGAGGAGTTCCGCGAAGGCGGTGGCGGTGTCGCCGGCGGGGTCGGCGGTGCGGGGGGCGGGGCCGCTGGTGCTGTCGTCGAGGCGGCCTTCGCGGGTCATGAGGGCGACGACGGGGGCGATGTTCTCGTTGGGGCCGATGGGGTGGAGTTCGGGGCCCCGGTAGAGGTGCGTGTCGTAGGCGAGGCGTACGGAGGTGTGGCCGCGGGTCTTGAGGGCGCGGGCGGTGTCGGCGGCGAGGGCCTTGAGGCGGGGCGGGTCGAGGGTGGGGTCGCCGCCGCCGGTGAGGGTGACGCTCTTGCCGTCGGGGGCGGCGGTGACGGTGGTGGGGATGCGGTGGTCGGGGCCGAGGGCGGAGAGTGCGGCCGCGGTGGTGGCGATCTTGACGGTGGAGGCGGGTGTCATGGGGGTGGTGGCGCCTTCGCCGTACAGCTGCTTCCCGGTGGCGGTGTCGACGACGGAGGCGGTGCGGAGCGAGCCGAGGCCGGGGTCGGCGAGGAGCGGGACGAGGGCGGCGGCGAGGTCGGCGTGGCGTCCGGCGGTGGGGGCGTGCAGGGAGGTGAGGACGCCGGGGGCGCTGGGGGCGGGTGCGGGGCGGCGGGGGGCGACGGGCGCGGGGGGCGGGGCGTGATGCGCGCCACCCGTCGTGGGGGCGGCGGCGCGGGCCCGCTCGGCCGTACGCTGGCCTCCGTCCCATGGTCCGGCCGCGGTCACCGCCGCGGCGGCCAGGACGAGACCGAGGGCGGCGGAGCCCGCCGTGAGCTGCCACGTCCTCGGCTCCGGCATTGCTGACCAGCCCCTTTCGCGATCACACACGTGCGTGAGGGACACTTAATCACCGCGCGTCGTCGCGAGCATTCACTTGTGTTGATTCAGGAGGAGCCACCCGTGGAGTTCGACGTTCTCATCGAGATCCCCAAGGGATCGCGGAACAAGTACGAGGTCGACCACGAGACCGGTCGCATCCGCCTGGACCGTCGTCTCTTCACGTCGACGGCCTACCCGACGGACTACGGCTACGTCGAGAACACCCTGGGTGAGGACGGCGACCCGCTGGACGCGCTGGTGATCCTGGACGAGCCCACCTTCCCGGGCTGCCTGATCAAGTGCCGCGCCATCGGCATGTTCCGCATGACGGACGAGGCCGGCGGCGACGACAAGCTGCTGTGCGTGCCGGCGACGGACCCGCGCATGGAGCACCTGCGGGACATCCACCACGTGGCGGAGTTCGACCGCCTGGAGATCCAGCACTTCTTCGAGGTCTACAAGGACCTGGAGCCGGGCAAGTCGGTCGAGGGTGCGGACTGGGTCGGTCGCGCCGAGGCCGAGGCCGAGATCGAGAAGTCGTTCGCGCGCGCCAAGGAGCAGGGCGGCCACTGAGCCTCTGATTCCGGGTTGACGTGAAGGCGGTGCGCCTCTTGGGGCGCACCGCCTTTCGCGTGTCCGTCGCACCTTCATACTGGAATCCAGGATTCCCCGGGGATGAGGCGGAGAGAGTGGTGGCGGAGCCGGAGGACGGTGCTCCTGAGGACCGGAAGCCGCAGTCGGACGAGGCGCGGAGCGCGTTCGTGCCGCCGGCGGGGGTGGAGCAGCCCGCATCGGCCGAGGAGGAGCACGCGACCTCGGAGTTCGCCCTTCCGCCCGGTCTGGTGCCGGAGCCGCCGCAGGAGCCGGAGGGTTCGGCGTTCGCCCCGCCGGCCACGTACTCGGTGAAGGACTCGCCGCCCGCCTTCACTCCGGCGTACGGGGTGCCGCTGGTGCGGCTCTCGCAGGACGCGCCGTGGCAGGACCGGATGCGGACGATGCTGCGGCTTCCGGTGGGCGAGCGGCCGGTGCCGGAGGCGCCGCGCAAGGAGGACGAGGCCGGGCCGTCGGTGCCGCGCGTGCTCGACCTGACCCTGCGCATCGGTGAGCTGCTGCTGGCGGGCGGGGAGGGTGCGGAGGACGTCGAGGCGGCGATGTTCGCGATCTGCCGCTCGTACGGTCTGGACCGGGTGGAGCCGACGGTCACCTTCACGCTGCTGTCCGTCACCTACCAGCCCTCGCTGGTGGACGACCCGGTCACGGCGAACCGGACGGTACGTCGGCGGGGCACGGACTACACGCGGCTGGCGGCCGTCTACCAGCTGCTCGCGGACATCAACGCGCGGGCGCACGAGGTGACGCCCGAGGAGGCGTACCGGCGGCTCGCGGAGATCCGGCGGAACCGGCACCCGTATCCGGGGTGGGTCCTGACGGCGGCGGCGGGCGTGCTGGCGGGCGCGGCCTCGGTGCTGCTCGGCGGCGGTCCGACGGTCTTCTTCGTGGCGGCGCTCGGCGCGGTCCTCGGCGACCGGCTGGCGTGGCTGTTCGCGGGGCGCGGGATGCCGGAGTTCTACCAGTTCCTGGTGGCGGCGATGCCGCCGGCGGCGATGGGGGTGCTGCTGACGCTGCTGCACGCGGACCTGCGTCCGTCGGCGGTGATCACCGGTGGGCTGTTCGCGCTGATTCCGGGGCGGGCGCTGGTCGCGGCCGTGCAGGACGGTCTGACCGGTTTCTACATCACGGCTTCGGCCCGGCTGCTGGAGGTCGCGTACTTCTTCGTCGCGATCGTGGTGGGCGTGCTGTCGGTGCTGTACGTGGCGGTGCAGTTCGACGCCCAGCTGAATCCGGAGGGGGTGCTGCGGCCGGTGGAGCGGCCGGTGGTGCAGATCCTGGCGTCGATGGTGCTGTGCGCGACCTTCGCGATCCTGCTGCAGCAGTCGCGGGCGACGGTGCTCTTCGCGACGCTGAACGGCGGGGTGGCGTGGGTGGTCTACGCGTCGATCGCGGTGACCGCCGAGGGCTCGGCGGTGATGGCGACGGCGGTGGCGGCCGGCCTGGTGGGTCTCTTCGGGCAGCTGATCGCCCGCTATCACCACACTTCGTCGCTGCCGTACGTGACGGCGGCGATCGGGCCGCTGCTGCCCGGTTCGGCGACGTACTTCGGGGTGCTGGCGATCGCCCAGCACAATCTGGACCAGGGTTTCGCCTCGCTCGCGAAGGCGGCGGCGCTCGCCCTGGCGATCGCGATCGGCGTGAACCTGGGAAGCGAGCTGGCCCGTCTCTTCATGCAGGCCCCGGGCGCGGCGGCGGCACGGCGCGCGGCGAAGCGCACCCGGGGCTTCTAGCTTCGGTCCTACCGCTTGGCGTGGCGGCCGCGGGAGCCCGGCGGGTTCGGGGTGCCGGGGGCGTCGTGGTCGCTGCGGGGCGGGTTCTTCTTCGACTGGGCGCGGGCGCGGAGGAGCTCGATCGCGACCGGGATCACGGAGATCAGGACGATCCCGACGAGGATCAGCTCGATGTGCTTGTGGACGAACTCGACCTTGCCGAGGGAGGCGCCGAGCAGGGTCACGCCCGCGCCCCACAGCACGCCTCCGATGAGGTTGAAGATGATGAACGAGCGGTAGTTCATCCGGCTCACGCCGGCGATGATCGGCGTGAACGTGCGGACGATGGGCACGAAGCGGGCCAGGATCAGCGACTTCGGGCCGTGCTTCTCGAAGAACTCGTGCGCCTTCTCGACGTTCTCCTGCTTGAAGAGCTTGGAGTCGGGGCGCTTGAAGAGGGCGGGGCCGACCTTGCGGCCGAAGAGGTAGCCGACCTGGTCGCCGATGACGGCGGCGGCGACCACCAGGGTGCACACCAGCCACAGCGGGGTGTCGAGCTTGTTCGTGGTGACGAGCAGGCCGGTGGTGAAGAGCAGCGAGTCGCCGGGCAGGAAGAACCCGATGAGGAGGCCGGACTCGGCGAAGACGATCACCAGGACACCGATCAGACCAAAGGTCTGGATCAGATAGTCCGGGTCCAGCCAGCTCGGTCCGAGGGCAAGCGTGTTCACGGGTTCCGGGCTCCTGCGGTCGGTGGGGGCTTGGGGGACGGCTGGCCCCAAGCTATCAACGCGGGTCGCGGGCGCCCGGTTCCACCCGGCTCCCACGGGATGCGGAGCGGTCCCGCCGGCCCGAGGCTGGGGGGTCAGGAGGTGCATGCCGATGGGCATCGAGGAGTACGGAGGCGGTCAGGGGCCGCATCCCGACGTGCTGGTCGTGACGACGAACGACGTGCCGGGGTTCGAGGTCCGGCAGGTGATCGGTGAGGTCTTCGGGCTCACGGTCCGGTCCCGCCACCTGGGCAGTCAGATCGGTGCGGGGCTGAAGTCGATGATCGGCGGTGAGCTGAAGGGCCTGACGAAGACCCTGGTGCAGACCCGCAACCAGGCGATGGAGCGCCTGGTGGAGCAGGCGAAGGCGCGCGGCGCGAACGCCGTGCTCATGTTCCGCTTCGACGTGACGGAAGCGGCGGACGTGGGCACGGAGGTCTGTGCGTACGGCACGGCGGTGGTGATCGCGCCGCGCGTCTGAGGCGCCAGGGCGCGGTTCGTCAGGCGGCCCGGGGCGCGACGCCGCCCGGCCGCGGTGCCGCCCGGCGTCGGACGGTACCGCGCGGTGCCGCCCGGCGTCGTGACCGGGCGGGCCGGGCGCGGTTCGTCAGGCGGCCCGGCGTTCGGCGTTCGCCCGGACGGCCTCCCGCAGGTGCTCGGGGAGGCCCGGGTGGATCGCCTCGTAGAACGCGTGGAAGTTCTCGTCGGCGACGTACATCTCGGTGAGCTCCACATGGGTCCTCGGGTGGCATTCGAAGAACCAGGTGGTGAGGTGGCGGCGGTGGGCCTCGGCGAGGTCCATCGCCTCCTCGGACCCGGGGTCCCGGCCCTCGTCCATCAGGGCGGCGTAGGCGGCGCCCCAGGCGTCCACCTCGTCCTTCATCCGCTGCCAGTCCTCCTTGCCGTACGCGGCGGCTCGGGCCCGGGCCTGCCGGTGGGAGTGGGAGCCGCCCCAGCGGCGGGCGGTCTCGGCCGCGAACCTTTCGGGGTCCTTGTCCCCGAAGACCTCGAACTTCTCCTCGGGGGTGAGGTTGATGCCCATCCTCTTCGCCTCCATGGCGTGCTCGACGGCCGCCGCCATCCTCCGGAGCTCGTCGATCCGCGCGGTCAGCAGCGCGTGTTGGCGCCGCAGGTGTTCCCGCGGGTCGGCGTGCGGGTCGTCGAGGAGGACGGCGACCTCTTCGAGGGGGAAGCCGAGCTCCCGGTAGAACAGGATCTGCTGGAGCCGGTCGAGGTCCGCGTCGTCGTAGCGGCGGTGGCCCGCCGTGCTGCGGCCGCCCGGCGAGAGCAGCCCGATCGCGTCGTAGTGGTGCAGGGTGCGCACCGTGACCCCGGCGAAGCCGGCCACCTGTCCCACGGAGTAGCCCATCGGCCGTCCGCCCTTTCTCAGTCGGTACGCCGTTCAGCCTGGGTCCTGACGCGACGTGAGGTGCAAGTGCCCGCCGCGGTGTTGGCCGTGCCGCCACCCGGGAGCGGTTCGGGGTGTTATGTCTCTTTTGCTCACTTATGGTGGGGCGGTGGCCACTGATCATGCTCCGCCTCCCGTGGAGGCGCCCGCCCGGCTCCTGCTCCCCCAGATCCTGCCCGCGCTGCTCGTCGGGGTGGGGGCGAGCCTGCTGTTCCTCGGGATCAGCGCCCTCGCCGAGGAGTTCCAGCACGTCCTCTGGGACGACCTGCCGGACGCGCTCGGCATCGGGAACTACTCCGCGCTCTGGATGATCGTCATGCTCACGGCGGCGGGGGTCGCCGTGGGCCTCGTCGTGTGGAAGGTGCCCGGCCACGCCGGACCCGACCCGGCCTCCGAGGGGCTCGGCGGAGCGCCGCTCGCCCCCGGCGTGGTGCCGGGGCTGCTGCTCGCGAGCACCCTCACGCTGGCCGGCGGCGTCAGCCTCGGCCCCGAGAACCCGATCATCGCCGCCAACATCGCCCTCGCCTACTGGCTCGGCCGCAAGGCGGCCCCCGCCGTGCCGGGCGCGGCCTGGGTCGCGCTCGCCTCGGCCGCCACCATCGGCGCCCTCTTCGGCACCCCCGTGGCGGCCGCCCTCGTCCTCTCCGAGGCCCTGGCGGGACAGCCGGGCCGCGGCTCCCTCTGGGACCGGCTCTTCGCCCCGCTCGTCGCCGCCGGCGCCGGCGCGACGACCACCCAGCTGGTCTCCGACCCGAGTTTCGACGTGGGGCTCCCACCGCTGACCGACCCCGGGTTCGGCGACCTCCTCGCCGCCCTGGTCATCGCCCCGGCCGCGGCCGTCTTCGGCCTCGCCTCCTGCTACCTCTTCCCCCACGTCCACGCCGCCTTCCGGCGCCTGCGGCACCCCATGCTGATGCTGCCCCTCGGCGGCCTCGTCCTCGGCCTCCTGGGCGCCCTCGGCGGGCACCTGACCCTCTTCAAGGGCCTGGCGGAGACCAAGGAGCTCACCGCCTCGATCGGCGGCTGGTCCTCCGGCGAGCTCGCCAAGTTCGCCGTCGTCAAACTCCTCGCCCTCGTGGTCGCCGCCTCCTGCGGCTTCCGGGGCGGCCGGATCTTCCCCGCCGTCTTCGTCGGCGCCGCCTTCGGGCTGCTCGCCCAGGCGCTCGTCCCGGAGGTCCACCCGGCGGTCGCCGTCTCCTCCGCCGTCCTCGGGGTCCTGCTCGCCACCACCCGGCAGGGCTGGATCAGCCTCTTCACCGGCGCCGTCCTCGCCGCCTCCCCCACGGTGCTCGCCCTCCTCTGCCTGGCCTCGCTGCCCGCCTGGCTGATCGTCACCGGGCGCCCGCAGCTCGAACTCGACCATCGGGGCAACGCCCTGCGCTGACCCGGGGCGCGCGGCCCCGGAGCTCCCGCCCCGTGAGCGCCGCTACCTCCCGAGCCGCCCGAACTTCCGTACCGCCAGCGGGAAGAAGAGCGCCAGGAGCAGCAGCGGCCACACCACCGCCGCCGTGAGGTGCCCCGGCTCGCCGCCAGGGTTGCCGAAGAGGTCGCGCACCGCCGTCGCGGTCGCCGACATCGGGTTCCACTCCACGACCGTGCCGAGTCCGCCCGGCATCGAGTCCGGCGAGGCGAAGGCGTTGGAGAGGAAGCCGACCGGCCAGACCAGGATCTGCACGGCCTGCACCAGCTCCGCCCGTCCGGCGACCAGGGCCAGGAAGATCCCGATCCACAGCATCGCGAAGCGCAGCAGGAGCAGCAGCCCCAGCGCGCCGAGGGCGGCTCCCGGGCCGCCGTCCGCCCGCCAGCCGATCGCGTACCCCACGCCGGCCATCATGAGGAGTCCCACCGCCGACTGGAGCATGTCGGCGGCCGCCCGCCCCACGAGCACCGCCCCGTCGGCCATCGGCATGGACCGGAAGCGGTCGATCACGCCCTTGTCCAGATCCCGCGTCACCGCCGTCATGGTGCCTTCGAGGCCGAAGACCATGGTCAGCGTGAGCATCCCCGGCACCAGGTAGTCGACGTAGTCGCCGTCGACGGCCCGCCCGCCGCCGACCAGATGGCCGAACATCAGGAGCAGCATCACCGGGAAGACGAGCCCGACGAGGACCTGCACCGGCTGCCGCGCCCAGTGGGCGAGTTCGCGCCGGGTCATCGTCAGGCAGTCGCTCACCACGTCCGCCGCGCTCGTCCGCGAAACCGCCGTCTCCGCCGCGCCCGTCCCCGCCGTCGGCCGTGCCGTGCTCATGCCGCCTCCTTCTCACGTCCGGTCAGGTGCAGGAAGACCTCGTCCAGCGTCGGCCGCCGCAGGGCGATGTCCTCCGCCTCGATCCCGGCCGCGCCGAGCGCCCGGACGGTCTCGGCGAGGACGGCCATCCGGTCCGCGGCCGGTGCGCTGAGCCGCCGCCGGTCGGCGTCCACGGTCACCTCCGCCCGCTCGACGGGCAGCAGGCCGGCCGCCTCGTCGAGCCGCGCCGCGTCCCGGACGACCACGTCGACGCGGTCGGCGCCCACGCGCGCCTTGAGCTGGTCGGGTGTGCCGTCGGCGACGACCCTGCCCCGGTCCACGACCGAGATCCGGTCGGCGAGCCGGTCGGCCTCCTCCAGGTACTGCGTGGTCAGCAGGACGGTCGTGCCCCCGCCGACCAGGGAGCGCACGGCCTCCCAGACCTCCGTGCGCCCGCGGGGGTCGAGCCCGGTCGTCGGCTCGTCGAGGAAGAGCACCTCGGGCCCGGTGATCAGCGAGGCGGCCAGGTCGAGCCGTCGCCGCATGCCCCCGCTGTACTGCCGGACGGGCCTCCGGCCGGTGTCCGCGAGGCCGAAGCGCTCCAAGAGCTCGTCGGCCCGGGCGCCGGCCCGCCGGGCGCCCAGGTGGTGGAGCCTGCCGAACATCTCCAGGTTCTGCCGGCCGCCCAGCTCCTCGTCCAGTGCGGCGTACTGCCCGAGGAGCCCGATCCGCCGCCGTACCTCCCGGGCCCCGGTCCGTACGTCATGGCCCGCGACCCGCACCAGGCCCTCGTCGTGGCGCAGCAGGGTCGCCAGGATCCGTACGGTCGTGGTCTTGCCCGCTCCGTTGGGGCCGAGGAGGCCGTGAACGGTGCCCCGCCCGACGGCGAGGTCGAGTCCGTCCAGGGCGTTCTTCCCCCCGTACCGCTTCAGCGCACCCTCGACGAGGATCGCTTCCGATGACATCCGTCTCCTCCCGACACCTCTTAGTCAAATTTGACCAGTGGCCGTTGACGGAGGACGGTATGCCCTCGCGGGGCATTATTCAAACTTGATCAGTTCGCGTACGGGTTCTCCTCGCCCTCCGCCAGCACCCCCACGAAGGGCTCGCCCTCGCCCGCGAACACGTACGCCCCGGCCTCGATCCGCTCGATCAGGCCCAGCGTCCACTCCTTTCCGGCGTCCGCCGAGTGGACCCAGAAGTGCATGATCTCGCCGATGTGCCCGAGCTGCTCCGGGCCGCCCTCCGGCGTGTAGTACCCGGTGACCTCCGCCCGCCACTCGTCGAGCGCCCGCACCCGCCGGCGCAGCAGCTCGGCGGCCTCCTCGCGGGGCAGGTCCACCATGAAGCCGATGGCCGCCGACAGGACGTCCGTCCTCTGGTCGTACGTGGTCAGCGCCTCGCGCAGCAGCGCGAAGTACTCCTCCGCACCGGCCTCCGTCAGCTCGTACTCGACCCGCGGGGGCCCGCCCACCGTGCTCGGCGCGACCTCGTGCGCGTGCAGCAGTCCCTGCTTCGCCATCTGCTTCAGCGCGTGGTAGATCGAACCGGGCTTGGCGTGGGACCACTCGTGGGCACCCCAGTACTCCAGGTCGTTGCGGACCTGGTAGCCGTGGGCGCGGCCGTGCTGCTTGACCGCGCCCAGGACGAGAAGACGGATCGCCGACATGCCTCGATGTTAGTCAACCTTGACTAAGCGAGGCTGTTCTCCTCCGCGATCAGGTCGAAGGATCCCTTGCCGTCCAGGGACTCGCGGATGACGTCCGCGTGGCCGGCGTGCCGCCCCATCTCCTGGACCAGGTGCAGCAGCATCCAGCGCACCGACACCCGCCCGTCCTTCGGGAACCAGGGCGCGGGCGGCAGCGGGAAGGTGTCGTCCAGGCTCGGCACCGAGCGGACGAACTCCTCCGTCTGCTTCGCGACGTCCGCCCAGAACGCGACGACGTCGGGGATCGTCTCGCCGTCCACGAGCCGGAAGGCCTCGCCCCAGGTCTCCTCGGTCCGCTGCTTCTCGTTCGGCTGCTGCTGGGCCAGCCGCAGCCAGTTCAGCTCCACCTCGGCGACGTGCTTGACCAGCCCCGAGAGGCTGAGCTCGCTGGCACTGGGGCGGCTCGCCGCCTGCTCCTCGGTGAGGCCGAGGAGCGAGCGGCGGAGCGCGGCGCGCTGCGCCTCGACGAAGTCGAGGAACGCGCCGCGCTCGTCGCCGGGCTGCTCCGCGGGAACAAGGGCCACCATGGTGGGTCCGCCTTTCGTGGCTGTGGCTTTTCGACACCGACCACGCTACGGACCCTTGCGGACAACTACTGTCCTCAATGGCCCTGGAACCTAGAAGGGGAAGCGGCTGCGGCCGTGCTGGATCGAGATCCACTTCTGGGTGGTGAAGGACTCCACCATCGCCTCGCCGTTGAGCCGCCCCACGCCCGAGTGCTTCTCGCCGCCGAAGGGCACGATCGGCTCGTCGTGCACGGTGCCGTCGTTGATGTGGATCATGCCGGTGTGGATGCGCTTGGCGACCCGCACGCCCCGCTCGACGTCCCCGGTGTGGACGGCGCCGCTGAGCCCGTACGGCGTGTCGTTGGCGATCCGCACGGCCTCCTCCTCGCCGTCGAAGGGGACGATCAGCGCGACCGGGCCGAAGATCTCCTGGCTCAGGACCGGGGAGTCGGCGGCGAGACCGGTGAGGACGGACGGGGAGACAAGGTTGCCGTCGACCGTGCCGTGCAGCAGGGCCGTCGCGCCGGCCGCCACCGTCTGCTCGACGAGCGAGGAGACGGACTCCGCCTGCTGGGAGTTGATGAGGGGACCGATGTGGGTGGCGGGGTCGGCCGGGTCGCCGACGCGCAGGGTCTTCACCTTCGCCACGAACTTCTCGGTGAACTCCTCCTCCAGGGCGCGGTCCACCAGGATGCGGTTGGCGGCCATGCAGACCTGGCCCTGGTGCACGAAGCGGCTGAAGACGGCCGCGTCCACCGCGTAGTCCACGTCGGCGTCGTCGAGGACGATCAGGGCGCTGTTGCCGCCGAGTTCGAGGACGGCGTGCTTGAAGTTCTGCGCGCAGACCGTGGCGACGTGGCGGCCGACCTTGTCGGAGCCGGTGAAGGAGATGACCTTCGGCACCGGGTGGGTCAGGAGCGCGTCGCCGATCTCGGCGATGTCGGTGACCACGACGTTCAGCAGGCCGGCCGGCAGGCCGGCCTCCTCCAGGACCTTCGCGACCAGCGTGCCGCCGCAGATCGGGGTGTTCTGGTGCGGCTTGAGGACGACGGCGTTGCCGAGCGCGAGCGCGGGCGCGACCGACTTGATGGAGAGCAGGAAGGGGAAGTTGAAGGGGGAGATGACGCCGACGACGCCGACCGGGACGCGGTAGACCCGGTTCTCCTTGCCGTCGACCGGGGAGGGCAGGATGCGGCCCTCGGGGCGCAGCGCCAGCTGGATCGCCTCGCGCAGGAACTCCTTGGCGAGGTGCAGCTCGAAGGCCGCCTTGAGACGGGTGCCGCCGAGCTCGGCGACGATCGTCCCGGCGATCTCCTCCTCGCGGTCCTCGATGATCCGCAGCGCGCGCTCGAAGACGAGGCGGCGGGTGTACGGGTTGGTCTCGGCCCACGCGGTCTGGGCGCGCTCGGCGGCCCGGTAGGCGCGGTCGACCTCGTCGGCGGTCGCGACGGTGATCGACGCCAGCTTCTCCCCGGTGTACGGGTTGAAGTCGATGATGTCCCACGAACCGCTGCCGGGCTTCCACTCGCCGTCGATGTACTGGTGGGCCAGGTCGGTGAAGTGCGACATGGTTGAGACCCCTCTACCCGCTACCTGCAGTGCGACTGATGTGGCGTCATCGTACTGATGTGTCAGGAGAGTTGGAGGAGTCCCCGGAGAAGGTCCCGGCTTTCGGCCGGATCCGGACCGTCCTTCTGCAGCTTCTCCATCACCCGCTGGTACTGGGCGACCTCCTCGCGCTTGTCGAGGTAGAGGGCGCTGGTGAGCTGTTCGAGGTAGACGATGTCGGAGAGGTCGGACTCGGGGAAGCTCAGCATCGTGAAGGCGCCGCTCTCGCCGGCATGACCGCCGAAGCTGAAGGGCATGACCTGGAGCGTGACGCCCGGGTGCTCGGAGACCTCGATGAGGTGCCTCAACTGCCCCTGCATGACCGACCGGTCGCCGTAGGGGCGGCGCAGCGCGGCCTCGTCGAGGACGGCGTGGAACTGCGGGGCGCGCTCGGAGACCAGGACCTTCTGGCGCTCCAGGCGCAGGGCGACCCGGCGGTCGACCTCGGCGCGCGAGGCGCCGGGCATGCCCCGGCTGACGACGGCCTGGGCATAGGCCTCGGTCTGCAACAGGCCGTGGACGAACTGCACTTCGTAGACGCGGATGAGGGAGGCGGCGCCCTCCAGGCCGATGTACGTCTGGAACCAGCCGGGCAGGACGTCGCCGAAGCTGTGCCACCAGCCGGCGACGTTGGCCTCGCGGGCGAGTCCGAGGAGCGCGCCGCGCTCGGCCTCGTCCCCGACCCCGTAGAGGGTGAGCAGATCCTCGACGTCCCTGGCCTTGAAGCTCACCCTTCCCAACTCCATACGGCTGATCTTGGATTCGGACGCACGGATCGAATAGCCGGCAGCCTCGCGGGTGATCCCGCGCGACTCGCGCAGCCGCCTCAGCTGGGAGCCCAGCAGGATGCGCCGCACCACGCTCCCGCTCGCTCCGCTCGATTCGCCTGCGGTCACGGCTCTTCGCCTCCCCTTTACGGTGTCGAGCCCCCGTCGAGCCCCGGATTCTGCCATCAAACGCTTCAGCGCGTACACATTCGATTACGGAAAGGCGGCGACTTCCGGGCATCCGGGCGCACAGTGCGGGCACAGTGGGTGCGGATCGCGGGAAGTTCCCCTCATCGTGTGGACGACTTATGCACAGATTCGGCACGGGGACGGACAGGTCCGGCGCGTGCACGTGCATCTGCCCTTGCATCCGATGGGCGCATTCGGAACCATGGAGCCCGCGCAGCCGCGTACTCGTTCGTGTTGTCGTGTTGTCGCACCACAGTCGCGATTCCCGGGAGTGCCTCGCATGGGGACGAATGGATCGACCGTGCTCGAGCCGTTACGGCAGGGCCTTCCGCCGATCGATCCCGGCGCCGTCTCCACCTCCGCCTCCTGCGCCCTGCCCGCCCGGTACGAAGCCGTGCGCGGGGCCCGCAAGTTCACCAGCGCCACGCTCGACCGCTGGGAGCTGACGGAGCGTTTCGACGACGTGGCCCTGGTCGTCTCCGAACTCGTCACCAACGCGCTGCGGCACGCCGTGCCCGCCGACGCGCCGCAGGAAGAAGGCCAGAACCCGCCGGTCCGGCTGCACCTGATGCGCTGGGCCTCGCGCCTGGTGTGCGCCGTGCGCGACCCCAGCCGGGAGAGCCCGGAGGCGCGCGGCGGCGAGGAGGACTTCGCCGCCGAGTCGGGGCGCGGGCTGTTCCTGGTGGACTCGTTCAGCGACAGCTGGGGCTGGCACCCGCTCGCGGGGACGCTCCAGGGCAAGGTGGTGTGGGCACTGTTCCGGATCGGACCGGAGTAGCGCCGGAGACGTCAGAAGGGCCCCGACGGAAACCGTCGGGGCCCTTCTCGCGTCTCACACCAGGTGGTCGAACTCCCCGTCCTTGACGCCCAGCAGGAGCGCCTCTATCTCCGCGGGCGTGTAGACGAGCGCGGGGCCGTCGGGGTGGCGCGAGTTGCGCACGGCGACGTCGCCCCCCGGCAGCTTGGCGAACTCCACGCAGGACCCCTGGGAGTTGCTGTGCCGGCTCTTCTGCCACACGACTCCTCGCAGCTCCTTGGCCGCCATGCCGTTGTACGCGTGATGCGCATGATGCACTGGTAGCTCCCCGAGTTGCTTGGTGCAGGTGTCAACTTCCTCGGATCATAGCTGTGTTCATATGCCGATGCATGAGCAGATGCACGTGCACAGGGGGTGGCGTAGCGGCTACGCGACGGAGAGTTCTACCGGCGGGTATCCCCCGCCGGGAACGCGATCACCGGGGGCGTCAGCGCGCCTCGCGCCGTCCGTAGCGCTTCTCGAAGCGCTCGACGCGGCCGGCGGTGTCGAGCACGCGCGCAGTGCCGGTGTAGAAGGGGTGGCTCGCCGAGGAGATCTCGACGTCGACGACGGGGTAGGTGCGGCCGTCCTCCCACTCCACGGTCTTCTCGCCGGTGAGCGTGGAGCGGGTGAGGAAGGCGAAGTCGCCGGCCTTGTCGCGGAAGACGACGGGCTCGTACGCGGGGTGGATGCCGGGCTTCATGGGTGCTTCAGCGCTCCTCTCGGAAGTCGACGTGCCGGCCGGCGACCGGGTCGAACTTGCGCAGGGTGAGTCGGTCGGGGTCGTTGCGGCGGTTCTTGCGGGTGACGTAGGTGAATCCGGTTCCGGCGGTGGACCGGAGCTTCACGACGGGACGGAGTTCATTGCGTGCCATGTCGTGCAGGGTAAATGAAAACGAATCCCATTGCCAATAATTGGGATGAGAGGTGGGTCACCCCTGTCCGGCGGGGCTCATCCGGGCCGCTTCGACTCCATGAGGGCCGTCCCGAGCTCCTCCAGGGAGTCCAGGAGCAGGACGGCGCCCTTGTGGAGCAGGAAGTGGTCCGGCGGTCCCGCCGACCAGGCCGCGACCGTCTCGCGCAGGTCGTCCCAGTGCGGCTCCCCGCGCTCCCGCACCTCCTTCGCGCCCCGCTCCGTCGACCGGCGCAGGGACTCGGCGAGGGCCGCCGCCGCGGGCACGGCCGGGGCGCCGCGCTCCGGCAGGTGCGCCTCCAGGAGCATCGCCACCCGGCCGAACTCCGCGAGCGCCTGCTCCGCCTGCTCCACCGCCGCGTGCGAGAGCCCCCGGTGCCGCACCGGCTCGTGGGACGCCCGGGCCACCGCCTCCTGCCAGGCGACCCGGGCCGCACGGGTCCTCAGGAGCGCCTCCCGCACGTCGGGGTCGGCCGGCCCGGCCGGATCGGCGTACCGCGCGGTGACGACGGCCGCGAACGCGCCGGCCGACGCCAGCCAGTCCGCGAGCAGGCCGCGCAGCCGGGGCGTCTCCCAGGCCGGGTAGACGGCGTACGACAGCATCGCGAGGACCCCGCCGAGCAGGGTCAGCAGGACCCGCTCCCGCACGGTCTGGGTCAGGCCCGCGCCTTCCATGCCGAGCAGGAAGACGACGTACGCGGAGACGAAGGTCTGCGCCGCCGCGTACCCCGTCCGCATCAGCAGGTACATCCCGAACGCGCACGCCACCGCGAGCGCGGCGGACGGGTACGGGCCCGGATGCGCCGACCGGACGACCGCCGTCGCCAGCGCCACCCCGACCAGGGTTCCGCCGAAGCGCGCCACCGAGCGCGCGTACGTCTGCGAGAAGTCCGGGCGCATCACCATCACCGAGGCCATCGGCGCCCAGTAACCGTGACCGAAGGGCAGCCACGTCCCCAGCAGATAGCCGACGGCCGTGACCGCCGAGACGCGGACCGCGTGCCGCAGGACCGGGGAGCCGGGGCGCAGCTCGGCACGCACCTCCGCCAGGACGACCGGCACGAGCCGGAGGAGGGTGGGGCGGGTACGGGCGTCGTGGCCCGGCGGCGCCCCGTCCGGGGGCGGCGACGCCCCCGGGCGCGGGTCCGCCGTCTCGACGACGTCGCCGAGCAGCGCCGCCAGGCGGAGGGCCGCCCGGCGGGACGGGCCCTTGAGGATCGCGCCGGTGTCCGGGGTGCGTAGGGCGGCGAGGGCGGGCGGCGGCGGTGCCACCGGTTCGCCGTGCCGGATCGCGTGCGCGGCGGCGTCCAGGACCTCGGCCGCCGCACCGAGCAGCTCCCGCACCCGGGCCCGTTCCGGCCCCGCCCCCGGCACGCCGACCGCGGGGTCCGCGAGCGAGGCCAGCACCGGGCGGATCCGCTCCGCGAGCCCCCGCGCACCGTGCAGCTCCGGCGGCCGGGTGCGGGCCTGGCGGGGCGTCACCGCGGCCGCGCTCCGCGCCGTCATGAGCGGTACGGGATCGAACGGGGCGACCGGATCGTGGCGCAGCCTGCGGGCGTAGTCCGCCTCCGCGGCGAGCGCGTCCGCGAGGGCGTCGCGCTGGGCGCCCCAGCGGCGGACGGGCAGGAGGACCACCAGGGCGGCCTGGACGACACCGCCCGCGAAGATCGTCACGGCGTGGCCGGCGGCGGTGGCGACCGAGGTCGGGAGCGTGACCGTCACCAGCATGATCGCCACGTTGGAGGAGGCGATGATGCCGGCGGTCGGACCCGCGGCCCACGCCAGGCCCGACAGGAACGTCCAGGCGAGCAGCAGGGCGAGGAAGAGGACCTGGTGGGCGCCCGTGAGATAGCCGAGGAACGTCGAGACGGCGAGGCTGGCGCCGGAGGCCAGGGCCAGGGTGGGGCGGGGGCGCCAGGAGCGCTGGAAGGTGGCGATGGCCGCCTGGAAGGCGCCGAAGGCGGACGAGACGGCGACGGTGGGGCCGAAGAGGGCGAGGGAGAGGCCGACGACCAGGGCCAGGCCGAGGGCGCCGCGGGCCGCTGCGGCCGGTTCGAGCCGCTGCCGCTCGACGGTGAGCCCGGAGCGGGCGGTCTCCTTCAGCGCCCGGAGCCAGCTCATGCCCCAGAGCGTATCCGCGAACCCGTACGAAACGGGCGATAACCTCCTGTTGCGGGCCGCGGCCGGGGCCTTCGCAGGGCCGGGTTGCCGGCAGTCGCCCCGGCGGAACGACCGCCCACCCGTCGCACCCCCGTGGTGGGCGGTCGTTCCGCCGGGGCGGCGCCCGCCCCTCGCGCCCCGTTGTGGGCAGGCGTTCCGCAAGGGGCGGAACGGGTGGGCACAACGGAACGGCGCCCTTGCCGGCGCCCGAGGCTCCTGGGCCTGGACCCGCACCCCGTGCACAGCGCCCTGTCGGTGCGGGTCCAGGCGCGGAACGCGGAGGCGCCGCGAAGGGCGCCGTCCCGTGTGCCCACCCGTCCCGCCC
This sequence comes from Streptomyces sp. NK15101, assembly GCF_020400725.1. Lineage (GTDB taxonomy): Bacteria > Actinomycetota > Actinomycetes > Streptomycetales > Streptomycetaceae > Streptomyces. The sequence continues at coordinate 3,410 of NZ_JAINVG010000028.1, read as the reverse complement.
CAGCGGGACGATTGCCCACACGGCGGGTGGCGGGGGGGGGCACCGTCCCGCCGGGCGCGGGCCGCACGCGGCGGGTGGCGGGGGGGGGGCACCGTCCCGCCGGGCGCGGGCCGCGCGCGGCAGGTGGGCACCGGCCTGGCGGGCGCGGCCCGGGCCACGGGCCGGTGGGGTCAGGGCAGGTGGGGGCGGTTCGGATGGAGGCCCGCGGCGTCGGCGGCCGTCGCACCGTGGTTCCAGCCCGCCTCGTCCCACGCCGCCCGCACCCGCGTCGTGCGGGTCTCCGGGAAGAGTTCGTCCGTGCGGGCCGACACCGCGACCTCGCGCGACGCGAGGGCCGGGAGGAGCGTCGGGGCCTCGGCCGCCACCCGGCGCGACGTCGCCGAGAGCCGGGCGCCCAGCCGGTTCGCGTACGCGAGGAGGAAGGACTGCCGGAAGGACTTCGTGCGCTTGCGCCCGCCCGCCCGCTGCTCCGCCTCCGCCCGCGTCATCGCCGCCGTGCCCTGGACGAGGAGCGAGGTGTAGAGCAGCTCCACCGGGTCGAGGTCCGCCTCGAAGCCGACGACCGTCGAGAAGCCGTACGCCTCGTTCCACACGGCCCGGCAGTGGTTCGCCGTCGCGACCGCGTCGAGCAGGATCGCCTTCGCCTGTTCGTACGGCGGCTCCACCCCGATCCGGATCGCGCCCGGCGTCTCGGGGGACGGCGCGCCCGCCGCGAGCGTCGCCTCGTCCAGGCTGTGCCGGGCCATCAGCTCCTGCGCCTTCGCGGTGAGCGCCTCCGCCTCCTCCGGGTATCCGGTCGCCTCCGCCTTCGCGAGCAGCGCCCTGATCCGGCCGAGCATCCGGGGTTCGCCCGTCACCGCCGGCGGCAGGGCCTCCCCGGGGGCGGGCCCCACCGCGTCCAGGCGCGGGAGCCGGACGAGCAGCCGGTACAGCTCCAGGACGGTCGTCGCCCGCGAGAAGCGGTCCGCCGGACGTCCGCCCTCCGCGTCCAGTCCGTCGATCTGCGCCTGCCAGCGGTGCGGCAGCCGCCCGTAGCCGGCCGTCTCCGCCCGGATGAGTGCGGAGAGGAGTCGGACGTGCTCGTCGGCGAGCTCTCGGCGCGCCATGCGGACGAGATCCGCCGGCTGCCAGCCCCGCGCCCACAGCGTCCGCACGAACTCCTCTCCCCGCCGGGCCAGTTCCGCGTCCACGCCGCGGTCGGCGGCGAGCAGCGAGGCCGCCGTGTCGAGGGAGCCGTCGTCGCTCGCGTACAGCGCCTCGAAGGCCTTGTCGATGGTGGTGCCGCCGCTCACGCCGTGCCCCTCGCGTGCTTCGCGTCCCACTGTTCGCGCGACCGGGCGATCACCGCGCGGTGGTCGAGCGACCAGTCGATCAGCTGCTTGATGAGGTGGGTCATGCTGTGGCCGGTCTCGGTCAGCGCGTACTCCACCTGCGGCGGGGTCGTCGGGTACACCGTCCGCGAGACGAGCCCGTCCCGTTCGAGGCGGCGCAGCGTGAGCGTCAGCATCCGCTGCGAGACGCCGGTGACGAGCCGCTGGAGCTCCCTGAACCGCCGTGGCCCTGCGGCCAGTTCGACGACGACGTGCACCGTCCACTTGTCGCCGAGCCGGTCCTGGACGTCCCGTACCCCGCAGTCCTCGGCACAGCTGACCAAGGGCTCGGTGGTTACCTCCGTGTGCCCCTCTGACATCAATGTGCCTCCTTCCGCACTCCTGTCCGTCCGACCACGATGGTCTCAGCCATCACGACCCCAGGGGGAATCCATGCTGCTCGTCACCGGCGTCTCCGGCGCCCTCGGCTCTCTCGTCGCCGAACGGCTCGCCGGCCGCGACGACGTCGTCCTCGGCACCCGCGCCGGGCTTCCCGGCACCCGCCCTCTCGACTTCGACGCCCCGGAGACGCTCCCCGCGGCCTTCGCCGGCGTGGAGACCCTCCTCCTCATATCCGCCGGGTACGGGGAGGACGACGTCGTGATCGCCCGCCACGAGGCCGCGATCTCCGCCGCCGAGGCCGCCGGCGTCCGGCACGTCGTCTACACGAGCCTCTCCGGCGACGGCGACCACCTCACGTACGCGCTCGCGCACCGCTGGACCGAGCGGCGGCTCCGGCGGTCCACGACGCTCGACTGGACCGTCCTCCGCAACGGCCTCTACGCCGAGTTCCTCACCTGGATCGCCGCCCCGGACGCCGAGCACCGCATCACCGGCCCCCTCGGCGGGGGCCGCCTCGCCGCCGTCGCCCGCGCGGACCTCGCCGACATCGCCGTCTCCGTCGCCACGGACCCGGCCGCCCACCGGAACCGGGTGTACGAGCTCGTCGGCGAGCGCCCCCTCGGCGGCGCCGACCTGGCGGCGGCCCTCGGCGCCGAGTACGCCCCCGGCACGCTCGCGGAGGTCCGTGCCGCGCTCGCCGCCTCCGGGGCCGTGCCCTTCCAGGTGCCGATGCTGGCGAGCACGTACTCGGCGATCGCCCACGGCTTCATGGACGGCACGGGCGTGGAGCGAAACGACCTGCGCGCGCTGCTCGGCGGGCGCGAACCCCTCGACGCGCTGGACGTGTTCGTGAGGGCGGTAGGGGAGAGGTAGGGCCAGGCCTACCTCCGGGACGCCCGGTGGTGGTCGTGATCGGGGCCGGCCGAAACGGTTCGCTTGAGCCATGACCTCGAACGCCGCCGTACGGCTCCGCCGGCTCACCCGGCACCACCGGGACGTCCACGCCCTCGACGGCGTCGACCTCGACTTCCACACCGGGACCTTCACCGCCGTCATGGGGCCCTCCGGCTCCGGCAAGTCCACGCTCCTCCAGTGCGCCGCCGGGCTCGACCGGCCCACCGCCGGGACCGTGGAGGTCGGCGGCGTCGCCCTGGAGGGACTGAGCGAGCGACGCCTCACGCTGCTGCGGCGGGACCGGATCGGTTTCGTCTTCCAGTCCTTCAACCTGCTGCCCTCCCTGACCGCCGCGCAGAACGTGGCCCTCCCGCTCCGGCTCGCCGGCCGCCGTCCGTCCCGTACGGAGGTACGGCGGGCACTCGCGCGCGTGGGGCTCGCCGGCCGGGAACGGCACCGGCCCGGCGAACTGTCCGGCGGCCAGCAGCAGCGGGTCGCGATCGCGCGCGCACTGATCACGCGGCCCGTCGTCCTCTTCGGCGACGAGCCGACCGGCGCGCTCGACTCGACGACGAGCCGCGAGATCCTCGACATGCTGCGGGACCTCGTCGACCACGACGGCCGGACGATCGTCATGGTCACCCACGACCCGGTGGCGGCGTCCCGCGCGGACCGCGTGGTCTTCCTGGTCGACGGGCGGCTCGCGGGCGAGCTGACGGACCCGACGGTGGAGTCGGTCACGGCCAGGATGACGGCCCTGGAGACTGGCGGGGGGGGGGGGGGGGGGCCGGGGGGGGGGGGGGG